>DATKLG010000033.1:0-95479 GCA_035542535.1 Steroidobacteraceae bacterium
GCGAATCCCGCTTGGGTCAGTGTGTAGATGCGCTGAACGGGGTCGAAAATGAGCCATCCCCGCTGCTTCGCGTGCTCCAACCCGCCCGAAATATCTTCGACGGCGAGTCCACGAGCCTCAAACGCGATGCCCAGCGGCTTCTCATAGACGAAGTCGCCTGGCCGGAGCTTCAGATCCTGGACAAGCGCTGCGACGATGTCCTTGGCGATACGTGCTGGACTGGCGAGATTTGACGCAAGAAAAGGCGGATCGATAACACCCACGGCGCGCCTCCAATATAAGGGGGCTGGAGCGGCACGCGGGCTAGCAAAAGGCACTACGGGCGTGTAAACGGCTGCAGAGCTGACCGGCACGAAGCCGTCAGCGCATTTACGGTGCGCTTACTCCTCCGCATCTGCAAATATTCCCCCTCGACCGGAAATCGGACCAAGTTCCACTGCTCGGACTTTGAGCACCTCTACCGAATCTCTACGGTTTGTATTCTTGGCGACGCCAAGCGACTGATTCTCAGCGTTTTTCCGCCTTACCCTCGGAATTATCAGTCAAAGTGCTCCGAGATGCGTGTCCGCTGTCAATGGGTTTGGGGTCGGGCCTTCGCGAGCGCCTCGTCTAGCATCTTGACGAGAGCCATGCGGTCATACGTGTAAGGTTGACCCTCATTGAGCTGCACCAGCTGCTCGATTTGCTTGCGGATGGTGATCTCGGCTTCGTCCTGATTCGGCACCACCAGGTAGCGACGCTTCGGCTCCGGCTCAATCAGCGCCTGCTCGACCGCTGCGGCCACTTCGTCAGGGTCCTTGTACCTGGACCGATCGGCGCGCGCCGCAAATCCCGTTGCCCGAGCAGCCGCCGAATCCGCCCCCATTCGGGCCAGCGCGCTCTTGCCGATGTCTGAATTGTAGTTTCCCGGCTCGACGACGCTCACCCGGACTCCGACCTCGCTCAGCTGAGCTGCGAGCGAGTCAGTCAGGGCTTCGACCGCATGTTTGCTCATCTGATAGGCCGCGAGATTCGGTCCCCCGAGAATGCCCGATATCGATCCGATATTGACGATCCGCCCCTTCTGCTCGATGACCAGCGGCTCGAATGCTTTAATCATTCTCACCGGTCCAGCGGCGTTGACGTCCATGACGAGCTCGTACTCTTCAAACTTCATGTCGGCGATCGAGCCAGCCGTCGCGATCCCGGCATTGTTGACCAACCCGTACAGGCCGCGTCCGGCCTTGGTAATCGTTTCAAGAGCTGCGGCGATATCCTCGGGGTGGGTCACGTCGAGTCGCACGGCCTGCACGTTCTTCATGGCGCCGAGTGCCTTCAGGTCCTCCGGCTTGCGCGCCGTGGCATAGACGAAGTACCCGTCGGCTGCGAGCCTCTCAGTGACCTTGCGCCCGATCCCGGTGCTCGCGCCCGTTACGAGCACCGCCTTTGGCGGCGGTGATTCGGCAGACTGCACTTGATCCACCGCGGCAGCCCCCAGGCAAGTGAAGAACAGCGTCAGCAATAGTCTCACGAGCCACCTTACTTGTTGTTTGGATGCGGCGAAGCGTCAAAGGATACACCGTCAACGGCCGCTATCCGGAAAATTGAAGTCGTGAGTAACCGGCGGGTCCTGGCCCGACGTCCGACGGTCAGCCATCGCTAGTTGCAGCCAGCGGCGTCAGTCAGGCTGATGGCCGCCTCCACCGCCTCCACCGCCTCCACCGCCTCCGCCTCCTCCGCCGCCACCACCGGACGGGAACGTGACGAGCATCTGAATGAGCGAAACCGCCGGCGGATATTCAGTCACAACGCCCGGCGCAGTGAGCACAAGCTCGACGTAATACGCATTCGCCTCGAAATCAACAACGTCGGTATCGTCGCTGGTCACGACCTGCAAAGTGAACAGGTTGGGATCGCGGGGCTTGGTCTGCTGGGACTGAAACTCCACGAGGGTCGTCTCCGCCACGTATATCACCGGGTTCGAGGTTGGCACTTGTACGAGCCGCGCGGCGATCTCGCCGCTCCCGGGGCGGCAAAGTATCGCGAGACTGACGAAGGGTTCTTCTCGATCCGGATTGAACGCACCGTCTGCCGTGACGCCATATCGAATCACTGCTTGCGTCGGCTGGCCGGTACCGGCGCCCGCCCCGGGGCCCACCAGGGTACGATCGGCAGCCAAAGCGGCAATCACACCACCTGTCGCGCCCAATTGAACGACCGAGCCCACGAGCACGACCTTCCCGGCATCGGGTGGGTTCACTGCGCCGGCCGAACCGACGCTGCTCCAGAGTTCTGCCATATGGGTTACTCCCTCGCCGTCGCGGACGAGGCACTACCGCAACGTTGTTCGCTTCGTCGACTGACTATAGGCGTTTTTTGAGTGACTGCCATGCAGCAAAGTAGCGGACGTGCTGCCGTGCGGCGACCCCGAAGGACGCGCTCACTCCGGCGTCTGAGAGTCCCCGGAACACCCGGGCGCGAACAGCAGGGCGATGGCACGGTTCTCGGGCTCCGGCGCCTTGCGGTGCTTTTGCAGGAATCCTTCGAGCGCTGCGCACCGATTCCCTGACTGCTTTGAGACCCACGCGCTCACGTCGTCGGTTTCATGGCAGCGTGCGCAGCGCTTCTCGAAACTCCCAACGCCCAACGGCGGCGTAGCGGATTCGTCGGTGGGTGGCGGCGCGCCACTGACGGGCGCGCTCGCCGCGTTGAGCCGCGCCGTGAGCGAGGCATCGTGCACGCTTGCCGACCAGGCGAACGCCAGGGCCACGAGCACCAGCAGCACGGTGAAACCGATGGCGACACGCAGGATGAGTCGATGAGACACGTCTCGAGTCTCCGCATCACACGATGTTGAAGCGCTCGGCGTGGACGCGCGTCTGCGGCACGTGCAGCGCCGCCAGGTGTCCTTCCACCGCGTCCATCATCGCCGGCGGCCCGCACATGAAGTACTGGTAGCGCTTGAACTGGACCGGCAGGTATCGACGCAGGAGGTCCGCATCGATCCTGCCCCGTTCGCCAGTCCAGCCGTCGGGCGGGGCCTCGAGTACCAGGACCAGCGTCAGGCTCATCTCCCGCGTCATGCGCGTCAACTCTTCCCGATGTATCAAGGCCTCGCTGTCGCGATCTGCATAGAAGAGAATCACCGGCCGCACGTCGCCACGATCGCGCATCGTCAGCAGCATCGAGCGCATGGGAGTGATGCCTATGCCCCCGGCGATCAGCACGAAACCCTGCCCCGGCTCGCGGTCGAGGGAAAATCCCCCGAAAGGGCCGTTCACATAGATCTGCGAGCCCGGGGCAACGCCTGGCACGGTTCGGCCGGACCAGTCACCGAGGTCGCGGATCGAGAACTCGATGCGCCGGTCGCCAGGGAGCTCGGCCGAGGAGGCGATGGAAATCGGATGCTGCTCGCTGACGAACGGGCGGCCGGTGGACAGCCAGGCGAACTGGCCGGGGTGAAACTCGAATCCGCGGTGCCCGATCGGCTCGAGGACGAGGGTGCGGCTGCGACCGCCCTCGTCGCGATTGGCAACGACTTGCCAGGGTCTGCGCAGCATGCGCAGGTACTGCCACACGCGATAGCGGAGCATCGGGAGCAGGTAAGCGAGGAAGCAGCCGACCACGAGGGCGCGCAGCATCGGCCGCGAGGTGTAAGCCTGGACGGCGAGTATGTGCCTGAGACCGAATGCGACGATGCCCAGCGCCAGCAGCGAGTGCAGAACCATCCACAGGCCGTAGCTGAGCCGCAGCGGCTTGCGAAAAAATGCCGTGATCGCGATGGCAACGAGCAGCCAGAAAGCCCAGGCCCCATCGCGCAGCATCGCCGGTCCGCTGATTGGATTGAGCTGCCCGAGGTGGCCCTGTGTCACGAGCGCCGTGTGCCCGATGACGAACAGGAGCGCCGCGACACCCATGTACTTGTGGAAGAACATGAGTACGTCGTTGCCATATAGCTGCGAGATTCCGCGCAGCCGTCCGACCAGCAGGAATTCCAGGGTGAGGAGCGGATAGGCGAGGAGTCCCAGCCCCACGCCAAGCTCGAGCAGGAAGGAGCGGCCGGGCTCGACCGGTGCGATCAGTATCGCGAACCGCAGCGGCAGCAGAATAGCTGCGACGTAGCAGACGAACCAGAAGATCGCGCTGAAGACGCTCGCCATGCGCCATCACTCCCACTCACGACAGGCCTGCGCCAACCTTCGGTCGGCGAAGTTGGCGGTTGTTCTCCCGTGGCGATCGCCTCGACGGGCCTCGAAGCGCGGGTAGCATGCATGGCGTCCCGGGAAAGCGCAATACGCCGGTCGGCCCCGGACCCGTCCCGGACATTCGTGACAGGCCGCGCCGCGGCGGCCAAAATGGCCGAGCGCAGTCGATGCGGAGAGGCTGACGATGTCGAAACTCTACGACGAAAGCCATCGGCAGCTGCAGCGCCAATTCGACACCGAACGGCTCGCCGATCGGCTCGAGCAGCGGCTGTTTCGCGACCACGTCACGGACGACGACCGCGCCTTCATCGAGCGAATGGATATGTTCTTCCTGGCGACGGCAAACGCTGCCGGCTGGCCCAACTGCTCGTACAAGGGGGGCGCGCCGGGTTTCGTGCGGGTGATCGATCCGCAGACGCTGGTGTTCCCGAACTACGACGGCAATGGGATGTACCTCTCGATGGGCAACGCCGCGCACAACCCGCACGTGGGACTGCTGTTCATCGATTTCGAAAACCAGAAGCGCTTGCGTGTGAATGGCGTGGCGCAGCTCGCCGCGGCGGGAGCGGTCGACCCGCCGTACCCGGAAGCTCAATTCGTCGTCAAGGTGTCAGTGCGACAGGTGTTTCCCAACTGCCCGCGCTACATCCACAAGCTGCAGCGCCTCGAGTCCTCGAAGTTCGTGCCCCGCCCGGGGACGCGCACCCCGGTGCCCGGATGGAAGCGCGCGGACTGGGCCTGCGATGTGCTGCCGGCAGGCGACCGGGCGCGGGCCGAGGAGGAGTGAATGGCCAGGCGGTTTGCCTCACTCATACCACGCGGGCGACTTACGCACCGTGCGCAGGAACTCCATGCTGTGACCGATCCACAACTGCGCTCCGGTCCGTCGCAACAGCTCCTCGATTCTGCGGCGTGACTCAACCGTTCCTGCGGTCTTTTCCTCGTTCGGCATGCGCTGCAGCGTGCGCTCTTCTGCATAGTGGTACAGATCTCCCGAGAGCACGACCGGTCCGGTGTTCTTCAGACGCACCAGCAATGAGCAGTGCCCCGGCGTATGTCCCGGCGTCGCCAGCACGATCACCGTACCGTCACCGAAGACGTCGTAGTCGCCGCTGAGAAGCCTGGTCTTGCTGTGCTCCAGCGCGGAGTACTGATTGAACCACGGCGCGGCACGCGCCGCGCTGGTGAACATCTGGTCTCGATCGCCCGGGTAGACGAGCCAGGTCGAGCCGGCGAAATCACCGGCATTGCCGACATGGTCCCAATGGTAATGCGACAGTACCAGGTAATCGATATTGGCAGCCGTTACGCCGATGTCCGCCAGCTGCCCGCTCAGCGTATTGAATTTGATCTGCCCATATCCCTCGCGCACGTTCTCGTACAGCGGCCTGCCCACCAGTCGATCGTTCAGGCCGGTGTCGTACAGCAGCATGCCTCTTGGGTGAACCACGAGATAGCAGGTCACGCCCATGTTGCTGTCTTTGACCTCATCCCGCGTGAGGTTGTAATCCTCGGGTCTGTTGTAGACGAGCGTTCCGCAATCGAATACGTACAGACGCGTACTGGTCACCTTGGGTGGGGGGGCGAGCTGCGCAGCGCTCGCCGCTGGCGCGAGTGCCGCGGCGCTCAGCCACGAAGCGGCAAGCAGGCGGGTCGTCAGACAAATCACGGCGCGCATGGATTTCGTCTCCGGGGGGCGGGGCAGGACTGGTTTACGCTCCGAGGCGCGTCCTTTAGCATGCGCCAGAATTGCAGCCTGAGTACATTGATTCATGAGCGGCTCACTGTCCGCGCTTCACGAGGCCCAGCAGCTGGCGAAGACCGGCCGGCTCGAGGAAGCCCTCAGATGTGCCGAGCGCGCGGTGGCGCACGCGCGCACCTGCCTGCCCGAGCATGCCTTCCTCGCTTCGCTGCTGTTCAAGATGGGGCGCCTCCGTGACGCTGAGGAGATGATCGAGCTCGCCGAAGCGCTGCCGGCTGGTGTCGCGGATGCCTACGACGGACTTGCCTGGATGTCGATGGCGCTCGGACGGCACGACGACGCCAACGCCCTCTATCGGCGCGCGACTGAGCTGGCGCCACAGGATCCGCGGCTCTGGTACAACCTCGCCTGCAGCGAGCGCAGCCTGGGGCGCCTCATCGAGGCTGAAGCGGCCTGCGATCGCGCCATCGCGATCGACGCGCGGCAGTACGCCACCTATTTGCTGCGCTCGGAGCTGCGGGTGCAGCTGCCGCACGCGAATCACATCGCCGAGCTCGAGAGCCACCTTGCGCGCACGGACGTCGAGCACCGCGCCCGGGTGCTGCTCGGCTATGCGCTCGCCAAGGAGCTCGATGACGTCGGGCGCTTCGATGAGGCGTTCCACTGGTTCGCGACGGCGGCGGCCGCGCGCCGCAGCCGGCTTTCTTACGATGTCGCGACGGACGAGCGCAAGTTGGCGCGCATCGCCGCGGTGTATCCGCCCGAGATGTTCGCGGGGCATGCGCGCGCCGGCGCCGACCCGCCGAGCACGGTCGATTCCTCCCGCTACCTCTTCATCCTCGGGCTGCCGCGCTCCGGGACGACGCTCCTCGAGCGCATCCTCACCGGATTGCCGGGCGCGCGCTCGAACGGGGAAACGGACAACTTCTCGAGCGCGCTGCTCGCCGCCGCGCGGGGACCGGGGGATGTCTTTGCGAGGGCAGCGGCGGCGGACCCGGACTCGGTCGCCGCCGACTATGCGCGGCGCGCCAGCCTGGGTAGCGCAGCGGAGCGCATCATCGAGAAGCTCCCGCTCAATTATCTGTACGCCGGCGCCATCCGCCGGGCGCTACCGGAGGCGCGGCTGTTGGTGGTCAAGAGGTCGCCACTCGACAGCTGCTTCGCGATGTATCGGACGCTGTTCGCCGCCGGTTACCCCTTCAGCTACGATCTGGAGGAGCTTGGCCGCTACTACGCGGCCTACGAGCGACTCATGGACCATTGGCGCTCGGCACTCGGCGGTGCGCTATATGAGATCGTCTACGAAGATCTGGTTCGTGACCCCAAGCGCACCGGTGCTGCGATCGCAGCCTACTGCGGGCTCACCTGGACCGATGCCGCCGTCGATATCCAGAACAATAAATCCGTATCCCTGACCGCCAGTGCGGCGCAGGTCCGCCGGCCGATATACGGGAGCTCTTCCGGACGCTGGCGTCATTATCGCCGGCACCTCGGGCCACTGATCGACACGCTGCGCGAACGTGGGGTGGCGCTGCCGGAGTGAGCGCGCGCTGCGCGGTCGACCAGCGCCGCGCGCTCATCATTGCGCTGGAGCGAGCCTGCCCTTCGACACCTACTCGAAGGAATAACCCAGCCGCAGGCCGATAACGCGTGGTGTATTCACCAGGTAGTCGTTGGTCAGATTGTTGATCTGATTGGGCTGCGAGGGCTGCGCCAGGATCTCCTGCTTGTCGAAGACGTTCGTTACGTAAAAGGTAGTGCGCCAATGCTGGTGCACCAGCGCGACGTTGAGATTCATGATCTCGTAGCTCGAGGAGTACTGGACCGTGCTGGTTCCGACCACGGGGGCGACCTGCAGGGCAACCGCGCTGCGCAACACGCCGTTGACCGTCGTCGTCAAAACGTATCCAGGCGACAGATTCAGGTCGTACATGAGGCTGGCGCTCAGGCTGTTCCTGGGACTTCCGGGCAGCTGCTGGCCCGAACTTCCGTGCAGCAGACCGGGAACGATGTTGCCGGTTCCCAGTCCGTCGTTGGCCGGGAGCGAAAAATCGCTGGTCAGCGTGGCATCGGTGTAGGAATAGCCGAGGTCGTAACTCAACTGCGGGGCGATGAGCGGACCCGTCACCTCCAGCTCGAAGCCCTTCGACGCGGCGGTATTGGCGTTATAGACGGCGAAATTTCCCGAAGGCAGGCTCGAGGCGATCTGCGGCTTGTCCCAATCGATATAGAACAGCGCGAAAGCGTAGCTCGTGCCGTTGGCGGCCCGGCCTTTCAGTCCAGCCTCGTAGTTGTTCGTCTTGTCGGGCTGGTAGGTCTGCAACAGCGGGCTCTCCTGGAACGGCCCGGTCGGCGGCACGGAGTTCGCGCCACCGCGGCGGAAGCCCTGCGACCACAACGCGTACACGAACTGATGGTCGGCGTACTCGTACGAGGGGTTGACCTTACCGACCGTCTTCGATGCCGGTGAGTCGTGCGGAATCGGCGCGACGGTGCTGCCGGGAAAGGTGAAGTCCTGATACAGCTGCTCGTCGGTGAACTTCTGGTTGAAGTAACGTGCGCCGAATGTGACCTGCCCGCGCGGCATGAAGTGCCAGGTGAGCTCGCCGAATATCGAGCGGTCCTCGAAGGTCTGCTTGTCGAGCTGCTGGAAGGTGGTGTCGTTAGGGCCGGTGACCACGAGGCAGTTGGGGAACGTCGAGTAGGCGCCATTCAGGTAATACACCGGGCCGGTGCAGCCCTGCTGCATGGAGCGCTCGGGCGAGCCGGGGCTCGTCACGTACCAGTTACCGTGCCGGACCTGCTGCTGATAGAAGAGTCCCAGCACGTAGTCGATGGGGTGGGACGGGTCGGCTCTGGACACCAGCCGCAGCTCCTCGCTGAAGCTGTGCGAGGTGTCAGTGAACAGAAAGGGGTAGATGAAGCGGGGATTCGCCGGTATGCCGGCGTAGTAGGGTACGTAGTATCCCCCGGCGTAGCCCGTGTAGTCGAAGGTCGAGTCCTGGATTATCGAGCCCGACCCCTCGGTGTAGGAGGTCGTGGAGGACAGCGTCGCGAAACCGGCGTCGTAGCTGAGGTCGAGGCTCGTCAGAGTCGTCGTCCGGTCGAAGGGCTCATCGACCAGCGCGAACTCCTGGTAGTGACCGCCGGCCGGGAAAATCGTGTTCGGGTCGAGGGGCAGGGGGCCGCCGGCGAAATCCGGATTGACCTGTGGTCCACCATCGCCCGTGACATGGGCATGCAGAATGGCGGCTTCGGCGTAGAAGGCGTCGTTCGGCTTCCACAGCAGACTGGCGCGTCCGCTGAAGGTGCGCTGGTAGTTCCAGTCGTCGTGGCTGGTATAGATGGCGGAGCTGTTGATGGGATCAGCGGGATTCGCGAGCAACGGCACGCCATAGATGGTGTTATCGGTGCGTATCTCGGGTCCGTAAACGTTGATCCACCCGGGCTCGTAGGTGTACTTGCCCGCGGCACGGAAGGCCACGGTGTCGCCGAGCGGCACGTTCACCATTGCGGCCACGTCGTAGCCCGTGCCATCCGAGTGCGCGGTCTTCGCGCCGCCCGCCTCGATCGACCCATCCCAGCGGCCGAGCTGGGGGGAGTTTGGAATGAGTCGCAGCGCGCCGCCGAGTGCGCCCGCGCCGTACACCGTGCCCTGCGGTCCGCGTAACACCTCGATACGGCTCAGATCGTCGAGCTGAAAGTAGCCATCGATCGGCGAATTGCCGATATAGGTGCCGACCGGACTCTGCTCGAAAGAGCGAAAGGCGCGGACCGGACTGGCGGTCGCGTTGATGCCGCGGATGATGGGGTTGGTAGAGGCGTTAAAGCGGGCGCCGTAATCGAACATGCTCAGCCCGGGCACCTGCGTCGCCAGGGTGGCGAGATCGGTCACGCCGGTCGCGGCGATCTTCTCGGGGCTCACGACGGAGATGTTGTAAGGAACGGCCTCGAGGGCTTGCTCGCGGCGGGTCGCGGTCACCACGATTTCCTGCAGGGCAGCGGGCGGCCCTACCTCCGCCTGGTCGGCGCGCGCCGCGCGCGGCGCTCCATGCAGCGCGATGAATACGGCCCCGGCCACGCTGGTTGCGGACGGCCGCCTGCGGCCACGACTCTCGCTGCCGCAACCCCCAGGTTTGTTCGCCATGAGACCCCCCCTCTCGCTCTATTCTGATACTTCGCCCGGCCGAGTGCGTTCGAATAATTAGATCGTGTCAGCAATTTCGGTGCTGCTCGTGCCCGCAGTCCGTCGTGCGCACCTCGCCTGTCAGCTTACACCAGATGCGGCGACCGTCTCTGGCCGCTCTCGTCTGGCCGCTCTCGGTCAAGGATCATGGGATGAGCACGATCTTTCCCACATGCCGCTTTGAAAGGAATGCTGTTTGCGCAGCCGCAATGTCCCGCAGCGGATAGATCGCGCTCACGAGCGGCCGAATCTCCTGCCTTTCAATGTAGCCAATCAACGCCCTGAAGACCTCTGGGGCCGGAATCGTGCAGCCGAGAAGTCGCAGGTCCTTGAGATAGAGAGTGCGCAGATCGAGCTCGACTACGGGTCCGGCGATAGCTCCGGCGCATGCGTAGCGTCCGGTGCGCCTCAAGATGGCGAGCAGCTGTGCGAAGTGCCCTCCTCCCACGACATCGATCACTGCATCGATCGACTCGCGCCCGAATGCGGCGATCAGGTCCGCGTCCCTTGGCACCACCCTGGTGGCGCCAAGGGATAGAATCGCCTCGGCCTTGGCTGGATCGGCCACGGCATGTACCAGCGCGCCTCGCCGTCGCGCCAGCTGCACGGCCGCGGATCCCACGCCGCCGGAGGCGCCTGTCACGAGGATGGCTTCTCCGCGCGCAACGCCAGCCCGCGCCAGCATGTTCTCAGCCGCCAGATAAGAACACGGGAAGGAGGCCAAGTCCTCATCTCTCAGGTCGCTGCGGATGGCGATGGCGTTGGCCGCGGGTACCGCGACGAACTCGGCGAAGGCTCCTTGGGTGTCCGACCCGAAATACCTGACGCTCCCGTTGCTCGTGCGAATGATCGGATCGATCAGCACGCGCTCATTAATCCGCCCTGCATCGACTCCCACGCCGATCTCCACAACATAGCCGCAGGCATCCGCGCCCTGTATGCGCGGGAAGCTCAAGGCACCACCCGCCCACCCGCCCTCTTCGCGGATGACCCCTCGAGGGTCGCTGGCTGCCGCAGTCCCGCTGACCGCGCGCGAGTACCAGCCCGTCCGTAGATTGATATCTGTGTTGTTGACTGCTGCCGCCGCCACGCGCACCAGCACCTCGCCGGCAGCGGGGGCGGGTACGGCAACGTCCTCGCGATACACGAGCTGATCCAGACCGCCGTGACCGAGCAGCACTGCCGCTTTCATGAGACTTCGCATTGTCCGCGAATGCCGGTTGCGGGGGAAAGCGAGCCGCGCGCGCGGCAAGTGATCGGTCGGCGGCTGCTGCCAGGCGAGCTGCGCGGCCCGGCTACCAGATCCGCACGCGATCTTCCGGCTTGATGTAGAGCTTGTCCCCCGGCTGCACGTTGAACGCCTCGTACCAGGCGTCGATGTTGGGCAGCGGCCCATTGACGCGGAAGCGGTCCGGGCTGTGCACGCCGGACAGCACCAGCTCGCGCAGCGCGCCGTCGCGATACTTGCTGCGCCATACCTGCGCGTAGGCGAGGAAGAAGCGCTGCGCGCCCGTGAGGCCGTCGATCACCGGCGGGCTCGCCCCGTGCAGGGACAGGCGGTAGGCCTCGTAGGCCATATTGAGTCCGCCCAGGTCGCCGATGTTCTCCCCGACCGTGTTGGCGCCGTTGACCTTCAGTCCCGGCAGCACCTCGAAGGCCGAGTACTCGCGCACGAGGCGCGCAGTACGTGCGCCGAACACCTGCGCGTCCGCGGGCGTCCACCAGTCCTCGAGCGCGCCGTCCGGGCCGAACTTGCGGCCCTGGTCATCGAAGCCGTGCCCGACCTCGTGCCCGATCACCGCGCCGATGGCGCCGTAGTTGACCGCGGCATCGGCGTTTGGGTCGAAGAACGGCGGCTGCAGGATCGCCGCGGGGAACACGATCTCGTTGTTCGAGGGGTTGTAGTAGGCGTTGATGTCCTGGGGGTCCATCTGCCACTCGCCGCGGTCGACCGGCTTGTCGAGACGCGCCACCTGATAGTTCCAGTGCCACTCGGCGGCGCGGCGCACGTTGCCGAGCAGGTCGTCGCGGCGGATGGCGAGCGCCGAGTAGTCCTTCCACTCGTCCGGATAGCCGATCTTGGGAGTGAAGGTGGCGAGCTTCTCGTGGGCGCGCGACTTGGTCTCGGTCGTCATCCAGTCGAGCGCGTCGATGCGCACATTGAGCGCGGCCAGCAGGTCGCCGACCAGCGCCAGCATCTTGGCCTTGGACTCCGGCGGAAAGTACTGCGCCACGTACAGCCGGCCGACCGGCTCGCCGAGTGCCGCGTTCACCTCGTCCACCGCACGTTTCCAGCGCTCGCGCTGCTGCGGCTGGCCGTGCAGCACGCCGCCATAAAAGGCGAAGTGTGCCGCATCGAAGCGCAGCGGCAGATAAG
This sequence comes from Steroidobacteraceae bacterium, assembly GCA_035542535.1. GTDB lineage: Bacteria > Pseudomonadota > Gammaproteobacteria > Steroidobacterales > Steroidobacteraceae > 13-2-20CM-66-19. The sequence goes on from DATKLG010000033.1 coordinate 12,450, forward strand.
GCGCATGACTGTTGAGGTACTGAAACGTGAGCCACGCCTGCAGAGTGGCCACCGGCGTGCGGCTGAAGAGCTGCGCCAGATCGCGTACGGCGGTGATCTCCGCCAGCACCAGCTCCTGCCGTGAGCCGAGCTGGGCGGACTCGAGGAACTCGCCCCAGGGAAAGCCTGGTGCGTAAGCGAGCAGCTGCTGCCGCGTGCGAGGGTTGTAGCTCGCCTCGACGTCGCGGCGCTTCTCGATCGGCCACTGCACGCGAGCCGCCGCGGTCTCGAACGCCATGATGTCGCGCGCCTTGGCGGTAGCATCGGTGCCGCCGCCGAGTGCGAGCATCGCGGCGACGTAGGCCAGGTATTTCTCCCGCACGGTCCGCAGCTGCGGGTCGTCCTTCAGGTAGTAGTCGCGGTCCGGGAGCCCGAGATCCGCTTCGCCGATGATCACCGCGTAGCGATCCGGGTTGCGGAAGTCCGGCGCCAGTTCCAGGTCGAAGAGCGAGGCAAAGCCCGGCAGCGCGCACAGGCGCGCCAGCGCCTCGCGCGAGCTGGCCTCCGAGATGCGCTTCAGGTCCGCCGCGGCCGGCGCGAGCCCGTTGGCCTCGATGCGAGCGCTGTCCATGTAGCTCGCGTAGTAGTCGCCGATCTGCTGCTCGGGCGTGCCGGCGGCGGGATGCGAGGCGGCGGCCGCCTCGATGATGGCGCGCACCCGCTCATCCGAACGCTCCTCGAGCTCGTTGAACGGTCCGTAGCTCGAATGATCGGCGGGAATGGTGAAGCCGTCGTACCAGGCGCCGTTGGCGTAGGCGAAGAAATCATCGCCCGGCCGAACGCGCGGGTCGCGCGCGCTGAGATCGAGCCCGAACGCGCCGATCGCCGCGCGCGGCAGCGCCGCGGCGGAACGCGCCGGCGGCTCGGCCGGCACGGCAGCATCGGACCCGGACTGGGCCGGATCAGCGGCAGCCAGGATCACCACGTCCTCCCTGGCGGGCTTGGCGGCGCAGGCCACGAGGGCGACGAGCACGGCCACCCCGGTAATCAGTCTCATCGGCTGGAGCCTTCAACGGGGGAAGGCAGGCATCATACGGCAGGGCCGCTCCACTCGCGCACCAGGTCGCGCCACTCGCCGCGCGCAACGTTCGGCCTGCCGGCCTCGGTGCCGACGTAGAGAAAGCCGACGATCACATCGCCGGTATCGAGGCCGAGCGCGCGGCCGACCTCGGCGTCGTAGGCCGCGCCGCCGGTCTTCCACATGGCGTTGTAACCGAGTGCCAGCGCCGCGAGCATGATGTGCCCGGCCGCAACGCCCGCCGACAGAATCTGCTCGAGCGGCGGAATCTTCACCGCCGCGTTCACATGCGCCGCGACCACGATGATCATGGGCGCGCGCAAGGCCTTGTCGCGCTCGCGCTGCAGCGACTCGGCGCTCGCCGTCGGCTGGCTGCGTGCCAGGTGTGCCGCGAGCAGCTCGCCGAAGGCTGCCCGCGCGGCGCCGCGCACGACCACGAAGCGCCACGGTCGCAGCCGTCCGTGGTCCGCGGCGCGCACGGCGCTCGCAAAGATCAGCTCCAGAGCGCCCGTATCGGGTGCGGGTTCCGTGAGGGCGGTGGCCGAGCGGCGCATCACCAGGGCATCTATGGCTTGCATGCGCTCATTGTCGCAGACTCTTTGCCGTGCTGGCCGTCTCCGCAGCCTGTGAGCGCAACAAGGGGCCGATTCTCGCTGTTCTCGGCCGCGAGCTCGCCGCGTGCCATTCGGTGCTCGAGATCGGCAGCGGCACCGGACAGCACGCGGTGCACTTCGCGCGCCATCTCCCGCATCTCGCCTGGCAGCCGACCGAGCTCGGCGCCGGGCTCGGCATGCTCGCCGAGCGGGTGCGCCTCGAGGGCCCGCCGAACCTGCGCCCGCCGATCGAGCTCGACGTGCACGCGCATCCCTGGCCGGTCGGACGCGTCGAGGCGGTGTTCAGCGCCAATACGCTGCACATCATGGCCTGGGATGCGGTCGAGGATTTCTTCCGCGGTGCCGGCGCGGCGCTTGAGTCACCCGGCGTGCTGTGCGTTTACGGGCCGTTCCGCTATCGCGGCGCCTACACCAGCGACAGCAATGCGGAGTTCGATGAGTATCTGCGCCAGCGGGACCCCGCGAGCGGCATTCGCGACTTCGAGGCGCTCGAGGGCCTCGCGGCCGCTGCGGGCCTCGAGCTCGCCGCCGACCACGCCATGCCGGCCAACAACCAGACTCTCGTGTGGCGACTGCGAAGCTGAGGAGTACAGTGGCCGCCATGAAGCTGCTCACGCCCGAGGAGCTGCGGGCCGCGGTCCGCACGATCGCCGATTACCCCAGGCCCGGGGTGATGTTTCGGGACATCACGACGCTGCTCGGCGATGCGCGCGCCTTTCACAGCGTCGTGGAGCTGCTGGCGCAGCCGTGGCTCGCCGCGGGCATCAGCCGCGTCGCCGGCATCGAAGCGCGCGGCTTCATCCTCGGCGGCGCCCTCGCCGCGCGCCTCGGCGCCGGTTTCGTGCCGATACGCAAGAAGGGCAAGCTGCCGCACGCCACCGTGCGCGTCGCGTACTCGCTCGAGTACGGTCTCGATGAGATGGAGATGCACCGCGACGCCGTCGGGGCGGGCGAAGACATCCTGCTGGTGGACGACCTGATCGCCACCGGCGGCACGGCTGCCGGGGCCGTGCAGCTGCTGCGCTCGCTCGGCGCGCGGGTGATCGCGGGCTGCTTCATCGTCGAGCTGCCCGAGCTCGGCGGCGCGCAAAAGCTCACCGCCCTCGGAGTGCCGGCGCATGCGCTCATGTCCTTCGCCGGACGGTGAGCGCGTTCACCGGCGGTTCAGACTAAATTCTCTTTCAAATTCAAATTGTTAAATATGGCTCGGCCCCAACATTACGTTGCGGTCATATGGCGCTTGCGCGGGGGGAATCCAGTCATAATACCGCCGCTTTCGCGCACGCTTGCGCACCCAAAATCCCTTTCTGGAGACCACATCGATGTTCAAGAAGCTGATCCCCGTCATCGCGCTCGCCCTGATCGCCGGCCCGGTGCTCGCGCAGTCGACCCCGGCCCCGGCCTCGAGCACTCCGGCCGCCTCCTCGTCGTCCAGCTCGGAGAAGACAACGACGCATTCCAGCACCAAGAAGAAGCACCACAAGAAGAGCGGCGACACGAGCGGCGCCAAGCCCAGCGACTCTTCCGCGACGACCCCGCCGCCGAAGTAAGCCGTATCTGCCAGATCCTGAGGGCCCCGCCGGCAACGGCGGGGCCCTTGCTTTTACGGACCTCCAGGGCGCGGGGTGGGTGCGCGCTCGGGGCTTGCAGGCCGGCCCAAACCGGTTCAAATTCTCTCCCATGGACGGGGAGCAACAGGCCGCAATACATCAGGCGCTGGTGTCCGTTCAGTGTGCCGTCACGAGCATGACGTTCCCGATCTGCGATCAGGAAGACCTGATCGAAGCCATCGATAGTGTCGAGGCGCAGCTGCATCACGGCCATCCGAATCTGGCGCTGATGTGCCGCTTCCTCAACTCCATCGCGCGCAGCCTGCGGGCGCAGCCGGAGGCGCGCGACGCGTGCCTCCTGATCGAGGATGCCATCGGCAAGGCCGGCATGCCGAGCACCTGGCAGTCGGGCATCTGACCAAGCGCATCGCCGCCACGCCTCGCACTACGCTCGTGCGCCATCGCGAGCGTGCCCATTACGAGCGCGCGACCGTGGAGGCCATCCTCGACGAAGCGCTCATCTGCCACGTGGGTTTCACCGTGGACGGCCAGCGCTGCGTGCTGCCGCCGGCGATCGCCTCCTCGGCGCGCAAGCCGCGCAGCGGCTGAGTCGGGCTCCGGCGGCCCCGGGGGCGTGAGCCGTTGCGCTCGGCGCGCCGCGCGGTCTAAGTTGGCGCCGATGATCGCGCCGCTGTCCCAGGTGCTGCTGCTGCTCGCGGGCTCGGTTCTGCTGGTGACGCTCGCGCGGCGGCTGGCGCTGCCCACCACGCTCGCCTATCTCATGCTGGGACTCGTGCTCGGGCCGCACGCGCTCGGAGTCGTGTCGGATTCCGGGACGACGCGCCTGCTGGCCGATCTCGGCGTCGCGTTCCTGCTCTTCACGCTCGGCCTCGAATTCTCGCTGCCGCGCATGCTGGCGATGCGCGGCGAGGTGTTCGGCCTCGGGGCGCTGCAGGTCATCGCCACCGGCAGCGTGGCCGCGCTCATCGCGAGAGCGCTCGGCGTCGCCTGGCTGCCCGCCATCGTGCTCGGCGGCGCCGTGTCGATGAGCTCGACCGCGATCCTCCTGCAGCAGCTCACCGAGCGCGCCGAGCTCAACCGCACCCACGGCCGCCTCGCCTTCAGCATGCTGCTGTTCCAGGACCTGGCGTTCGTGCCGCTGCTGGCGCTCGCCGCGGCGCTGGCCGCCGGCGCCGAGCACTTCAGCCTGAGCGAGAGTCTGGTGGCCGTGCTCGGCGGTGCGCTGTCCGTCGTGGCGGTGCTGGCGGCCGGGCGCTGGCTGCTGCGGCCGCTGTTTCACGAGATCGCCCACAGCCGCCTGCGCGAGCTGTTCACGCTGACGGTGCTGCTGGTGGCGCTCGGCTCGGCCTGGGTGTCCTACGTCGCGGGCCTGTCGTTCGCGCTCGGCGCGTTTCTCTCCGGCATGATGCTGGCGGAGACCGAGTACCGGCATCAGATCGAGGCGGTGATCCGCCCGTTCCGCGACATCCTGCTCGGCCTGTTCTTCATCTCGGTCGGCATGCTGCTCGATCTGCATCTGGTGGTGCGCGAGCTGCCGATCGTGTCCCTCATGCTGGTGTCGCTGGTGCTGCTCAAGACGACCATCGCGGCGGTGGTCGCGCGGCCCTTCACGACCTCGCGCTTCAAGGCGCTGCGCACCGGCATCGTGATCTCGGTCGGCGGCGAATTCGGGGTCGCGCTGTGCACCATCCTGCTGCAGGCGGGACTCGTGCCCGCGCAGCTCGGGCAGCCGCTGATCGTCGCGCTGGTCCTGTCGATGGTGTTGAGCCCGGTCATCCTCAACAACAACAAGCGCGTGGCGCGCGCGCTGCTGCGCGAGCACGCCCCGCTCGCCACCGCCAGCGAGCGCGAGGACGCCGCCACTGGCCGCATCGCCCAGCGCGAGCACGTCATTCTGTGCGGCTTCGGGCGCGTCGGTCAGAACATCGCGCGCGTACTCGAATCGCACGGCTTCGAGTACATCGCGCTCGACCTCGACCCGGCCCGCATCCGCGCCGCACGCCAGGCCGGCGATCCGGTCATCTACGGCGACTCCGCCGACGAGGAGCTGCTCGCCAAGGCGGGACTCGGCGCGGCCAGCGCGGTCGTCATCAGCTTCTCCGATCCGGGCACTTCGCTCGGCATCCTGCGCAGCGTGCGGCGCATACGTCCCGAGGTGCCGGTGCTGGTGCGCACCGCCGACGATGCACGCCTCAAGGAGCTGCAGGACGCGGGCGCCACCGACGTCGTGCCCGAGACCTTCGAGGCGAGCCTCATGCTGGTATCGCACGTGCTCATGCTGCTGCACGTGCCGGTCTCGCGCGTGGTACGCACGCTCGGCGAGATCCGCAGCAGCCGCTACACGGTGTTGCGCAACATCGTGCGTCGCGGCGATCCGCGGCCGCTGGATGAGCTGAGCGAGCACCGCGAGGAGCTCAAGTCCGTCGTCATACCTCCGGGGGCCTGGGCGGTCGGGCGGACTCTCGGCGAGGTGCGCGGCCGCGGCGTCGAGGTAGCCTTTACCGGCGTGCGGCGCCGGGGAATTCTCGGGCGCGAGCCCGCCGACGACACCGTGCTGCACGAGGGCGACATCGCCGTCATCTACGGCCAGCCCGAGGAGCTCGAGCGCGCCGAGTCGGTGCTGCTGGCGGGATGACCCGGTCGACGCACAGGCCGGTGAAGCAGGCGGGCCGTTACAATGGCCGGCGCAAATCGAAGGAGTCATCATGCACAAGAGCCGACTCGCAGGATTCATCATCGACTGCCGTACCGACGACCTGGACGCTGCGGCGCGCTTCTGGAGCCAGGCACTCGGGCTCGAGGTGCGCACACCCGCGCAGTCCGTCGAGGCGAGCCGGTACCGTACCTTCGCGACCGCACCCGATCAGCCGCACCTCGAGGTGCAGCAGGTCGAGCACCCGAGCCGGGTGCATCTCGACATCGAGGCCGACGACATCGAAGCCGAAGTGGCGCGGCTCGAGCGGCTGGGCGCGCGGCGCATCGGCCCGGTGCGCACCTGGTACGTGATGGAAGCGCCCACCGGCCAGCGCTTCTGCGTAGTGCGCCCGCAACGCGCGGATTTTGCGGCGCGCGCCCACAGCTGGGACGCCGGTTGAACCGCAGCCACATCCATTTTCCGCCCCGGCACGAGCCGCTGCGCGACGACGTGCACGCGCTCGGCGCCCTGGTGGGCGAGATCGTGCGCGAGCAGGGTGGCGAACAGCTGTTCGAGCTCGTCGAGCTCGACCGCGTGGCCGCGATCCGCGGCCGCGCCGGCGAGAGCGATGCGCGCGCGGAGCTCGCCGCGTGCGTGCGCGACCGGCCGCCAGCCCTGGCCCGCGACCTGGTGCGTGCCTTCTCGACCTGGTTCCTCGCGGTCAATCTCGCCGAGAAAGTGCACCGCATCCGCCGGCGGCGCGACTACTTCGTCAGGGACAGCGGGCGGCCGCAGCCCGGCGGAGTCGAGGACGCGATCGCCGGGTTGAAGAACGCGGGCTGGGAGCTCGCCGAGGTGGCGGAGCTGGTCCAGAGCCTGTCGATCGAGCCGGTGTTTGCCGCTCACTCGACCGAGTCGAGCCGCCGCACCCTGTTGCGCAAGCAGCAGCGCATCGCCGCGCGGCTGCTCGAGCGGCTCGACCCGGCGCTGACGCCGAGCGAGCAGCGCGGCCTGTGGGGCAGCATTCGCACCGAGATGACCGCGGCGTGGCAGACGGAGGAGCTGCCGCGCGAGCGGCTCACCGTTGCGAATGAGCGCGAGCAGATCCTGTTCTACCTGCTCGAGATCCTCTACCCGGTGGTGCCGGCGTTCTACGAGGAGATCGCCCAGGCGCTCCTCAAGGTCTACGGCCCGGACGCGGCCAGCGTGCGCGTGCCGGCGCTCCTGCACTTCGGCTCGTGGACGGGCGGGGACACCGACGGCAATCCGGACGTACACGCCAAGACCATCCGCGAGAGCCTGGCGCGCCAGCAGCAGATGCTCGTCAACAGCTACTTCGCGGAATGCCAGAGCCTGGCGCAGCGCCTGTCGCAGAGCGCCAGCCGCGTCGGTATCTCGGCCGAGCTGCACAAGCGCATCGAGCGCTACGCGACGCTGCTGCCGGCGGCGCGCGGCAACGCCCCGCCGCACAACGAGCGCATGCCCTACCGGCAGTTCCTCGCGCAGATCGGCGAGCGGCTGCGGCACGCCAACGACGGGCGCGCCGCGGGCTACGAGGGACCGCAGCAGTTCCGCGCCGACGTGGCGCTGATCGCCGCCAGCCTGCGCGCCAACAAGGGCGCCAATGCGGGCCTCTTCTACGTCGAGCGCCTGCTGCGGCGCATCGACACCTTCGGCTTCCACCTCGCGGCGCTCGACGTGCGCGTGCACGCCGGCGTGCTGCACGAGGTGATCGCGCGCGGTCTCGACGATCCCGCCTGGCTCGCGCGCACTGGCGGTGAGCGCCGCGCGCTGCTGCACGCGGCGCTCGAGAAGGACCGCGGCCCCGCGGCCGAGCTCGACGCACTCGGCAAGCGCTCGCTGGCGGTCTTCGAGGCGATCGTTCAGGTCCGGCACCGCTACGGCGCCGCAGCCATCGGCTACTTCATCGTCAGCGGCGCGAGCGGCGCCGACGACGTGCTGGCGGCGCTGCTGCTGGCGCGCTGGGCCTCGGCCTACGACAAGCGCACCGGCGAGGTGGCGCTCGACATCGCACCGCAGTTCGAGTCCGAGGAGGCCCTCGCCGCGTGCGGCCCGACCATGCAGGAGCTGCTGGCCGATCCGCTCTACCGGCAGCACCTGCAGGCACGCGGGCGCCGCCAGTGCGTCGTGGTGGGCTATTCCGACAGCAACAAGCAGGCCGGCGCCTGCGCCGCACGCGTCATCATCCACGAGGCACAGCGCGAGCTGGCGCAGGTATTGAGCGCGGCGGGCGAGCAGACCGTGGTGTTTCATGCGCGCGGCAGCAGCATCGCCCGCGGCGGCGGGCGCATCGAGGCGCTGGTGAAGGCAGCGCCGGCTGGCGCGGTGGATGGCGTGCTGCGCATCCGAGAGCAGGGCGCGACCGTCAAGCAGGGGTACGGGCTGCGGCCGATCGCCATGCGCACGCTCGAGCGGGCGTTCAACTCGCTCATCCTCACCACCGGCGCGCAGCGGCGCGGCACCCTCGCGCCGGATGACCCGGAGCATCTCGAGTGCGCAGCGCTGCTGGCCGCCGAGAGCCGTGCCGCCTACCGGCGCCTGGTGTACCAGGACGCGGATTTCTACGAGTACTTTCGCGCCATCACGCCGATCGACGTGATCGAGCGCATGCAGATCGGCTCGCGCTCGATCCACCGCGACGCGGCCGCCGGCATCGACACGCTGCTGCCGGTGCCGTGGGTATTCGCCTGGTCGCTGACGCGCTACATGCTGCCCGAGTGGTACGGCGCGGGCGCCGGCCTCGGCGCGCTGCTCGAGCGCTTCGGATTGCCGCGGCTCAAGGCGATGTACGCGCAGTGGTTCTTCCTGCGCAACCTCCTCGACGACATCGAGACGATGCTGGCGCGCGTCGACCTCGAGATCGCCCACCACTATGATGCGCTCGCGCCCGCAGGGCTGCGGCGCTTCGCCGGCAGCATCCGCGCCGAGTACCTCGCAGCCTGCCAGCGGATCCTCGCCATCAAGGACAGCAAGGCGCTGCTCGACTCCGACCCGACGATGCAGCGCTCGCTCGAGCTGCGCAATCCCTACGTCGATCCGATGAACCTGATGCAGGTGGACCTGCTCAAGCGCTGGCGCGCGGGCGGCCGCGAGGACCGCGACTTGTTCGAGGCGCTGCTCGCGAGCGTCGGCGGCATCGCCCAGGGGCTGCAAAGCAGTGGCTGAGGCCATGAGCCCGTCGGCCACGGACCGCGCCCTCACCGTCCGCAGCGCAACCGCGCAGGATGTGGGCGCAGTGCTCACTTTCATCCGCGAGCTCGCGATCTACGAGCATCTCGAGCACGAGGTGGTCGCCACCGAGGCCGACGTGCACGCGGCGCTGTTCGGCCCACGGCCCCATGCCGAGGTCGCCCTCGCCTGCCTCGATGGGCTGGCCGTCGGCTTCGCTCTGTACTTTCACAATTTCTCGACCTTCATCGGCAAACCGGGGATCTACCTCGAGGACCTGTACGTGCGGCCCGAGGCGCGCGGCCGGGGCGCCGGCAAGCGCCTGTTCGCCTATCTCGCGAAGACCGCGCTCGAACGCGGCTGCGCGCGGCTCGACTGGGCGGTGCTCGACTGGAACGAGCCGTCGATCGGCTTTTACCGCAGCCTCGGCGCCGTCGATCAGAGCGAGTGGACCACCTACCGCCTCGACGGCGCGGCACTCGCGCGGCTCGCGGCGAGCTATCCTTGAGGGCGCGCCGCAATGCCAGAGGATGCTCCGATGCACAACATCACCGAGAAGCGCTTCAGGGGATCGATCGGCGATCGCGAGCTTGCCAAGGGACGCCTGGCGGACGAGATCCTGGCCGGCGTGGACAAGGCGGATGACTAGGCTCCTGGTAAGAAGCTTCGCGGTCTCGCTCGACGGCTACGGTGCCGGGCCGCGGCAGGATCTCGAGCATCCACTCGGCGTCCACGGTATGGAGCTGATGGAGTGGTTCTTCCGGACCCGGACCTGGGGGCGCATGCATGGCCAGGGCGACAGCGCTGGCGAGGCCGGAGTCGACGATGCGGTTGCCGAGCGCGGCTTCGAAGGCATCGGCGCCTGGATCCTCGGGCGCAACATGTTCGGCCCGGTGCGCGGGCCCTGGCCCGATGAGAGCTGGCGCGGCTGGTGGGGCGATGAGCCGCCGTATCACGTGCCGGTGTTCGTCCTGACGCACCATCCGCGGCCGCCGCTCGCCATGGCGGGCGGCACGATCTTCCACTTCGTCACGGAGGGGATTCACGCCGCGCTCGAGCGGGCGCGCGCCGCCGCCGGCGGCCGCGACGTGCGCGTCGGCGGCGGGGTCGCCACCGTGCGGCAATACCTGCGCGCCGGCCTCCTCGATGAGCTGCACCTCGCGGTGCGCCCGGTGCTGCTCGGCTCGGGCGAGAGTCTGTTCGCCGATCTCGATCTACGTGCGCTCGGCTATGAATGCGCGAGTCAGTTCGCTGGCGAGCGGGCCACCCACGTCTATCTCAGGCGCCCCGGATGACGCAGGAGACGGACGCTTGCCAGCAGCCCTCAACCTGATGAGGCGGTGAGCGTCGGGCTTGCTCTGGATCGCCATCTCACTGTTCTTTCTGTGGTGCGCGTACCGCGAGGTTCGCAGCTCCCTCGTCGCGCCCGCGGGCTACGACATGCCGCGGCCTGTCTATGTACCCTACCTGGCCGGCGTGCTGGTTCTCGCCGCCGTGTTCGCCTGGCCGACGCTGCACCGATGGTACTTCGAGCACTACCTGTCGGCGCAGGCGACGGCGCTCGCCGACGGCCATCGGGCGCACGTGCATTGCAACACCGTGCTCGACACCATGTTCGACCCCGAGATGCTCGCCGCCGGTCATGCCAATCCGCGCACCGGAAAAATCGTGATCCAGGCGCCGTGGTGCGACCGCTTGAGCGCGTACCTGCGCCACCCGGGCCACGCCAGCGAGGAAGAGCTCGCGAGCCTCGACATGTTCACCCATGAGAGCATGCACGTGCGCGGGGAGCTCAACGAGGCGGTCACGGAGTGCCAGGCGGTGCAGCGCAACGCGCGCGCGGCCAGGATGCTCGGGGTTGCGGAGGAGGTCGCGCACCGCAACGCCCTCGACTACTACAACATCCTCTACCAAAGGCGCCTGGAAGTGGGCGGACTGGCCGGCTCGTACTACTCGGCCGAATGCGCCCCCGGCAAGGCGCTCGATGAGCGTCTGGAGGATTCCACCTGGGCGGCGTTCTGACCGCCATCGGCCGCCTCACGGCCGCCGGTAAACGACTCCGTCCTTCATGACGAGCACCACGTGCTCTATGGCGGCGATGTCGGCGGTCGGGTCGCCGCTCACCGCCACCAGGTCCGCCAGCATTCCGGCGCGCACGCGGCCGAGATCGGCCTCGTGCCGGAGAATCTTCGCGTCGGTGGCGGTCGCGGCGGTGAGCGCCTCGATGGGCGTCATGCCGTCGCGCACCATCCATTCGGGCTCGCGGTAGTTGGTGCCGTGGGTGAAGACCCCGACGTCGCTCCCGCAGCCGATGGTGACGTGCGCCTCGCGCGCGTAGCGGAAGGCGCGCGCGGCGCGCACCATGCCCGGCGTCGGTGGGCTCGTGCCGCGCGTGTAGTGCTCGAAATACTCGCCGTAGGCTTCCGCGGCGGTGAGGGTCGGCAGATAGGCCACGCCGTGCTCGGCCATGAGGCGGAAGACCTCGGGCGTGCCGTCGAAGCCATGCTCGATCGTGTCGACGCCCGCGAGCGTGGCGCGCCGCATGCCCTCGGCGGTGGTCGCGTGTGCCGCCACCGGCCGACCCGATGAATGCGCGGCCTCGACCAGCGCCTTGAGCTCCTCCTCGCTGAAGGTCGGCTGCTGCGTGCCCCCCGGACCCCAGCGGTAATCGGCGTACACCTTGATCCAGTCGGCGCCGCGCCCGGCCTGCTCGCGCACCGCGCGGATCACTTCGGGGACGCCGCTCGCCTCCTCCGCCCCCTGCGGCGTGCAGCAGACATCGGGTCGCAGGCCGCGCGGCGCGGGTCCGTAGCTGCCCGTGGCGACGATGGCGCGCGTGGCGACGTAGAGGCGCGGACCCTCGATGAGACCGTCCGCGATGGCCTGCCGCAGCGACACGTCGGCGTAGTCCGCACCCTCGGTGCCGAGATCGCGCAACGTGGTGAAGCCGGCGAGCAGCGTGGCGCGCGCACTCGCCGCAGCGCGCAGCGTGCGGTAAGGCACCGGCTCCTTGAGCACCTGGTCGTTCCACAGCGTCTCGTTGTAGGGGTGCAGCAGCAGGTGCGAGTGAATGTCCATGAGGCCGGGCAGGAGCGTCGCGCCCGGCAGCTCGATCACCTCGGCCCCGGTAGGCGCGGGCACGGCCGCCGCCGGCCCGACGGCGGCGATGCGTGCGCCGACGGTGAGCACCACCCAGCCGGCATGCAGCGGCTCGCCCGCGGTCCACACCTGTGCGGGTCGCAGCAGCACGGCACCCGCCGCCGCCGCGGAGCCCGCCGCCGCGGTGAGCGTGATCGCGCAGGAAAGAAGCGCCGCGGCGGCAGGTGCGCGCCGCTCCCGGGTGATCATGGCTGGGATACTAACGGTCCGGGCCCATCAGCACGGTCGTGTCGTAGCTTTCGAAGCCCTGGATGGCGCGGCCGTAGGCGTTGAACACCAGACGCTCGGCGACCTTGTCGGCGCGCGGCGTGAGCAGCATACGCAGCACCACGTCGTCCGACGGCCGCGTCGCATCCTCGGCGAGCAGCTGCTCGACAACTCTCGTCAGACGCAGCACCAGCTCGTTGACGAAGCGCAGGTGGGCGCCGTCGTGCACCGCGTCGGCGCCGGGGCCGTAGGTGGCGCGCGCCTCTTCGGCGAGCTCGTGCAGGAACAGATTGAGCAGCCGCGCCTTGTCGACGGTGCGCAGCTCACCGAAGAAGTCGATCTCCGAATTGAGGTTCATGGCTGCCCCATGCGAGGAACGCTCGAGTGAGGTTAGGCCGAGGTCGGGAAAAAGTCGATCGGTTTAGTGGCGGTGACGGGGTCGACGTCCTCGGGCTGGAACTGAAACAGGCGAACCAGCGCGATGATCTTCTTCTCGAGCTCGGGGTCCCTGAGCTCGCTCGAGACCACCCGGCAATCGGTTACGGTGCCATTCGCGGCGATGGTGAATTCGAGCACCAGCTTGCCCTGCAGCTCCGCGTTCTCGCGCAGCGCGCGCGCGTACAGGCTGTAGATGCGCCCCTTGTTGCGGTCGAAGACCAGCGCGATCTCCTCGGGCGAGCGCGCCGGCTTGCCGCCGCCGCCCGAATGGACGTTGCGGTTGGCGGCGCTCGCCAGTGCGACCGAGGAGGTGACCGCGGTGGCGGTGTGACCGGTGAGGGAGCCCGCGCCGGTGCCGAAGCCGCGGCTGGCGTTGGCGGAGGTGATGCCGCCGCTGCCCGCGCCCACGTTCGAGGTGATCATGGAGCGCTCGGCGTGCGAGTCGGCGCCCACCGCGGCGGACAGGTTCTTGGTCTCGAGCGGCGTCAGATCCAGCTGCTGGCGCAGGTCCGCCAGCTCGTCCTTCACCTTGTTCAGCTGCTTCTCGGCCTTCTTGTGCGCCAGCTCCTTGAGATCCACCGGCGGCGGCGGCTGCTTCACCATCGCCACCTTGGGCTCGATCTTCGGCTGCTCCACGGGTTTCGGCGGCGGCGGCGGGGGCTTCGGCTTCTGCTCCAGCATCACCTTCGCGAGCCGCTCGGGAATGTCTTCGGCGGTCTCGCGCTTGGGCGTCGGCAGCAGCGGGAACAGGATCCCGAGCACCACCAGCACCACCAGCAGCACCTTGAGGATCTTGCGGAACCGCTCGCTCGACTCCGGGTCGCCTTCCCAGGGCAGCTCGTACTCGCGGTAGTAGGGAGCGAGGATCATGCGCGCCTCAACCCGTCTTGACCTGGCCGGCCGCGACCGGCTTTTCCTTCTGGATCACGGCAAGCGAGATCTTGCCGTAGTCCGCGTTGGTGCAGGTCTGCATCACCCGCTTCAGTACGTCATAAGGCAGCGCCTTGTCCGCCATGATGGTGATCTCGCGCTGCGCGACGTCCTGCTCGCTGACGGTCTGGCCCACCAGCATCGGACGCTTCAGGGCGGCGCTGAGCGGCGCAATCAGCGGGCCAGGCGCGGCCTGGATCTCTTTCACCGTGGCGATGTACTCGCCCTGCACGAACAGGTCGTCGCGCGTGATCATCACCACCACCGACTGCTTGGGCGTCGTCTGCGCGATCGACTGGGGGATCTCGATGCCCTTGGAGTTCTGGATGACCTCGACCTCGGTCGAGTACACCAGCAGGAACGCCACCATCACCGACAGGATGTCGATGAGCGGAATGAGGTTGAGCTGCGCGTCGGCGCGGTGCCGCAGGTGATGCTGCGCCATGCGCCGGGCGCGGTTCGACATGCTCATGAGGCACCTCCATTTGCCTTCCCCGGGGCCGGCGCGCTCGCGGCCGGAGCGCCTGCGACCGGAGCGGCGCCGCCGCCCGGCGCCTCGGTGGTCGAGGGCGCATCGCCGATCGAGATGTCGGGGAACAGCTCCGCCTGCACGGTGCTCATGCCCTGGCCCACCTCGAACACGCGCACGCGATCCATGACCTGCACCAGCGTGTCGTAGGGTGTGTCCTGCTCGAGCAGGATGCTGGCATCCGTCTTGTCGGGAAACTTGGCCTTGACGCGCTGCAGGTACTCAGTGAGACCGTCGTAGTCGTAGCCAGCCGCGTTGTTGGGGAAGGTCGCGAGCGGTCCGGTGTTGCGATCGGCCACCTGCAGCAGGTCCTTGCGCACCATCACCTCGAGCTGCAGCCCCGGCGGCGGCTCTTTCCACGTCGTGTTGGGCGGCGGCAGGTTCAACTGCAGGATCACGGTGCGGGAGAACACCGCAGTCATCAGCAGGAAGGTGACCAACACCGTGAAGATGTCGATCATCGGAACGAGCAGCAGCTCAGCCGGCTTGCGCGAGTGGCGCTCCAGCTTGCGGTTCTGGTAAGAGCGGCGCATGCGGTTTTCGGCCCGAGCGCTGGCGGCTCAAGCGGCCGCGGGCGCCGTCTGCCGCTCGGTGATGGCGTTGAGAAACTTCACCGACGCCATCTCCAGGCTGTCGATCACCTCGGTGGTGCGGGTCTGCAGCCACGCGTGGATGAACAGCAACGGCACCGCCGTCATCAGGCCGAAGGCCGTGCAGTTCATCGCGACCGAAATGCTGGCCGAGAGCAGGTTGGCCTTCTCGGCCGGGTTCACGGTCGCCACCGCGGCGAAGGCGCGAATCAGGCCCATGACGGTCCCGAGCAGCCCGAGCAGCGTCGCGAGATTGGCGAAGGTCGCCAGATAGTGCGTGCGCTTCTCGAGCCGCGGCACGACCTCCATCAGGCTCTCCTCCATCGCCTTCTCGATGTCATCGCGCCGCCGGGCCGACTGAATGCGCGCCAGGCCGTAGTTGAGGATGTGTCCGATGGCCGAGGACGACTTGGAGGTCGCCTGCGCCACGCCGCGGAAGTTGCCCTGCGACAGCAGCGGCACGATCTCGTTCCACAGGCCGCGGTTGAGCGAGGCCGTATGCGCGAGATAGATCCAGCGCTCGATGGCGATCGCCAGGCCGAACACGAACACGATGGCGATGGGGTACATGAAGTCCCCGCCGCCCTGAAAGAAACGTACGATCAGACTCCAGATCTGCATCTGACTCTCCCGGTCAAAAAACCCTCACACAAGGGCTGCAAGCGAAACCGAAAACTGAATGACATATGCCCAAAAAGCTGCGACCCAGCTCTCATCCTGAATGGGCGAAGGCGCTTCACCTCAGGGCTTCGCGCCAGAACCCGGCACTGTGCCCGCCTTGACGCCCGCGCCATCGGGCTTCACGGCCTCGTAGTAACGATTCTCCCGCAGGAATACGTCGCGATCTATCGGCTGCAGCACCTCATCCAGCAGGCTGTTGGCGGGCTTGCCGACGATATCGCCCAGGTCGGAGCGCTTCCAGGGCACGATGTATAACACCTTGGGAAGCTCCCGGTTGCCCGTGATCTCGGTCGTCTCGAGCTCGACGCGGTCGGCCCCCTTCGGGCCCCTCGCGCCGCCCTGTGCGACACCGGACTTGCCCGCCGCCGCCTTACTGTCGCTCTTTGGCGTCGGACCCGCAGGCGGCACCGGGGCGGGTACGGGCGATGCCGGCGTCGTGGCCGCCGTCGTATCGACGGCCGGCTCGAGCTGATCGGGCCGGGGAGCCGCGGCCGGGGACTTCGCGGCGCCAGGAGTCTCCTGGGCCTGGGCGCTGGCGAGCGCCAGCGAAGCGAGCAGCAGAAGCACGGTGCGCATGATCAGACTCCTTTCCCGGCCGTCGCGACTGGGCCGTTGGGCGGCGGCGCGGGCGCTGCGCCCGGTGCACCCGCGGGTGCCGTCTGGGGAGCCGTGGACGGCTCGGTGGGCGGCTGCGCCGGAGCGGCCTCGGGGCGCTTGATCGGCGGCAACCCAAGCCGCTGGCGCAGCTCCGCGATCCAGCTGCTCACCGGTTTCTCCTCGTGCGTCAGCTCCTGGTAGCGGGAGAGCGCGGTGAGAGCACGCTGGGGATCACCGAGATAGAGATCCGACACCACCCCGAGGTTCCGCCACGCGGGCGCGAAGCCCGGGTCGGCCGCGATGGCCTGCTCGTAGGAAGCCGCCGCGTCCTTGAACTCGCCGCGCATCCTCTGCGTGACACCGAGCTCGCTCCATGCGCTCGCACTGCCCGGCTCGTGCTGCACGGCGCTCTTCAGCGCCTGCTCGGACTCAGCGAGCCTCCCGGCCTTGCGATACATGATGCCGAGATTGGTGAGCGGCGCGGCAAACTGGGGATACTGAAGCGCGATCTGCTTGAAGCCGAGCTCGGCCTCGGTCACGTTGCCGGCGCGCATGTAGCCCACGGCGCGCACGAAGTCGGCACTCGCGGCGGGCGGGACCTCCGGGCGCTGAGGAACGGCGCCAGCGGCCGCTCCGGCAGCACCGGCCGCTCCGGCGGCGGGTGTGCCGCCGGGGGGCGTACCCCCTGCGGCAACGGCCGGCTGGCCGCCGGGCTTGCCTGCTGCGGCAGGCGGTACGGCAGGCGGTACGGCAGGCGGCTTCGCCGCGGGCGCGGGCGCCGTCGGTGCGGAGACTGGCACCGGGGTCGCGCGCCGCTCGGGCTGCGGGGGCGAGGAGTGGCAGGCGGCGAGCAGCGCGAGCGCCGCGAGCGCGCCCGGCACGGCGTGCACGACCCGGTCCTGGCGCCTCGCGGCGCGTTTATTCGAGCTTGGCGACCACATCCTCGGTCAGCTCCGTCTTGCCGTAGCGCGCCGGCTTCAACTCGGCGAGCGCCGTGAAGCTCTTGCGGACCCATTCATCGTACAGGCCGTCCTTGGCGCGCGCGGCGTTGAGCTCGTGCGCCTTGATCGCCTGCTCCTCGAAGGGAAACACCTGCTCCTCGAGCAGCGAGTTGTACTCCTCGAGCGCGTCGCCCTTGAGATTGGACGGCCGCTCGGAATGCAGCACGTCGGCGGCCAGCGTGCGGTAGAGCTCCGCCATCTCGTAGGTCGCCGCCGTGGTCACCTCCGCGACCTGGTAGTCGGCCGCTGCCTTGTAGCCGTCCATCGCCGCTTCCAGCGCCCGGCGCTTCTCCACCAGACTCTTCTTCAGCGGCGCCGTGAGGCGCACCGCGCGGAAAGCGTCGCGCGCCGGAGCGGCCAGCGCGAGTTGCGCCTTCGCCGCCAGGTAGTGCGTGCGCTCGGTGCGCTGCGCCCCGGCGCGGGCGTCGGCCGCGATGATCTCGCGGTACCAGTAATCGCGCCGCGCGCCATCGCCCGCCTTGGCGGCGTAGTCGGCGAGCCGCTGGCGCGCCTCGACGGCGTCGGCGACCGGCGTCGGGTTGCTGGCGACGAACTTCTCGAGCATCGCCACCGCCTTGCCGGTGTTGCCCGCCTTGGCATAGAGATCGGCGGATTGCAGCTGCGCTTCGCGCCGCACCGCTGCATCCTCGCTCGGGCTCGCGGCGATGCGCTCGAACTCGACCGCCGCCTCACCCGGCCGGTTGGCCTCGCCGTAGGCGACCGCGAGCTTGCGCGTCACGTCGGCTGAGAGCGGGCTCGTCGGGAAGTCGCGCCGGAATCCCTCCAGGACCGTGATCGAGCGGTCCCAGCTCTTCAACTGGATGAGCTGTGCCGCCGCGTCGTACTCGGCATTGGCGCGAATCTTGGAATCGGGCGCCACGCGCGCCACGCGCAGATAGTCCTCGACGGCCCCCGCTCCATCGCCCGCCTTCTGTTTCGCTTCGCCCTGCTTGTACACGGATGCCGCCAGGCGCTCGGTGAGATCGTTGCGCAGCTTCTCATCGCTGCCCGCGAGCGAGCGTGCCTGCACAAAGGCCGGCTCGGCCTGCGCATACTCGCCCTGGTCGAAATGCGACTGCGCGATGATCGTCCAGGCGATGCGCTGCTTGGCGGTGTCGACCGGCGGCTGCCGTGCGAGCAGCAGCTGCGCGACGCTGATGGCGCGCGGCCGGTCGCCGGCGGCGAAAATGTCCTCGGCGGCGCGCGTCAGGACGCCGGCGCTGTCGGGATGCTCGGGGAAGGTCTGTGCGAACTTCACGCCGGCGTCGGTGGCATGCCTGTGCCAGGCGTCCTTGTCGGCGCCGCTGAGACCCGCCTCGCCCTTCTCGTAGGAGACCAGTCCCGCGTAGGCCGCGGTCGCCGATTTGTCGTTGCGCGGATAGTCGTAGGCGGTGTGCGCGTACTCGGTCGCCGCGTCCTCGTAGTGGTGGCTGGCGAACAGCGCCTCGGCCAGCAGGTAGTTGGTCGCGGCCGAGTCCGCGTCCCCGGGGAAGGACTTGAGGTACGAGCGATACCAGTGCGCGGCCTCCTCGTAGTCGGCGGTGCGGCCGGTCTTCTGCGCGTTGGCGTGGAAGTAGGTCGCCACGTCCTTCAGGTTGGTCTTGAGCTCCGCGACCACCTTGGGATTGGCCGCCTTGGTGCGCGTCTTCCAGTAGGGCGAATCGAAGTTGTAGCGCTCGACGAACTCGTGCTTGCCGTCGAGCACCAGCTGACTGAACCCGCCTTTGCCGTAGGCCTCGATGGCCGCCATGGCGAGGTTCGGCGCCTGGTCGCTGTAGGGGTCGAGCGCCACGTAGGCGCGGTAGGTGGTGGCCGCGTCCTGGTAGCGCTGCTTGTCCACGTACAGGTCGCCGAGGCGCTGGTAGAGAAGATAGGTGTAGGGGCGCTCGCCCTGGGCGTGCACGTACTGCTCGAGCGAGGCAGCGCCCTCGTTGTAGGAGAAGGTGATGCTCATGACGCGTAGCGTGTCCTCGGCCAGCTCCCGGTCGGCGCGCTTCAGGCTCTCGAGCGTGCGGCCCTTGCCGCTGGTGCCGAGCTCGTGGTCGAGCACCTTGCCGAAGGACGGCAGGCTCTCGTCGGCACGCCCCTGCTTGAACAGCGACCAGCCGTGCTTGTAGAGGCTCTGCTGATAGAAGCCGGACGAGGGGCCGCGCGCGATCGAGGCCGCGTAGGCGCGCTCGGCGTCCGGGTAGCGCTTGGCGGAGAACAGCAGCTCGCCGCGCCGGAACTGCACCTCGGCGAGCTGCGGGGTGTTCGGGTAGCGCTGCACGATCTGGTCGAGCGTATTGAGCGCCGGATCGGGCTGGCCCGTGACTTCGTAGGCGCGGGCGAGCTGGTACAGCACCTGGTCGTTGCGCGAGTAGTCCGGATAGGCCTTGAGCAGCGTCGTGTAGAGCCGGATCGCCTCGCTCCCCTGCAGGTCCTGGGCGGTGACCTCCTGCTCCATGCGCGTCAGCTCGCCGGCATCGAGGTTCAGGTCGGCGAGGCGGCGCATCGCCTCGGCGCGCAGCTTGGGGTCGGTGTTCTGCAGCTCGAGGAAGCGGCGGTAGTTCTCCATCGCCTTCTCGACATTCGGGCTCGCCGGGGAATCGCGGTGCACTTCGACCGGACGCGACTTCAGGTCCCCGATGGTGCCGGGTGGGGACTGCGCCGCGAGCGGCAGCGACATCGCGCCCGCGGTCAGCGCCAGCAGCGTGAGTCGCGCGCCCTTTCTCACCGCGGCGGTTCCTGCTCTTTCGGCGGCGGCGCCTGCTCTTCGGCGGGCGTCGTCCCGGCGGGTGCCGTCTCGGCGGGCTCCTCGTTCGCGCCCTTCTGCTCGGCCGTCGGCGCCCTGGCCGGAGCGGCGGCGGCATGGGCCGAGCGATCGTACATGTCGGCGAGCGCGAAGCGCGCCTGGATCTGATAGGTGGCGAGGCGCGACTTCTGGTCCTCGAGCTCGTTGACCGCGACGCGCTCGAGGTAATCGGCCTGTTGCTGCTCGGTCGCGGCGAGGCGCACGCTGAGCGCGTCGATGCGCGCCTTGAGGGCGGCGACCCGCGCGGCGAACTCGCCCGTGTTGGTGGGCACGTTGCGCCGCGCCTGCTCGACCCGGATCCAGCGGCTCTGCGCCTCGTGCAGCGCGAGGTTCAGGTCCTTGAGCGAGCGATGCTGCTCCCACAGGCGCGCGCTGTAGGCGTCGTCCAGGCGGAACAGCAGCACCCCCTTCACCAGCGCGAGCCGCTGGCGCAGATCCGAGTTCTCGGGAGTGTCGGGAGCCGCGGCCAGTGCCGCCTCGATGCGCTCGATGCGCTCCCACTGGTCGCGCTCGGTATCGGTGCCGAGAGCGGCCACATCGTGGCGCGCCTCGATCGTCTGCAGCCGGCCGGCGAGATCCACGTTGCGCTGCTGCAGCTGCGCGACCGCGCCCGAGTTCAGCAGCGCGTCGACCTTCGGCAGCCGCTCTGCATAGGCGCGCTCGCGCGTGTCGATCATGTCCCGGAAGGCCTCCATGTCGTAGCCGCCGCGCTCCATCAGGTCGCTCATGTGTACCAGGTCGCGGTAGTTCTTCAGGCCCTCCTGGAAATCGTTGCCGGCGAGCACCGCGTACAGGTAGCGCGACTCGGGCGCGTCCGGCAGCTTCTTCAGCTGCCAGAACCAGCCGAAGCTCGCCCGGTCGCTGCGCCCGCTCGCGAGCACGCTCTTGAGCATGTCACCCTGCTCGATGCGCTCGATCGCGCCGTCGAGGCGGATTTTCTCGGCGTCGAAGGACTCCACCGCGCTCTCGTAGTACTCGGCCGACTGCGCATTGGCGTTGAGCTTGCCGAAGGCGTACGGCACGGCGAGGAAGGACTCCTGCACCGCCGCGTCGAGCACGCTGCGGCCGCGCAGCTCCATCCACGGTCCGAGCGCACGCTGGTAATCCCCGAGCGCAGCCTCGGCCCAGCCGGTGCCGAGCAATGCCTTGTTCGAGTACGGGCCGTTCAGGCGCACGCGCTCGAGTGCCGGCAGCGCCTTGGCGGGCTCGTTCGCCTGCAGGTAGGCAAAGCCGAGCGCGAGATTGGCGCGATCCTTCAGCGCGCGCTGCTCCTCGGTGGAGGTGAGCATGGTGCCGACGCCGCTGAGAAACGGGTCGGCATCGGCGAGGCGGCTGCTGCGCGCCAGCGCCACCCCCAGGTTGAAGCGCGCGTAGGCGGACCAGGTGTAGGTGCCGCGCCAGGCGGACAGGAGCCGTATGGCCTCGTCGAACTTTCCCTGGCGAATGAGCACGTTGCCGAGCAGCAGCTCCTTCTGGGCCTCGAGCTCGGGCGACATGCGGCCGTTGACGCGCGCGAGAGCGGCTGCGGCCTTGTCGAGATAGCCGCGCGCGTACCACACCTGCGCGAGGTAGAACCAGGCAACGTTGCGCACCCCGCTCGGCACCGGATCCTTCAACAGCGCCTCGAAGCGCTGGCCGGCCTCGTTGTGCATGCCGAGCGCCAGGTACAGCCCGCCCATCAGCAGCTGCGCGTCCTCCTCGTGGTGCGGCATGCGGCGCCAGTGTTCGTAGGCCGCGAGACGCGTGAGCGCCTCGAGATCGTCGTGCTGGTAGTAATAGAAGAGCGCATCGCCGTAATGCAGGTCGCGAATGCGAACTTCGGGAAGCTTCTCCGGATCGTGGCGCCGCGCGAGCGCGGGCGCCGTCGCGAGCGCCAGCAGCGCTGCGACGCACAGTGCTCTTGCCAGCGGCGCGGGCATCGGCAGCGCTACTCCCAGTCCCGGATCTCGAACTCCGGCTGGAGCTTTCTTTGCCGGTCGTTGATCTTCAGCTCGAGGTACTTCGCCCCGATGCCCTTCTCGAACTTGATCGAGGCGCCGCGCTTGTAAGGCCGGTCGTTGGGACCCTTGCCGCTGAAGAAAGCCACCAGCTCGTGCTGACCGACCTTCAGGTTACCGAGGTAGAGCCGCTGCACGCCGCCCTTCAGCAGCGCCTCGACCTCGCGCGGCGTGTACAGGTAGTTGACCACCTCCTTGCGGTCGATCTTCAGCTCCACGGTGTCGAGCGCAAAGAAATCCCCCACATCGACCGCGAGGAACACCGCGACCTGGGTGTTGGCCGGAAACAGCAGCTCTTCCTCCAGGATGAAGAGGTCGCGGTTCAGATCGACGACATCCTTCTTCAGGCCCTGCACCTGCTCGTCGAGCCCGCGGGTATCGGGCGCTCCTTCCGCGGCGGGCGCGGCCGCATCCGCCGGCGCGGCAGCGGCTGGTGTCGGCGCTGGCGGCGCTTCGGCCGGGGCGGCCGCCGGGGCGGGGGCCGGCGGCGGCGCGGCGGCGGCCAGCTGCGCGGCGCACAGCATCACCAGGCCGAGTGCCGCAGCCGCACGCCTCAGGCCGCGCTCCACGCTCCGGGACTTCGGATTCGGGCAGGCATCGGGCATGGTCGTTCCGATCATTCGTTCAGCAGAACCCGCAACTGCTGCAGGTAGATGTCGTCGCTCTTCAAGCTGAAGTCGCGCAGCACGTTGCGGACGGTGCCGCTGCGATCGATCAGCACGGTCATCGGCAGATTGTCCACGCGGTAGGACCGGCCCACCGCCTTGTCCGGGTCGAGCAGCATCGGAAAGCCAAGCGGGATGGCGCGCGCGTACTTCGCGGCGCGCTCCGGCACATCGTCGACACCGACGCCATAGACCGCGAGCCCCGCGGAACGATAGGTGGCGAGGCTGCGGTTCAAGGCATCGAGCTGGCCGCGGCAGGTGCCGCAGCTGCTGCTCCAGAAGGACAGGACCACCACCTCGCCGCGATGCTCCGAGAGGCGCACGTTGCCGCCCGCGACGGCATGCAGGGTGAAGTCCGGGGCGGCGCGCGCGAGCAACTCGTAGCCCTGCTGCGCGAGCGCGGCCGTGCCGGCGCCGAGCAGCGCCGCGGCCGCACAGTTGAGGAAAACCCGCACACGTGACCGGCGGTCACGCGCCGCCGGACCGTCGGGTCGTTGCAAGCTCAAAAGAAGTTCCTTCGGGCTAAGAGACCGAGCTGCGCGCAAGCGCGGGAACCCTCGCACAGCGCACTCGGGACTGTCAACGAAGCAGGCCGCGAAACCTCACGCGGCGCCGGTGCGCGCCGCCGCACAGTCGGCGCCCGGCGACAGGTGGCCGCCCTAGATGATCGGCTCGAACACCGTCATGGCCGCGAGCTGTGCGGCCGTGCCGAGTCCCTGCATCGGGAAGAGCGAGGCGAACTGCGCGTCGGTGCCCATCAGGCCCATGTAGTTGAGCATGATGAGCTCGGGGATCTGGTTCACGGAGTTCGCCGCGGGGCTGGAGCCGCTCACCACCGAGCCGTCGGAGCTGAAGTAGCCGATCTGCTGTCCGGCGACGCCGTTGCGCAGCACCGGGCGGCCGTTCGGGCTGAACACCAGGAACAGCGTGGCGGCCACCGAGGAGTTGTCGCCCTGCCAGCTGAGCTTGTTGCGGCCGGCCGTGCTCGTGTCCACCATGCTGTTGGAGGTGAGCGAGCCGTCGCTCATGATCTGGATCATGACCGGGGTGCCCTTGCGCGAGGCGTACTCGAGCACCGCGCCGATCATCTGGCCGGCGGTGAAGTTCTTCGACTCACCGGTGGCGCGCGTGCCGTCGTGATAGTCGTAGCCGCCCATGGAGATAGTGCCGGCGCCGGCGTAGCCGTCGATGACGAGCTTCATGACCGAGGCGGTCATCTGCACGTCCCGGCTCTGGAAGTCGGTCGCGGTGAAGATCGGCGTGGTGCCGCCGACGATGAGCGGATCCTGGGTCGGATCGAGTCCCGCGGGACCGGCGGCGAAGATGTTGGCCGTGTTGGCCGCCTGTACGTAGGAGCAGCGCACCTGGTTCTTGAGGGCCGCATCGGCGCTGCCGCCGCCCGGGATGAGCTGCACGCCCGGCGTGCTGCCGCTCGGGTTGCCGAGCGCGCCGGTGAACTCGCTGCCGGTCGAGCTCGCGCCCTGGTAGGGGCTGCTGCCGGTACTGATGCGAGCCTCCGATTCGAGCTCGGCGATCGCGAGCGGATCGGGCGCGCCGCCGCCCGGCGGCACCGGCGCGAGCGCCACGGCGTCCGAAGGCCGCTGGATGGTGGTGGGCTGGAGCGAGGGCTGGATGGTGTACATCAGCGCGGCCGAGTTGCCGCCCGATGTCGAGGACTGGGTGCCGACCAGATTCACCACCGTGCCCTTGGCGCCGGCCTCGGCGATGCCGTACATCGGATTGATGGTGTTCGACTGCGTGTCGTTCTGCGACATCGCCGGAATCACCGCACCATTGACGCCGGCCTGGGTCGTCGCCGAGGCCTTGGTGAGAATGCCGCGCAGGATGGCGCCGTCGGAATGCCACAGCAGGCCGAGCGCGCTCGACACGAAGGTGCTCGAGGTCGGCACCATGTTGCCGGGCACGCCGAGCTTGCCGTAGCCGGCGGTCGAGAGGAAGTTAGCCTGGCCGCCCTTCACGCCCACCAGCGCCTCGGAGCCGACCAGGTTGGCGCCTCCCGCGAGGTCGAACACGATGAAGGGGAGCGACCCCGAGCCGGAGGGGATGTTGCACTGTCCGCTGCCGAGCAGCGCCTGGATGTCGGCGTCGAGCCCGGCGGCACGCGCCGCCTGCGCCTTCAGCAGTGAGCCGAGCCAGGCCGAGCCGATCACCATGCCCTGGGCGCCCAGCATGCCGGCCGCGAGGAAGTCGCGGCGCGTCACCGGACGCGGGTGGTTCTCGTGCAGCAAAGGAGCACCGGGTGGGGTGGGCCGGGGGGGACGCTTGCGGATCAGCATCTTGAGTTACCTCTCAAATCCTTTTACTGCAGGGTCACGGCGGCGCTGGCCAGCGTCGCGGTACAGGCCGCGACGGTCGCCTGCGACACGGTCGCGGCCGAGTTGATCTGCGGCACGCGCGTCAGGAGCGCATCGACCTCGGCCTGCACGGCGCTCGCCATCTGCGGCGACACGGTGGTGCCGACCGCGCCGTTGGCGAGCGCATTGATCACGATGGCGCGCTGCGCGCTGCCGCTCGCGCCGAAGAAGCCCGCGGCGCCCGCGCTGAGGCTCGAGTCGAGCCCGGTGCCGAAGAAGGCATCGCGCAGGCTCGAGCTCGCCATCATCTCGCCGCAGTAGGCGTTGGCGAGACCGGAGATGGCCGTCTGCTCCGAGGAGACGAACGCCGAGATGTCGGGCACCGCCGGCATCGCCTGCTGCGAGCTCATGAACAGCGTCTGCACCACCTGGTCGGTGGTCGGCACGCCGGTGATGCGCGCGAAGGCGTTGTTGGCACGCTCGAAGGTCGCGATGCCGAAGTCGGGCACCGGCGTGTTGTTCGGCACCGGCGGCAGGGGTACACCCGGCGGGTCGTTGAACGTATGGGTGTTGGTGCCGAGCTGGTCGAACGACAGGAAGAACAGGTCGTTCGAGGCACCGAGCGACACCGGAATCACCGTGCCGAGCGGCGAGAGCTGCTGCCCGGTGGTGGCGTTGTAGCTGGCGCTGCTGATGCTCGTGTTGAGCGTGGCGAACGACTGCCCGGCGGGCGCCAGCACCCCGTTCACCCCGATGCGCAGGCCGGCGAGCGGCAGACTGGCCGGAATGGTCGCATTCGGGTCCAGGCTGATGAAGGTCGGCTGGTAGAACAGGTAGCTGTAGTTGTCGTACTGGCTGGCGGTGAACATGATGTACGACTGGTTCACGCCCGTGAGCGAGCTCACGCCGAACAGCAGGAAGTACTTCTGGCCGACGCCGGCGTTGAAGTTCTGCGTGATCTGCGCCTGGGTGAGCGCGGTGTTGTAGATGGTGACCATCTTGATGACGCCCTGCCACTGGCGCTGCCCGCTGGTCTCGTTGCCGAGCACCAGCGCGAAGCTGCTGTCCCAGTTGGCGAGCGAGCCGCCCTTGGAGGCATCCATATCACCGGTGAAGACGCCGTTCACGTAGATCTTCTGGCCGTTCACCGGATCGTAGGTCAGCACGATGTGCTGCAGCGCCGCCTGGGCCGCGCCGTTGGTCGTCGTGGTGATGAGCGGCGGCATGCCGTTGGTGTCGGTGACGGTCGAGCGGGTGAGGCCCTCGTACTGGTCGGCGGCCTGGCCGAGCGTGACGTTGCGCGTCGTGTTGCTGCCCGAGTAGCTCACTATCCAGGCCTGAGTCTGCGCAACGTTGGCGGGCGCCGCCCACGCCTCGATCGAGTACTCGCCCGATTCCTGGATCATGTTGATGAGCTTGGCGCTCGCGCTGGTCGAGGCCTGCGCGGAGCTGCCGGCGGCGAAGGCGAGGCCCCAGCCGCCCACCCAGGTGACGTTACCCGAGAGCGTCAGGTCCGCCTCGGGCGTGACGCCGCTCGTGTCGTAGGCGGTGCTGCCCTGGCCGGTCTCGAACATGTACTTGGCGATCATCGAGCCGTCGAAGCGGCTGCCGCCCGAAGCGATCGTGCCCTGGGTCAGGCTGACCGCGTTCGATACCACCAGCGTCGGGTCGATCGGCGTCACGGGGATGCCGTTGGCGAAGGCGGTGATCTGCGCCAGCATCGCCGCCGCGCTCCCCGGGCAGTCCGGTGCGCCGTTGGAACTGGCGGTCGGCCAGCAGTGATGCAGGTCGTCGCCGAGGCGCTGGTAGAAGCGCGACAGGTTCGGCTGGGCGAGATCGATCTTGGGCTGCGCCGCGATGTAGGCGGCGTCGATGTTGCTCGGATCGGCGAAGTACGGCTGCTGCGGGCTGGCCGAGGCCGGATTGTGGCAGCCGGAGCAGAACTTGGTGAGCAGCGGGTAGACCGTGCTCTGGTAGCTCGGATTGCCGACGGTCGGATCCGCGGGGAACTGCTTGCCGCCGCCGGCCGCCTGCACCGGCGGAACCTGCAGCACCACCGAAGTGGTGGACGAGCCGCCCGCGCCGAGCCAGTTCTGGATCCACTGCAGCATCGTGGCGGCGCAGGCCGACGGATCGGCCACCCAGCAGTTGTGGCCACCGCCGACCTTCAGCACCAGCGTCGACTGGCTGGGGTTGGTGAGATTCACCAGCGGCAGCGCCGCCTGGTACGCCTGATTCACGTCATCGGAGCGCGCGAACATCGGCGACTGCCCGCCCTGGTGGTGACAGCCACCGCAGCGGTTCGAGGGAATGATGTTCTGCCACAGGTTGACCTGGAACGCCTGGATGTCGGCGTTCTGGGCAGGCGGCCCGGCATACGCCTGCGTGGTCGACGTGGGCGCGGGCGGGTTCACCGTGGTGGGTGCACCCCCCGAGGAGCTGCAGGCGGCGAGCACCGCGAGCAGGGCGGCCGCCGCGGCGGCCTGCAGCGCGCGGCGCATGAGATTCTTGTCCATGGCGTTACTCAGATCGGCGTACATGTTGGGCGCTCCCTCAAGACCCCGGACAGGCGGCAGCGACCTGCTGGAACACCTGTTTGAGCTTGTAGCCGCCGGAGGTGAAGCTCGACGTGATCGAGGAGACCGTCGCCAGGTCGGTGCTGCTCACCGGCGCGCGGAAGCACACCGCCTGGAAGACCTTGCTGACCTGACACTGGGCGAACGTGGCGCTCCCGGCCAGCTCCGCACCGAGCGACTTGGCGCCGTTGCCGCTGCCGGGCCCCGCCCCCCAGCCGAGTACGGTGTTCGGGCCCGTGCGCCAGCGGTTCGACCAGCTGTCGTCCGGGGTCACGAAACCGAAGGGGAAGTTGAAGGCATTGATGAAGTACTTCGCCTGCACCTGGCCCGGCGTGTAGACCATCTGGCCGGCGGTGGCGTCGAAGTCGTAGTAGGCGAAGGCCTGCGCCATCGGATCCATGCCGCTGTGACAGCCGACGCAGTTGTTGAGGAACAGGCGGCTGTCGCCGCCGGGCGAGCGCGCCACGTCCTGGCGGATGCGGTCCGTGGGGCGCGTGGTGTCCATCAGCGTCGGCATGTCGTTGCAGAAGTGATAGATCATCGTGAAGCGGAACATCGCGCGGTTGGTGCCGGCGACGAAGAAGGCCGAGGCCGCGCCGCGCGTGGTGATGAGTCCGGCAGTGGCAGCGGTCGGCGTGCCGTATACGCCCGACTGGGTGCCGGCCACGAGCGTCGACATCAGATTGACGCCGTTCTGCTCCGCGGTGGCGTAGTGGTTGTTGTTGGCGGGTGACGGCGCCGGCAGTCCCGAGGCATTGCTGGTGTACAGCAGGTCGGCCGACAGCGCGGTATTGAAGGCGACGTCGTCGCGCACCATGCCGATCACGGTCGCCACGTAGTCATTGAGCGGAGAAAACACCGTGGCGCTGCGGTTGGTCCACGGCATCGCGAAGTTCTTCAGGGTCACGTTGTAGAAGCTCGGCGCGCTGGTGGCGACCGCGGCCGCCTGTACCAGGGCGGCGCTGCCGGGAGCGGCCCCTGCGGCGCCCGGGGCGCACGCACCGCCGCAGATCGCGTTGGTCATCTGCGTGAGCTCGGCCGCCGAGGGCGGGATGCCGGCGATGCGCTCGTAGATGCGCTTGGCCTGCTCGTTGGGGCCCGCGAAGGCGGGCGCGAAGGGCTGCGCGAGCAGCAACAGCGCGCACGCCGTGAGCGTGGCGCGTGGCGCGCGGCGTGGACCTGTGCCGTTAGTCATGAGGTTCATGGCGCTCGTCGTCTCCCTGCAAATATCCAGAAGCGCAAGCCGACTATACGGGCTTCGCTCCCCCACCCCGAATGTCTCAACTGCCTGACGTCGCTGGTCGCCGACAGTTGTCGGTCTGATCGCCTCGCGCCGATGATTGCGGGGCAAACTGCGAGCCAGATCACGGCGGGCACGGCCACGAATGACTACCAGTAGAGCTTGGTTGGCGGTGCTGCGCTCGAGCTCAGCAGAACATGCGGCGCGAGCCGCTACCGTGACGCAATGCCGCCATGCGAAAGTAATCGGCGGCACGGTGGATTAGGTTAATTTCGCAACGCGCGAGCGCGCAGGGAAACAGGTGGTGCAAGGTGCGACGGAGTTCACGGCTCGTTGGGTGTGATCGGACGCAGCGCGGCGCGCTGCTGTGCGCGCTGGCGCTCGCGGCTGCCCTGTCGGCGTGCGCCGGCAACGGCTCCGGCGGCAGCGGCAGCGTCAACATCGCCAACGGCCAGGCGGGCGACCCCGCCACGGTCGATTACCCCATCTTCTATGTGAAGCGTCCCGTGCCGCTGAAGAACGGCGTGCTGGTCCAGGACGATATCCGCATCCTGCGCGATCTGGTGCCGGGCACCGATCTCTATATGCGCGCCACCGCTTCGCCGTCCGCCGCCGAGACCAACATCACCGCGCGCATCACCGCCGGTGCCAAGTACGACATCAAGGACGTGGACGTGTCCCCCGATGGCACGCGGGTGGTATTCGCCATGCGCGGCCCGCTCGCCAAGAACCAGCAGGCCAAGAACCCGCCGTCGTGGCGCATCTGGCAGTATGTGATCGCCACCGACACCCTGGCGCCGGTGATCGACCCCTCGATCGATCCCGACCCGCTGACCGTCAACGACGTGTCGCCGCACTATCTGCGCGACGGGCGCATCGTGTTCTCGACGTCGCGCCAGGACACCTCCCAGGGTGTGCTGCTCGATGAGCACAAGCCCGCCTTCATCGCCCTCGACGACCAGTCCGCCGCCAACCAGGGCGGCAACGAGCCGGGCTTCGTGCTCGAGGTGATGAATCCCGACGGCACCCAGGTCCATCAGATCACCTTCAACCAGAGCCACGACCAGCAGGCGACCGTGCTGCAGAGCGGGCGGGTGCTGTACAGCCGCTGGGACGCCGCCTCCGGCCATGACGCCATGTCGCTCTACTCCGCCTGGCCCGACGGCACGGACGTCGAGCTGTACTACGGCGCCAACAGCCACATGACCGGTACCGTGACGCCGGGCACGACCACGCCCACGGTGGTCGAGTTCACGCAACCGCACGAGATGCAGAGCGGTTCCATCATGTCGCTCATCCGCCAGTACACCGACGTCGACGACGGCGGCAACCTGGCGCTCATCGACGGCGTGCACTACGTCGAGAACGGCCAGACGCTCACCGGGCCGCCGTACAACCTGAGCGCCGCAAGTTACCCCGGCCCGGCGCAGACCCAGGCCACGACGCTCAACAACATCTACACCATTCCCGGGCCCTCGCCGGGCGGACGCTTCAACTCGGCCTACCCGCTCTGGGACGGCAGCAACCGCATCCTGGTGAGCTGGTCGCAGTGCCGGCTGCTCGATAGCACGCAGACCCCGCCGGCGATCATCCCGTGCACGAGCTCCGCGCTCGCGAACCCCACCGCCCAGAGCGCCCCGCCGCTCTACAGCCTGTGGATGCTCGACCCGGTCCACGGCACACAGATGCCGATCGTGGCCGGCATCGAGGGGGTCATGATCACGGACGTGGTGGCGACGCAGCCGAAGCCCCTGCCGAGCGGGCATACCGATTTCCTGCCGAGCGGCCAGGATGCGGATTTCGCCAGTGCCGGTGTCGGCGTCATCGACATCCGCAGCGTCTACGACATCGACGGCATGGCCGCGGTGAACATTGCGACGGTCGCCGATCCGGTCAAGACGCCCCCCGCCCAGCGCCCGGCGCGCTTCATCCGCCTGGAGAAGGCGGTCTCGATCCCCGACAAGACGGTCATCACCCTCACCAACGCCGACTTCGGTGTCACCGGCTCCATGCTCGAGATCATGGGCTACGCGCCCATCGAGCCGGACGGCTCCGTGCGCATCGAGGTGCCGGCCAACGTCGCCTTCCGCCTGAGCGTTCTCGATGCCAACGCGCGCGCCATCAGCGCGCCCCAGGGCGTGTGGCTGCAGGTGCTCCCCGGGGAGACGCTCTCCTGCAACGGCTGCCATCAGCCGCAGGGCGGCGCCCAGAATCCGCTGTCGCACGGCCGCCAGGGCGCATTCGCCACCGCCTGGATCGGCGGCACCGCCGGCACGCCCTTCCCGAACACCATCGCTTCAGGCGGCGGCGCCTTCATTCCGCAGAAGCCGGGCGACACCATGGCCGAGGCGCGCGCCGAGGCCAGCTGCGCGACCGACGCGCCGCCGTGCCTGCAGATGGCGCCGAGCGTCAACGTGCTCTACACCGACGTGTGGACCGATCCCGCCAAGGCGACGCCGGGCACGCCCATCACTTACAGCTATACGGATGCGACCAATCCGATCCCGGCGATTCCGACCACCGCGCTGTGCGCGACCGCCTGGGCGCCCGCCTGCCGCATCGTCATCAACTATCCGCAGCACGTCCAGCCGATCTGGGACGCACCGCGCATGGGCACGTTGAACGGCGTCCCGGCGAGCGTCACCTGCTCGCAGGCCGGCTGCCACAATCCGATGGACGCGGCCGGTGTCGCGCAGACGCCGGCGGGAAATCTCGATCTGACCAATAGCGTCGATGCCAACGCCAACGAGTTCACCTCCTACGTACAGCTGCTTACCCCCCACACTACGGTTATCATGGGCCAGCCGGGACCCACGGTGGGTCCGTTCATGAATGCGGGTAGCGCCAATGGCGGGGCCTCGAGCGCGTTCTTCAACTGCTTCGCAACAGGTTCCGGATGCACCAACCCCTCGCACACGGGTTGGCTGAACATCGCGGAGCTGCGCCTGCTGTCGGAGTGGCTGGATATTGGCGCGCAGTACCACAACGACCCATTCGCCAAACCGGCGCCCATGTGAGCAAGGGAAGATCCTGATCCGCCGTCCGCAACGGCCGGCGCGTGCGGCCTTGATCGTCGTGGCCGCGCTGCTCGCCGGGCTGTTGCTGCCGGCGGTGAGCGCCGCGCGCGAGTACCTGCAGTTGTTCGTGACCGAGCCGTATCTCGAGCTGCACACCGGTCCCGGCCGCGGCTACCCGGTGTTCCACGCGGTGCCGCGCGACGAGAGCGTCGATGTGCTGTTCCGCCGTACCGACTGGTTCAAGGTGCGCACCGCGCACGGGGTCGAGGGCTGGGCATCCCAGGCCGACATGCTGAAGACGGTGCTCGCGGACGGCTCGCCCTTCAAGTTCGACATCGGCGACCTGGCGGGCTTCAGCTCGCACCGTTACGAGATGGGGGTGTTCGCCGGGGAATACGGCGGCGCCAACCTGATCTCGGCCTACTGGTCGGTGTCGCTCAATCCGCAGATGGCGGTGGAAGCGGCCGCCGGCCAGTTTCTCGGACGTTTCTCCAACGGCGAGACCGTCGACCTGGGTCTGGCGCACGTGCTGGTGGCGGACTCGCGCTGGTCGCCGTTCCTGATGCTGGGCGTCGGCCTCGCCCACATCGAGCCGAAGGGCACGCTGGTGACGCCCGAGAACCGCACCGAGCAGACCGCCTACGTCGGCGGCGGCATCCGTTACTACATGACGCGGCGCTTCTTCATGCGCGCCGAGTACAAGGCTCACTACATCTTCACCAAGCGCAACGAGAACGAGGAAGAGGACGAATGGAAACTGGGATTCGGGTTCTTCTACTGACGGCGGCGCTCGCCCTGCTTCCCGGCTGCGCCACGGTGCGCGGCTGGTTTCACGGCAAGCACGGCGCCAGCAGCCCCGAGGCCCAGGCCGCCGACAACGCCGCCGGCGGCGCCGGCGACGAGGGCACGCCGCCGCCGCGGGTCATCGAGCCGCAGGTCGAGCGCCGCACGATCAAGGTGCCGCACATCGCCAGCAAGAACGTCGAGCTGGGACTGTTCTACGGTGCGCTGTCAATCGAGGACTTCGGCACCAACGCCGATTACGGCGTGACCTTCGCCTACCACGTCACCGAGGACTTCTTCTTCCAGGCGGAGGCGGGCCGCTCGCACGCCGGCAAGACCAGCTTCGAGACCCTGGGCGGCAATATTCAGCTGCTTACCGAAGCTGAGAGGCGCTTCACGTATTACGACCTCTCTCTCGGCTACAACTTCCTGCCGGGCGAGGCCTTTCTCGGTCGCGGCGTCGCCATGACGAGCGCTTTCTATCTCCTCGGCGGCTTCGGTGCCACCGACTTCGCCGGGGATACGAGGTTCACGGTGAACTTCGGCGGCGGCTACCGAGTCGTACCGGCGGACTGGCTGGCACTGCACGTCACCGTGCAGGATCACGTGTTCCAGTCGAGCCTGCTCGGCGTCACCAAGCTCACCAACAACCTCGAAGCGCGCATGGGTGCGACCGTGTTCTTCTAGCTATCGAGGGACGAACCATGAGGACTCGAATCGCCGCCATGATTGCCGCCGCCGCGCTGGCGCTGCCCGCGCTCGCGGCCAATCCCACCGGCTCGCCGGCACCACAGTTCACGCTCGGGTCGCGCGCCGGGCAGAGCGTCAGCCTCGCCCAGTACAAGGGTCAGGTGGTGATGCTCAACTTCTGGGCCAGTTGGTGCGGGCCGTGCCGCCAGGAAATGCCGTTGCTGGAAAGCATCTACAAGAAGTACAACCGGCTCGGCTTCACCATGATCGGGGTGAACGTGGAGCCGGACTCGAACGCGGCCAACGAATGGCTGAAAGCGACCCCGGTCAGCTTCCCGATTCTCTATGATAAGGACAGCAAGGTCAGCAAGATGTACGACGTGGCCGGCATGCCGAGCACCGTGATCATCGACCGCGCGGGCAAGGTGCGCGTGCTGCACCGGGGCTACAAGCCGGGCGATGAGAACGAGTATCTCGACAGCATCCGGACGCTGGTGCGGGAGTAGCGCAATGCGAGCGGCTGCGGAACGACACGAATTGCGGCGCGGGTCGGCGGGCGTGACGAGCCGCTGGCCCGCGGCGCGGCCTGCCGCGCTGGCGCTGCTCGCGGCCGTGACTCTGGCCGGCTGCGCCTCGGCCGAGCCGTGGGTGAAGCCTTACGAGCGCGAGCACCTGGCCGATCCGCTCATGGCGCTGAACCGCGGCGCGATCGCGGCCAGCTACCGCGACCACACCTTCGAGACGCGCGAGGGCTCGCACGGAGCCACCGGCGCGGTCGGCGGCGGCTGCGGATGCAATTGAGGTCGGCGGCGGGGAAGTGTGGCTGAGCCAGGCGCCGGCGCCGGGGGAGCGCGCGTGAGCGTGCCGCAGGCTGCGCGCGCGCTGCTCGCGCTCGCCCTCATCACCGCTCCGGCGCTCGGCGGCGTGCTGCCCGAGGACGAGGCGGACGCGATGTACCACTCCTACTCGGGCGGCGACATCACGGTAAAGGGGCCCTCGGTCCTCATCCGCAAGAAGGTCGGCGACAGCCTTTCGCTCACCTACAACTACTACGAGGACATGATCTCGAGCGCCTCGATCGACGTGAAGCTCTCGGCGAGTCCCTACCACGAGATCCGCAAGCAGAACAGCTTCGGCGCCGACTACCTGCATGGCAAGACCACCTACAGCGTGGGCTACATCTACAGCAAGGAGCCCGACTACATCGCCAGCACGACCTACTACTCGCTCAGCCAGGACATGTTCGGCGACCTCACCACGATCACGCTCGGCTACAAGCGCGCCTGGGACCAGATCTACCGCGACATCAAAGAGAACGGCGTCATCATCAACGATCCGACCTTCCATCAGCGCGCCGATCACTGGGGCTATACCTTCGGGCTCACGCAGATCCTGACGCGCAACCTGCTCGCCAACTTCAACTACGAGATCCTCACCGACCAGGGATTTCTCGCCAATCCATACCGCGAGATACGTTACGCATCGGCCGGAGGCGTCGGCTTCACGCTCGCCCCGCAGATCTATCCCGAGACCCGCACCAGCAACGCCGCCTCGGTGCTGCTGAAGTACTACCTGCCGTGGCACGCCGCGCTCACCGGCTCCTACCGCTTCTACCACGACACCTGGGACATCACCGGGCACACGGCCGAAGCCGACTACACCTGGCCGATGTGGAAAGGATGGGTGTTCGATGCCAGCCTGCGCTACTACACGCAGACCCACGCCAGCTTCTACAGCGACCTGTTTCCGTACGCCAACTATGCGAACTTCATGGCGCGCGACCGCGAGCTCGCCAGCTTTTCCAGCTGGACGCCGGGGATCGGTGCCACCTACGAATTCGCCTCTTCGCCGGTGCGCTGGATCCACCGCAGCACCGCCAGCATCCGCTACGACCGCCTGATGATCGACTACCGCGACTTCCGCAACGCGCTGCTCGCGGCCGAGTACGGCGCCGGCAACGAGCCGCTCTATAAGCTCAACGCCAACGTGTTCGAGGCATGGCTCTCGATCTGGTATTGAGCTGAACCGGCGCTGAATGTGCCGCGGGTATTTTTCCCTCGCGCCACGCTCCGCGCGCGGCTCGTCTTAGGCTAAGCTCCACTCCTTAAGGATCAATGCTTCAGCGCCACCGGCTGTCGGCGAATGCCGACGCTCGGGCGGCGCGAGCGGAGGGGAAGTCACTCATGCGCACTACACATCTGGTCACCCTGCTGGCGGGCCTGGCACTGGTTGCAGCCGCCACCGTCACCCACGCGCAGGCGCGCGAGGAGGGCCGGCTGCTGCTCGCGAGCCAGGTTCTGGAGGAGATGCACGGCGGCGCGCGCGATCAGGCGATCCCCGATCGGCTGCTCCAGCGTGCCTACGGCATCGCCGTGATTCCGGACATGACCAAGATCGCCTGGTTCGTCGGCGGGCGACGTGGCCACGGCGCGCTGGTCGTGCGCGACAAGGACGGGCGCTTCTCGAGCCCGATCTTCGTCACCATGACCGGCGGCAGCTTCGGCTTCCAGTGGGGCGTGGAGTCGACCGACATCGTGCTCGTCTTCACGACGCCCAAGGGCATCCAGGGAATCAACGGCGGCAAGGTCACCCTGGGCGGCGACCTGTCGGCTGCGGCCGGCCCGGTCGGACGCGACGCCCTCGCCGCCACCGATGCCAGCTTCAAGGCGGAGGTGTACTCCTATTCGCGCAGCCGCGGTGCGTTCGTGGGACTCGCGCTCGACGGCACGGTCATAGCGATCGACGACGACGCCGACGCCGCCTTCTACAGGAAACCCGGCGTACTGGCCGGCGACATCATGTCGGGGAGCGTACGGAGCGACGACGACTCGGCGCGGCGCTTCCTCGCCGCGGTGACCACCAGCACCGAGGGCCAGCGGCAGGCCTCGGCCGCGCCGGCGCCGCGGCCGGCGCCGCCGCCTGCAGCACCGACGCCCCCGCCCGCCGCGCCCGCGGGCGCGCAATCCTTCCCGCTGGCGGATCCGAAGCCGGGAAGCGAACCGAAGTAGCACCTCAGCGCTGCGCAGCTGGCGGGTTGACGCCTGCGATCGCCGGCTCGGCCACCGGGCCGAGTCGGCGGCGGAACTCGCGCTGCAGAAGCACGAGACTCGTGAGCGCCTGCAGCGTCACGCTCCCCACCGACAGATACCACACCTCGTTGAGCGAGAAGTGCGGCAGCCGCGACAGAATCACCGCCGGCAGCACGAAGGTGAGGAGCCGTGACCCCGAGCTCGCGAGCGACGGCCAGGTATTGCCGAGCGCCTGGAACAGCCCCGAGCAGGTGAAGACCAGGCCGGTGGCGACGAAATTCCAGGAGATGACGCGCAGGTAGGTCGCGCCGACGTCGACAACTTCCGGCTGGCGGCTGAAGAACTCGATGAACACCTGCGGCCGCACCTGACAGATGAGTGTCAGCACCAGCATCAGCGCCGCGGAGAGCAGCGCCGCCGAGCGGAAAGTCTCGCGTACCCGGCCGAACTGGCGCGCGCCGAAATTCTGTCCGGCCACCGCCGGGGCCGCGAAGGCCAGCGCCATCACCGGCAGGAACAGGGCCTGCATCACCCGTCCGCCGATACCGAAGCCGGCCTGCGCCGCGGGGCCGAAGGCGCTGATGACCCAATAGATGACGCCGATGATCACGAACATCATGAAGAATTCGCCGCCCGCCGGCAGGCCGACGTTGAGGATGCGGCGCACGACCGGCGCGCGCGGCGCGAGCGCTGCCGGCTCGAGCCTGACGTAGTGCTCGAGGCGCGCGAAGTAGATCCACAGGAACACAACGCCCGCGGCGACCGAGATGCTGCTGGCGAGCCCCGCGCCGGCGGCGCCGAGCGGGTGATGCGTGCCCCAGCCGGCGATCAGCACCGGCGCCAGCACCGTGTTGAGCAGCACCGTGAGCACCTGTACCACCATGGTCGGCTGCACGATGCCGGTGCCGCGCAACGCCGAGCCGAGCGCCACCAGTGCGAACTGCAGCGCGAGCCCCGGCGTGTAGTAGTAGAGGAATGAGGTGCCCGCGGCGGCGGTGGCTGCATCGGCCGCCA
The DNA here is from genome assembly GCA_035542535.1 of Steroidobacteraceae bacterium. GTDB lineage: Bacteria > Pseudomonadota > Gammaproteobacteria > Steroidobacterales > Steroidobacteraceae > 13-2-20CM-66-19. The sequence continues at coordinate 49,768 of DATKLG010000033.1, forward strand.
TCGAGCGCACGTAGACGCCGCCCCACAGCCAGCCGGCGAGCAGCGTCGCGACGCCGCAAATCGCGGAGAGCGTCACGGACTGGTTGAAGATGAGGTTGGCTTCCGCCTGGTCCTTGCGGCCGACGGCGTGCGAGACCAGGGCGACCGTGCCGACCCCCAGCATCTGGGTCAGCGCCATGATGACGAACATGGCGGTGCCGGCGGTACTGACGCCGGCGATCGCGGCATCGCCGAGGTGCGCCACGAAGTACATGTCGACGACCAGGTACAGGGTCTGAAACAGCATGCCGATCGCGATCGGCACCGCCATCGCAATCAGCTGCCCGGTGATCGGGCCCTGGGTCAGGTCTTTCATGCCGCTCCCCGCGCCTTCCAGGGGCGCCACATTAGATGAGGACGGGCGCGCTCGCCACGTGAGCGCCGGGGCCGCCACCGCGCGCCGCCGGCAGCTCGCCGCCCGCGGCGGCTTTCCCACCGGCGGCACCGACCCTCCCATTCCGGGAGATTGGCCGCCGCCGGCAGCGGGTGGAGAATGATGCGCGGTAGCGCCTCGGAGCCTGAAGACCCTGTGAACGACTCTGCTCTGCGCCTCGCCGGCCTGCAGTCCGCCGGCCGCACCGCCGTCGGCATCCTGGCGGCGATCAGCTTCTGCCACCTGCTGAACGACATGATGCAGTCGCTCCTGCCGGCGCTCTACCCCATGCTGAAGAGCCGCTATCAGATGAGCTTCGGGCAGATCGGGCTCCTGACCTTCACCTTCCAGTTCACGGCATCGCTGCTGCAGCCCGTGGTCGGGGCGCTGGCCGATCGCACTCCCCGCCCCTACTCGCTCGCTGCCGGCATGGCCTTCACTCTCGCGGGCCTGCTGCTGCTCGCCTTCGCCGGCAACTACCCGTTGCTGCTCGCGGCGGCGGCGCTGATCGGTACCGGCTCGTCGGTGTTCCACCCCGAGTCCTCGCGCGTGGCGCGGATGGCCTCGGGCGGCAGGCACGGGCTCGCGCAATCGGTGTTCCAGGTCGGCGGCAATCTCGGCTCAGCCTGCGGGCCGCTGCTCGCGGCCTTCATCGTGCTGCCCTACGGGCAAGCGAGCATCGCCTGGTTCTCGCTCGTGGCGCTGCTCGGCATGTTCGTGCTGTTCAACGTCGGGCACTGGTACAAAACGCACGGACTGACGCGTCTCGGGCACGCCGCGCGCACGCGCGCCATCGAGGCCACCCCGCGCCGCGTGGCGGGCGCGATCGCGGTGCTGCTGGCACTCATCTTCTCCAAGTACTTCTATCTCGCCAGCATCACCAGCTACTACACGTTCTATCTCATCGGTCATTTTCAGCAGTCGGTGCGCAGTGCGCAGCTGCACCTGTTCGTGTTCCTGGCGGCGGCCGCGGTCGGCGGCTTCATCGGCGGCCCGCTCGGCGATCGCATCGGCAGCAAGCGGATCATCTGGATCTCGATCCTCGGCGTACTGCCATTCACGCTGCTGCTGCCGCATGCGAATCTCTTCTGGACCAGCGTGCTGACGGTCCCCATCGGCCTGATCATCGCCTCGGCATTCCCGGCGATCGTGGTCTACGCCCAGGACCTGCTGCCCGGGCGTACCGGCGCCGTCGCGGGCCTCTTCTTCGGGCTGGCGTTCGGCATGGGCAGCGTCGGCGCCGCGGTGCTCGGCAAGCTCGCCGATCACTTCGGAATCGACGCCGTGTACCAGATCTGCGCCTTCCTGCCGCTCATAGGACTGCTGGCCGGATTCCTGCCGGAGGTCCGGCACCGCGGCCCGCCGGCGCCCGAGATGGCGGCCGCCGAGGAAGCCGCGCGCTCGGCATGAAGCTGATAACCGCTGACTTGCTCGATCAGCTGGCGGCGGCGGCCGCGGCCAGTCCGCGCGGGCGAGCCCACTACAACCTGCATGGCTCGCCGGCGGACCTGGTGCAGCGCTATCTGGTCGTCGCCACCCGCGGCTCGTACTTCCGGCCGCACCGGCACACGACACGCGCGGAGCTGGCGCTCGTGGTACGCGGCCGGCTCGATCTGATCGTCTTCGACGCCACGGGCACCGTCACGGCGCGCTACCCGCTCGGCGAGCGCGCGTCCAACATCGCTTACGAGCAGAGCCCCGGAAGCTGGCACACCGTGGTCGTCGAGTGCGACGGCACTGCCTTCCTCGAGGTGAAGGAGGGTCCGTACGACCCCGCTAGCGCTTCGCAGTTCGCGTCCTGGGCGCCCGCGGAGGGCGACCCCGCCGTGGCGCGCTTCCTCGAGTGGCTGCGCGGCGCGGCCCCAGGGGACAGCGTGCCGGCTTAGCGGGTCGGCGGCGCCGCGCAGCGCCGCTCAGGCGCGCGAGCGCTCGAGGAAGCCGGCGAGATCGGCGCCGCTCATGATCGTCTCGAGGTAGCCGAAGGTCCCGGACTCCCTCACCTCGCGCGCGGCGGCGTAGAGCCCGCTCATGGCAGCGCGATACAGCGAGGTCGAGAGGCTGATGCGCCTCACCCCGGCGGCGGCGAGCTCCGCGACGCTGAAGGAGCGGCCACGGATGCCGACCATGAAGTTGACGGGCTTGCGCACCGCCTGGCAGACGCTGCGCACCGCGGCGAGGTCCGGCAACCCGGGCGCAAACAGCACGTCGGCCCCGGCGCGCTCGAAGGCCTCGAGGCGCCGCAGCGTATCGTCGAGGTCGGGGCGGCCGTGCAGATGGTTCTCGGCGCGTGCCGTGAGCGTGAACGGGAATGGAAGCTGGCGCGCCGCTTCGACCGCGGCCGCGACGCGCTCGACCGCGAGACTGAGGTCGTAGATCGGTGCGCGAGCATCGCCGCTCGCATCCTCGATCGACCCGCCCACGAGCCCGGCGGCCGCCGCCCGCCGGATGGTCTCGGCGACCGCTTCCGGAGCGGCGCCGAATCCCTGTTCGAGATCGGCCGACACCGGGAGCTCCGAGGCCGCGACGATCGCGCGCGCGTGCGCGAGCGCCTCGTCGCGCGTGATCCGCCCGTCGAGCTTGCCGAGCGTCGCCGCGCACGCCGAGCTCGAGGTGGCGAGCGCCTCGAACTTCAGGCCCGCCATCACGCACGCCGAGGCGCCATCCCACACGTTGGGAATGACGAAGGCGCCGGGGCGCTCGTGCAAGGCGCGAAAGCGCGCGGCCTTCTCGGATTGAGTTGCGCTCACGGCTGTCCTCCCTCGGGCAATGCGACGGCGCTAGTTCGGTCTGCCGCCGTATCCAAAGGGATCATAGCGGTCGGCGATGAGGATTACCCAGGCGGACGCGGCCGTGCTCGGCAGCGGGTTTGCGTACCAGCCGAATGGAATGAGATAGCGCCGGCTCGAATAGAGATACGGCTCGCTCCTGACCGGCGTCGCCGGCTCCGCGATCAGAGCGGCGTAATCGGCGGGCTTTCCCGGGAAGCCGGTCTCGAGGTAGCGGCCGTAACGCAGACTCTGGATGCCGGCGATCATGCGTGACTCGTCCTCCGCGAGGCTCGCCACGAACAGCCGTGCCTGCGCCGCTTCCGCGGCGGTCGCGGGGATCGCGCGATAGTGCTGGATCATGTTCCGGACCATGACGATGGCTCCAGCGGTCCACTCGGCCGAGAGCACCCCGGCACGAAACTCGCCGTCCTGCGTCCGGCCGTTCCCGTCGGCGTCCGAGTAGCCGACGCCCCAGAGGGTGTGGCCCTCCCCGTAGGCGCCCCAGTCCTTGAGGCGCTCCCACATCCGGTACGCCGCACCGAAGCCGAACCATGCATCGATCTGCGCCGTTCCGAGCGCCGCCACGCCCCAGGTGTTGACATCGACCGCACGTGGCTCAGGTCTGGGCCGCCACCCGGTCGCGGAGTCCGGCTCGTCGGCAAACCCGCCCGTGACGAACTCCCCATTACTCCACGCCTGAGTGCGCAGAAATTCGCGCAGACCCCGCGTGTGGCGCGCATGCGGCAGCGGCCCGCCAGAGACCATCGCCTCGATCAGCTGCGACGCCCGTGCGATCTGCATCCTGGCCTCCGGCCCGAGCCGGGCGTCGCCGCCGAGCTCAGCGGCCAGCGTCGACTTCAGAATCCGAAGACCCGCGAGCAGCGACAGGTTGTTCTCGATCGAGACGAAGTGGGTGCTCGCCGCTCCCCCGCTGTCGTTGCGCAGGGTGCCAGCCGGGGCGTAGTAGACCGCCCCGCCAGCCGATTGCATGGCGGCAAAGGCGTGCAGCACCGCGATGGCGTTCTGCACCGCGGGCTCCGCGAACGGTATGCACCGGGCACCGTCATCCACCACGTAGTGAACGTAGGCGGCTTGCAGCGGCCCGACCAGAAAGGCCCAGGCGTTATCTCCCGTGATGGGCTTCCAGTCGCTCCAGGAGACGTGGCCGAATCTGTACAGAGGGTTGTTCTCGGGAAGCTTGCCCACGGTGATGAAGCGTGCGAACTCGGAGTCTTTCAGCGGATCGGGTGCGAGCCACTCCGGCGCGGTCATCCGAAATGCATAAGCGGAGCGCGGATCGGTGATCGCGGTACCGTTGTAGAGATAGAGAGAGCCGCTGGTCGTCGCACGGCCGCCGGTCGGCACATCGCGCAGGGGACGCGTCTGGCTCAGCACCTGATTCTGGTCGGAAGCCAGCCGGTAACTCTCCAGATCGAGGAGGCTCCTGAAGTGGTTCCTGACCGCGCCGAGCACCACGGCGATCTGCCAGGTGGCGGCGTCGTAGATGTTGGTGCCGTTGTGAACGTTGACTCGCTCGGTCTGCAGAGCCGCGCCCTCACCGCGCGCCTTGACCGCGTAGTCGCCGGGGTCGTAGTCGTCGAACACCGCGCAAGCGGAAAGCCCGCAGACGTACTCGCCCCAGTAGCGCGCGGAGTCGTAGAAGCTGTACGGCAGCGCGAGGCCCTTGAGCGCGCCGTCGGTGACTCGATACAAGGCGCCGCCATGCGTGTCGCGGTAGCTGACCAGGTATTGGTAGGTGCCGGCCAGGTCTTCGACCTCATCGCCAGCCGCCGCCGCGCCGCAAGGGAGCGTGCCGGCGAGCAGTGCCCCCGCCGTCAGCAGGCGACCTGCGTACCTGAGGAGCATGCTGCGGCCCGTGTGGAACATCCCTCGGGCAGTTTGCCCGGGCCGCCGGCTCAGTGCACCGCCAGCTCCACTTTCACGGTGTCGCCCGAGTCGGGCTTCGGCGCGGCGTTGACGATGAAGACGCGCGCCGGATCGATCTTGCCGCCGGCAAGGAGCGCATTCTGAATTCCCTGCGCACGTGCACGCCCGAGCGCCTCGAGGTCGGAATCGGGAACCTGGATATGGTCGACGAGCGCTGCCTCGAGAGCGGCGATCGCGGCATCGAGATCCGCCGGCTCCTTCTTCTTCGCGGCCTGGACGGCCGCGGCCGAGGGTGGGAGCGGTGCGTCCTTGCCGAGCTGCGCCTGGTATTCGTCGAGCAGCAGCTGCCAGTGCCTGTCGGGGTCTGCCAGGGCGAGCTCCACGGCCTCATCCGGGTGCTTTCGCCCCTGGCGGCTAGCCTGCGCCCGCGCCGCCAGCGCCGCGCGCAGCCGGTCACGCGCCAGCTGCGGCCGGTCGATCCCGGCCGAGGCGACGATCGGTACGTCGAGCTTCAGCTGCGGGCGCTCCGTCATCGCCTGGGTAAGCGAGGCGAGCTGACTGTGCGCCGGCGGGCTGAGGTCAGCGCTGCCGGCGGCGAATTCCACGATGTTGACGTGCTCGCCGCCACCGAACAGGTGCCCGAGGAGGGCAAAGGGCGCCGTCGCGATCTTGCCGATCAGGTTGACGAACATCTTCCAGATGATCGGGCCGATCCGAAACTGCGGATCATCGAGCGATCCCGTCATCGGCAGCGCCAGGTCGATGACCCCGTTATGGTCCTTGAGGAGCGCGACGGCGATCTTCAGCGGCAGGTGCACGGCCTCGGGACTGTCGACCGTATCGCCGAGCTCGAGCTGATCGATGACGAAGTGTTGGGAAGCGTTCAGCTGGCGCTGCTCGATCTTGTAGGACACGTCGACCGAGAGCTTCCCCTTGTCGATCTTGTAGCCGACGAAGTAGCCGGAGTACGGATTGACGATGGTCAGATCGAGATCCTTGAAGGAGAGCGTGATGTCCGTATAGAGCGCCGCCGAGAGCAGATTCACTTCGCCGGCGATGTGCAGCGGCGAGTAGGTCGCGAGCTTCCCATCGAGCTGCACCTTGGCGCGCGAGGCGGGATCGGACGAGAGGCCGGTGACCGCGCCGTTGAGCGCCTGCATGCCGAGCGCAAAGCTCGGCTTGATCCACAGGTCGGTGTAGTCGGCGGAGCCGTTGACCATGCGAAAGGTGCCGATCGACATCGGGAAGGGAGTGAGCGGGGCGGCCGGGACCGCCACCGGGGCGGAAGCGACGGACTTGCCCTTGCGAGAGCGCGCCTGCGGCGCGGGCGGCGGACTGGCCGGCACCGCGGCGGCGGACGCCGAAGGGGCTGCGGCCGCCGGCTTCGCGCCCGGGGGCCTGAGCACCTCTTTGATGTTCAGGCTCCGGTCGGGCGCAATGATCATGCGCACATAGGGCTCGAGCGCCGTCACGCTGCCGATCCTGAGGCTCGCCGGCTGAGAGCGGTAGCTGACGCTCTTCACGCGCAGGTCCTTCCAGCGAATGAAGTCCTTCTGCAGCTGGTTGTCGACGGTGCTCAGGTCCGCCACGCGCGCATCGCCCTGCGCGCCGAGCTTGCCGTCCGCGGTGCGCTCGAGGTCGAGGCGGGCACCGAGCTCTCCCTTGAGGAGCGTCATCGAGGTGTACTGCGCGAGCAGCGGTTGCAGCGCGCTGAGCGGCAGATGCGCGGCCTCGACGTGCGCCGCTACGCTGCCGGCGCGCGGTGTGACTTTCGCCCGTGCATTGAGCCGGCCCGAGGTGTTGACCGCCGAGTCGAGCTGGATGTCGAGCACGTCGTCCGGCGCGAGGTTGAATCCGGCGACGTGCACGTTGAGCGGGTCCAGCACCAGCGTGGCCGCCGGCTTCACCTGCCGGTCTTCCGCCGTCACCTTGAGGCTCGCGACCGAGATGTCGGGCACCGCCACGGTCCACGAGGAAGCCGCGCCGCCGGATGCGGCCGGAGCAGGCGTCGGGGGGGCGACGGGCTGCGCCGAACCCGCAGCAGCGTCAGGCGGTGGAGCCTCCATCAGGTCGAGCAGATTGAGCCGCCCCTGCTCGGGAAGCCACGCCCTGATCTCCCCGCCCTCGAGACGCACCTTGCCGACCTCGAGCGCGCGCCGCCCGAGGTCCAGGCGCGTATCGTCGACCTCGATGCGCGCGAGCGAGGCGTAGTCGTCGCTCCCGCCCTTCGGCCGGATACCGAGCCCGGTCACGCTCGCGCTCGATACGTTGACCTTGAGTCCGAGGGGGCCGGCGGCGGGGACGCTCAGGTCGTAGTCGCCGCCGAGCGCGATGACGCCCGAGCTGATCTCGAACGGCAGGCTCGCCGACAGATAGCTCCAGATGTTCGGCGCCTTGGCATCCGCGATCGCAAATCTACCCTGTGAGGAGACCGGCTCGAGGCGCAGCGTGCCGCTCCAGTCGAGCCGCCCGCCCTGCGGGGAGGTCGCCTCGAGCGTGTAGAGGTCGCCGCTCGCGGCGGCGGTGCTGAAGTCGCGCAGGTCGAAGGCAATCGGCGCGAAGTCGGCGTGAAAGGGCGTCGGGCGCGTGCGGTCCTCGTAGCTCGCCGCGCCCCGGATCACCGCGAAGTGGCCGATATAGAGCCGCACGGGGCTGGACGGCTTCGGCGGCGACGCCGGGGGCGGTTGGGCTTTCGGAGCAAAGCCCTTGCCGAGGTCGGCGAGGTTCAGCGCACCGTCCGGGCGCAGCACGGCCCGCACGTAGGGATGCTCGAGCAGGATCTCGCTGAAGCTCGGTCCCAGGCGCCACAGGCTCGCGAGCTGCAGGCCGACATGCAGCCGGTCGAAGGCCAGCATCGGCTGCCCGTCGGCGTCCGGCAGGGAGAGGCCCGTGACCTCGAGGTTCAGCGTGAAGGGATTGAAGCGGATGTCGGCGATGGTGAGCGTGCGGGCGTAATGGGTGCGCACGAAGTCGCGGGCCTGCTGGCGCATGACCCGCGGCACGACGAGAAAGCCGGCCAGCGCGTACGCGCACAGCAGCACCGCGACGATGCCGATGGCGATGAGTTGACGCCGGGGCAGGCGCACGGCCCACGCCTCTCCTTATTATCTTGCGCGGCTGCGCGCTCGGGCGGCTATCGTAGATCATCGGGGCGGGCGCCACTACACTCGTGGGGTGGGTGAGGCGTCACATCCGGTAGGGACCATCGAGGTCGCGCTCGGTCACGCGCGGCAGCTGCTCTCCAGGGACGCGGGACTCGCCGCCGAGCAGGCGCTCGAGATTCTCAAGGCCGCACCCGGACAGCCGCTCGCGCGGCTGATTCTCGGCGCCGCCTATCGCATCAGCGGCAGGACTCATGCGGCGCTCGAGATCCTCGAGCCGCTCGCGCGCGAGCAGCCGCCGCTCGCCGCCGCGCTGCTCGAGCTCGGGGTCGCGCTCGGCGAGGCGGGACGGAGCGGAGAGTCGGTGGCAGCGTTGCGCCGCGCGCTGCTGCTGAAGCCCGATTCACCCGATGCCTGGCGCGCGCTCGCCGATCAGCTCGACGCCGAAGGCGATTCCGCCGGCGCGGACGAGGCGCGGGCGCGCTATCTCGAGTCCGCGACCCGCGACCCGCGTCTGCTCGGGGCCGCGAGCGCGCTCGTCAGCAACGACCTGCCCGTCGCCGAGGCGCGCCTGCGTGCACACCTCAAGGCCTACCCGACCGACATCGCGGCGCTGCGCATGCTGGCCGAGGTCGCCGGCCGCATCGACCGCCTCCAGGACGCACAGCAGCTGCTCGAACGCTGCCTCGAGCTCTCCCCCGGCTTCGATCCGGCACGCCACAACTACGCCGTGGTGCTCAACCGCCAGGGGAAGGCGGACCTCGCGTTGCCGCAGGTCGAGCGGCTACTCGCCCGGGAGCCGCGCAATCCGGGGTACCGGAACCTCCACGCCGCGGTGCTCGCCAACCTCGGCGATTATCACGGCTCGATCCGCATCTACGAGGCTGTGCTGCGGGAGTTTCCCCGCCAGTCCAAGGTGTGGACGAGCTACGGACACTCGCTGCGGACCGCCGGCCGGCTGCCCGAGGGTGTCGCTGCCTACCAGCGCGCGATCGCGCTCGAGCCGACGCTCGGTGAGGCTTACTGGAGCCTCGCCAACCTCAAGACCTTCCGTTTCTCGGACGCCGACGTGCGCGCGATGCATGCGGCACTCGCGCGCACCGATCTCGCCGACGACGACCGGCTGCACTTCGAGTTTGCGCTCGGCAAGGCACTCGAGGACGCAGGCATCTACGAGGAGTCCTTCGCGCATTACGCCAGGGGCAACGGCCTGCGTCGCGCCACTCACCCCTACAGTGCGGAGGAGAACACGACCTTCGTACGGCGCTCGATGGGGCTCTTCACGCCTGAGTTCTTCGCCGCCCGCGCCGGCGCCGGCAGCGATGCCCGCGACCCGATCTTCATCGTCGGGCTGCCACGCGCCGGGTCGACTCTCATCGAGCAGATCCTCGCGAGCCACTCACTCGTCGAAGGCACCATGGAGCTGCCGGACATTCCCGTGCTCGCGCGCGAGATCGCCGCGCGGCAGCCGCCCGAGGCGGAAGCTGCGTTCCTCACCTCGCTCGCCGCCCTCGGACCCGCCGAGCTGCGCGCCCTCGGCGAGCGCTATCTCGCGCGCACGCGAGCGCTGCGGCGGACCTCGGCGCCCTGCTTCATCGACAAGATGCCGAACAACTGGCTCTATGTCGGGCTCATTCAACTCATCCTGCCCAACGCCCGCATCATCGACGCCCGACGGCACCCGCTCGGCTGTTGCTTCTCGTGCTTCAAGCAGCACTTTGCGCGCGGGCAGAGCTTCACCTACGCCCTGGAGGACCTCGGCCGCTATTACCGCGACTACCTGTCCCTGATGCACCACTTTGATGCAGTCCTCCCCGGACGGGTGCATCGCGTGTTCTACGAGACGATGGTCGCCGATACCGAAGCGGAGATCCGGCGCCTCCTCGCCTACTGCGGCCTGCCGTTCGAGGCGCAGTGCCTGCGCTTCTACGAGAACGAGCGCGCGGTGCGCACGGCGAGCTCCGAGCAGGTGCGTCAACCGATCTTCCGTGACGCCCTTGAACACTGGCGACACTACGAGCCGTGGCTGGATCCCCTCAAGTCGGCGCTCGGTCCGGTCCTCGCGGCTTATCCGGACCTGCCCACCTCATTTTAAAATCTGTGCGCTTCGCGTACCCTTGCAGCCCAGGGAAGCTGCGTGATTACCACAACCATTAATTAGATGAGGGGCGGCCATGACACGTAGTCGACGTCGGAAAATAGCACGCGAGCGATCGCTCGAGCAGAGCCGGCTCGTGCGTCGGGGTATTCCTGTTGCGTCCGCGCTACTTGCGGCCGTGCCCATGGCCTATGCGGATGCCCCCCAGGCCCAGGGGTCGACGCAGGGCGGCGGCGGCGGCCTCGAGGAGATCGTGGTGACGGCCGAGAAGCGCACCGAGAACCTGCAGAACGTTCCGATCAGCGTGACGGCGTTCGACAGCGCGAAGCTCGACCAGCTCAGCATCACCAACATCGACGCCTACGTGAAATACACGCCCAGCGTCTCCTATGTGCGCGGCCAGGGCGAGGGCAGCAACGGCGAGCCCGGCAACTCACACATCTACATCCGCGGCGTCGTGAGCGGCGGCGACGGCAACCATTCCGGCTCCCAGCCGAGCGTCGGCGTCTACTTCGACGAGCAGCCGGTCACGACCATCGACGGCACGCCCGAGATGCATATCTACGATGTGCAGCGCATCGAGGTGCTGGAGGGACCGCAGGGGACTCTGTTCGGCGCAAGCTCGGAGGCGGGCACGGTGCGCATCATCACCAACAAGCCCGATGCGAGCCATTTTGCCGCCGGCTACGACCTGCAGGCCAACCAGGTGACCGACGGCGGCACCGGCTGGGAGGCCGAAGGTTTCGTCAACATCCCGCTGAGCGATATGGCGGCAGTACGCCTGGTCGGCTGGGCCGAGCATGACGCCGGGTACATCAGCAACGTGGCAGGAACCAACCGCAGTGCCTGCATCGTGAACGGCGTGCGCACCTTCCCGACCTGGGCTGGCCAGGTGCCCTCCCCGACCTCCTGCCCGACGGTCGCTCCGGTCGGCGCCGGCTCGATCAGCAACGCCACCTCCGTAGCGCCCAACTACAACGGCGTCGACACCCACGGCGGCCGCGGGGCGCTCAAGCTCGACGTCACTGACAACTGGACCGTGACCCCGACGCTCATGGCGCAGAGCATCAGCACCGAGGGCTTTTTCGGCTACGACCCGGGAGTCGGCGACCTTCAGGTCGTGCACTTCGGTCCCGAGACCACCTCGGACTCGTGGTACCAGGCCGCACTGACCGTCGAAGGCAAGATGAACAACTTCGACCTGGTGTATGCAGGCGGCTACTTCAAGCGCACCTCGCACACCATCGGCGAGTACAGCGACTACTCGCTGTTCTACGACCGCCTGTTCGGCTCAGGCGCCTACTGGACCGGCGCCAACGGACTGCCGGTGATGCCGCAGGAGTTCGTGATCGGCCAGGGCTACTTCGAGAAGTGGAGCCACGAGCTGCGCCTCACGACTCCGGCCGACAAGCCGGTCAAAGCGACCGTCGGCCTCTTCATCCAGCGCCAGCTGCACAACATCTATCAGCAGTACACGATGCCGGGCTTCGGCTACACGAGTGTGTTCGGCAACCAGCCCAACGGCTTCGACCCTGCGCTGTCGATCCCGGGCTTCCCGAATACCATCTGGATGACGAACGAGCAGCGCGTCGACCGCGACCAGGCGGCTTTCGCCGAGGTGACCTGGGACATCAACTCGCAGTGGTCGCTCACCGGCGGGCTGCGCTACTACAAGTACGACAATTCACTCGAAGGCTTCTTCGGCTACAACTCCAGCTACTCCCCGACCGGCGATGGCATGTCGAAGTGCTTCGCGCCGCCGATCGGCGGAGGCCTGTCCGGCGCACCCTGCCAGAACACCGCTCAGGAGGTGAAAGACAGCGGCACCGTGCCGCGCGTCAACGTCACTTACCGAATGACGCCCGACGCGATGCTCTACGCCACCTACTCGAAGGGCTTCCGGCCCGGCGGCGTGAACCGCGTGATCAACGCGCAGCCCTACAAGGCCGACTACCTCACCAACTACGAGGTGGGGTGGAAGACTCAGTTTGCGGACCACCGCATAAGGTGGAACGGCGCGCTGTTCTGGGAGGACTGGAAGGACTTCCAGTTCTCGTTCCTCGTGCCCCCGAGCATCACGGCGATTGCCAACGGCGGCAACGCCCGCATCAAGGGGTGGGAGAACACGCTCGAGTTCGTGCCGACCGACCACCTGCTGGTCAGCACCAACCTCACCTGGCTCGATCCGGTGCTGACGCAGAACTACTGCGGCACCTCCGGGGTGACCGATTGCCCAGGCCCGAACCCGAAAGGGTCCTCACCCTTCCTGCCGGGCGGCGTGTGGATCGGACCGCTCGCGCCTGCCGGCACGAACCTCCCGGTAGTGCCGAAGTTCAAGGGCAACGTCGTCGCGCGCTATACCTTCGCCTCGACCACCCAGGTCACCCCCTGGGCGCAGGCTGCCTATGTGTACCAGACGCAGACGGCCCAGCAGCTGCAGGTTCCGGCCTCCAACATCCTCGGCATGGCGCCGGCCTACGGGATTCTCGATCTGTCGGTGGGCGCCAACATCAACAACTTCGGCGTCGAGATGTACTGCAGCAACTGCGGCGACAAGCGCGCACAGCTCACGCGCTTCGCCAACATCAATCCGCTCCACGACAACCAGGTGTACATCATCCCGGCGGTGCCGCGCACTCTGGGAATCAAGTTCTCGCAGCGCTTCTGAGTACGCCGCGGCATTGACTCAGGTTGCCGGCTCGCCCCTCGAGGGCGAGCCGGCTTATTGAGCATCACCTCAGCGGTCGTGATCGTGATCTCCGTGGTCATGATCACCGCGGTCCTCGTCATGATGCCCGTGCCCGTGCTTGTCATAGCCGGGCTCGTACTCGGCCGATCTCACGAAGTAAACCGGGCGGTCGCAGGCGTGGTACTCGTGGCAGTGCTTATGCCAGTTCTTCGCATGTCCGGGCGGCACGTGCAGGTAGATCGGCTCGACCGGAGGTGCTCCCACGACTACGGGGGCCGGCTGGACGATCATTGGCTGCGGATATACCAGGGGCGGCGGCGCGCGATTGCCGAGCACCACCTGGCCGTAGACGCCCGGGACCACCTCACCGGTGATGACGGCGTTGACGCTGACGTTCTGCGCCCCGGCGCCGGTCGCGACCACCGCCAGAGCGGACATAATCAGGATTCGACTGATTCGCATGAGACACCCCTCCGTGAGCCGTGAGCCGGCCATGACGCGGACGAACAATGCTGCGGTCCGCGCCTCTCATCTCACCCTGAGACTACTGAACGGTTTCTGAACGGACCCGCGGGGGGCGGCCGATCGCTCAACCGGCGGGGAGCGGCTCGATCAGGCTCGCATCGTTCGGCAGGCGCGGATTGTTGACGCGCCGGCTGACCTGCCAGCCGACCATGAGCTCGTCCGGATAGGGCCTGAGCAACGCCCGGGCCTCGGGCTTGGCTCCGGCCAGCCAGGCCTCGTGATCCTCCTCGGCGAGAATCGCCGGCATGCGCTGCTTCTCGTTGTGGATCTCGGCCAGCAGGCGGTTGGCGGGCACCGTGATCAGCACGCACGAATGTATCCAGCTGCCGTCTGCGCGCCGCGAGCGGTCCCACAGACCCGCGACGCCAAACACCTCACGGTCGGCGAGGTGCAGGAAGAACTGGTCGCGGGAGCCGTCGGCGTTCACGTGCGGCTCGTAGAAGCCGCCCATGACGAAGATGCAGCGCTGGTCGCGCTGCCAGGGGTCGCGGTAGCTCGGCGCCGTCTCGATGCGCTCCACCCTTGCATTGATGGTCGAGGCCTTGAGCGGCACGCCGTGGGCCCAGAAAGGAACGAGCCCCCAGCGCATCATCGCCGCAGTGCGCTCGCCGTGCTGCGACACCGCCACCGGAACCTGCTCGGTGGGCAGCACCCGGTAGCTCGGCGGATATTCCCAGCGCGAGCGGCGGATGCCGAGGGCGCGCTCGGCCTTGGCCGCCTGGGCGAGGATGTATTTACCGCACATGTGCCTGGGGTCGGGTCCGCCAATGCTGCAACCAGTACCGCGCGCACTCTAGCACTGGTTGGACGCGCGCCGAGCGCGCTGCCCACACTGCGCCATGCTCCCGTGGAATGCCATCGAGCGGCTGCGCGATCATTTCGGCGAATACGTGATCGTCGTGAGCTGCCGCCACTGCCGGCATTCACGCGAGCTGACGCCGGCATTTCTCGCGCGCCACTGCCGCGGCGGCTGGGACGAGCCGCTCGCCAACATCATCGCGAGATTCCGCTGCCGCTGCGGCAAGAAGCTGGTCGACGTACAGGTGGGCTTCAACAGGAAGCCGCGCGGCTGGGTGAAGAACCCGTCGTGATCCGCAGCCCGCGGGCCCGAAGGCACCCGGCTCAGCGAGCCTGGTGCTCGCCGCCGCTCGACGGGGCATCTGCCGGGGCGGCTGCCCGCTGGCCCCAGAAGTCCCGCTCGATGACGTTCACGAGCGCCGCCGTAAAGCGCTCGCCGTCGGCGCGAGCCATGTGCGACCACTCAGGGAGGTAGTACCCCTGCAGGTCCGGGCGCAGCTCCGGGTAATCCTCGAAATGGATCCCGGGAGCACCGGTCGCCGCCAGCAGCGCCTCCCAGGTGCGTGCGCGCGGGAATTCGCGATTCTCGTACGCGAGATATTCCCCTACGCTCGGCATACGCACGAACAGCACCTCGACACCGCGTGCGCGCAGCTTCGCCACCGCCTTCGCGGCCCGCTCGATCTGCTCGTGCTCCGCCTTGGCGGCCTCCTCCGGCGTCGGGTCGTCATCCGAGGGCGCGAAGCCCTCGCGCCAGATGCTGCGCGCCAGCTCGCGATACCCGGAGTCGTCGGCGACCTTGCTCCACAGGTGTGTGTTGCGGTCGGACTCGGTGTCGGCGAGCTTGCGCACCTCGGTGAACCACCGCTTACCCGGACGCGCCGGCCAGGGCTGGCGTGCCAGCACGGTCTCAAGTGCGTAGTCCCGGTCGTCGAAGGCGAGATAAGGCTCGACCAGGTGCATCGACAGCCACTGACCGATACGCTGCGAGGGCGACTCCTTGCGCAGGTAGGAAAGCACGCCGCCCCGGTACTGGTATCCCGAGAAAAAGACGTCGGGCGCGACGCCGACCAGCAGGTGGCCGGTGAAGCGCGGATCGTCGGCGAGATCCTCGAGGAAGGGCAGCGGGGAAGTGCCCTCGATCGCGAGTTGGATCGGGCGCCGGCCCGTCAGGCGCTCCCACACCGGCAGCTGGATGTCGAAGAACACCCGCGAGGCACCGAGGAGCACGGTGGCATTGCCCTCCCCCGCATCGATCCGCCGGCGCTGCATTGCCCAGAGGCCGTAGGTGTTGGCGATGCTCGGATGCACGCCGTAGGAGCGCCAGTACGTCTCCCAGGAGACGAGCAACAGCGCGAGCAGCAGAACCGCGCCGATGAAGATCCTTCCCCAGGGCTGCTCCGGCACCGGGCGCACCGGGACCGGCTGCGCGATTCCAGGCCGGTCGGCCGCCGTCTGGCGCGCGTAGCGGTCGGCCGCGCTGCGCGTGAGCGCGAGCGCGAGCGCGCCGTCAGAACTGGAAGTAGATGAAGGCACTGCCGGCCCCCTGGGCTATGACGATCGCGAACGCCAGCAGCGCCCACACGACGCACACGAGCGCCGCAGGCGCGCGGGCGATCACCGACTCGAGAGTGCGTCGCCGCATCAGCCAGTGCGTCACGACCATCCCGCCGACGATCACGGCGACCGTGAGCAGGCTGAAGGTATCGAGAATCGGCTTGACGGCTCCGCTCTGGCCCAACATTCCGCGCAGAACCACCCACGCCTTGCCGAAGGTCTTGGCGCGGAAGAACACCCAGGTGAGGTTCACGAGCATGTAGGTGAGGATACCGAGCGCCACGAACATGAGCGGTCCCGGGCGATAGTTGGCGAAGCGCGCGCGCAGCGCGCGCTCGACCGCGAGATACAGTCCGTGCAGCCCGCCCCACGCGACGAAGGTCCAGTTCGCTCCGTGCCACAGGCCCCCGAGCAGCATCGTGGTCATGAGCGCCGCATAGGTGCGGCGGGCGCCGTAGCGGTTGCCGCCGAGCGGGATATAGAGGTAATCGCGCAGCCATGAGGACAGCGTGATGTGCCAGCGCCGCCAGAAGTCGGAGAAGCCGACCGCCGCATAAGGGAAACGGAAGTTGTCCGGCATGGCGAACCCGAGACACAGCGCCGCTCCGATCGCGGTGGTCGAGTAGCCGGCAAAGTCGCAGAAGATCTGGCCGCTGAAGGCGAGCGTTGCCGCCCAGGCATCGAGGGCCCCCGGGATCTTGTCACCGTCGTAGACGCTCTCGGCAATGTGTGAGAGGAAGCTGTCGGCGAGCACGATCTTGTTGAAGAGCCCGATGGTCATGAGCGCGAGGCCGAAGCGCAGCTGCTGCGCGCTCGCCGCGTGCGGCGTCTCGAACTGCGGCACCAGCTCCGTCGGACGCATGATGGGGCCGGCCACCAGGTGCGGGAAGAAGGTCACGAACAGCGCATAGTCGAGCAGGTTCCGCGCCGGCAACGCGCGCCGCAGGTACACGTCGAGCGTGTACGACATGGTCGCAAAGGTATAGAAGGAGATGCCGACCGGCAGCACGATGTCATAGTGCGCCGGGTGGTACGCGACCCCGACGGCCGCCATGAGCGCGGTGAAGTTATCGAGCAGGAACTGTCCGTACTTGAAGTACCCGAGCATGCCGAGGTTCGCGACCACCGACAGCAGCATCCAGGCGTGGCGCGCGGCCTGGCGGCGTGCCTTGACGAGCCCCTGCGCTGCGTACCAGTCGACCACCGTCGAGACCCACAGGAGGATCACGAACGGCGGGTTCCACGCCGAGTAGAACAGGTAGCTCGCGATCAGCAGGTTGATCTTCTTCGTGGTCCAGCCGAGCGGCAGCGAGTGCATGAGCAGCACGCAGGTGAAGAACACGACGAAGGTGAGGGAGTTGAAGACCATACGACGGACCGCCCGCTTGAGATGCGGGTCTTGACCTTGTGCTGTCGATCTCCCGGCGGCGACGCCTGGGGGATCATGCCTGAGCAAGGCGAGGCGGCGCAACGCCCGCGCGCCGCCGGACAGCGCCTGCTAACTCGACGCGGCGGAAGCGGCCGACTTCATCGCGGCCAGGCGCCGCTCGATCTCCTCGGGCGGAACGTCCTCTACATGGGTAGCGACAGTCCACACGTGTCCGAATGGATCCTCGAGAGTTCCGCTGCGATCGCCATAGAACTGGTTGGCCACCTCGCGCCGCGTCCGGGCTCCGGCCGTGAGTGCACGGGCGAACACCGCGTCGACGTCCTCCATGTACAGCAGGATGCTGACCGCGGATCCGCCGAGCGAGTGCGGGCTGCGATAACCCATGTCGGGATGCTCGTCGGCCAGCATGATCACCGAGTCCCCGATCCTGATCTCCGCGTGACCGACCCGGCCGCTCGGGTCCGCCATCCGGAATAACTCGGTCGCGCCGAAGGCGCGTTGGTAGAACTCGATCGCCTCGTTGGCCCCCTTCACGATGAGATAAGGGGTCGCGCTGTGGTATCCGTCGGGAATCGCTTTGGTTGCCATAGGTGAGTCCTCCGACCGGTGTCACCACGAGCTTACACCGGCGCGCATGGCAGGCTGATGACTTTCAGGGACGCGTACGTTCCTGTCCAGTGATCAGGCCGGCTCGATACTGGACGACTTCGCGCGCCGCCGCTGGCGCAGCAGATAGGCGCCGCAGAGACCGGCGAGGAAGGGCACGCCAAACACGAGCGTCATGCGAAAGGCCTCGGTGAAAGCGGTGGTCGCGAGAAGCGCCGCCATGAGGAGCGCGCCGAGCACGGTGGTCACGGGGAAGCCAATCATGCGAAAGCGCAGCGGCGCGCGGCCGGCGCGCTGGTGCGCACGCCTGAAGTAGTAGTGGGTCACGAAGATCATCATCCAGGTGAACATGGCGCCGAAGGCCGAGATGGACACCATCAGGATGAACGACGACTGCGGCGCCGCCACGCTCACGACGGTCGCCACCGCGATGCCGAGGCTCGAGAGCAGCAGCGAATGGAGCGGCACGCCGCGCTCATTCACGACTCCGAGGCGCCGCGGCGCCTGTCCGGCCCGCGCCAGGCTGAACATCATGCGCGTGGTGATGTACAGCTGGCTGTTCATGGCCGAGAGCGCCGCGATCAGGATCACGAAGTTGAGAATGCCCGCCGCCGCCGGCACGCCGAGCGCGCGCATCACCCTGACGAACGGGCTCTCGTCGGCTCCCACCGCCGTCCACGGCACGACCGCCAGCACCAGCGCGAGCGTCAGCAGGTAGAAGAGGATCAGCCGCACGACCGTCGAGCGGAACGCGCGCATCACGGCGAGCTCGGGCTGGGCGGCCTCGCCGGCGGCGACCGCGATCATCTCGATGCTGAGGTAGCTGAAGATCGCCATGATCGCCGCCACCCAGGCGCCCCACCATCCATGCGGCAGGAGCCCCCCGTAGTCGAGGTAGTGATGCGCGGCGCCGGCTGGGTCGCGCACCACCAGTATGCCCGCGAGCGCGATGAACACCACGATGGCAGCGATCTTGACGGCCGAGAACCAGTACTCGACGGTGCCGAAAGCGGCGACGCTGAGCGCATTCACGGTGATCAGCAGCGCCGAGAAGCCGACGATCCACGGCCAGCCGGGCGTCGCGGGGAACCAGAAGTGCATGTAGAGCGCGATCGCCGTGACCTCGGTTCCGACCGCGAGCACGATGCAGGTCCAGTACGCGTAGCGCACCAGGAAGCCGGCGAGCGGCCCGAGGTAGTACTCGGCGTAGGCGCCGAAGGATCCCGAGGTAGGGTGTGCGATGGTCATCTCGGCGAGACAGCCCATGAGCAGCAGCGCGACCAGCGCGCCGATCGCGTAGCTCAGCAACACCGCCGGGCCGGCCAGACTGATGGCGAAGCCGCTGCCGAGGAATAATCCCGTGCCGATCGCCCCCCCGATGGCGATCATCGCCATGCGGCCGGCGCTGAGCGAGCGTCTGAGGCCCTGCTCGCGCGCGACGATCGCGGCAAATCCCCGCTCCATCGGTTCGCGTGCCCGTTCAGCGCGCGCGGCTGAGGTGCGGCGGCACCCGGACGGCCCAGGCGTCCGCGGCCGGCACCAGTGCCGCCTTCTCTTCGCGCCGCAGACGTGCGCTCTCGAGGCCGCGCGCGATATTGGGCGCCATCTCGGCGGGCAGCCGCGCCCGCACCCACAGCTCGACCTCCTCCGCCGGAACCACCTCCCAGTAGGTCTCGGGTACCTGCTGTGCCGTCATGAGCGGCGCGTACTTCGGAAAGGGCGCAAGCAGCATGTCGGCATTGTCGCGGAAGCTGTGCCAAGCCAGCGCCGGGTGCCGGCCGGCGAGCTGCGCGATCAGCCGCAGGCGCACCGAGGCCTCCTGCGGCGGGATCTCCGCCGACAGGGCGATGCTGCCCGCCCGCGCCGCCAGCGCCGGATCGGCCACCTGCATCAGCGCCAGGTAATAGCGTCGCTGCGCGGTCTCGTCCTTCTCGGCGCGCGCAATGGCGTGCAGCTGCTCGAAAGTGGCCGCATCGGCGGCGCGCGCGACGATAGTGAGGACGGTCTCCTGGTCGTCGGGCCGGATCGCGGCGCGCTCGGCCACGAAGCGCGCGAAGCGCCGGCGTGCCTCGGCGAGGACCTGGCGGTCGCCCCAGGCGCCGAGGTCCGCCAGCAGCGTGCGCCGCAGCCGTGCCGCCTCCGGCGGCTCGCCATGCCGCATGTCCCAGCCGAGGTCGTTGGCCACGGGGCGGATGACGGCGCGCGCCGCGGCGACGAAAGCTGCGTAGCCGCCGCTGCCGCGCTCGTAGTGCTCGAGCGTCCCGAGGTTGCCCGCGATCTGCTCCCAGGCGCGCGCGTCCCGATTACTCCCCATGGAAGAGACCAGCGCCAGGTAGCTGCCGAGCGGCTGCTCGCCGGCCAGCGCCAGCGCCCAACCATCGTCGAGCAGCGCGATCCGGTCGCCATCCGGCAGGCCGCCGAATCCGCGGGTGTCGGCCGCGAGCGTCGCCGGGTCGTATTTCACCCGGTAGAAGCCGATGGCGTCTGCGTTGACGCTCAGGGTCTCCTCGCACCTGCCGCCGGCGCTCCTCTGGCCGTCCGCGGTGAGCAGCTCCGCGCGCGGCGCCGCGCTCCCGGCGCGGATGCGCAGCGGGATGCTCCAGTGCTCGCCGGCCGGATCGCGTCCGTCGAGGAGGAAACGCCGCTGCGTAAGGGTGAGCGTGCGTAAACCTTGCTCGCAGCTCGCGGCCACGCTCACCAGCGGGAAGCCCGGCTGCTCGGTCCAGTCACGCGCCACCGTCTCGACGTCCTGCTGGCTCGCCGCCGCGAGCGCTTTCCACAGATCGCCGGCCGTGGCGTTGGAGAAGGCGCGCGCGCGCAGATACCCCCGGATGCCGTCGCGGAACACCTCCGGACCGAGGTAGCTCTCGAGCATCCGCAGCACCGACTGGCCCTTCTGGTAGGTGATCTCGTCGAAGGCATTGGCAGCCTGCAGCTCATCCGCCACGGGTTGCTGGATCGGGTGGGTCGAGAGGCGCGCGTCCGAGCGCATGGCGTTGTCCCTGGCCGCATCCTGCCGCTCCCACCATTTCCACGCCGGGAAGCGCGTGTCGGTCTCCGAAGTGCCGCGCCAGGAGGCGAAGCTCTCGTTCAGCCACAGCTCGTCCCACCACGCCATGGTGACCAGGTCGCCGTTCCACTGGTGCGCGATCTCGTGCGCCTGGACGGCGAAGCCCGCTTGCCGGTCGCCGAGCGTGCTGTTGGGGTTGAGCAGCAGCAGCTGATCGTTATAGGTAATGGCGCCCCAGTTCTCCATCGCGCCGGTGAAGCCGCCGGGCACCGCGATCGAGTCGAGCTTCGGCAGCGGAAACGGGTAGCCGAAGTACTCGTTGTAATCGCCGAGGATCAATTGCGCGTCGGCGAGCGCCACCTGGCCCTCGCGCTCGCGGCCGCGCACTGCCCAGATACCGACCTCGGTGGCACCGCTACGCGCGCTGATGGCGGCCAGGTCGCCGGCGGTGAACTCGATGAGGTAGGACGGCATGCTCGGCGAGCGCTCGAAGGTGGTGGTCGCCTCGCCGCCGTGCACCTCGCGCTTCGCGACCGGCATGTTCGACACCGTGGACCAGGCGGCCGGTACGGTCGCCGTGAGCTCGAAGGTCGAGCGGAACGCGGGCTCGTCCCAGCAGGGAAACATGCGCCGCGCGTCGGTGCTCTCCATCTTGGTGGATAACAGCTGCCCGTGAGTGCCGTCGGGGCTGACGTAAGGCTGCACGAACAGCCCGTGTGGCTGCGTCTCGAGCTTCCCGACGTAGGAGAAGCTCAGCAGGTGCTCGCCCACCGGCGCAGGTGCGACGAGCGTCACGGTCGTGAGCTGCCGTGCATCGTCGGAAGCGACGGCGCTCACCGCCACGCCGTCCAGGCGGACCTCGCTCAAGGTCTCGCCGAGGGAGTTGAAGACGATGGTGCGGGTCGCGGCGCGCACCCGCAGCGCCACGGACTCCGTGCCGACGATCGTTCCGGCAGGGATGTCGGGCCGCAATGCCACGCGGTAGTTCACGGGCACGACGTCCTTGGGAAGCCGCCCGGGGGCGCGGTCGAACTCGAACGGAGCCGCGCCGGCGGCCGGCAGCGCGGCCAGCGCGGCCAGCGCGGCCAGCGTGGCCAGCGCGAGGATCAGCGGAAGCGGCGGCCGCCGCGTGCGCATCGGATGCGCCTTCAATAGTTGGCGGCCGCGCGCACTTCGCTCGCGGGCTTGTCGAGATCGGCGAGCAGCTCCGGACCCATGATCGCGAGCGGCGTCGTGCCGTAGGAGAGCAGCCGGTCGTGGAAGTCGTGCAGCGAGGCATCGGCGCCCTTCTTCCTCAGGTACTCGGCCAGCAGGTTCTCGATCTGGAGCCTGCCGACCGAGTAGGCGATGACATACCCGGGGCGGGTGGCGATTCCCGCGACCGCGGCTTCGGCCTGCGCTGGCGTGAAGCCGGTCTCGGCCGCGAAGAACTCCACCGCGCGCTGGTAGCTCCACTCGCCGCTCGCGAGCTTCGGATCGACGGTCGCGCGCGCGCCGCGCACCCGCTCCCAGCGCGCCACGTCGAGCCGGCCGTCGAGATCCTCGCCGTAGAGCCCGAGCCGCACGAACATCTCCTCGCCGTAGAAGGCCCAGCCTTCGGCAAACACGCCGCTGTCCTGGGTGCGGCGCACGAAGTCCGGATGGCGCCTGGCGATCGACAGTTGCATGAAATGGCCCGGCAACGCCTCGTGCGCCGCGGTGGACAGGATCCGGTCGCGGTCGAAGTCCTCGTTCATGTCGAGCCGCGCGGCGGCCTCCGCCAGCGACTTCGGCGGCGTGATGTAGTAGTAGCCGGTGGTCGAGAGCGAGAACAGCCGCGGCGGATTCATCGAGGCACCGGGGGACACCGGCTGCAGGAACGCGGGCGTCTCCACGATCTGCATGGTGCCGAGCCAGTCCGGGACCGTGACCAGGTCGTGGTCCCTCACGAACTGGCGCAGCTGCGCGATGCAGTCGCGATAGTAATCGATGAGCGCCGGCCCGCCCGGGGCCAGACCGCCGCCGCTCGGCGCGCCGAGCGCCACCCCGCGGTGCTGAGCCAGCTGCCGCAGCCAGGCCTCCTCCGCCCAGCCGTGGGCGAGCTCATCCTGCGCGATGCGCTCGACGTCGCTCGAGTCGTACGGCAGCAGCTGCTCGTCCTTCAGCATGTGGTCATAGGCCTCGCGGCCCATGGCATAGTTCTCGGGCCACGACGCCACGTGAGTCTCGATGTACTGCCGGGTGCCCGCGATCGCGGCGAGCGCGACATCGCGCGCGCGCAGCAGCGCGTCGTACTCGCGGGAACGGGCGCCGAGCTGGGCACGCGCGCCGTCGGTGAGCGCGCCCTTGAGGAAATCGGGCGCCCCCGCGAGCCGCTTGGCGCCGACGACGCCGTACAGATGGCCGGGCGTGGTCGCGAGGCGCTGCGCGGCCGCGATGTAGGCCGGCGCGCCGGCCAGACGCCGCGCGATGTCCGCCCAGGCACGCTTCAGGTCGGCGGCCGTAGCACCCTCCTGACCGACCACCGGCAGATGCTCGAACTGCACGAACACCACGCTGACGATGCTGTTGGCGCCGCTCGCGTAGTCCTTGCGGTCGGTCTGGTGGATCAGCAGCTCGTCGAGGCTGCGCGTGAGCCGCGCGCGCAGCAGCGCGGCATCGTCCCGGTCTACGAGCGGGGTGCGCGCGTCGAATCCGGCCACGATCGCATCCAGGCGCCGCTGCCACTCCCTGAGGCGCTCGACCTGGGCGGCGCGAAACGCCTCGCTCGGCGCCTGCAGCTCGCCGTCGTGGCCGGGAATGCCGAGATAGGTCGCCGTCATGGGAAAAACGGCGGCGGTGGTGAAGGTCATGTCCTGCGCCAGGCTGATCAGCTGCTGGTGCGCCGCCTGGGCGTGCGCTGCACCGGCGGCGAGCGCCGCAGTCGCGGTCAAACCGAGGATGCGTGCTGCGTTCATGGGCTCCCTGTCGGCGTGCGGCAGCGCACGGCGCGCCGCCGATTATGTTGCGAACGCGGCTCACGATCCAGTCAGGAATCCAACATCGCAATTCCTGGCGCCCGTTCCCCAACCAACCTCGCGCCGCGCGCTGGATGCTCGAGCACCGGCCCGGCGATGCGGCGGTGAGCGGCCAGGAGGACGTGGCGCGCGAGCAAGACGACCCGATGACCCGCGGCCTGCGCGAGCGCGCCATCCATCACCTGGATGAGGCGATCCGCGCCAACGAGCAGGCGATCAAGGACGTCGAGAAGGGTCGCTAGAGCGCGATCCCACCGATGCAACCAGGTGCGCCCGGAGGATGGCGCGCGCACAGCTTTTTGCGAGGCCTGCCGCGGGCGATGAGGAGCGCGCCGCCGGCGAGCAGCGTCAGCCAGTCGCAGGCCCCACCGCCCCCGCCCCCGCCGCCGCTGCCCGGCGCTGCGGTGATCGTCAGCTGCGCCGAGCCGGTGGCGCTGGCATCGGTGGCCGAGACCGCGGTGACGGTCACGGTGGCCGGCATGGGCACGGTGGTGGGCGCCGAATAGACGCCCGTCGTGGTGATCGTGCCGACCGTGGCATTACCGCCCACGATGCCGTTCACCTCCCAGGCGACCGTCGTGTTACTGGTGTTCGCGAGCGTCGCGCTCAGAGTCGCGCTGGCCCCGGCCTGAACGTTGTCGGCCGCGGGGCACACCTCGACCACGATCGCCGGAACCGTGCTCGAGCAGGCGCCCGGGCCGGCCGCTGCGGGCGCGGTCGTGGTCACGGTACCCGGCGTAATGACGACATCCGCGGTGTCGGTATGGCCGGCATCGTCGGTCACCTTGAGGGCGACGGTCGCGACCCCGCAGGCGGGCACCGTCACGGTCGCCTTGGGGGTCGCGGCGCCCGCGATGCTCAGCATCAGGCCGCCGCTCACCGGGCTCCACTCATAGCCGGCGACGCTGTGGCCGTTGGCCGCGCCGCTGCCGCTGCCGTCGAGCTGGACGCTCTTGCCCGCCGTGGCGCTTCCCGGGACGGCGACGGCTGCGATCGGGCGCAGCGCCGCGGTCAGCGCGCCCGGCGCGTTGGCCATGCCGGCGCCGCAGGTCTGATCGTCGCGCGTGCAGATGCATTCGCTGTTCTGCACGTCGGTGGCGCTGGCCGGAACGTGGCACATCTGCGGCTGGGCGCCGGTGGCATCGAGGGAGGTCTGCGGGAAAGGCAGCGAGCCTTCCTTGAGACGCGAGAGCAGCTGGCAGGAGTTGAGGCTGCTGTTGACCGAGGACATGAGTGCCGCGATCCCGGAGACCACCGGGGCGGAGAAGCTCGTCCCAACGTTGTAATCGCGGTATTGCCCGGCAGGGGCAATGGTACAGCCGGTGTAGCTGCCGGTGGTTGCATCGCAGTAGTAGAGCCCGGTGTAGTCGTTGGCATCGGGCGTCGCCGGGCTCGTCGTGCTCAGGTTGGTCGTGGTGGTCATCGAGTAGACACAGGCCGACTCGGCGGTCGTGAACGAGTCGCCGCAGTTGCCCGCCGGTGCGCCGAGCGCCACCTCGGGACCGAGGCTGCTGTAGCCGACCTTGGTCCCGGCCTGGCGCAGCCCGGCCACGCCCACGACGCCCGGGCAGTTGGCCGGGGCGTCCACCGGGCCGCCTTCGTTGCCGGCCGAGGCAACCACCACCACTCCGAGCGCGGTCAGCTGACCAATGGCCTCGATGTAGCTCGCCGGACAACTGCCCGTGCCGCCGAGACTCATGTTGATGATGCGCGCGGGGTAGGGATTGCTGGGAGCGCCGTTCACCGCGATCCCGCCCGCCCACAGCATCGCCGCGATGATGTCGGAGTCGAGGCCGCCGCAGGTGCCGAGCGCGCGCACCGGCAGGATCGGCGAGCCCCAGGTGAGCCCGGCGACTCCGGTGCCGTTGTTGGTTACGGCACCGAGAATCCCCGCGACGCGCGTGCCATGCCAGGAGCTCGGCATGGCGGTCGCCTGGCCACACTCGTTCGCGTGCGCGGTGATGTCGGCGCTCGTGACCCAGTCGCCGGGATCGTCCGCCCCGGCGCCCGGGCAGACGCCGCCGTTCGCCACGAACGGATCGGAGATGAAGCAGTAGCCGGGCAGCAGGCGGTTCACGATGTCCGGATGATCGGACCGCACGCCGGTGTCGATGTCGGCGATCACGAGGCCGGTGCTGCCGGTGGTGGTGCTCCAGGCAGCGAGCGCATCGACGGCGCTCGGCGTGGCGGCGGCGGTCTGCAGGTACCACTGCCCGGCGTACAGGGGATCGTCCGGCGCGCCGTGAATGTAGCGGCGCTCATCGGGCACGGCATACTCGACTTCCGGGTCGGCACGCAGCCGCGCCAGCGTGGCAGCGCTCGACACGTCCGCGGCCGTCTCGATGTGCACGACGTGGATGAGCGCCGTGAGCGGGCGATGGGTGAGGAGCTTGAGACCGCTGCGCGAGGTGAGCGCGGCGACCCGCCGCGCCGCATCACCCGGCGCCGTGGCGCCGTCCGGACGCAGCTTGATGATGAGCTGCTGCGCCGCCGCGGCCGGGGCGCCGTGCGGGTGGGTGCGCACCGGATTCACTTCGGCGCCGAGGGCGAGCGCGCTCGCAGCAGCCAGCAGGCCGAAATAAGCGAGCCGGCGCATCAGCGGAGCTCGGGAGGCGAGATTCATCCGATCCTTTCTAGCGAAAGTCCCGGGAGCAGGGAAGCTGTCGGTTCACTACGACAACACGGGGCGCGCACGATCCGCGCCGGCTGCCGATTTGCGATGTGCGTCACACCGCCGCAGGCCATCAGCGGGCAGCGATTGCTTGCGCCGGCCGCGCCGAGGCGGCCCGGGGCCCGTGATATTCTCGCCGCCGTCTCCGCGCGGGGCTTGGCCGTGATCGAATACTTCAGGATGCTCACCCGGCCGCAGCTGCATGCCTACCTGGCCGCACTCGGCGGCTGGTCGCTCGATGCGCTCGACTTCTTCGTCTTCGTGATCTCGCTGACGGCCATCAGCAGCGAGTTCCATACGAGCGTCAAGGCGGCGGCCGAGGGCGTCTTCCTGACGCTGGCGTGCCGGCCGATCGGCGCGCTGGTGTTCGGCTGGCTGGCGGAGAAGTACGGGCGCCGCCCGGTCCTCATGTTGAACGTCGTGAGCTATTCCGTGGTACAGCTCGCCACCGCGTTCGCGCCCAACCTGGCGACGCTGCTCGCGCTGCGTGCGCTGTTCGGCTTCGCCATGGGCGGCGAGTGGGGCGTGGGTGCCGCGCTGGCGCTCGAGACGCTGCCGGCGCGCGGGCGAGGCTTCTTCTCGGGCCTCCTGCAGGAGGGATACGTAATCGGCTACCTGCTGGCGTCGGTATTGTCCTGGCTGCTGTTTGCGCGCATCGGCTGGCGCGGCATGTTCGTCGTCAGTTCGGCCTCGGCGTTGCTCGTCTTCTACATCCGCTTCGGAGTGCACGAGTCGCCCGCCTGGACCGCCGGCCGGGCGCCGCACCGCGCCTCCGTCGCCGAGCTCTGGCAGGCCGTGACCCGGTACTGGCAGACGCTCCTGTACCTCATCGCCCTGATGGCCTGCTTCAACGCCTTCTCCCACGGCTCCCAGGACCTCTATCGGGCGTTCCTCGAGAAGCAGCAGGGATTTCCGGGGCGCGTGAGCGACACGATCCTGATCATCATGAACTGCGGCGCGCTGCTCGGCGGCATCTGCTTCGGCGCGCTCTCCGAGCGGATCGGCCGCAAACGCGCCATCATGCTGGCCGCCGCCCTGTCGCTTCCCATGATCCCGCTGTGGGCCTATTCGCACACGCTGGCGATGCTGGCGGTGGGCAGCTTCCTCATGCAGTTCATGGTGCAGGGGGCGTGGGGCGTCGTGCCGGCGCATCTCAACGAGCTCTCGCCCGCCACGGTGCGCGCCATCCTGCCAGGCCTCGCTTACCAGCTCGGCAACCTCGCGGCCTCGCGCATGGCGCCGATTCAGGCCGGCTACGCGGAAGCGCACGGCGACGACTATGCGTTCATGCTCGCGGCAACGATGGCGGTCGTGGCGCTGGCGCTGGTCCTGGTCACGTGGCTCGGCCGCGAGGCGCGCGCGGTGGAGCTGAGGGTCGGCTAGCGTCCCCGGCGCGGCGCAAGAATTCCCTACGGGCCCGCCGGGCCTTCTGGCAATTCGAGGGATCCGAGACCACCGTCACTGCGTGCCGCCCGCAGTTACGTAAAGTGCCGATGGTTGCGCCGCTGGCACCGCGGCGACCTTTCCCGAGCCCGCCTCGGTATTCAGGTCATGGAGGACTCTTGACGCCAGGATTGGCAACGCACCGCGACTTGGCGCTCGAGTCGGCGCAGGCGCGCGTGGCGCGCCTGTCGGCTCTGCCCCTGCTCGACCCGCGGCTGCTGCAGGTGCTCACGCAGACCGACGTCGATATCCAGTATCAACAGCTGCGTGAGCTGCTGCAGGTCGACCCCGCCCTCGCGGTGCGTGTTCTCAAGGTCGCCAACTCGGCTTTCTACGGCTCGCGCTCGATCACCTCGATCGACCGCGCTCTCACCGTGCTCGGTGCCGTGGCGGTCGCAGGCATCGCGCTGGCGGCACGCTTCGACGGCAGCATCGTTCCCGCCTGCGCGGAATCGGGCAGGTTCAGGAACCTGCGGCGGCACAGTCTGCTGACAGGTGTGGCCGCGAAGCTGCTCGCGGCGCGCGCCGCGCGGCCGGAGTGGGATGCCGAAGGGGCGTTCGTGCTCGGCCTGCTGCACGACCTCGGCTGGCTGGTTCACCTGCAGATCGAGCGCGAGAGGACGCTGCGCCGCGTCGCGACGCCGCCGATCGAGGACGGCGATCGGACGGAGCACGCCCTGCTGAGTGCCGCATTGATGGCGCACTGGCAGCTGCCGGCCCAGTTCATCGACGCGGTGCGCGATCATCATCACCAGACGCCGGCAGGCATGGCGTCGCTCGGCAGCGCACTGCTCGCCGTCGCCGAGCAGTGCGCCCGGCATGGCGGCGACCAGTTCGGCGTCGACTCGCGGCCGCAGGATGCGCCGCTGCCGCTGGCGCTGTTTCGCGTCACCGAGGCCGATCTGCCCGAGCTCGGCGCGCAGTGCGCGGCGCACGCCACGCTCCTCGACGGCCTGGTGAGCTGAATGGCACACAGCGAGTCCGAGATTCTCAGCCTGCTCGATGGCGAGCTCTCGGACGGGGTGAGCGCCGAGGAAGCGCCGGCGCGCGACCGGCTCACCGGCATGCTGAGCCGCGAGGCGCTGCTGGCGCGCCTCGAGCAGACCATCGCGCGCGCTGCCGCGCAGCCGCGCAGCGGCTTCGCGCTGCTGTTCCTCGATCTCGATCGCTTCAAGATGGTGAACCATGTCTACGGCCACGAGGCCGGCGACCAGCTGCTGCGGCAGGTGAGCGAGCGGGTGCGCGCCACCAGCCGCGCCACCGATGCGGTGCTGCCGAGCACACGCGGCAATGCCGCAGCGCGGCTGGGGGGCGATGAGTTCGCGGTGGTGCTCGAGCAGCTGACGCGCCCGGAGGAGGCGCTGGCGGTGGCCGAGCGGCTGCTCACGGCGCTCGCCGCCGACTATTGGATCCAGGGCACGCGCGTCACGCTCTCGGTGAGCATCGGTATCGTGGCGAGCGACGGTGGCTACCGCAATGCCAGCGACCTGCTGCGCGATGCCGACGCCGCAATGTACGCCGCCAAGGCTGCCGGCCGCGGCCGTTATGCGGTCTTCGACGCCTCGATGGGCCAGCAGGTCCGGCTGCGCGTCGCCACCGAGCGCGAGCTGCGCGCCGCTCTCGACGCCGGGCAGCTCGCGCTGGTCTATCAGCCCATCGTGAACCTGCAGAGCGGTGCGATCGTCGGCATCGAGGCACTGGTGCGCTGGCAACATCCGGTGAAGGGCCTGATCGTGCCGGCTCAGTTCCTGCCGGTCGCGGTCGAGAGCGGGCTCATCAACCCGCTCGGCGAGTGGGTGACGCGCAAGGCCTGCCGCGACTTCGCCCGGCTGCTCGGGCAGATGGGCGCGGCGGCTCCCGAGTTCGTGAGCGTCAATCTGTCGCGCCGGCAGCTGGGCGACGCGACGCTCCCGGCCATGCTCGCCGCGAGCCTCGCGCAGGCCGCGCTCGATCCGCGTCATCTGCACCTCGAGATCACCGAGAGCGAGCTGATGACGGATCTGCCGGTGGCGAAGCAAACCCTCGATGCCATCAAGGCGCTCGGGATCGCGCTGTCGGTCGACGACTTCGGGACCGGTTACTCCTCGCTCGCGAGCCTGCACGAGTTCCCGATAGACATCTTCAAGCTCGACCGGTCGTTCATGGCCTCGAGCATGCGCAGCGCCCAGGGACCCGCCCTGGTCGCGGTCGCCCACGCGATGATCCTGCTCGCGCGCAACATCAACGTACGGGTCATCGCCGAGGGCGTCGAGACGGCCGAGCAGCTCGCGCTGCTGCAATCCCTGCAGTGCGACATGGCGCAGGGCTACTTCCTCGGCCGACCGATGCCGATCGAGGCCGTGGCGACTCATCGGGTCCCGCTGCAGGCGCGCAGCGAGCCCTGATCGGACTCGCTTTGAGCCCCGCCCGGCGGAGCCGGACGCTCGAGGCTCCGGGTCTCAGCCGCCGCCGGCCCGCAATTGCTGCATGGCCTGCTCGAAGATACGCAGGTTCTCCGGCGTATCCTCGGCCGCCTCGGCCTTCTCCGAGGAGATCTTGGTCAGCATGGCCAGCTTGATGCGGCCGGCGAGCCCGAATTCCTGGGCCGCTTGCTTGTAGAACTCATTCAGTTTGGCTGCCATGGTCGTGCTTCCTCGACTTTCTTAAGCCTGACCAGCGGCAGATGCCAGCCTGGTCAGCTCCTCGATGGCCGCATGAACACCCTTCATGCTGTCGCCGAACTGCCCGATCTCATCGGGCCCGGAGATATCGACCGACAGGCCTTCGATGTCGGCCTTGGCGAGCCGGTCCGACACCGCCTTCAGACGCCCGAGGCGCTGGAGGATGGTTCTCACCGTCACGAAACCCGCCAGTCCGAGACCCGCGAGCAGGCTGCCGCTCAACGCCAGCGCGAGGTTGCGGGCGCGCGCGACGGCGCTGGCCTGCGCGGCGACCGAAGCCGCGACATCGTCATTGAGACGCCTGACCACCCGGTCGAAGAGGTCGGTCGGCGGGCGATCCTTGCCGCGCACCATCCTGTCGGCGGCCTTGAAGTCGAAGTTGCCGCCGACGTAGACGTCGTAGGCGGCCTGGTACTTCTCGCTCAGAGTCCTGTGGGCGGCCACGAACTGGTTGAGGAGATCGCGGCACTCGGCGTCGCGCATGTCGGCGGCGAGGGCTTCGGCCCCGCTCAGCACCGAGGACTCCTGCTCGTGGAACTGCCTGGTGTACTTCGTCAGGTCGTCCGGCGTATGGCCGCGCAGCAGAATGTCCTTCCACTCCTGCACCTGCTTCTTGAAGCTGACCTGGATGACCCGCGCTGCTTCGGCCTGGCGCACCTGCTGCCCGAGCAGCGCATCGTAGCCGGCGGACACGGTGCGCGTCTGCGCCAGAAGAGCCACTGCGAGCAGCACGAACAAGGTGACGACCCCGCAGAAGAACAGGATGAGTTTGGTTGAGATCTTCATGATAAGCACGCCTCCATGCGCACCGTCTCGCGACGAGACCAATCGACTCCGTTTATGGGTTCCTGAACATCGTCATCACAGAACGAGAGAAATCAGAATTCGGTCCAGTCGTCGCCCGCGGCCGCCACCTTGGCCGCCGGCTTCCTGACCGCCTTGACCGGCGCGGCGCTGCGGCTGCCCTGCGGAGCGGCGGCAGGCGCGGCTTTCTTCGCAGCGCCCGTGCCCCGGCGGGTCGCGGCCTGCGCCGCGGCAGCGGCGGCGGCCTGCGCCGACACCTGGTAACGCTCCATCATCTGGCTCAGGCCCTTGGCCTGGTCGGCCATCGACTGACTCGCCGCGGATGCCTGCTCCACCAGCGCGGCGTTCTGCTGCGTCATCTCGTCGAGCTGCACGACCGCCTTGTTGACCTGCTCGATGCCGGCCGACTGCTCGCGGCTCGCGCCGGCGATCTCGCCGACGATGTCGCTCACCTTCTTGACGGCGGTCACGATGTGATCGAGCGTCTGGCCGGACTGGGTGACGAGCTGCGAGCCCTCCTCCACCTTGCGGACGCTGTCCTGGATCAGGCCCTTGATCTCCTTGGCGGCGCTGGCGCTGCGCCCCGCGAGATTGCGTACCTCGCTCGCCACCACGGCGAAGCCGCGGCCCTGCTCGCCCGCGCGCGCGGCCTCGACCGCCGCATTGAGCGCCAGCAGATTGGTCTGAAAGGCGATCTCGTCGATGACGCCGATGATGTCGACGATCTTCTTCGATGCCTCGTTGATCTCGGTCATGGCGCGAATGGCCTGGCCCACGACGCTGCCGCCCTTGTCCGCCTGATCGCGCGCCGCCGCGGCGAGCTGGCTCGCCTGGCTGGCGTTGTCGGCGTTCTGCTTGACGGTCGAGGTCATCTGCTCCATGGAGGAAGCGGTCTCTTCGAGGCTGGCCGCCTGCTCCTCGGTGCGCTGGCTCAGGTCGGCATTGCCCTGGGAAATCTCCACGGCGCCGCGCGACACCTCGGTCGCGGATGCCTGCACCAGGCTGACGACCTCGCTCATGTTCTCGGTGAGCTGATTGATGCCCTTGCCGATCTCTGCGAACACGCCCGACTTGCCGCCGAGATCCATGCGCTGCGTGAGATCGCCCGAAGTGGCGCTCTGCACCAGGGCGTTGATCTCGGCCTCGATGCCGAGCTCGACGGTGCGGTCGGCCCACTCGAGCACCGTCCCGAGACGCTTGCCGCCGGCATCCACCATGGGATTGGCGCTGATGCGCAGCGTGCGCCCGCCGATCGAGATCTGGGAGGTGAAGGTCTTGTCGAGGCCGGCCAGGAGATTGCGCTGATGCGCGGGATTCCTGTGAAAGCTGTCGATGTTCGCGCCGAGCAGGCGGCCGGCATCGAAGCTCGGCACGTCCCTGCGGAAGTCGTCCTGCACGGCATGCGCCATCTCGCGCATGGCCTTGTTCACGTAGATGATGTTGAGGTCGTTATCCGCCACCATCACGTTCGATGACAGGTTTTCGAGCGCGCCCTTGAAGGCGGCGTTCAGCTCGCTCTCGCGTACCTGCCCGGTGATGTCGGTCGAGTACTCGACCACCTTGAAGGGCTCGTCGTCCATGTCGCGGATCGGGTTGTAGGTGGACTGCAGCCACAGCTCGCGCCCGCCCTTGCCGAGGCGCCGGTACTGCCCGGCATCCCCCTCACCGCGGCCGAGCTTGTCCCAGAAGGCGCGAAATTCCGCCGAGTCGCGCTCACGGGGATCGACCAGCAGCCCATGATGCTTGCCGCGAATCTCCTCGAGCTGATAGCCGACCGCCCTGAGATAGTTCTCGTTGGCGGTGAGGATCGTGCCGTCGGTGGCGAACTCGATGACCGCCTGGGCATTGCTCACCGCCTTGAGCTCGCCCTCGTACTCGGTCGACTTCCTGATGGTCTCGGTAATGTCCTGTGCGAGCGCGACCACCTTCACGAACCTGCCGCGCTCGTCGGCGATCGGGTTGTAGCTGGCGCGGATCCACACCACGCGCCCTTCCTTGTGGAAGCGCCGCTGGCGGCCGGCCTGGGGCTCCCCATGCGCGAGCTTGTCCCAGAACGCACGGTAGTCGGCGCCGTCGCGTGCCGTGGGCGGCACGAAGATCCGATGGTGCTGGCCACGCACTTCCTCGAGTGAGTAGCCGAACACCTTGAGATAACTGTCGTTGGCCCAGAGGATCGTGCCGTCCATGGCGAGCTCGACGACGGCTTGCGAGCGGCGTATGGCGGCAATCTGACCGGCGAGGTCCGCGTACGACGGTCGGTCGGCCGCCGCGCGGTGTGGCTTGGCGCGCCGCGCACCGCTCGCGCGGGCTTTGCGCACGGAAGTCCTTCTCATCTGGCGCTCACTACTGGTTCACACATTCCGAACTCTGGTCGCGTCTCTCGTTGCAGGCTCTTCCGAGCGCCGCACCCGCTGATCCGGGCGGCGCGCCGCAAGTCCCGGGAGAACGTGGCTATAGCGGCCGGCGCACGCCGGACTTGAGTCATGCGGCGCTGCCAGCCGTGGCTCAGACGGCCGTGTTGAGCAGCTGCCCGGGCGTAGTGGCGGCGCGAGCCTGCAGGCTCTGCAGCGCGAGCTGGGTCATGCCGCCGCCGCGGTGCCCATGATGGTGACCGTGGGCGTACAACGCCCCCGTCGGGGCCGTGGCGCCCGCGCCGGCTGCGCTGCCGCTGGCGGCGCCGCCCGACGGCGCGACAGTTCCCGCCTGCCGCAGCGTCTGCAGCAGTGTGCCGATGAAGCTGCCGGCACTCGAAGCCGCCGCGCCCATGGGGCTGCTGCCGAGAACCTGGCTCGCCAGAACGGTAGGACTCAACACGCTCGAGATGGACACTTTGTGAGACTCCTTTGAATGCTCAATGCGACCGCAGGCGGAACGTCACCGGCTCGCGCAGCTGCATCCTCGGCCGGACCCTGCCGGCGAGACGCCGCAGACCGGCAAGCGCTTGCCGGGTCAAGCGCGCCAGCGACGGCCGTGGCGCACGGTGTACCGGAATCGGGTGACGCAACATCCTGAGCTACTCCGCTGATTCAGTTCGCGATCCTCGCTTCCTCGCGGGCCGTCCCGCCTCGCGTCGGCTTCGGGAAGCACGTGGGGAAGGTGCAATCGCAGTGCCATGCCGTGCCATGTGGTTCACAAAAACGGCAGCCGCGGCGCAATACGGGCGTCGCGGGACCGTAACGACGCGACTTCGGGAGGGCACGGCGGCGCGGGACGCAGGCCACTCCGCGGATAGACGGCGCCGCAGGTCGCCGAACCGGTTAACGCGTCACGGTCCCCGGAACACCCTTTTACTTGCGCCGCCGTCAGCCGATCTACGACGGATAGCTCGGAGTGTCCCTCGATACTATGTCAAGTCGCGATTCACCGGCGCAGGCGCGCCCGCGCGCCGGCCGCCGTGCGGTCGGCAGCCTCGCCGCCGCCCTCTGCCTCGCCTGCGCACTGCCGGCAGTCGGGGACGCGGCGCGCTGGGAGGCCATGGCCTCATCGCAGTTCAGGAATTACTCGGTGGACAACGGCCTTGCCGGCAATGCGCTGACGGCTCTGGCCCAGGACCGGGACGGGTTCCTCTGGATCGGCAGTCAAAGCGGACTCATGCGCTTCGATGGCTACCGCTTCCGCATCTTTCAGCACGACCCTCAGGACGCCGGCTCGATTCCTTCGAATTTCGTGCAGTCCCTGTTCGCAGATGCCGCCGGCAATCTCTGGGTGGGAACGGCCAACGCAGGGCTCGCGCGCTTCGACCCGCGCACGGGCCGCTACGTGAGCTACCCGGTCGGTGGAGCGCGCGGCTTCCGCGCGGCGAACACCGAGGCCGTCATCGACGACGGCCAGAGCGGCCTCTGGGTAGGCACGGACGGCGGCCTCGATCACCTGGCTGTCCCAACGGGCGAGATCATCCACTACGAGTCCCCACGCAGCGACGGGCTGTCGCATGACCACGTCCAGGCACTCTACCGCGAGTCCAGCGGCAGCCTGCTGGTAGGTGAAAGAAACGGCCTCATGCGTTTCTACCCGGATGCCGGGCGCTTCGAGCGCCTGTCGATCGCCGATGCATCCGGCCAGCCGGTTGAGACGGGCGTCGGCACGTTTGCCGAGGACGGCGAACATCGCCTCTGGTTCGGTACCACACGCAGCGGGGTTGGGCTGTTCGACTCACGGGGAAGCGCGCACCTGGCACGGCTGGCCGGCCCCGCAAGCGCAGCGCTTGCCAACCAGAGCGTACGTGGCCTCGCTCCGGGACCTGACGGGAAGCTGTTCGTCGCGACCTATGGCGCCGGCCTCTTCCTCCTCGATCCGGCCACACTCAGCCTCCGTCAGATCCGCCACAGCGATACCGACCCCTCCAGCCTGCCTGACGACCAGGCCTACGGGCTGTTGCGCGACCGGTCGGGCATGCTGTGGGTGGCTACGGAAAATGGTCTGAGCGTCACCAACCCGGGCCAGACGGCCTTCGAGACGGTGGTCGTCGACCGCGAGCGGCCCGACCGGCTCACCGAAGCCAGCGGGCTCGCGACCTTCGTCGATTCGCACGACCGGCTGTGGGTCGGTCATCACACGAGCGGCGTCGACGTCTTCGACACGAACGGCACCCGCCTGGTGACCCTCCATCCGGACCGTGGAACCCACGGCGCCGGCGATAGAAGCGTGTATGCATTCGCCGAGAGCGCGGACGGGACCGTCTGGATCGGAACGACCGACGGCCTGTACGGCGTCCGCGCGCGCGGGTGGCGGATCCAAGCCGTGCCGTTTCTGGACAACCACGTCGGACCCAACATCCAACGGCTGCTCGCGGACGGCACTTCGCTGTGGGTGGGCTCCCGCAGGGGCCTGTACCGCTACGACCTCCGCTCCGGACGCTGGAGCAGTTACAACAGTCAATCGCCGCGGGGACTCGCCGAGAACTTCGTGCTCGCCATCGTGAGGCGGCCGGACGGCAAGCTATGGGTGGGAACACGCAACGGACTCGAGCTGTTCGATCCGGCCGCCGGAGAGACCGTGTCCTTTGGCGCGCCAGCGCCCGCCGGCGCGGCCATCCCCAAAGCGTTCGTCGTCGACCTGTGGGGCGGCCCCGACGGGAGCCTCTGGATCGCGACGGTCGACGACGGCGTCTACCTACTCACGCCCGAGCGCAGCGGCGCATTCCGCGCCCACCACTTCACCACGCACGAGGGCCTGCCCTCGGGGAACATCGATGCGCTGCAGCCCGACCTCGCGGGCGGGGTATGGCTCAGCACCGGAAACGGCCTCGCGCGCATCGATGTCGGGTCGCTGCAGGTGCGCAAGTACCAGCGCGCCGATGGCGTCCGCTTCAGCGACTTCTGGGCGCACTCCGCGGCGCTCACGCGCGACGGAGATCTGGTGTTCGGGGCAGTAGGCGGACTCACGGTGGTGCACCCGGCGCGGCTGGCGGAGCGTCACTTCGAGCCCCAGTTGCTCATCAGCGGCATCACGGTCGGTGGTCATCCTCTGCAGCCAGCGCCCTCGGGCAGGACCGCCGAACCCATCGTGGTGAGCCCGGTAGCCAACTCCTTTCAGGTGGACTTCGCAGCCACCGACTACAGCGCGCCGCGGCTGCTGCGCTACGCCTACACGCTCCAGGGCTATGACAGCGACTGGACGGTCGTGGATGCGACCAAGCGAACGGCTGCGTACACCAATCTAAATCCCGGCAGCTATGTGCTGCTGGTGCGCGGCACCAACCGCGAGGGTATCTACTCATCCGAGACACTGCGCGTCCCGGTGCACGTACAGCCGGCGTGGTACCAGACGTGGTGGTTGCGCCTGCTGGCCGCGGCGGCGGCGGCCGGCCTCATCGCGCTGCTGGTGCAGGCGCGCACCGCGTATCTGCGGCGGGTGAAGCAGCGCCTCGAAGCGCTGGTCGCCAAGCGCACCGAGGAGCTGCGCCGCAGCAAGCAGCAGATCGAGATGATCGCCTATCTCGATGCGATGACGGGGCTGCCCAACCGCCGTCTGTTCGCGGACCGGTTCGCGAATTTCCGGGCCTCGGCCGATCGCAACCGCACGGGATTCGCTCTGGTGCTCGTCGACCTCGACAACTTCAAGGGAATCAACGACAGCTTCGGGCATGCAGCGGGCGACACGCTGCTCATCGCCGCGGCGCAGCGCCTCGGAAGCGTGATACGCGAAGTCGACGTCGCAGCGCGCCTCGGCGGGGACGAGTTCGCCATCCTGCTCGAGGGCACGGTCGAGCCGGAGGCGATCGGCGCCGTGTGCCAGCGGATTCTGCAGAGCTTTGGCGAGCCGGTGTCGATGGAAGGTCGTATCGTTCAGGTCGGCATCAGCATGGGATGCGCGGCCTACCCACGCGACGGCCTCACGCAATCGGAGCTCTATAGAGTGGCCGACCGGGCGCTCTATGAAGCCAAGGCCGCCGGTCGCAACACCTGGCGCATGTACCAGCGCATCCACGAGCGCGCTGCCGGGTCGGCGCCGCAACCGGCCCTCACCGGGTCAGGATGATCTGCAGCGCGCGCCGCTGCGGTCACAGACCGCACTCGCTCAGCCCCGGGTGACCGTCGGGCCGCCGCCCGAGCGGCCAGCGAAACTTGCGCTCCGTCTCCTTGATGGGCAGATCGTTGATGCTCGCGAAGCGGCGCCGCATCAGCCCCTCCTCGTTGAACTCCCAGTTCTCGTTGCCGTAGCTGCGGAACCAGCTGCCTGAATCGTCGTGCCACTCGTAAGCGAAGCGCACCGCGATGCGGTCGCCGGCGCACGCCCATATCTCCTTGATGAGCCGATAGTCGAGCTCCTTCGCCCACTTGCGCTGCAGGAACGCGCGCACCTGCTCCCGCCCGACCGGGAACTCGGCGCGGTTCCGCCACTGCGTGTCCTCGGTATAGACCTGTACGACCCGGTCGGGGTCGCGGCTGTTCCAGGCGTCTTCCGCCATGCGCACCTTCTGCGTGGCGGTCTCGATCGTGAAGGGAGGAACGGGCGGGCGCGCTGGCATGGCTGATCTCCTCGAGTCCTGCGGAGAAATCTAGCAAAGGCCGCGCGGGCAACCAATGCAGCCCTGCGAGGCTAGCGGCGATCGGCCGCCGTGCTCGCCGCGAGCTTCGCCTCGAATGCCTGGTCACCGATCAGCTTCGAGGTGCTCGCCAGTACCCTGCCCTCACCATCGACCAGGGTGATCGTCTGCGTATGGTCGAAGCTGCCGTCCGGGAGCTTGCGGTAATGGAAACCGAGCAGCTCGGCGATGCGGCGGGCGTCGGGCTCGCGGGCGCTGGCGAAGGTCCAGCGCGCCACATCGGCACGGTGCAGCCGGGCGAGCTCGGCGAGGCGTGACGGCGTATCGCGCGCCGCATCGAAGCTCACCAGCAGCACCCGCAGACGCGCGCGCGCGGCCTCATCGAGCTGGCCTTCGTATACCTGCACGGCGGTGATCAGCATCGGACAGTAGGAGGGACAGTCGCCGTAGAACATGCTCAGCACGGTCGGATGCCCCCGGTACAGGTCGAGACCGGCCGCCGCCCCTTTCTGGGTAGTCAGCGCCGCGCGCAGCTGATAGATCGAGTCCGTCGGCAGAGTGGCCGCGGCGCATACCGCGAGCACGGCCAGGGAGGCGAGCGCTATGGCGCGCGCCATGCGGCGGGCCTTCATGGCTTCGCCGCCGCGTCGCGGGCGCAGCGGAAGCCGACGCCGTGACCGGTATCGGCGGCACGCAGGCTGCCGAGCAGCGCGATGCGCATGAGCACGGGGTAGTTCTCCTTCTGCTGGAGGTTCTGCGCGCCGCTGCCGCAGAAGCGCTCCGGATCGGCATCGGCCGGCAGCAGGGAATCGAAGTCGTGGACCCATTCCCACACGAGGCCGTGGATGTCGTACAGGCCGTAGACGTCCGCAGTCCCCTGCTCGACGGCGGGCAGGCGGTCGCCGGCCGGATGCGCGTACCAGTCGAGCATCTGCTGCCGCCAGCCGGGGTCGGCTCTGGCGTCCCGCCGGGTGGCACTCGCCGCCGCCGCCAGCTCCCACTCGTACCAGGTCGGCAGGCGCGCGCTTTCGGCCTCGCAATACGCCTCGGCGGCAAACCAGCTGACCCGGGTCACGGGCTGGGCCGGTGCGGCGCCAGGTCCCGGGTCGAGCGGACCCATCCAATGCCCGAGGTAGTCGGCGTCGGCGAGTGTCGCCGGGACGGAGCCCTTCTGCCACTGCGGGTGGCCGGCGACGAAGGCCAGGTACTCGGCGTTGGTGACCGGATGGCGCTGCAGCAGGAATCCCGGCACCGTCACACCGTCTTCATTGCCGAGCGGCAGGGCGGAATGAAACCTGGCCTCCGGAACCGGCACGAAGGGATTGTCCGCGGCCGCTGCCGCGGCCGCAGGCGCGGACAGCAGCGCCACCGCCATCAGGCGCACGCGCGCGCGCATCTCAATGCGCCGCGCCCTCGGGGCGCTTGGTCGTGGCGCGCAGCTGCTTCACCTCATCCGCAGTAACCGCCTCGCCGCTGTTACCCCAGCTGTTGCGCGCGTAGGTGAGGATGTTGGCCAGCTCGTCGTCGTTGAGCTGGCTCATCGGCGGCATCACCGAATTGAAGGTGTTGCCGTTGACGGTCACCGCGCCGCTAAGGCCGTTGAGCACAATACCGATCGCGCGCTTCTTGTCGGCCATCAGGAAATCCGAGCGCGCCAGGGGCGGGAACACGTTGGGGAGCCCCTCGCCGTTCGCCTGATGGCACACCGAGCAGGTGCCCGTGAAGCGCGACTCGCCGGCCTTGATCTGCTGCTGCTTCGTCAGGGTGCCGCTCGCTTCGGCCGCGCGCGCCTCGCTCACCGCGGCGAGGTTCGCAGCCTTGTCGCCCAGGTAGACCGAATCGACCTCCTTGCCCGAGTAGATCGTCTTGTCCTCCGCGCCGTCGGCCTTGAGGATCGCCAGCGCCCCCTTGTTGAAGGCCCGCAGGATCGAGTGGTCGACCAGCACGTAGCTGCCCGGGACCCGCAGGTGGAACTCGACGATCGCCGCGCCGCCGGCCGGAATCAGCGTGGTCTGCACGTTCTCCTGCTCGTGCACGCCGCCCTCGTAGCGAACGCGGTCGAAGATCGCGCCGATGACGTGGAAGCTGCTGACCAGATTCGGTCCGCCGTTACCGACGAACAGGCGCACACGCTCGCCCACTTTGGCCCTGAGCGCGTGCTCGCCCACCAGCGAGCCTTCGGAACCGTTGAACAGCACGTAGGTCGGCCGCTCGTCGATCGCCCGCTGCATGTCGAAATCCTGGTGCCCGCGCTCGCGATATTTGCCCACGGTATAGAAGTCGCCCTGCATCACGTAGTACTCGTGATCGACCGGTTTCATGCCCTCGGGCGGCTCGACCAGCATCAGGCCATACATCCCGTTGGCAATGTGCATGCCGACCGGCGCCGTGGCGCAGTGGTACACATAGATCCCCTGGTTGAGCGCCTTGAAGGTGAACTGGGACTCGTGACCCGGAGCGGTGAAGCTCGAAGCCGCCCCGCCCCCGGGGCCGGTGACGCCGTGCAGGTCGATGTTGTGCGGCATCTTGTTGTCGGGATGGTTGCGCAGGTGGAACTCGACGGTGTCACCCTGGCGCACGCGGATGAAGCTGCCCGGCGTGGTGCCGCCAAAGGTCCAGAAGGTGTACATGACCCCTTCGGAGATCTCCTTCTCGACTTCGCGGACCTCGAGCTCCACGATCACCTTGGCGGGATGATTGCGGTGAATCGGCGGCGGCACGAGCGGCGGGCTGGTGAGCTGGGCGTGAATCGGCTCGCCCTGGGGCGGTCCGAAATCGCCCGGACCGAGGGTCCGGGGACTGTTGGCGCCCGAGGCCGTGAGCCATGCGCCCAGGGCACCGATCAGGCTCGCCCGGAAGATTCTTTTCATGTGCGTTTCTCCCGAAGGTAGCGGCCGCGACCCGCCGGCCGGCCGGGCGGCTCGAGCAGCGCCCGCAGCCGCTGCCGGTTCTGCGCGATGTCCTCCAGCGTGTACCGATCGAGCGTCGCATAGAGCGCAGCGAATGCCTCGCTCAACACGCCACGCAGGCGGCACACGGGAGTGATCACGCAGCGATTGGTGCGCGGATCGAAACACTCCACGTATGGTTCCCGCTCGGCAGCGCGCACCACCGCGCCGATGTTGATGCCCGCAGCCGGGCGGTCGAGCTCGACGCCACCGCCCCGCCCGCGGACATTCCTCAACAAGCCTCTCCTGCCCAGCTGGTGCACCACCTTGGTGAGGTGGCTCTCCGATATGGAGAAGGCGTTCGCGATTTCCGCGATGGTCACGGTCGCACCCGGCCGCGCGGCGACGTACATGAGCACCCGCAGGCTGTAGTCGGTGAAGCTCGTCAGTCGCATCGCTCCCCGCTGATAAAGATTCATTGCGGATGAATCTTTAATCCAAGATGCTCCGCGCACGGCTCAAAGGAAATACGAACTAGTCCCTACGCGATCGTTCACAATGCCGGCATGCTGAGTGCGTACTTCGGGGAGATCCTCCTGTTGCATGTCGGCTGCGTGGCCTTCTCCGGGACCCTGTTCACGGTGCGGGGCGTGATGCGCATCGCCGATCTCCCCGGCGCCAACCACTGGACGCTGCGCTGGACCTCCTACGCGGTCGATACCACCCTGCTCGGGGCCGCGGTGCTACTGACCCTCATCGTGCATCAGTACCCCTTCGTCGATGCCTGGCTGACGTGCAAGGTGCTGCTGCTGCCGCTGTACATCGCACTCGGAATCCTTGCCCTGAGACGCGCGCGCACGCGCGCGGGCCGCAGCGCCGCCTGCGCCGCTGCGCTCGTGACATTTGCCTACATCGTAGGCGTCGCGCTCGCGCATGATCCCCGCGGGTGGCTCGCGCCCCGCTGATCCTCGCGCTACGGGGGAACGCGCGGCTCAGGGCAGGATGATGTGCGGCGGCGCACGGCGCTGCGAGGCGCGTCCCAGGCGGTAATAAAGAATGCCCGGCACCGCGAGTCCTACGATCCAGGAGATGTCGACTCCACCGAGGGACGCGACCAGCGGACCGGTATAGAAGGCCGTGGAAAGGAACGGGATCTGCACCAGGACGCCGATCAGGTAGATCACGATCCCGGTGGCGTTCCAACGGCCATAGCGCCCGTCGGGATCGGACAGCGCCGGCACGTCGTAGCGGGAGCGCGTGAAGCAATAGTAGTCGATGAGATTGATCGCGCTCCAGGGGGTAAACACCGCCAGCAGGCACAGGATGAACGTCTCGAATGCCTTGAGAAACGAGTGGCGCCCGGTGAGCGCGAGCAGCGCCGAGACGCCGACCATGGCGACGATATAGATGAAGCGGTGCCGCAACGAGACGCGCACGCCGCGGCGCAGGCCGCTCACGATCGTCGCCATGGACATGAAGCTGCCGTAGGCGTTCAGGGCCGTCACGGTGAGCTTGCCGAAGGCGATGCTGAAGTACAGGAGCCCGGAGAC
This sequence comes from Steroidobacteraceae bacterium, assembly GCA_035542535.1. Taxonomy (GTDB): domain Bacteria; phylum Pseudomonadota; class Gammaproteobacteria; order Steroidobacterales; family Steroidobacteraceae; genus 13-2-20CM-66-19. The sequence continues at coordinate 92,609 of DATKLG010000033.1, forward strand.
CACGGCGGCAGAGCCGAGGCCGACGATGTAGGCGACCTCGTGATGCTCGAACTGACTGCCGGCCACCGCCGCGGCAAACACCCCGAAGGTCATGGAGATCTGCGACCCGAGGACCGATCCCAGGCCAACGGCCGCGAAGACTCCGGCCACCGAAGTGTCTCGAGGCAGATAACGGGAGTAATCGGCGACGTACGGACCGTAGGCGATCTGCCAGGACGCCGACAGCGACATGGCCAGCAGGAACTGGCTCAGCGAGAAATGCCGCTGTGCGAGGAGCGCCGACACGTCGTGCGTCGCGAACAGTCGCGCAAACATGTAGGCAAAGGCGGCCACGCCGACCACGCTCGCGATGCGCCCCAGCAGGTGAATGACGCGATAGCCGAACATCGTCACGCCCACGATCAGGCAGGCGAAGATGACTATGCCGGCGGCGTCATCGACGGCGAGCAGCCGCCCGATGGCCTGCCCGGCCAGCACGCAACCGCTGGCCGAGAAGCCGATGTACATCAGGCACACCGCGACGATCGGAATGGCCGCGCCGTAGACCCCGAACTGCACCCGGCTCGAGATCATCTGCGGCAGACCGAGCTGCGGTCCCTGTGCGGCATGCAGCGCCATCACGGCACCGCCGACCAGCTGGCCGAGGAGGAGCGCGATCAGCGACCAGAACACGTCACCGCCGAACACCACGGCAAGAGCGCCGGTGACGATGGCGGTGATCTGCAGGTTTGCCGCGAGCCATAGCGTGAACTGGCTCGCGAGTCCCCCATGGCGCTCGCTGTCCGGGATGTAATCGATCGAGCGCAGCTCGACCGCGCTGAGCGGCGCATTGCGGCTGTTTGCAGCTGACATGATCGCCGGCGGGGCTGCCTACGCGATCGAGACCGAGCACGCCCTCGAGCGGGCAGCGACGGTCGTGGTGTCCGGTTGGCGTGGCCAGGGCGACGCCGGCCGGAGCCGCGCGCGCGAGCAAAACTCTGCAGTCAACATGGCCGCCCCCCAACTTTGCGGGAGATGCTATCAGGTTGCCGGCCGTGCGAGCCGGTGCGTCGCCACGCGATAGGCGATGGCTGCGGCGAGCACGACCAGCACCAGCAGGACGAGACGCCAGAATGCATAACCGATCAGCCCCTCGACCCGCGCGCTCAGGGCATCGAGCTGACGGGAGAGCTGCGGGGTGCTCGCGTCGACGTCCCTGACGAGCGAGCGTAGCTCGCGCGAAGTGGCCGCGAGCTCGACGGCGGTGCGCGTGTAGTCGTTGATGTCGAAGGGCCGACGCAGCCCGCCCGGCGCCGGCGCGTTGGGGTTCGGCGCGAAGCGTGCCAGCATCCGGTCCGTCGACTGAATCAGCGCGTGGAGTGAATCCGCGGTGCCGTGCCCGGCCTCGAGCGCCTGGCGCAACTGGGTCGCAAGTCCCTCCATCTGCTTCTGCTGCTGCGCGAGCTCGCCCATGAACTGTGCGATGGCGGCGTCGCGCTGCTGCGAGATCAGCACCGGCGCGTTGTCGGTGAATCTCGTCAGCGAGTCGGACAGCCGGTTCACGTGCGTGAAGGTGTCGAGCACTTCGCGGGTCTCGGGGGCGAGCCGTGTCTGTGCAGCGAGCAGGCGCCCCTGGAGCGCGAGCAGCTGCGGAGCGCGTTGCATGTAGTAGACCGCGCGCTCGGCAAGCTGGCGCGACCGCGAGACCTCTTGCACCGCCGGGTCGAGCCCGGAGAGCGGATCGAGTCCCACGAAGCCGAGCAGACCCGGGATCGCCACGACGCGGCTCTTGTCCGCGCCGCTCGCGAAGTCGGCGAACCTCACGAACGAGGGATTCCGGACCTGCGGGTTATTATTGACCCAGGCGACGAGCAGGCCGTCGAGCCCCGCGCGCTGCTCGTCCGACGCCGCACCGATGAGGTGCCACGCTCCCTGCTCGAGGCCCTGATAGGCCGCGAGTATCGCCTGCGCGGGCTCGCCGTAACGCGCCGGCCAATCCCGCTCGACGATCCGGCGACTCAGCGACACCAGCACCACCATATCGACCGCGGCGGCCGAGGGTTTGGGGCCCGAGGCGATCTGCACGGCGGCGGTCGCCTGGGAGAGCTGCCAGTCGAGGATCTCGCTCTGCGTGCGCGGATCGGGAAGCTGCTCGGCCAGGGTGTCGGCGCCGCGCGTGATCCGATCGACGAACTCATCGGCGAAGCGCATCGTCGCGATCTGGAAGTTCTCCGCCTTGGCCGCGGCCTCGGCCTGCGCCTCTTTCTTGGTCGTCACGCCGGTGGCGCGGCTGACGACCGAGCACCCCGCCACCCCCAGGCACAGGACCGACGCAAGAGCGATCGCGGCCCGGAAAGCCTGCCGGGGAACCCGGACCTGAGGTGCGCGTAGTGGAACCGAAGCCGATGGCCGGAAAGCGCAGCGAAACCACACGATTGGACCCTCAGCCGTTCGGCCTGTCGCAGAGCTGTAACTTAGCGGCACGGGCCGTATCCGCACAACTACCGATTGAGAAGGTCCGACGGCCGGCGCCTCATACGATTGCCGTGCGTTGTCGGCAGGGGTTGTTTTGTCTATTCATGAGGGAGTCGTCATGAAACTCGAAAATAGCGAGCTCGAGACCGCGCTGACCAACGGTACCGACACTCCCGCGGGCGTCGACCGCCGGTCGTTCCTCATGCGCAGCGCCGTGATCAGCGCCGCGGCGCTCATCACCGGCCGCACGCTGACTCCCGAAGCGCGGGCTGCCGCCGCGGCGGCGCCGCCCTCGAAGCCGCAGGTCCCTCTGTCACCGAGCCTCAATGTGGTGAAGAGCTCCAAGGGACCGGTGATGACGACTGTCGAGGAGTTCTACAAGGTGGGCCCCGGCCCGTCGAGCTCGCACACCATCGG
>DATKLG010000034.1:0-26454 GCA_035542535.1 Steroidobacteraceae bacterium
GCTCCAGAAGCCGTAACGGTTGAGGCGGGCCAGATGAAAGATGAGGAAGTCGTGGCCCAGCAGGATCGGGATCTTGGTCGAGACGAACGCCACGACCGCGACGACGATGAGCGGAATGGCCGCGAGGCGCGTCAGCAGCCCGACGATGACGAGCGCCCCGCACACGATCTCGGTCATGCCGACGAAGGGACCGAGAACGTCCGGCCACGGGATACCGATCGCGGCGAAACGACCCGCGCCGAGCAGGGCGGGAAACAGCAGCTTCTGCAGACCTTCGGGGAAGAACACGACGAGGCCCACCAGGAGCCTTATCAGGATGACCGTGGGATCCGCAGAGGTTCCCAGGATCCGCTCGCGTAACGGAGGCATGTTGGCGCTTCTCCTGGACGCCGCGCTCAGGCGCGCGGCGCATGGTAGCTCAGGCTGGCCGCGCCGATGCGGAGTCCGGCCCGGGGAAGTCGGCGCTCATCTCGCGCAGCCAGACGAGCAGCTGCTGCACCTTCGGCATCGTCACGTACATCTCCGGACACACGAAGTAGTACGCGCGCGGGCACGGCACGACACGCTCGCTGGCGCGCACGATGCGCCCGGAGGCCAGGGCCTCCGCCACCAGTGACCAGCGGGTCAGGGCGAGCCCGATTCCCTGCTCGGCACCGGCCAGCACGGTGAGCGAGTCGTCGAAGGCCGTGCCCCGCTCCTGCCAGGCGCGCGTGCTTCCAGGCTGCGCCCACAGCGACCACTCCTCGTCCGAGGAATGCAGCAGCGGAAAGCGCTGCAGGTCCGCCGCGTCGCGCAGCGGGCCATGCTTTGCCAGCAGCCCTGGCGTGCACACCGGGAGAAACCACTCGTCCATGAGCTTCTCGCTGTACAGGCCCGTGCTCGGGCCCGTGCTCATGCGCACGGCGGCGTGGAAGTCGCTGCTGGCGAAGTCGACCGGCGTGCGCGAGGTGTGGATGCTGAGCTCGATCTCCGGATGGCGATCGTGAAAGCGCGGCAGACGCGGCAGCAGCCACTTCTGCAGGAACGAGGCGATCGTGCTGATGCGCAGCGCTCCGCTCAGGCGATCCTGCCGCAACTGCTGCATCGACTGCTGCAGCGTGGCGAGTCCGCGCCTCACGCCCGGGAGCAGCAGCTCGCCCTCGGCGGTGAGGGTGATGCTGCGCCCCTGGCGCCGGAAGAGCGGCACGCGCAGGTATTGCTCGAGTGCGCGTATCTGCAGGCTCACCGCCGCCGGCGTTACATGCAGTGCCTCGGCTGCCTCCGTAAAGCTCAGGTGCGAAGCGACGCTCTCGAACACGCGCAGCCCGTTCAGGGGCTGGCGATCGAATCCTGGGATTCGTTTAGCTTTTCTTAATGATCTCTTAGCCATTGGGTTTGCTCGGAGAGCGCCTTCCGCCAACACTAGGCGCCATCCAGAAGGAGGTGATCTTCATGAAAACCAGCAACTTGATAGCTCTGATGATAGCACTGCTCATCACGGCGGGAGGTTTTGCAGGGATCAATTTTCTCTTCACGACAGCCGCCACGGCCAACGACCGTTCCCAGGTCGAGCTGGCCGAGCGCGCCTGAGGTCACGGCCATGGCACTCAGGGCTGAAATCGAGTTCCTCACCCCCGGGGTCGCTCGCCCCTTCACCTATGGGCGCGAGAGGCCGCCGGGGGCGGAGCCCGAGACCGCGCTCTTCGCCCGTCATGCAGTCGAGATCCGCGACATTCGCGGGTCGCGGCCGCTGCGGCTCGATGAGCACGGCGGGATGCTCGGGCAGTGGTCGACGCAGGTACGGCGCTTCGACGACGACGCGCACCTGCGCGAGCGCTACTACCCCGAATGCGCCGAGATCATCCAGGCAGCCCTCGGCGCCGCGCGCGTCGTCGTCTTCGATCACAACGTGCGTCGCGGCGGGGCTGAGGGTGTCAGGGCGGTCGGCCATGACGTCGGCCGGCCCGTGCACCACGCGCACACCGACTACACGCCGCGCTCGGCGCGCGAGCGTCTGCGGCGCGAGCTCGGTCCGCACGCCGAGGGGGGATTGTCGCGCTTCGTGCAGATCAACCTGTGGCGGCCGATCCGCGGGCCGGTGCGCGATGCGCCGCTCGCGCTATGCGACGGGGCGAGCGTGGCGCCGGGCGCCCTGCACGCGGTCGAGCTGCGCTATCCGCAGCGCACGGGCGAGATCTACTATCTCGTCCACGAGCCCGGGCAGCGCTGGTACTTTGCCTCGGACATGAGCGTCGACGAGGCGTGGCTCTTCAAGAACTTCGATTCCGCGCCTCCCGGGCCGGCAGGCAGCACGCCGCACAGCGCATTCACCGATCCGCGTCATCCGGCGGCGGCGCCACGCGAGAGCATCGAGGTCCGGGCGCTGGCGATCTTCCGGTGAGCGGCTGCACGCGCGTCTCAGAATTCCTCGGCGCGCGCTGCGCTGACTCGATCGTTCATCGTTTGAAAGAACGCCGCGTATCCCGCCGGGCCCGCGCTGTCCGCGAAGCGCAGCGGCTCGACTCTCTTCACGAGGATCTCCGTGGCGTCCGGCTGAGTCTCGAGGATGCTCATCACCTCGGAGATGAACGCGCCGAGCGCCATGGCGGCGGGGTCGTGGGCCTGGCGGCTGCCCATCAGCCCGGTCTGCACGTACGGTGGCACGAGCTCGATGACGGCGACGCCCGTGTCCCGCAACTGGTAACGCAGACTCTGGGTGTAGGAGTGGATGGCTGCCTTGGTCGCCGAGTAGGTCGGAGTCATCGCCAGCGGCACGAAAGCGAGCCCCGATGACACCGTCATGATGGTGGCGTTCGCCTGCCTGGACAGATGCGGCAGCAGCGCCTGCGTCAGCAGGATCGGGCCGGCGAGGTTGGTCGCAATCGTCTCGAGGGCGATGTCGGCGGTATTCGTAGTGCGCAGGTTCTCGTTCTTCATGATGCCGGCGTTGTGAATGACGACATTCAATGCCGGAAATCTCGCCACCACCGTGCGCGCGAGCGACTCGATGCTCTCGCGCGCGGACATGTTGACCGACAGCGGCTCGAGGCCTGCGTCGGCCGCCACCTCCAGCTTGCGCGCCGAGCGCGCGGCAACGATCACCTTGTTGCCGCGCCGGGCGAAGTCCTCGCCGAGCGCGAGTCCGATGCCCGAGCCGCCGCCGGTGATCAGAATCGTATTACCCGTGAGTCGCATGGTGAGCCTCCAGGTCGAGTGCAGGCTAAGCGACCCGCACGCGCGGTCACATCTCCCTTAAGTAGCGGCGCGGGATCTGCCGGGTCGGCGAAGCTCACGGCGGCGCCGTGGCAGCAGTGACCTCGAATCGGTCCGGCTCGCTCCAGGCGTTGCCCCCGGTCCCGCTCGCGTCGAAGCGCACCATCGTACCCGTGAGCCGGGCACCCTCGAGAGTCATGCGCAGATAGTGGAAGTTCACCGAGGTCCTGAGCCGCGACAGCTCGCCCGACACGCGCAGCACCGGCAGTGGCTGCGCCCCGCCGCCGCCGCTCACGAGGTAGGTAACTCTGTCGCGGCTGAAACGCTCGTAGTTGTGCACGTGGCTGCCGACGACGATCACCCGCACCCGCAGCTGCGGCGCATGCTGCGACAGGTAGCGCTGCACTTCGCCTTCGTCCTTGCCGCGTGGAAACACCGGGTCGCGCACCGGCGGGTAGTGAAGCAGGATGAGGAGGAAGCCGATGCGAGCGTCGGCGTCGGCGTCGCCGATGCGCCGCTCGAGCCAGCGTCGTTGCTCGCTGCCCGCCTTGAGCGAGGCATCTGAGTCGAGGATCAGCGCCAGCAGCGATTCCCCGATGCTCACCGAGTACCAGCGCCAGGGGCGCAGCGCCCCGAACGCACTCCACCAGTTCTCGAGGCACGGGCTGTCGTCGTGGCTCGCACGGCAGCCGTGGAACTCGTGGTTGCCGAGTGCCGGGAACACGGGAATTTTCTGCCGCGCCCATTGCGCCGTCTCGCTGCTGAAGGTGGCATAGTCCTCGGGATCGTCGCCGGCGTAGACGAGATCGCCCCCGATGAGGATCGCGGCGGGGCTCTCGCCGCCGATGCCTGCGACGAGCGCGCGGCGCGCGAACGCATTCGCCACGCGCTCGCGCTGCGTGAAGCGGGTATCGCCATAGACGACGAAAGTCAGCGAGCCCGGTGGCGCTGGCACCGAGAAGTGCGGCGGCTCATGCGGCTCTTCGGCGCCGCGTGCCGGGCTGCAAGGCTGGGCGAGGCAGGCGGCGAGCAGAGCGCTCACGAGTCTGCCGCAGGTCGGCTTCATGCACGCACCGCTCAGCGAATCACCTGGTGCTTCCTCAGGATGGCCACCGTCGGCTCGATGGGCAGGGCCTCGATCGTGTGGCCGTTCCCGCTGGTGGTCGTGGCCTTGAGGAGCGAGTTGTAGACGGCTTCCTCCGTCGCCTCGATGGCTGCCAGGAACAGCGGCGTCATGGCGTTGGTCGTTACCAGCTCCGACCTGCGGAGCGGGGCCGGATCGTCGGCGCGAATGCGCACCTGCGGTGCCGTCGAGAATGCGAGCGCGTATTCACCGCTGCCGTTGGTCGCCGTGCCCCCGGTGCGCGCAAGCCCCAGCCAGGCGCGCGCGGCCAGCCGCTTGAGGGCGCGCGCATCGAGCGGTGCGTCGGTCGCCACCACCATCATGCACGAGCCATCGCCCTGGTCACGCCCGTTGCCGGCCTGCTCGAGCTCCCGGCGCAGCTCGTAGCGGCCGAGCTCGATGCCGACCGGTGCCCCCGCAATCTGCAGCACGCCGCCGAAATTCGTCTGCACCAGGACCCCGACCGTGTAGCCACCCAGACTGCGGGGTAAACGTCGCGAGGCCGTCCCGATGCCGCCCTTCCAGCCGAAGGCCACCGTGCCCGTGCCGGCGCCCACGGCGCCTTCCTCGACCGGGCCACCGCGGGCATCGCGGAGTGCCGCCAAGACATCCTCGGCAGTGATGTGTCTGCCGCGGATGTCGTTCAGGTAGCCGTCGTTGGTCTCGCCCACGACCGGGTTCACCGACAGCACCTTCTCGTTGCCGCTCAGGGCGAGCATATAGGTCAGCAGGGCGTCCGCGGCGCGTGGCACACTCAGGGTGGAGGTCAGGAGGATCGGCGTCTCGAGCTCCCCGAGCTCCTCGACCTGAGTGACGCCGGTCAGCTTGCCGAAGCCGTTGCCGACGTAGATCGCCGCCGGCACCTTTTCCTTAAAGAGGTTGCCGGGATGCGGCACGATCGCGGTTACTCCGGTGCGCACGTTCTCGCCCCGGACGAGCGTCGTCTGTCCGACCGCAACGCCCGCCACGTCGGTGATCGCATCGAGCGGTCCCGGAGCGAGGATCCCCACCTTCAAGCCGAGGTCCGCAGCGCGCGGCCGCGCTGCCGGCGGCTCGCCATGGGCGGCGCCACACACAATAACGAACATCGCGGCCGCGGCGCAGGGCTTGACGCGCATGCCGCTAGCATACGGTGTCGGGGGCGCCACCACGACCCGTTATACTCGCAGCCCATGAACGAAGTCGCCACGGTCGCCGCAACCGAATCCCACGAGCTCAGCCGCTCGCTGCGCCCGCGCCACGTCGCCATGATCACGATCGGCGGCATCATCGGTGCGGGCCTGTTCGTCGGCAGCAGCGTGGCGATCAAGGCCGCCGGGCCCGCGAGCGTCATCAGCTACATCCTCACCGGCTTCCTGCTGCTGCTGGTGATGCGCATGCTGGGCGAGATGGCCGTCGAGATGCCGCAGGTGCGCTCCTTCACGGAGTTCACGCGCGCAACGCTCGGCAACTGGGCCGGCTTTTCCGTCGGCTGGCTGTACTGGTATTTCTGGGTGACGGTGATTCCCGTCGAGGCGATCGCCGGCGCCAGCATCATCAAGGACTGGATCCCCCTCCCGCAGTGGGTGATCGGCACGGCGCTGATGGTGTGCATGACGTCCGTGAACCTGATGTCGGCGCGTGCCTACGGCGAGTTCGAGTTCTGGTTCTCGTCCATCAAGGTCGCGGCCATCATCTCCTTCATCATCGTGGTCGGCGCCCACGCATTTGGCTTCCGCTCGCCGACCGGGCCGACCTTCTCGAACCTCACCGCTTACGGCGGCTTTGCACCCCTGGGGTGGTTCGCGGTGCTGGCGACCGTGACCACCGTCATCTGGTCGATGATGGGGGCCGAAGTGGTGACGATCGCCGCCGCGGAGTCGCCCGAGCCGGCGCGCGCCGTGGCGCGCATGACCTCGACCATCATCAGCCGCATCCTCCTCTTCTACGTGCTGTCCGTGTTCGTCATCACCTGTGTCGTTCCCTGGAACCAGGTGGTGCCGGCGCAGTCGCCGTTCACCCTGGCGCTCGATCAGGTGCACTTCCCCTACGCCAGCACCTTCATGGCCGCGGTCGTCCTGACCGCGGTCCTGTCCTGCCTCAATTCCTGCTTCTATATCGCCTCGCGCGTGCTGTTCGTGCTCGCGACCCGCGGCGATGCGCCGCACTGGCTGGTGCGCACCAACCGCCGCCACGTGCCGGCCCGCGCCGTACTGCTCGCGAGCGCCTTCGGCTTCGCCGGCGTGATCGCCGGGATTCTCTCGCCGGCCCGGGTGTACGTGTTCCTCACGAACTCCTCCGGCGCCATCATCGCGGTCATCTATCTGATGATCGGCGTATCGCAGGTGGTGTCGCGCCGGGCGCGCGAGCGCGCCGGGCTGCCGCCCTCGGCGCTGCCGATGTGGCTGTTCCCCTGGCTGAGCTACTTCGGCATCGCGGGGATGGCCTCGGTGCTGGTCGCGATGGCCTTCACTCCCTCGCATCGCGCCGAGCTCTGGACCAGCACGATATCCATCGCCGTGGCGTTGCTCGCCTACGTGGTATTGCGCCGTCCGCGGACGGCCGCGGCCGCGACGGCATCCCCCGCGCCGCTCACCCGCTGAGGCGGCGCTTCAGTCCTGCGAGCTGAGCGTCTGCTCGAGCGTCTCGAGCAGCAGTTGCGCCTGGCTCCTCCCGAGCGTCAGCGGCGCGCGGATCTTGAGTACGTCGCCATGGCGGCCGGTCGAGCCCACCAGCACGCCGCGGCGGCACATGCCATTCACCACGCGCCGGGTCTCCGCGGCACCGCTCAGACCGCTGACCGGATTGACCCGCAGCTCGACGCCGAGGAACAGTCCCGCACCGCGGACTTCACCGATCGCCGGGGTTCGCCCGGCGAGCGCCTTGAGTCCCTCCTTGAGGTACTCGCCGGTGCGCTGCGCGTTCTCGAGCAGCGCTTCGCGCCGGATCACCTGCAGCACCGCGAGCGCCGCCGCACAGGAGACGCTGTTGCCGCCATAGGTGTTGAAGTAGTGCCGGCGCTTGGCGAAGCGCTCGAGCACCTCGGGCCGCGCCGCCACGGCGGCCACGGGATGGCCGTTACCCATGGGCTTGCCCATCGTCACGATGTCCGGCACCACCCCGTGACGCTGAAACCCCCACATCGACTCGCCGAGGCGCCCGAAGCCCGGCTGCACCTCGTCGGCGATGAAGAGCCCACCGGCCGCCTGTACGTGGCGCACGGCGTCGGCGAGAAACCCCCTCGGATCCGCGTACACCCCGTCGCTCGAGAAGATGGTATCGACGAGCAGGGCCGCGAGCCGCACGCCGTCCGTGCGCATGCGCTCGATGCACTCGCCCACGTGCTCGCCGAAGGCGGCAGCGCCACCGGCGGCGGGCGAGGGTACCGCGTAGACGCCGGGGCCGAGCGGCCCGCCGTCCTCGGGGGACATGCCGGCGAGGACGTCGGTGACTCCGTGATAGGAGAAATCCGTGATGATGAAGCCGCTGCCGCCGGTCACCGCCTTGGCTATGCGCACGGCGAGATCGTTGGATTCGCTCCCCGTGCAGGTGAAGATCACGTTGCCGAGCTCCCCCGGCATGGTGGCGAGCAGCTCCTCGGCGAGCTCGAGCGGCTGCTCGGCGAGATAGCGCGTGTGTGTGTTGAGGGTGCGCGCCTGGCGCGTGAGCGCGTCGACGACGTACGGATGGCAGTGACCCACGACGGGCACGTTGTTGTAGGCGTCGAGATAGGCGCGTCCCTGCTCGTCGTACATCCACACGTCCGCGGCGCGCACCAGGTGCAGCGGCTGTTCATAGAAGAGCCGGTAGGTGGGCGAGAGCACGCGCGCGCGGAGCGCGAGCAGCGCCGCGCGGTCCGCGTGCGGTTGAGTCGTCACAGCCTCATCTCCTCGAGCAGCATCTCCTCGGCGATGGCGAGCCTGGCGCGGATGAGCTCCGCCGCGAGCGGCTGGAAATGGCCGCTCGCCGGGTTGCGCTGCACGTGCCATTCGTGGATCACCACGGTCATGAGGAGCCGGGCTGCCACCAGCGTGCCGAGGAGCGAACGCTCCCCGGAGCCGAGCGGCACCTGCTCATGATAGGCCATCGCGACATCGAGGACGGCGGCGCGCGCCGTGCCCGGATCGGCGCAGTCCGGCGGAATGAGCTCGGCGGCGCAGACCGCCACGTCGGCGATCAGGGCCGTGCGCGTCATGTCGCCGAAATCGATGACGCCGGTGACGCGGGTCTCGTTGGCCGGATCCACCACGATGTTGAGCGGATTCAGGTCGTTGTGCACGATCTGATGCCGCACGAGCGGCAGCTGCGAGTCGATCGGCGGCGTGAGGCGCTCGAGCAGGGCGCGGGCCGCGGGCCGGCACGGCAGCTCGGGCAGCTCGTCCAGCAGCCGCCGCATGTGACCGGTGTGGCGCACGTCCCAGACGATCGGACGCAGCGCCGCCGGGTGCTCGAAGCCACGCAAGGCGAGCGCCAGTTGTCCCCCTAGGCGGCCGCAGGCTGCACGCTGGCGTGCCGAGCGGGTGGCGCTCCCGAGCAGCCGGCCCGGAAGATAGCTGAGCAGCCGCGCCGTGCGCTCGCGCCCCGCCTCGGCGAAGCGCACGTGAGTGCCGCCGTCGCGCCCTGGCACCACCCGCGGACACGGCAGTGCCGGCGCGTGTTTCTCGAGATAGAGGAGCGCCTCGGTCTGAAAGGCGCTCTCCGCCGGATTCTCGGCGGGGTTGGCGATCTTCAGCACGTACTCGGCGCCGCGCACACCGGCGAGCCTGAAGTTCTCGTCGCGCTCGCCCGTCAGGCGCGTGACCGCGTGCGGCTCGAAGCCGTAGCGCTCGCGCACCAGGGCCACGGCCCGCTCTATCGGTACCGGCCGCGAGGGCGCGACCATGGTGGCGAGCAGTGCGTCCGCGTCGGCTGCCATCGGCGGGGAGACCTTCCCGTCGGCCCAGGAGGGAAGTTGTTTTACTGTTTCCTGCACGCCGCTGCAAACGGCAGGAGGCAAAGGCCTGCCGCGCCGGCGGCAAGAGCCTGCCGCCCGGGAGGCGACCGGCCGCCGCGCAGGCTGCGCGCTCAAGATTCGTGCGCTCCTGCCGAGGCCGCAGCGCTGCGAACGCGCTCGCAGTTTCGCGGCTCTCGCTTCAATGTCGCGGCCCGGCGACCGATATGACGACACGCAGGACGATGCAACTCTTGAGTTCACTAACTCGTGGAAGAGCGGTCATGAAGACGAACCAGGTTGAGACACTGAGGTTGTGCGAGCTGGGTGAGCAGCCGACAGGGCGCGCCCCCGGCGGTCGCGTGGTTCACGACGGGCGCGGCAACGCGCGCTGGGACTGGGCGGTGTCGACCGGAGTACTGGCGAAGAAGACGATCGCCGAGCTCATGAGCACGCTCGACGTCCCGGCGCTCGCTCTCGACGGCGACCTCGAAGCAGGCTGGGCCCACGATCCGTACAACAGCTGCGGCCGGCGCGCGTAACTGACTCCTGCGCCGCCGGCTGCGGCTGTTACCCGAGATAGCCGCCAACTCCTCCCCTGAGTTGACTCATACCCCTGGCCCCGGCGTTGCGGCTCGCCGGGGCCGGGACCAGGGCGTGCCGGGCTAGCGGCGCCGCGCTCGCGCGCCGGGCTGGCCGGGCACGAGATCCAGCACCAGCACCTCGAAGGGCTGGAGCGTGAGGCGCGTGGGCCGGTCGACGCGCAGCTCGAGCGCGCTCACCGGGCCGAAGGCCGGTGTCGCCCGCCAGTGCAGCGGCTCGCTCGGCGGCAGCTCGAGCATCCGATCGAGCGCGAGCTCGAAGGACTGCAGCTCGCGCGCGGGATTGCGCAGCGCGATCACCGCGCGTCCCGGAGCCCAGGACCCCCAGCCGTACACCTCGCCGCGTGCCGGATCGCCGCCGATCCAGTGGCTGTCGCGCAGCACCGCGGCGCGCTCGCGCGCCCAGGCGGCCGCTTGCGCGAGCGTGCTCCAGTTGCGCTCGCTGAGCAGGTCGGGGGAGATGTACAGCTCCTGCAGTCCCGTGCCGGAAGCGAAGTACGTACGCACCTCGTCGGCGAAGTCGCCCCGCGGGTCGGCATCGAGGCCGTGCGCGTGGCGCGCGTAGATGATGCCGTGGAGCATGAGGGAATTGAGGGGGAACAGCGGTCCCTGCCGCACGATGCCGCCGTAGGTGTCGGCATCGCGGTAGGTGATCCAGCGCTGGCGGTTGCTGCCCGTGCCCGCGAAGCTGTGATCCTCGCCGCCGCGCCAGATCGAGTCGGCGCTGCGCAGCCAGAAGGGTGAAGGCCAGGTGCCGGTGGTGAGATTGACGAACAGGTCTGGCTGCGCGGCGCGCAGGTCCGCGATGAGCGCGATGGCGGCCGCGAAGTCGCTGTCGAACGCGCTTCCCGGGGTCACCTTGTCGGGGCTCCCCGTGCCGTCGAGCTTCAGCTGATTGATGCCGTCCTCGCGCAACAGGCGCAGCGCCGCCTGACGGAACAGGGCGTAGTACTTCGGTCCCGAGAGCGCGAGTCCCTGCTCGTCAGTCTCGTAGCCGGCCTCCTGCGCGGCCGCGAGCCGCTCGCGCCGCGGCTGGCCGTAGCCGCCCCAGGGCGAGAGCCACACGCCGATGCCGGCACCGAAGCGCCCGGCGGCTGCGCGCAGCGGCGTGAATCCGTGCGGGAATCCGCCGTTGAACTGCCACAGGCGCGCGTGGTCGTCCCAGCCGTCATCGAAGAGGAACGAGTCCATGTGCACGTGCCGCTCCTGCACCAGCCGCTCGCCGCAGGCCTGGATGGCCGCGAGCGCGTCGCTCTCGGTGTAGGGCGTGAAGTAGCCGATGTCGTACCAGGAGTTGTAGTGCAGGAAGGTGCGAAACGGCGTCGCGCGCTCGTTCTCGAGGTACGCCGCGAAGCCGCGGCGCCGCTGCCCGCGGGGCAGCACCCCGAGCACCGCGGAATACTCCACCGGCACGCCGGCGCGCAGCGGCAGCCCGCGTCGCAGCGTCATGCTCGCATGCCCGTCGACGACCTCGGCTTGCGCCATGGGATGCTCGAAGGCGAAGAAGTCATTGCCGGCGATGATCGGTGAGCCGGCCACCGTGCCCTCGACGAACGCCTCCGGGAGCTCGAGCGCGACCAGCGTCACGCGCGCGAGGTCGAGATCCGCGGCCGCCTCGAAGGAGATCTCCTCGCGCACGTAGCTCGCTCCATCGCGCAGCAGCGCGCGCCAGTGGACCCTGAGGCCCGATGCGGGCTCGACCAGCTGCGCATCGAGCGCCCGGCCGGCGCGGCGTGCGGCGGCGCGCGCAGCGCCGGGAAGCGCTGCGATCTCGCTGCAGACGGGCGGCGCGGCGAGGGCGAAGCGCGCGCTGCCGAGCGCGGACCCCGCGCGCGGCGTCACGGTGAAGAGCTCACCGCTCAGGGGGCGCAGCTCGTGCGTGATGCCGTTGTTGAATGCGGCCGGGAGGAGCTGCCGATCCTCGACGCGGACCGCGAAGCGCACCGCCGCATTGGCGAGCTCCGCCCCCGCAGGACCGCTGCGGCACTGCGCGGTCCCGGGCTCGATCGGCAGCCACGGCGCCGCAAGCTCTGCGGCGCCGGCGGCAGCCGCCAGCGCGAGCAGCATGCATCCGACGGAGACCCTGGCGTGCGCGAGCGTCATGAGGGGGCCGATCCCTATACTACCGGGCCGGAGGCCGTATGCACTTTCTGCTGCTCTACGATTTCATCCCCGACTACCTCGAGCGCCGGCCGCTGCACCGCTCGGAGCATCTGCGCCTCGCCTGGGACGCACACCGTCGCGGCGAGCTGGTATTGGCCGGTGCTCTGGCGGACCCGGTCGACGGCGCAGTGCTGTTGTTCACGGGCGAGAGCGACCGGGCAGCCCGCGCCTTCGCCGAGTCCGACCCGTACGTCAGGGCGGGCCTGGTGAAGCGCTGGTCGATACGCCCCTGGGCGACGGTGGTCGGCGGGATGGCCGCCACTCCGGTGCTGCCGGGCAGCTGAGCGCGTGCTCAGTCGAGCAGCGCGCTCGCGACCGCCGTCATCGCAGTGACGCCGGTCTCGAGCGTCGGCTTCGGCAGGGGCTCGAAGCGGCTCGTGTGCGGACCCGGCAGGCGTTTGCCCGCGGCCTCGGCGGCGGCCAGCTTCTGCGGATCCATCGCCCCCAGGCGGAAGTAAACCACCGGGATCTCGTAGCGCTTCAGGTCGGCGCTCATGCCGAACACGCCGACGTCCTCGCTCCCCATGAGTCTCTCGGCGCCGCGCACCCGCGCCGCGCCGAGCGCCTTGACCAGGATGTCCTTCACCCGCGCGGTGAGCGCCGGATCGTTGTACTGCACCGGGGTGGATTCATCGTCGAGCACCGTCACGGTGGCGGCCTTCTCGGGCGGCAGATGGGCGGAGGCGGTGATGCCGGCGGCGATCTCCCGCAGGCCGTCGATGACGATCTGCCGGCTCTTATCGGTGTACGAGCGCGTCGTGAGCTCGAGTTTTACCTCGTCCGGGATGATATTGCGCTTGGTGCCGCCGTGGATGCTGCCGACGGTCACGACGGTGGGATCCTGCGGATCCTCCTCGCGGCTCACGATCGTCTGGATCTGCGTGATGTAGTAGGCCGCCAGCATGACGGGGTCGCGTCCGAACTGCGGCGCCGAGCCGTGACCGCCGATCCCGCGGATCACGACGTCGATCGAGGTGGAGCTGGCGGATGCGGGACCGGCGATGATTCCCACGGTTCCCGCGGGCAGGGTGTTGGTGTCGTGCAGACCGATGATCATGTCCGGTCGTCCGAAGCGCTCGTACAGATGGTCGGCGAGCATGGCCTTCGCGCCGTCGATGGTCTCCTCGGACGGCTGCCCGATGATCATCACCGTGCCGTGCCACTGCGCGCGCGTGGCCGCGAGCGCGCGCGCCGTGCCGAGCAGCACGGTAGTGTGCACGTCGTGGCCGCAGGCGTGCATCACGCCGACCTCCTGTCCGCTCGCGTTCTTCGTCACGACGCGACTCGCGTACGGCAGGCCGGTCTCCTCGACGATCGGCAGCGCGTCCATGTCGCCGCGTATCAACAGCGTGTGGCCGGCGCCATTCTTCAGAATTCCCACCACGCCGAAGGCGCGCGAGCCGTCCGGGTAGACGCCGACGTGCTCCGTGACGGTGTAGCCGGCTGCGCGCAGGCCCTTGGCGAGGATCGCCGAGGTGCGCGCCTCGTGGTGCGAGAGCTCGGGATGCGCATGAATGTCCTTGTACGTCTCGAGCAGCGCGGCGCTCTGGCTCTCGACGACCGGAGGCACACCCTGCGCGTGCAGCACGGCGGCGAACAGCAGCATGGAGGCGATGGCGAGGTTCTTCACGGAGGTTCCCCGGTCGGGTTTGTTGGCTGGAACGAGGGCGTGACAGCTTGCCCGAGGATCAGCGAATCGTCGAGAGCTCCCGGTTGCGGGCACCATCCTCGGGGAGCACTATCGCGTGCGTAGCGGACGGGGGCACGCCGTGACAATCACCATTACGACGCTCTCGAGTATCATCGCCGCGGCGGGCGCGCTCGGGACCGCTTCCTTCGGCATCGTCGAGGGCCTGAAGTGGACGGCGCTCGGCACCGCGGGCTTCAGCTCGATCGGCAGCTACCTCGGTCACGACCTGATGGGATGCCTGAGGACCGCCTACGGTCCGGACTTCGAGCGGCTGCTGCGCGCCCAGTACCGTCAGGACTCGCAGAGTCAGTCCGTCCTCGCCAAGTCGCTTCGCCAGGGTGTGCGGATCGGACTCACCTCGGCCCAGGCAGAGAACGTGGCGCGCTTCCTCGGCACGGTGAGTCCCGCCGCGTTGAAGCAGGCCGTAGAGGCGGTGGAATCGGCCAGGCAGCTCGGGGATGCGGACCGGGCCATCATCGGCCGCTTCGAGCTCGCCGCGGACGCCCGTATCGCCAGCGCACTGTCGCGCGCGCAGGATGCCTACCTCGGCTGGGTCCGCGGCTCGGCGTCGGCGTGCGCGATCGGGCTCGGTGTGTTTGCGGCCTTGCTGGTCGGATCGGATGTGGCGGACGGCCTGCTCGTCGGCATCGTCGCGGTGCCGCTCGCGCCGATCGCCAACGACGTCGTCGCGGCGCTGCAGGCCGCAACCAAAGCGATGCGCGGCAGCTGATGCCGGCCTTCGTGCTCGATCTGCGCTCGGACCCGCGGGGCGGTGCGGTGGTGCCGGCGCGCCTGACGAGCGGCACGCTCGATGAGCTGCAGCAATGCAGGAGCGTGGTCTTCATGGTGCACGGCTTCAATGTCGACCGGGCCGATGCGACCGTCGAGCTGACGGCGCTCGGGGCCAGGCTGCCGGCGATGGGAGCCGGCGCGACCGTAGCGGTTCTCTGGCCCGGCGACTCGATCGTCGGTCCGCTCTCTTACCCCTTCGAAACCAGCAAGGCGGACGACAGTGCGGTGGAGCTCGCCACTTACATCGGTGAAAACCTGCCGCAACAGCCGGCGATCTCATTCATCGGCCACAGCCTCGGCTGCCGCGTCGTGATGGAGACGGTTCGGCAGCTGCGGATGAAGGGCATCGCGGTGTCGCAGGTCTGTGTGATGGCCGCGGCCATCGACAACGACAGCCTCGGCGCCGCGGTCGAATACTTCGACGCGGCCGGGTTCGCCGCCAGAGTCGGCGTGCTCTGGTCCCCCTCGGACCGGGTGCTCGAGTTCGCCTATCCGCTCGGGAATCTCCTCTCTGCCTTCATCCACTGGAGCGAGACTTCCGATGCCGCACTCGGCTACACCGGGCCGCGGGCGTCCCGCTCGCCGCCCGGTGAAGCGCCCGCGGACGTGCAGGGCGTCGGCATTCCGGCCGACTATGGCGGCGGTGGCGTCGATCACGGCGACTACCTGCCCGATGCGCAGGGCAACCTCAGCGACAAGCAGCAGGCGGCGGCACGTTTCGCCAACTCGATGCTCGGCGGCGTCGCGCCGCTCTCGTACGGCTAGCAGAAAGCGCCGGCCGTCCCACCGGGCCGACGGTCCGCGTCGTTACGCGCCTTCGACCGTCAGCTCGACCGGGACGTTGTTGCGCGTCGCGTGCGAGTACGGGCAGATCTTCTCGTGCGCCTCGCGCGCGAAGGCCTCGAGCTCGGCCTGCGGGAGCGTCGGGTCCTTGACGTGCAGCTTCACCGCGATGCCGAAGCCCCCGGCATCGCGCGGACCGATCGACACGCTGCACCGGACGGTCGCGCCCTTGGCGTTCTTCTTCTTCTGCACCGCGACATAGTCGAGCGCGCCGCCGAAGCAGGCGGCGTAGCCGACCGCGAACAGATGCTCGGGCGTCGTGGTGTTGGGTCTGCCCGGTCCGCCCATCGCCTTCGGCACCGAAAGGTCGACCGAGACGGAGTGATCCTCGGCTTCTCCATGACCATTGCGGCCGCCGGTGACCGAGCCGACCGCAGTGAATAACGGCTTGATGGTGTCCATCGAATGATCTCCTTCCGTCGGTATGTTCCCATGCGGCAGGGTTGCTTCACCACCGCGGAGCTGGCGTGAGCCTGGGCCTGGCCGGCCTGCTCGGGCTAAAGCCGTGCGCGCGAGCCAGCGCCTCATTCGCTGCCCGTCGCCCGCGGTGCGCAGTCATCGATCCGGACGTGATCGGTGCGCGCCTTCTCCCATGCGTGCAGCGTGAGGCCGTGACGCTCGATCAGCGCGCGTATCGCGCCGGTGCGCCAGTCGAGGACCTGATCGAGGATCGGGACCATGATGCTGAAGGCGTTGTCGCTCAGCACGGTGCTGCGCGCGATGCGCGCCAGCTGACGATTGTCCGACACCGCGATGGTGAAGCCGTCGTGGTTGTTGACATGCAGCATGACGTGTACGTCCGAGCTTCCGTCGCCCACGTAGATCACGCGATCGGGCGGGATCGCGAGCTGCCGCTCGAGCTCCTCGATCACCGCCACCTTGCCGTAGCCGGCCGGCACGCGGCTGATCGCACGAACTTCGCCCGAGACCGGGTCGTAGTCGAGCTCGGTACCGTAGATGTGAGCGGGCGCGACGATGCCATCGAGAGCCGCCACCACGATCTCGCGCGGTGCCGCCGAGATCACGCAGAACGAGAACCTGATTCCCGGCAGCCCCTGGTCGAGGAAGCGCACCAGCGCCGGGATGTCGCTCTTCAGGCGCACGCGTCTGCCGGTCTCGATGAGGTGCTCGGGGCGCACGCCGCGAAACTCCGGGTCGTGGCGGATGAGGTAGGCGAGCTCGCCGCCCTGTTGCACGAGGTTGGTGGCGGCGAGACCGCGGACGCGCTCCGCGTAAGCCTCGACGCCGAGCAGATCGGCGAGCGTCAGACCAGAGTCGTTGAAGCTCAGCGTCTGATCGAAGTCGGACGCCAACAGATAGTGCCTGGCATTCAGCGTGTTCATCGGCGGGGAGAGTGCACGAAGCATGCCAGTCGATCGTCCCCGGCGCGGACGCGCAGCGGGGCCCGCCCGCACCAGCGCGCCCGATTGCGGAGCGGCGGCGGCGCGCACGCCCGCCCGTGGTGCAGCGGCCGCGGGTTGCGACGGGAACGCCGCGTCGCCGCCGCCGCAGCCCCGCCAGCCTTGCAGCCGCGGCGGGAAAGCGCTATATGAAGATATACAAGCAGTGGCTTGTATATAAAACGAGCGGAGGTTGCCATGTGGCTCATCATCCTGATCTTCGCGATCGCCGCGGTCATCGGTCTCACGATGGCGATCGCCGCGTTCCAGGGGAATTTCCCGCCCGTTGCGAGCGCGGTCATGCACGGCGTGCTGGCGGCGACCGGGCTCGTCCTGCTCATCGTCGCGGTCGTCCAGGGAGCTACGGGAGCGGCGGTCTGGGCGCTCGGTTTCCTCCTGGCGGCGGCGCTCGGCGGCTTCGGCATGGCCTTCGGCTTCCACGCCCGCAAGAAGCCTCTGTCGAAGGGCGTGGTCGCCGGCCACGCGGCGCTGGCCGTCATCGGGTTTCTCCTGCTGCTCGCGGGAGCCCTGAAACTCATCTAGCCTCAACTCTCCGTGAAGGGCTCATCACTCCTGCATCCGCTGCACCCGGCGCTGGCGCACTTTCCGGTCGCATTCTGGGTCGGCTCATCGGCGTCGGATCTCATCGAGCTCGCGACCGGCAACGCGGCGTGGTGGACGGTGAGCCGCTGCGCGGTTGCGGCGGGCGTGATCGTGGGCACGGTCACTTTGCTGGCCGGCGCTCTCGAGCTGTGGCTGCGCAAGCTCCCCACCGAAGCCTGGCGGTGGGCCGGGCTGCACGCAGCGCTCACGAGCACCGCGTTGCTGTGCTTCATGGTGAGCCTCTCGTGGCGTGCTGCCGGACCGCCGCCGCTCGCCGCCGTGTGGGTCTCGGCGCTCGGCTCGGCGATGGTCATCGGCGGCGGATTCTGCGGCGGAACACTCGTTTACGGGTACGGAGTGGGCGTGTCGTGGCGCGCGGGAAGACCCGAATAACGAAGGCGCGGCCAGCGCGCTCTGCGGCGCGGCCGGCGCCCGCGGAGCCTTCGGGCCTGCTGCGGGCGCTGAAGGGCGGGGGTCCCATGACCATCCGTGAGCTCGCCGGGGAGCTCGATATCACCTACGAGGCGGTGCGCCAGCAGATCGCCGAGCTGGCGCGCGCCGGCTGGGTGGTTGCGGGCGAGGCTGCCGCACGCACTACCGCAACCGATTCGTCCGCCCCGAAGCCCGGACCGGCTTCGCAGCGCTACCGTCTGAGCGCCGCGGCCGAGCATCTCTTTCCCAAGCACTATGACGAGCTCTCCGCCGAGCTGGTGCAGCAGCTGCATGAGTGCTTCGGCGGGGCGGGCGTCATCGAGGTCCTCGCGCGCATGACCGAGGCGCGCGTGCGCCAGTGGGCGCCGCGTCTCGAGGGGCTGAGCCTCAGGCAGAAGCTGAGGGCTCTGAGCGCTCTGTACCAGGACAAGGACGCCTACATGGACCTCGAGTGGCGAGCGGACGGGCCGGCGCTGATCGAGCGCAACTGTCCGTTCTTCAATGTCGCGCAGAGACACCCGGCGATCTGCAGCGTGTCGATCAACACGCTCGAGCGGCTCCTTGGCTGCAGGGTGATCCGCGAGGAGCGCTTCCAGGCGGGTCATGGGCGTTGTGTGTTCCGGCTGCGGATCGCTGAGGCGCGTGCGCGGGATGCGAGTTTCGCGCTCGAGCCTGGGCGCTAGCTCGGGCCGGATGGCCCCGGAAACGCCGCGTTCAGGGTCTCGAGGTCCTGCGGGGTGAGTGCGGTCGAGAGCGCCACGGCATTTTCCTGCACGTGCTCCGGGGAGCCGGATTCGGGAATGGCAATGACGTTCCCGCTGCGGATGACCCACGCCAGCGCAACCGCGGCGGCCGAGCAACCATGCGCGGCGCCGATCTGCGCCAGCGTGCGGTCGCCGATCACGAGGTTGTGGTCGCCGCCGAGCGGTGAATAGGCCATCACCGGCAGGTTGTGCTGCCGGCACCAGGGCAGTACATCGGCTTCGATCTGACGGCGGTTGAGACTGTAGGGGACCTGATTGGTCGCGCAGCGGTGGCCGTCCGGCACGCGCAACAGGTCCTCCATCTGACCCACGCTGAAGTTGGATACGCCCCAGGCGCGAATCTTCCCGGCGGCGCGCAGCCGCTCGAATCCGGCCACGACGCCCGGGAACTGCGCGCTGGGGATCGGCCAATGCAGCAGATAGAGATCGAGATAGCCGGTGCCGAGGCGCGCGAGGCTCGCCGCGCAGGCACGCGCGATGCCGTCCCCGGAGACTTCATCGCCCTCCACCTTGGAGACGAGGAATATGCGCTCGCGCTGGTCGGCGAGTACGTGACTCAGGAACTCCTCGGAGCGGCCTCTGCCGTAGTTTCCGGAGGTGTCGAGCAGCGTCATGCCGAGCGATATGCCGCTGCGCAGCGCCGCCTCCTCCACCTCCTGCGGATGCCTTCCCTGACCGAGATGCCAGCAGCCCTGACCCAGGGCCGTTACGACCGTGCCGTCGGGAAGCTGTACGGTCCGCGCCGCGGGCTTCGCTGGCGCGCCGGGCGCAGGGGCCTCGGCGCTCGCCCGCACCGCGAGCATGCCGAAGGCGGCGCAACGGACCGCGAACTCACGTCGGTTGAGCAGCTGCTCTTTCATGGTGGCGGTCTCCTTGGCCGATCAGTCTGCGTCCCCGATCGGCATGCCAGGTGGCGCCTCGATCGGCTCGGCGGGCACGAACTTCGCGGGGTCCGTGAGGTAGAGGTCGATGCGGTGCGCGAGATACGCGTCGGTCGCCGAGCGGGAGTCGGCCCGCCGCCGGATCTCCAGGAGCTTCGCCTGCGTGATCGCGCGCACCTCGGACGAGGCGTTGCCGTTGGCCGCGAGCGCCAACAGAGCCTCGACCGTACGCACGTACACCGCACGCTGCACCGCCTGCACGAGGCCGGTGGCGCCCGGCGCCGCGCCCGTCGTGGCGAGCGCGCCCTGGATCACGGCCTCGAGCGTGAGATTCTTCGGGTCACGGGCGCCATATTCAACCAGTCGCGCCGCGCGCTGCGGATTGAGGAGCCCGGCGAGCGTGAGATCCGCGGCGCATTCGGCGGCCGCGATCGGATCGAACGCCGGCTGGGTTCTCGACGGGAACGACTCGCGCGAGGCGGGCAGGCCCGGCGGACGCGGCGGCAGGAGCTTCAGCAGCGGCTCGGGCAGCGTCAGGAACCCGGGCGACAGCGTCTTCAGCACCGCAGTCAGCGCGTGCCGCTGCGCCTCGGCGGCGACGATCGCGGGGCCGGGCGCGCCGTCGCCGCGCAGCTGGTAGCGATAGTCGAGGCCGCCGATCTCGGTGACCGCCGCGTCCACCTGATAGCGATGCAGCAGGTAGAGCGGCACCAGCGTGTCCGCGAGTTGCGCCATGGGCATCCCGGGCCGGATCGCGTTGGCGCCAAAGCGCGCGAGCGCCGCCGCGCGCACCATGAGCACGCGCTCGAGCTCGGCGGCGGGGTCCGGGCCGTTGTCCCACATGTGCGCGTAGGGATGCGCGCTGCCGATCGCGCGTGCATCGGCATCGGTGATGAAGATGAGGCCGCTTCGCGCCGAGTCGCTCAGGATTCGCTCGAGACCGGCGCTCTCCTCGGCGGGGCTCGCAAATTGCCGGTAGCCGTAATCGATGCTGACCCGGTCCCAGTCGCCGATGTTGGCGGCGTAAGCCTGCGAGAGGTCGGGCGCGCCGTTACGGTCGAGTGTGATCCACGGATGCGGATAGTCCATCACCGACACCGCTTGCGCCGGGGTGTGCGGATAGGCGCTCGCGGCGAAGTTGTGCGCCAGCCCGAGCGTGTGCCCGACCTCGTGCGCTGCCAGCAGGCGCAACCGTGCCAGCGCCATCTCGCTCATCGGGTCGCGCTCAGCCGCCGCGGCGCCGCCTGTGCCGTACGGCGCCAACAGCGCCTCGGCGATCAGGTAGTCCTGCCGGCCGCGCAGCGACCCGAGCGTGACGTTGCCCTTGATGATCTCGCCGGTGCGCGGGTCGGCCACCGGGAAGCCGTACGACCAGCCGCGCGTGTAGCGATGTACCCACTGGATGATGTTGTAGCGATCATCCATGGGATCCGCACCCTCAGGCAGCAGCTCCACCTGGAAGGTCCCCGGCGCCCAGCCGGCTGCCTGAAACGCCTGATCCCACCAGCGCGCACCTTCGAGCAGCGCGGAGCGGATCGGCTCGGGTGCGCCGCGGTCCACGTAGTAGCGGATCGGCGCGAGCGGCTTGCAGCTCGCGCTGCAACCGGAGTCCTCCTTGAGCAGCCGGTGGCGGACGATCAGCTGCCGGTCGAGGGAGGCACCGAGCGGCGCCGTGTAGTCCCGGTAGGTGACCTCGAAGTACCCGGCGCGCGGGTCGAAGCGCCGCGGCACGAAGCCCGGCCCCGGGAGCCGCACGAACGCCTGGTGCTCGCGTACCGTGAGCGCGTGCGCATCGGGCGTGACCTCATCGACCAGCCGGCTCTTGGCGGTCGAATCGGCCGCGAAGGTCAGGATCGCTTCCACCTCGACGTTGTTCGGGAACGCGGCGGTACCCTCGAGCGCTATGGCCGAACGGGCCGGGTCGAGCTTGTAGCCGTCCTGTTTGTTTTTCGCCAGCGTCTCGGCGACGTTGTGCGCATCGCGCACGAAGAACTCGCTCGCGTCGACGAGCACCGCCGCCTCCTGGCCCGCGCCGGCGCGCTGCTCGGCCTCCACCTTGAAGCCTGCCAGCACCGACTCGGGGAAGGACTGCGTGACCGCGAGCTGCTCGGCCGCGGAGCCCGCGGAGCTGCGGAACCACTGATTGGGCTCCACCAGCAGCACCTTCGGCCCGATCCGCTCGAAGCGCACGATGCGTGCCCGCGAGACCTGGCCGCGATCGAGACCGAGGTCGTTCGAGCCGACGCCGTAGGGGAGCGACTCGAGATAGAGCAGATCGGCGTCGAGGCGCGGGATCTCCAGGTACAGCCGGCCGCTCTTCTCGTCCCAGTAGAGGCCCATGAAGCCCGGCATGTGCCGCATCGCCTGAGTTCGCGCCGCGATGGCGGGCAGGTGCTCCGGGGTTTTCGCGGGCGGCGCGTCCGCGGCCCGGGCCGGGCCGCCGGCAGCGGCCAGGGCCGCCGCCGCGAGGAGGGATGTCAGTTCGCGCTTGTGCATGCTGTCTTTGGGCTCGGAGCGGCGCGCGATTGGAGCGTCACATCTGCGGCGCCCAGGAGCTGCACCAGCCGGCGGCCTTCACTTCCTTGCCCGGAAAGATCTGGCAGGGGCCCTGCGCCGAATTGTCGGCGCCCTGATAGAGCGCGCAGTTCGCGCAGCGGTTCCCGGCGGTGGCGCCGACCGCCCGCGCGGCGTCCTCGACGTATTTCACCGCCCTGGCCTCGGGCGAGCTCGCATCGAGAAGGGGCGCGGATGTGCCGGCGCCGGCGTTTCTCGCACACACGGTGGCGAGCGCGGCGAGCGGCACGCCGAGCGCGAATCGTTGCAGGAGACGCCGTCGGCTGGGCGAGTGCAGGTCGGTCATGAGATCTCCTCACGGGATCCCGCGAGCCTAACACTCCTCTCAGCTCGAGGCCTGCGCGTAGGTCTCCATCATCAGCCCGGTGCCGCCGCGCGAGACGTGCGCGACCACGGCCGTGCGCCGATGGAGCTTGATGATCGTGCCGAGATTGATGGCGAAGGAGAGCACGACCTGCTGTCCCTTGCGCAGTCCGAGATTGGTCGTCTCGATGAACACACCCGTGGCGCTCAGGTTCACCGCTTTGCACAGCTTGCGGCGGCCGCCGGGCACGGTGATGTAGACGATCGTCCGGGCCCGATGCCGGGTGTGCAAGCGACGTTCCACAGAGTCCTTCATCGGAGTTGTTGTTCTCTATCGGCGGCCCGTCATGTCCTTGCGCGCGCCGCGGGAGCATTATGCGCCGCCCGCGGCGGCGGCCTGCAGCCAAGTGAACTTAATTTTGTCACGCTCTTGCAGGCTTCGCAGCAGGAAAGAGTCACGGCATCGTGGCCCGGCATGCCGGAAGCGGTGCAAGAAGCAGGCCGCAGGCGCCGGGCAGCGCTAGTCCGCGCGCAGAAAAGCACCGATTTCCGCACCGAAGGTCGCGAGGTCGACCAGGAACGCGTCGTGCCCCTCGATGCAGGGGAGGGGCGCGAAGCGGGTGGCCACGCCGGCCGCACTGAGCGCCTCGGCGATGGCCTGCTGCTCGCTCACCGAGAAGAGCAGGTCGCTCTTTACGCCGATGACGAGTGCGCGGCTCAAGGCGGCGCTGCGAAACAGTGCGACCGGGTCCCCGTGGGCGGTGAGATCGAAGCGATCCATGGCGCGGGAGATGTACAGGTAGCAGTTCGCGTCGAATACGTTCGACCAGCGCTGCGCCAGCGACTCGAGGTAGCCCTGGACGGCGAATTCGGAGGCGAAAGGATCCTTCGACCCGCCGTCGTTACGGATGGGCGAACGGCCGAAGCGCACCTGCCATTCCGCCGCCGAGCGATAGGTCACCATCCCGAGCTTGCGTGCGATGCGCTGCCCGGTGAGGGGAGGGCGGTCCGGCGGGTAGCTGCCCGCCTTCCAGTCCGGGTCCCGGGTGATCGCTTCGCGCTGGATGGAGCGCAGCGCGATCGTGAAGGGCGCCGCCGCCATGGTCCCGGAGATGCACACCAGGCGCCTCGCCGCCCCGGGGAACAGTGCCGCGTAGGCGAGCACTACCATGCCGCCGAGCGAGGGGCCCATGACGGTGTCGAGCCGCTCGATGCCGAGCGAGCGCACGGTCTCGAAGCCGGCCCGGGCGATGTCTTCCACCGAGAGGTCGGGAAAGCTCAGGCGGTAGCGCTTGCCCGTAGCCGGGTCGACCGAGGCGGGTCCGCTCGAGCCGAAGCAGCTGCCGAGCGAGTTGACGCAGATGACGAAGTAGCGGTCGCTGTCGAGCGCCAGGCCCGGGCCCACCATCCCCTGCCACCAGCCCTCGGAGGGGTCCTGCTCCGAGGAGGCTGCGTGGGCCGGAGGCGAGAGCCCGGTGAAGAGCAGCAGCGCGTTGTCCCGCGCCGCATTCAGGCGTCCCCAGGTCTCGTAGGCGATGCGGCCGCCGTGCAGCGATCCTCCGCGCCACATCGGAAAGGGATCGCTCAATGCCGCGTACTGGCGCGCATCCATGGGGCTGAAGGATAGAGCACCCGTGGGGGCCCTGAGCGATGGCCGGGCTTGCCGGCCACGGGTTTGCCTCAAGGCTCCGGGTCGCTGCCGTCGGATATGCCCTCGAAGAGGACGGTCGAGAGATAGCGCTCGCCGGTGTCCGGCAGCATGGCAAGGATGACAGAGCCCGGCGGGGCCTCGGCGGCCACCTTGAGTGCCGCCGCAAAAGTCGCGCCGGAAGAGATCCCGCAGAAGATGCCTTCGCGGCTGGCGAGCGCGCGCGCCCACTCGACCGCCTCACCGTCCGTCACCGTCAGGATGCGGTGCGCCACTTCGCGCTTGAGCACCGCGGGGATCAGGTCCGGCGTCCAGCCCTGGATCTTGTGCGGCGTGAACGACCCGCCCGACAGGAGGGCCGCACCCGCCGGCTCACAGGCGATCACCTGCACGTCGGGTCGGGCCAGGCGGATCATTTCGCCGGCGCCGGTGAGCGTTCCGCCCGTACCCCAGCCGGTGACGAAGTAATCGAGCCGCCTGCCCGCGAAGTCCTGGAGGATCTCGGGACCGGTGGTGTTGCGGTGGTAGGCCGGGTTCGCCTGGTTCTCGAACTGGCGCGCGAGAAACCAGCCGTGCTTTTGGGCGAGCTCCGCCGCCCTCTTGATCATCCCCGTGGCCCGCTCGGCGGCCGGTGTGAGGATGACCCTGGCTCCCATGATTCGCATGAGCCGCCGCCGCTCGACCGAGAAGGACTCGGCCATGAGGGCGACGAAGGGGTATCCCTTGACGGCGCACACCATGGCGAGGGCGATGCCGGTGTTGCCCGAGGTCGCCTCGACCACGGTCTGGCCGGGCTTGAGCTTTCCGGTGCGTTCGGCGTCCTCGATGATCGCGATTGCGAGGCGGTCCTTGACCGAGCCGAGCGGGTTGAAGAACTCGCACTTCACGAACATCGTGATGTCCCTGGGCGCGAGGTGCTGGATCCGCACGACGGGCGTCTTGCCGATCGTGCCGAGGATGCTTTCGTAGATCATGCCTTCCTTCTACCCTCTGTCCGGTTTGGCAGGCAAGTGACACGAGGCTATCTGCTCACGACCAACTGTTATGAGCACAGAGCGAGACCGTTCCCATGAAGCGTAACCCCGCACCCCGCCCGGACCGCGGGCGCTCCGCCGGCGCCGCGGCGGCTGCGGGGGCAGCCCCGGTCAGGCTGCAGAAGCTCCTGGCCGAGGCGGGGCTCGGCTCCCGCCGGGCGGTCGAGGAGTGGATCCGGGCGGGACGCGTCGAGGTCAATGGCCGCAGGGCGCAACTCGGCGACCGCGCCTCCGCGGGGGACGACCTGCGCCTCGACGGCAAGCGGCTAAAGCTCGCCGCGGGGGAGCCCGCGCCCCGGGAGCTACTCCTTTATTACAAGCCCGCGGGCGAGGTGACGACCCGCAGCGACCCCGAGGGCCGGCCGACGGTCTTCGCACGGTTGCCAACCCCGCGCCGCGGGCGCTGGATCAGTGTCGGGCGGCTCGACGTCAACACCACCGGGCTTCTGCTCCTCACGACCGACGGAAAGCTCGCTCACCGCCTGATGCACCCCTCGAGCGAGGTTGAGCGCGAGTACCTCGTGCGCGTCCGGGGCCGACCCTCCGAGGAGGTCATTGCCCGGCTGCTGCTCGGCGTAAGGCTCGAGGACGGTCCGGCGTCCTTCGGTCGGATCGCGACCGCCTCGTGGGAGGAGTCGGGTGGCGGGAGCGCCGGCGGCAGCCGGCCCGGCGGCCACAGCACCTTCAGGGTCGTGCTCACCGAGGGCCGGAATCGTGAGGTCCGGCGACTGTGGCAGGCGGTCGGGTTCGAGGTCAGCCGCCTGAAGCGCGTCCGCTACGGTCCGGTGGGCCTTCCGACCGACCTGAAGCCCGGCGAGGCGCGCCGGGCGGGATCCGCGTTGATCGGCAAGCTCGAGGGAGCCGTCCCCCCGTCCAGGCCTGGCGGGTCAGAGACTTAGCCTCGAGCTTGGCTATAGCGCGGACAAGCAAATCCCGGGCCAGAGCGCATTGACACCCCGGTGCTCCGAAATCAGAATACGCGGCTCGTTTTGCGGAGGGGTACCCAAGCGGCCAACGGGAGCAGACTGTAAATCTGCCGGCTTATGCCTTCGAAGGTTCGAATCCTTCCCCCTCCACCATTCGGAGCGGGAGGGACACTCGCGCGCCAAGGCCTTGAGTCCGGCAGATCGGGCGCCATCAGCAGCGGGTGTAGTTCAATGGTAGAACCTCAGCCTTCCAAGCTGATGACGTGGGTTCGATTCCCATCACCCGCTCCAGCTTGTCCGCGCGTCGACATCTGAGCCGAGCCCATGTAGCTCAGTTGGTAGAGCACGTCCTTGGTAAGGACGAGGTCACCGGTTCAATCCCGGTCGTGGGCTCCAGTCGACTGGGCCAGTGAGTTGTCAGAAGTTTCGGAGTTAGGAAGCCGCCATGTCCAAAGAGAAGTTTGAGCGTACGAAGCCGCACGTAAACGTGGGCACGATTGGTCACGTGGACCATGGGAAGACGACACTGACGGCGGCGCTGACGAAGGTGATGGCGGAGACGTACGGCGGACAGT
>DATKLG010000035.1:0-59567 GCA_035542535.1 Steroidobacteraceae bacterium
CGGCTGCCGCAGGACGAGGTCGTCTATTTCCTGCTGCCCGACCGCTTCGAGAACGGCGATCCGTCGAACGACCGGGGCGGGCTCGAGGGTGGAGCGCTCACCACCGGCTTCGATCCCGCCGCCAAGGGCTTCTACCATGGCGGCGACCTCAAGGGGCTGCTCACGCGGCTCGACTACATCGAGTCCCTCGGCGCGACCGCCCTGTGGCTGGCGCCGGTGTTCGGGAACAAGCCGGTGCAGGGCGCACCCGGCCACGAGTCCGCCGGCTACCACGGCTACTGGATCACCGACTTCACGCATGTCGACCCGCACTTCGGCAGCGACGAGGATCTCGGGGCGCTGATCGCGGCGGCGCACGCGCGCGGCCTGAAGGTCTACCTCGACATCGTCGCCAACCACACGGCCGATGTCATCCGCTACCGCGAGTGTCCGGCTAACGACTGCCCGTACCGCTCGCATGCCGACTACCCGTACACGCGGCACGGCGGTATCGGCGGCGAGCCGATCAACGCAGGCTTTCTCGGCGACGACGCCCCGCATCAGACGGCGGAGAACTTCGCGCGGCTGACGCGTCCCAACTTTGCCTACACCCCGTACGTGCCGCGCGGCGAGGAGCACGTCAAGGTACCCGACTGGCTCAACGACCCGATCTACTATCACAACCGCGGCAACTCCAGCTTCGCCGGCGAGAGCTCGACCTTCGGCGACTTCTTCGGGCTCGACGATCTCATGACCGAGAACCCGCGCGTGCTGCAGGGGTTCATCGACATCTACGCCGGCTGGATCGAGCGCTTCGGCGTCGACGGCTTCCGCATCGACACCGCCAGGCACGTCAATCCCGAATTCTGGCAGCAGTTCGTGCCGGCGATGCTCGCCACGGCGCGCGCCGCCGGGATTCCCAACTTTCACATCTTCGGCGAGGTGAGCACCGCGGCAGTGGACCCGGCGCTGCTCGCCGAGCACACGCGCGTCGACCGGCTGCCGGCGGTGCTCGACTTCGCCTTCGCGGCCGCCGTGCGCGAGACCGTGGCCGGCACGGGGGGAACCGAGGTGCTGGCGCGCCTGTTCGCCGGCGACGACCTGTACGAGGGCGGGGCGGCGGCGGCGCTGCAGCTGCCGACCTTCATCAGCAACCACGACGACGGGCGCTTCGCCTATTTCGTGCGCCGCCTGCGACCCGGCATCGGCGACGCCGAGGCCCTGCAACGCGTCCTGCTGGCGCACGCGATGCTGTTCACGCTGCGCGGGGTGCCGGTGGTCTATTACGGCGACGAGCAGGGTTTCGCCGGGCTCGGGGGCGACCAGGACGCGCGCCAGGATATGTTCGCGAGTGAGGTCGACTCCTATCGCAGCGAGCGGCCGCTCGGCAGCGCGAGCGCCGGCGGCGCTCACTTCGATCGACAGCACCCTCTGCACCGGGCCATCGCCGCGCTCGCGCAGCTGCGCGCAGCCCAGCCGGCACTGCGGCGCGGGCGGCAGCTGGTGCGCAGCTACGGCGCCGCGCCGGGCCTGTTCGTCGTGTCGCGGCTCGATCCGCAGGGCGGCGGCGAGCTGCTGATCGCTTTCAACACCTCCAACGCCGCCGTCAGCGCCCAGGTGACGGTCGAGGCCGGATCGCAGCGCTTCGTGTCGCTGCATGGACAGTGCCGCTCGCGGGCATCGGCCCCCGGCAGCTATCACGTCGAGCTCGCCCCGCTCGATTACCTGGTGTGCGCCGCGACGGGAGGCACATGAGCACGCCGCCGGACCCGGTAGTGCAGGGCGCGGCGCAATGGTGGCGCGGAGCCGTCATCTATCACATTTATCCGCGCAGTTTTGCCGATTCCAACGGCGACGGCGTCGGCGATCTGGCGGGTATCACGGCGCATCTCGGCCACGTCGCCTCGCTCGGAGTCGACGCCGTGTGGCTGTCGCCGTTCTTCACCTCGCCGATGAAGGACTTCGGCTACGACGTCGCCGATTACTGCAACGTCGACCCGCTGTTCGGCTCGCTCGCCGACTTCGACCGGCTCATCGCGCGCGCGCACGGCCTCGGGCTGCGCGTCATCATCGACCAGGTCTACTCGCATACCTCCGATCAGCATCCCTGGTTCCGCGAGAGCCGCAGCAGCCGCAACAACGCCCGTGCCGACTGGTACGTGTGGGCGGATGCCAGGCCCGACGGCGCGCCGCCGTCGAACTGGCAGTCGGTATTCGGCGGTCCCGCCTGGACCTGGGACGCGCGCCGCGGCCAGTACTACCTGCACAATTTCCTGACCGAGCAGCCCGATCTCAACGTGCACAACCCGGCGGTGCAGGAGGCGCTGCTCGCGAGCGCGCGCTTCTGGCTGGACCGCGGGGTCGACGGCTTCAGGCTCGACGCCATCGACTACGCGATGCACGACCCGGCGCTCACCGACAACCCGGCGCGGCCCGCCGACGGCCGGCCGCGGACGCGGCCGGTCGACTTCCAGCAGCCGCAGCACAACAAGGGACACTCGGACCTGGTTGCCTTCATCGAGCGCGTGCGGGCTCTCACCGATCAGTACGGCGGGCGTTTCACGGTGGCGGAGATCGGCGGCGAGGGCGCCGAGCCGGTCATGAAGCTGCTGACCCGTGGAGATCGGCGCCTGCACACCGCCTATGGCTTCAATTTTCTCTATGCGGACGCCCTGACGCCGGCGCTGGTGCGCGCCGCCCTCGAGGCCTGGAGCGACGGCGCCGATGCCTGGCCGAGCTGGGCATTCTCCAATCACGACGCGCCCCGCGCCGTGTCACGCTGGTCCGCAGCCGCGGACCGCGCGGCGGGCGCACGGCTTGCGCTGCTGCTGCTGCTGAGTCTGCGCGGCAATGTCTTTCTGTATCAGGGAGAGGAGCTCGGCCTGCCGCAGGCCGAGCTCTCCTTCAGCGATCTCAGGGATCCGGAGGCGATCGCGAACTGGCCGCTCACCCTGGGGCGCGATGGCGCCCGAACGCCGATGCCGTGGCAGCGCCACGCACCCAACGCGGGCTTCTCGACGGTGCGCCCGTGGCTGCCGGTGCCGGAGGCTCATGCAGCGCTCGCGGTCGACCTGCAGGATCACGACCCGGATTCGACGCTGTCGCTGGCACGTCGATTCATCGCGTTGCGCCAGCAGCACGCGGCGCTGCGCCTTGGCGCCATGCGCCTGCTGGAGACCTCGGACGCGATCCTGAGCTTCGAGCGCAGCCTCGGCGCCGAGCGGCTCCTGTGCGTGTTCAACCTGGGACTCGCCGGCGTACGCATCCCGGCGCCGCTGCCGGGAAGGTGGCGGCTGCTCGAGTCGGTGGGCGGCGCCCGGGCGTGGAACCTGCCGCCGCTGTCGGGGCTGATCGCCGCGCCAGTCGCGGACGCCTGAGGTGCGCGCCGGGTCGCGCGCTCAGCGCCGGTGCGAGGTGGCCGTCTGTCCGAAGAGGTTCCTGCGCTCCTCGTCCGACAGGGGGCGGCTGTAGGACGGCTTGACGCCCTCGTAGGCCCGCTGGCACGCGGGCCGCGCGCGCATCCGCTCGAACCAGCGCTTGAGATGCGGGAAATCGGCGAGATTCTGCCCGTGGCGCTCGTATTGCACGATCCAGGGATAGGAGGCCATGTCCGCGATAGTGTAATCCCCGGCAATGTACTCCCCTGCGGCGAGCTGGCGGTCGAGGACACCGTAGAGGCGATTGGTTTCCTTGACGTAGCGGTCGATGGCGTACGGCACTTTCTCGGGTGCGTAGCGGGTGAAATGACCGTTCTGTCCGGCCATGGGCCCCAAGCCTGCCACCTGCCAGAACAGCCACTGCAGCGTCAGGACCCGGCCGCGCAGGTCGGCGGGAATGAAGCGCCCGGTCTTGTCCGCCATATATAAGAGTATGGCGCCGGACTCGAACAGCGACAGCGGCGGTCCGCCGTCGGCGGGCTCGTGGTCGACGATCGCCGGGATGCGATTGTTGGGCGAGATGCTGAGGAACTTCGGATCGAACTGCTCACCCTTGCCGATGTCGACCGGGATGATGCGGTAGGCAACCCCGGCCTCCTCCATGAAGAGCTTGATCTTCAATCCGTTGGGAGTTCCCCAGTAGTAGACGTCGATCATGGGCCGCTCTTCAGCCGCCTGCTGCAGGCTCAGGCACGGCGCCGTGCCCCGCGCCGCTCTCATCGGGGCGATGGCCGCGGGCGCGCGCCTCGTGCTCGTGGTCCGCGCCGATGAACATGTACATCGCCGGCACCACGAACAGCGTGAACAGCGTGCCGATCGCGAGGCCGGTGAAGAGCACCACGCCCATGTTGCGCCGCCCGGCCGCACCCGCGCCCGAGGCGATCACCAGCGGGATGACGCCGAAGCACATGGCCGCGGTCGTCATCAGGATCGGGCGCAGCCGCACCGCCGCCGCCTCCTCGATCGCCCGCAGCTTGGCGTGCCCGGCGCGCTGCAGCTCGTTGGCGAACTGCACGATGAGGATGCCGTGTTTGCTCACCAGGCCGAGGAGCGTAACGAGCCCCACCTGCGTGTAGATGTTGAGCGAAATACCCAGCGCGCCTCCGAGATTGATGAAGATCAGCGCGCCGAACAGCGCCATCGGTACCGAGACCAGGATGACCGCCGGATCGCGGAAGCTCTCGAACTGCGCGGCGAGCGCCAGGTATACGATCACCAGCGCAAACAGCAGCGTGAACACGAAGCTGCCCGATCCCAGCATGAACTGCCGCGACTCGCCCGAGTAATCGGCGTTGTATCCGGTGGGCGCGACCTGCTTGAGCGTGTCGCGCAGGAACTTGAGCGCGTCCGCCTCCGATGCTCCCGAGACGCCGCCGAGCGTCGCGGCGTTCAGCTGCTGGAAGTGGGCGACGGTCTCCGGCACCGTAGAGGTCTTCAGGCTCGCGATGGTGCGCGCCGGAATGAGAGTGCCGTTGCCGGAGTGCACGTAATAGTCGAGCACCTGGTCGGGATTCAGGCGGTCGGCCTGCAGCACCTGCGGAATGACTTTGTAGGAGCGGCCGGCGATGGAGAAGTAATTCACGTAGCCGCCGCCGAGCGCGGCGGCCAGTGCGCCGCCCACGTTCTGCTGCGTCAGGCCGAGATCGCTCACCATGTCGCGGTCGACGGTGACGGTCTGCTGCGGCTTGTCGAGCTTCAGATCCGCGTCGATGAACCAGAACATGCCGCTGGCGCGTGCCTTGTCCAGCACCTTGGTAGCGACCTCGTTGAGATTCTCGATCGGCTCGGTGGTGGTGATGACGAACTGGATCGGGAATCCCTGCGAGCCGGGCAGCGCCGGGAACTGGAACGCCGCGACGCGCGCACCCGGAATCTTGTTCCACTCA
Source organism: Steroidobacteraceae bacterium (assembly GCA_035542535.1). GTDB lineage: Bacteria > Pseudomonadota > Gammaproteobacteria > Steroidobacterales > Steroidobacteraceae > 13-2-20CM-66-19. Next base: position 5,303 of record DATKLG010000035.1, read on the forward strand.
TTCTGCAGCAGCATCTGCAGCTCGGCGGCGCTGCGGTGGCGGTCCTCCCAGGGCTTGAACAGCACACCGCCGAACCCCTGGTTCACCGTGGGCGCACCGGTCAGCTGGAACATCTGCTGATATTCCGGAAGCTTCTTCGCGATCTCGAACTCGGCGTCCGAATAGGCCTGCATCTGCGTGAGGGTCGCATCCGGCGGTCCGGTGGTTGCCTCGAGCACGATGCCCTGGTCCTCCCCGGGCGCGAGCTCGGACCTGGACGTCATGAACAGAAGCATCACGCACGGCAGGATCAGCGCGCCGAACACCACCACCGCCTGCCAGGTCGTGAGCCAGCTCGAGAGGGTGCGCGAGTAGGCATCGCGCAGGCGGTTGAAGGTGCGGTCGAGGAAATGGGTGAAGCGGCCTTCCTCCTGCTCGCTGCGGAATACCTTGGCGCACATCATCGGCGAGAGCGTGAGCGCGATCACGGCCGAGACGGTCACCGCCCCGGCGAGCGTGAAGGCGAACTGGGTGAAGAGGGCGCCAGTGAGCCCGCCCTGCAGGCCGATCGGTACGTAGGCCGCGACCAGCACGATGGTCATGGCGATGATCGGTCCGCCGAGCTCGCGCGCCGCCTGCAGCGCTGCCTGCAAAGGCGGCGCCCCTTCCTTCAGGTGCCGGTCGACGTTCTCGACCACGATGATGGCGTCATCGACCACCAGGCCGATCGCCAGCACCAGCGCGAGCAGCGTGAGGAGATTGATGGAGTAGCCGAGCGCCTGCATCAGGAAGAATGCGCCGATGAGCGACAGCGGCATCGCCACGACCGGTATCACCACCGCGCGCGGGCTGCCGAGGAAGAGGAAGATCACCACCGTGACGATGACCAGCGCCTGGACGAGCGTCTTGATGACTTCCCTGATCGAGCTCGTGATGAACTTGGTCGCATCATAGGCGAGCTTCTGCGTCACGCCGGTCGGCAGCTGCGCCGCGATATCGGGCAGCGCGGCGCGCACCCGCGCCGCCACATCGAGTATGTTGGCGCGCGGCGCCACCTTGATGCCGATGAATACCGAGCGCTGGCCGCTGAAGGCGACGTTGAAGTCGTAGTTCTCTGCGCCGAGCACTACGTTGGCGACATCCTCGAGCCGCACCAGCGCGCCGTTCTGCCGCTTGATCACCAGATGGCGGAACTCGTCCAGCGAGGTGACATCGGTGTTCGTCTTCAGGTCGACGCTCACCATCTGACCCTTGGTCGAGCCGACGCCGGCGAGGTAGTTGTTGGAGCCGAGCGCCGCGTAGACATCGTCGGCGGACACGCCGCGGGCCGCCATGCGCTGCGGATCGAGCCAGGCGCGCAGCGCGAAGGTGCGGCCGCCGAGAATCTCGGCGGTCTGCACCCCGTCGATGGAGTCGAGCTTGGGCTTCACGACCCGCAGCAGGTAGTCGGTGGTGTTGTTCGGCGGGATCGTATCGCTGAAGTACCCGAGGTACATCGCATCGATCTGCTGGCCGATCTGCACCGAGATCACCGGCTGCTGTGCCTGCGGCGGCAGCTGGTTGCGCACCGAGTTGACCTGGGTGTTGATCTCGGTCATCGCGCGGTTGGAGTCGTAATTCAGGCGCAGGGTCGCGGTGATGATCGAGACGCCCGCGACGCTGTTGGAGGACAGGTAGTCGATGCCCTGCGCCTGCGCGATCGCCGCCTCGAGCGGCTGGGTGATGAAGCCGGCGATGGTCTGGGCGTCGGCGCCGTAGTAGGTCGTGCTGACCGTGACCACGGCGTTTTCGGTCTGCGGATACTGGCTGACCGGCAGCTGGAATACCGAGCGCGCGCCCAGCACCAGGATCAGCAGGCTGACGACCACCGAGAGGACCGGGCGCTCGATGAAAAGATCGGTGAACTTCATGGCGGTGACCCTTCAGTGCTCCTGCGGCTTCGGGTTGGGCGCATCCGCCGGCTGCGCCAGGGTGCTGACGTCGAGCGGCGTGCCGTTCTTGAGCTTGAGCTGCCCGCTCGTCACCACCTCGTCACCCTCCTTGATGCCCTGGAGGACCGCGATCTGGTCGCCGCGCGTCGGGCCCGTGGTCACGAAGCCCTGCTGCGCCGTGCGCTTGCCCTGCGCGTCCTTCTGTACCAGGAACACGGTCGAGCCGTAGGGGTTGAAGGTGATCGCGGTCTGCGGCAGCGTCAGATAATGCTGCTTGACGCCGGACAGCACCGCTACGCGCACGAACATGCCGGGCAGGAGCTTGTGCGCCGGATTCGGGATGGTTGCCTCGGCCTGGAAGTTACGACTCCCGGAATCCACCAGCGGATCGACGGCATTGATCCTGCCGGTGAAGCTCTCGCCGGGGAAGGCATCGAGAGTGAGGCGCACCTCGAGCCCCGGATGCACATCCGTCAGCTGCTCCTGCGGCAGCCGGAAGTCGACGTACACCGGGTCGAGCTGCTGCAGCGTCACGACCTTGTCTCCGGTGTTGAGATACTGACCCGGATTCACGGTCGTGATCCCGAGCCGCCCGTCGAACGGCGCCCGCAGGATCTTCTTCTCGACCAGCGCCGCCTGGGCGGCGGCCTGCGCCCGCTTGTTCTTGAGATCGGCGGCATCGCCGTCGAGCTGCGCCTGGCTGATCGCCTGCGCGTCGAACTGCATCTTGTCGCGCGCATAGACGGTGGCGGCGAGCTCGGCCGCCGCTTCGAGCGAATGGAGCGTCGCGACGTCGGCGTCGGAGTTGAGCCGCACCAGCACCTGGCCGCGCCTGGCGTCCTCGCCCGAACGGAAGTCGACGCTGCGCACCAGGCCGGTGACCTCGGTCGTGACGTCGACGCCGCGGACCGCGCGCACGCTGCCGATCGCGCTGATCTGCGGCTGCCAATCGGAGTACCGCGCCACCATGGTCGTGACGGTCTGCGGCGGCGCGGCATTGCGCTTCGCCTGCGCGATGTAGCCCATGATCTGGACGGCCTTGATGCCGGCAATCAGCACGACCAGTGCGACCACCGCCACGATCGCGATGATCACGCGCCGCTTCAACAGGCCGCCCGGGGCGCCGGGGCCGTCGCGCAGCGTCGCCAGGCCCGCGGTCCTGGGGTTCGCCGAGGTTTCGCCGAAATCGTTCACTGCCGACTCTCCTTCGCATGGTCCTGTCGGTTCCACCAGCCGCCGCCGAGCGCCTGGAACAGCGCCGCGGTGTCGGCGTAGCGCGCCGCTTCGGCGAGCGCCCGGCTCTCCCGCGCATCGAGATATACGCGCTGCGCGGTGAGCAGCTGCAGGTAGCTCACGCCGCCGAACTTGAACTGCATCCGGGTGATGTCGAGCGTGTCGCGCGCGTCATCCTCGGCGACCGTGTCGGCCCGCAGCGTGCGGGCATCCGCCTCGAGCGCACGCAGCGTGTCGGCCACGTCCTGCAGCGCCGCCAGTACCGCTTCGCGGTACTGGGCCGTGGAGCGGTCGAGATCGGCGCGCGCGGCGCGCTTCAGACCGACGAGCTCGCCGCCGTGGAACAGCGGCTGCAGCAGCGATCCGCCGATGTTCCAGGCGGAGCTGGTGTTCTTGAACAGGTCGCCGACCGCGACGGTCTCGGAGCCGATGGAGCCGGTGAGGTTGAGCTGCGGATAGAGATTTGCGGTCGCCACGCCGAGCTGGGCGGTCGATTCGTGCAGCAGCGCCTCCGCCGCCTGCACGTCCGGGCGCTGGCGCACGAGCTTCGCCGGGACGCTGAGCGGCAGCTCCGCCGGCAGCGTGAGCTGATCGAGCGTGAAGTCGGGCAGCTGCGGATCGTCCGGCGTGCGGCCGGCGAGCACCGCCAGGCGGTGCTGCGCCTGGGCGAGCTGCTTCTCGAGCGCCGGCAGCTGCGCCTCGGTCACGGCGACCTGGGTCTGCTGCGCCAGTACGTCGGAGCGCGAGGTAGCGCCGGCCTGGAACTGGCGCTGCACCACCTTGAGCTGATCGCGCTGGCTCGCCGCGATCTCGTTCACCACGCCGATCTGGGCGTGCAGCGAGGCGACGTTGATCGCGGTCGTGACGACGTTGGCCGTGAGGGCGAGGTAGGCTGCCTCCAGCTCCCAGCGCTGGTAGTCTGCCTGCGCGTGCAGCGCCTCGACCTGGCGGCGCGAGGCGCCGAAGAGGTCGAGCCGGTAAGTGACGCCGACCGAGGCGTCGAACAGGTTGAAGATGAGGGGCGGCCCGCCCGGCACTCCGAACAGGGCGGCCGGCTCGCGCTGCCGCGTGGCGCTGGCGTTCGCATCGATCGCGGGGAGCAGCAGGCCGCCACGCTCCGCCTTCCAGGTCTCCACCGAGCTCAGGAGCGTCGCGCGCGCCGCCTGCACGGTCGGGCTGTCGGCGAGCGCCTGGCGCACCAGCTCATCGAGCGCGCTCGAGTGAAACAGCGTCCACCAGTCCGCCGGGATGTCGCGCTCGGTGCTCAGAGTCTGCGCTGCGCCCCCTTCGCCCTCGGAGGCGACGGTAGCGGTGGGCTCGGGCGTGCGGGTGTAGTGCGTCGTGGCCGGCGCGGCCGGTGAATGGAAGTCAGGCCCGACGGCGCAGGCAGCGAGCGCGGCTGCCGCCGTCAGGATGAGGCCGAGGCGAGCGGTTCTCTGTCTCGTTCTCATGGCGTGCTCCTGCACTGGTCGGCGGCGCGCTGCAGAGCCTTGACGAGCCGGGACCGCTCCTCGGGCGTGTAGGGCGAGAGATGCAGCAGCTCGGCGAGCAGCAGTCCCTGCACCGCGAGCAGCACCACCGCAGTGCGCTCGAAGCCGCCCGGCAGCTTGGCGAATTCGTCGAGCAGCGCGCGGTACTTTGCGCGGCAGACCGCCATGTGCTCCGGGTTATCGGCGGAGGCGGCCAGCATGGCAACGCCGAAGGCCGGCCGCTCCCCGTGCGACTCGAGGAGCACGCGCACTCGCTCGCTGAAGAGGTCGGCGCTCGCCGGCTTGCCGGGGCGGCCCGCTCTCTGGCGCGCACCGCGTGCCGTCCGGCGGGTACGGTTTGCGACGCGCCTGCTGACCTCGGCATCGATGTCCTCGAAGTGCCGCGCCAACATGCTCTCGAGCAGCGCTTCCTTGGAGGGAAAGTGATACAAGAGCCCGCCCTTGCTGACCCCCGCCGACTTTGCCACGGCATCGAGGGTCAGGTGAGTCGCGCCCGACTCGACCACCACTCGCTCTGCCGCATCGAGCAGCCGGTCGCGCGCGGGTCGCGCAGCAATGGGTTGGCGCTGGTACATATACAGTGCGGAGCGTGGCCGAAGGCTGTACGAAGCTCGCGTCAGAGGACAGGCGCGAGACCCTACCGTCCGGACGGTTCACAGGCCATCCCCCGATCGGGATAGGAGCGCATCTGCGGCAAAGCTGAGGCTCCCTGTCGGCGAAGTCCCAGCGCAGAGCGCGCTGAGCGCGCGGCGGTCCGGTATCAATGCAGAGCGTGTTGGCGGAAGAACGCCCAGATCGTCTCGTTGGCATCGAGCGCGTGGCTGACGTGCCCGACGATCCATGCGCCGAGGTACGGCTCGCCTCGCGGCCAGGTGTGGCCGCCGCCACGGATCTCGTAGAGGCGCACCTCGCTGTCGTCGGCGCAGCGGGCCAGGCGCGGCAGCGCCGCGGTGCCGTCGGCCGGCTCGGCCTCGATGGGCGGCTGCGGCTCGAGCGCGCCGCAGTGATCGAGGGCCAGCCAGCGCGCGGCGCTGTCCTCCGCCGACAGCACCGTGCCGCGCGCCATCCACAGCACGCGGATGGTGCCGCCCTTCCAGGGCATGATGGGATCCTCGACGCCGTCCATGATGAGGAGAGGCACCGCGCGCGCCGGATGGCACGCGGGAGCGAGCTCGACCGCCATGTTGGCGGCGACCGGTGCGGCGGCGGCGAATACCTCGGCGGCATCGCACGCCAGGCGATACGACATCATGCCGCCGTTGGAGATGCCGGTGACGTAGACGCGCGCGCTGTCCACCGGGTGGAGCGCGGCGAGCGCGCGCGGCAGCGCGCGCAGGAAGGCGAGGTCGTCGACGGCTGCGGCCGCGGCGGAGCGGTTGGCGCTGCGCCCGTCGTTCCAGCCATGCTCGATGCCGTCGGGATAGACGACCACGGCGCCGTCGCGGTCCGCCAGGCGGTTGAAGCCGCGCCGCGTCAGCCACTCCATGCCGCCGCCGGTGCCTCCGCCGCCGTGCAGCACCAGCACCACCGGCAGCGGCGTCGCGTGACCGGGTGGCACATAGACGCGCAGCGTGCGCTTGCTGCCGTCCTGCACCAGCGAGTAGCAGCGCGCTTCCGTCCTGGACTCGCCGCGGCGCCCCGCGAGGCAGTCGTCCGGCTGGAGCGCCGCCGCGAGCGGCGCACTGCCGCAGCCGAGCGCGAGCAGGGCGAGCGCGATGCGCACGCGTATGCCGCGCGGCACCGCTACTGCGGTGCCGGTCCCTCGCTGACGCGCACCAGGTCCGCCGGCCGCATCCACTTGCGGAACGCAGCCTGCACCGCCGCGGCGTCGAGCTCGATGTAGTGGCGCGCGGCGTTGCTCGGCTCATCGAGCGGCAGCCCGAGGTCGCGCCGTGCCAGCATCGCGCGCGCGATCGCGGCCACGCCGGATTCCGCCAGCGGAATCTGCCGCAGCAGGTACGCCTTGACGCGCGTCAGCTCGTCCGCGCCGACCGGAGTCGTCTGCATGGTGGTCAGCTCGCGTGCCACCGCATCGGCAGCCTTGCCGACGTTCTGCGGATCGCTCGCGTAGTCGACCAGGTAGATGCTGCGGGTCCGGCCGGCCTGCAGCACCGACTCGACGCCATACACGAGGCCCGCGTTCTTGCGCAGATCGATGCTGAGACGGGTCGAGTAGAAGCTGCCGCCGAGCACGGCGTTGCCGAGCACGAGCGGGTAGTAGTCGGGATCGGAGCGCGTCAGCGCGAGGTTCTGCGCCAGCACCACCCGATCCTGCACGCGGCTGGCGTTCGGCACGGCGACGACGCCGGCGCGGTTCGGCGCGACGGCCGGGAGGTCGATGGCCGGCGCCGGTCCGCTCGCGCTCCAGGCGCCGAAGTAGCGCGCGACTGCGGCGGCGGCGGCCTCGGGCGTGACTTTGCCGAGAATCACGATCGTCGTGAGATCCGGGCGGAACACTTTCTGATAGTAGGCGCGCACCGCGGCCTCATTGAGCGCACGCACCGACTCGGGCGTCGACATGCGCAGGCTCGGATCGTCCGCGGGATAGAGCGCCGTGCGCAGCGAGCGTTGCATGAGGAAGCCCGGGCTGACGTTGCGGGCCGCCACGCCCTGCGCGACCTGCGCGCGGATCACCTCGAGCGCCGCCGGCGGCAGGGCGGGATGCAGCTCGTTGTCGGCCAGCAGCTCCACGGCCCGATCGAAGTGCTCGGCGAGCGACTGCGCCGAGAAATCCGTGCCGGCGGACGCGCGTGCCCCGATGGCATCGAGCGCCTGCTGGAACGCGAGCCGATCGAGGCGCTCGCTGCCGTAGGGGAGGAGGCGCTCGAGCACCTGGCTCACGCCCTCCTGACCGGCCGGCTCCTCGGTCTCGGGGCGATTGCGGATGTGGCCGTAGACGCTCACCGTGTCGCTGACGTCGACGCTCTGCACGATCAGCGTGAGGCCATTCGGCAGCGTGCTGACGGTGGGGTGCAGCGTCGACGCAGGCACCGTCAGCCGCTCGAGCGCCTTGCTCGCCCAGGAGGGCAGCGCGGTCCCGTGCGCTTCGCCGAGCGAGATCGCCTCCTGGCCGCCGAAGCCGGCGCCGCCCGCGACCGGCCGGCCCGAGCCGCGCGGCAACATCACTCCGGTGATGGCGTGCTCGAGGTCGAGGTACTGGCGCGCCACCCGGTTGACGTCCGCCACCGTCACCTGCTCGATGCGCTTCAGGTCATCGTCCGGCGACTCCAGCCCGAAGATCGCGACCGCATCCGACCAGACCGTGGCCAGCTCGCTGATCGAGTTGCGCTGCAGCTGGGCATCGCTGCGTTCCTGGAGTTTCGCCGCCTCCACCAGCTCCGCCGGTACACCCTCGCGCGCAACCCGGGCGAGAATGGCCCGCACGTCGCGCTCGAGCGCCTGTGCGTCGCTGCCGGCGGTGAAGGTGGCCACCGCATAGGCGAGACCCGCCTGCGGCAGCGGTTCGAGGGCGAACTCGGCGGCGACCGCCTTGCCCTGCGGCACCAGCCCATAGAGATCGAAGCGCCGGTTGCTGAGCACGTCCGAGAGCACCTCGAGCGCAGCAAAGTCGGCGGACTTCGGTCCCGGCGTGCGCAGCGCGATCATCAGCGTGCCGCTCGGGCGGTCGGTATCGACCGTGAAGGAGGTCGGCACCACCGGCCGCGGCCGCACCGCCGGGCGGGCCGGCAGCTTCTTCGCAGGGATGTCGCCGAAGAGGCTGCGCACCTCGCCGAGGGCGGCCTGCGGATCGACGTCGCCGGCGATGACCAGGATGGCGTTGTTGGGTGCGTACCAGGCCTGGTGAAAGCTCTGCAGCATCGCCGCGGTGGTCTTCTCGAAGGAAGGCCGCGTGCCGAGCGCATCGTGCGCGTACGGCGTGCCGGCAAAGAGCCGCGCGCGCAGCCTCGAGTAGAGCACGTAGCCGGGCTCGGACAGATCCTGTGCGACCTCCTGCTCGATCGCCCCGCGCTCCTGGGCCCACTCCCTGGCGCTGTTGAGGGCGGCGCGCATGCGCAGCGCCTCGATGTGCAGCGCCACGTCGAGGTCTTCGGCCGGTACGGTGAAGAGGTACTGGGTGAGTCCCTCGCGCGTGTCGGCGTTGAAGTCGCCGCCGAGCACGCTGCCGAGGTCCGCGAGCTGATCGGCCGTGAGGCCGGGGCTGCCGCGGAACATCATGTGCTCCTCGGCGTGCGCGGTACCGGGGTAGCCCGCCGGGGCCTCGTCCGAGCCGACCAGGTAGTTCACCGAGGTCGTGACCACGGGGGCGAGCGAATTGCGCACCACGATGACGCGCAGACCGTTCGCGAGCGTGGCCCGCATGACCTCGCCGTCGGCCGCCGTGGCGGCGGCGGGGGCCAGCAGCGCCGCGAGTATCAGCGCGGCGGCGAGCAGGGCGTGGGGGCGCATGGCACGTGCCTTCTCGATGAGCGGGATGCGCAGTATAGGCGATGGCGCCCGGCGCGCCGCGCAGCTCCGCCGCCATCTTCTGCCACAAAGGATCCCCGTGTCTGACCCGATTGCGTCATGGGCGCGGCCCGGCCTCGCGCTGAACTATCCCGTGAGCCGGAAAACTGCCGGCGGGCAAGCGGACACTCAACGAGAGGAGACAAATATGATTGCGCAGGACCTCAAGCACACCGCGAGCGCGCTCGCCGTCGCGGCCGGTCTGGCGGGCGCGCCCGCCTGGGCCGATCCCGCGGGCGGTGGCCCGCACAGCAACGCCAGGGCCGAGGACCTCGGCATCGTCACCGGGCTCGCCGTCGGCGCCGCCGCCGGCGGACCGGTGGGCGCGCTGATCGGCGCCGCCGCCGGCGGGCTCATGGGTGATCATTATCATGAGCAGCAGGAGAAGACGCGCGCCCTCGGCGCCGACCTCGGCAGGAGCGAAGCCGAGCGCGCGCGGCTCGCGGCGAGCGTCGCCGAGCTCAACGACTCGCTGGCACAGTCGCAGGCGGCGGGCGAGCAGCTCGAGCACACGCTCGCCGCGGCGGACGCGGTCGGCATGGACGTCAGCTTCCGTACCGACGATGCCTCGATCAAGGTCGAGGACATGGCGCCGCTGCTCAAGCTCGGGGCGCTGGCGGCCGCCGTGCCGGATGCCCGGCTGCGCATCGCAGGCTTCGCCGACCCGCGCGGACCGGCCGAGTACAACGAGGCCCTGTCGCAGCGCCGCGCCGAGGCGGTGGCAGCGGCGCTCGCCTGCGGCGGTGTCGAGCGCGAGCGGCTCCTCGTCGAGGCGCACGGTGCGCGCGAGTCCGTGAGCGCCGCGGGTGATCTCGACGCCTACGCCCTCGATCGCCGGGTCACGGTACGGCTCGAGCGCCCGGTCAGGGCCACGCCCGCCCGGGATACGGTCGCGAGCGCCGCGGCCGGCGCGTCCGGGGGCGGCCGGTGAGCGGCACGGCCGGACCGCGCCCGAGTGCGCCGCGGACGCTCGCGGTCCGCGGCGCAGCCCTTCGCGCTAGAATTTCCTGGCACCAGTACTTGAAGGGCGCCCTCATGAGCACCTCCATCGTCCGGCTCGATGGCAGTCTCGACCCGGAGACCTCGGCGCCGCCGCCCGAGCGGCTGATCGCCGGCACACCGCAACTGCGGGTGGCAAACTACTACGGCGACCGCTCGCAGCAGTTCTTCGCCGGACGCTGGGAAGCGACGCGCGGCAAATGGCGCGTGCGTTACACGGAGAACGAGTTGTGCGTCATGACCGCCGGGCGCGTCACGATCACGAGCGACGCCGGGGAGCGCGAGAGCTTCGGGCCGGGCGATGCGTTCGTGGTGCCGGCGGGCTTCTCGGGCACCTGGGAGGTGCTCGAGGACTGCGCCAAGATCTACGCGATCTTCGAGCCGAGCCACAGCTGACATAACGACACCTGGCCTTGAACCCCGTCGCAGATCCGCGACGGCTCGCTTCACCGCGCCCGGAGGCGGTGGGAGTCTCACTCGGTCCTCGAGTTGGATTCCTGTCGCTTCCGGAGGTGCGTGGTGCAGACGATAACCGTGGTCGCGTCGCGTAGCAGCGGCTTTGGCCTCACCGAGACTGAGATGCTGATCGGCAGCGCGATCGTGATCGCGCTCGTTGCGTGGACGGTCCTTTCCCGCGTGAGGCATTTCCGCGGCAAGCCGCACGCTTAAGACTCGCCGGCTCGAGCCCCGCGCACTGCGCGGCGGCCCGGCCTGCCCGCCCGGGCGGCCTGCGGTTACTGCGCGCGCAGCACCTCCGCCAGCGTCTCGAAAATGCGCCCGATCTGCGCCCGCTCGATGACGAGCGGCGGCGACAGCGCGATGATGTCGCCGGTCTGGCGCACCAGCACCCCGCGCTCGAAGCATTTCACGAAAGTCTCGTAGCCTCGCGCGCCGGGCTTGCCCGCCTGCGCCGCGAGCTCGATCCCGCAGATGAGGCCATAGGTGCGCACGTCGATCACGTGGGGCAGGCCTTTGAGGCCCTGCGCCGCCTCCTCCCAGTCCTTGGCCAGCGTGCGCGCGCGGGTGAGGAGCCCTTCGCGCCCGTAGATGCCGAGCGCGGCCAGTCCGGCCGCACACGCCACCGGGTGCGCCGAGTAGGTGTAGCCGTGGAACAGCTCGATGCCGTCCGGGCCCTGCATGAAGGCCTCGTAGACCGGCTTGCTCACCAGCACCGCGCCCATCGGCACGCAGCCGTTGGTGATTCCCTTGGCGAGCGTGATCATGTCGGGCGTCACGCCGAACTCCTGCGCCGCGAACGGCGAGCCGGTACGCCCGAAGCCGGTGATGACCTCATCGAAGATCAAGAGGATCCCGTGCCGGTCGCAGATCTCGCGCACGCGCTTGAGGTAGCCCTGCGGCGGCAGCAGAACGCCGGTCGAGCCCGCGATCGGCTCGATGATGACGGCGGCGATGTTGGACGCATCGTGCAGCGCGACCAGCCGCTCGAGCTCGTCCGCGAGCTCGGCTCCGTGCTCGGGCAGGCCGCGCGAGAAGGCGTTGCGCTTCAGGTCGTGGGTATGCGGCAGGTGATCGACGCCCGGGATGAGGGATGTCGACCACATCTTGCGGTTGGGTGCGATACCCCCGACCGAGATTCCGCCGAAGCCGACGCCGTGATAGCCGCGCTCGCGGCCGATCAGGCGCGTGCGCGTCGCCTCGCCCCGCACCCGATGCCAGGCGAGCGCGATCTTGAGCGCGGTATCGACCGACTCCGAGCCCGAGTTGGTGAAGAAGGCATGATCGAGGCCGCTCGGGGCGATCTTCACGAGCTCGTTGGCGAGCCTGAAGGCACCGGGGTGTCCCATCTGAAAGGGCGGTGCGTAGTCCATGCTCTCGAGCTGCGCGGCGACCGCGGCGGTGATCTCGCGCCGCCCGTGCCCGGCGTTGACGCACCACAGCCCCGCGACCGCATCGAGGATCTCGCGCCCGTCCGTCGTCCAGTACTGCATCCCGCTCGCGCGTGCGAGCAGGCGCGGCTTCGCCTTGAACTGCCGGTTTGCCGTGAACGGCATCCACAACGCTTCGAGTTCGCCGCGCGACGGCGCTTCGCTCGCGGTAGCCATGAACTGCTCCTTGCAGAGGGGGAGGGCGGCGGATGATAAATAAAGTGGACAGGCCAAGCCACACGGGGCCATATTCTGCGCCCTTCGTCTAAGATCCTAAACACCATGAGCATCGATGTCGGCGCACGACTGCGCGGTATCCGGACCAGCTTCGCACTCTCGCAGCGCGAGCTCGCGCGGCGTGCCGGAGTCACGAATGGACTCATCTCCCTCATCGAGCAGAACCGGGTGAGCCCGTCGGTGAGCTCGCTGAAGAAGGTGCTGGACGGCGTGCCCATGTCGCTCGCCGAGTTCTTCTCGCTCGATCTGTCGGCGGCGCCCCAGGCCTTTTTCGGCGTCGACGAGCTGGCGGAGCTCGGCAACGCGCAGCTCTCGCAGCGGCTCGTGGCCGCGCAGCGCTCCGGGCGGCAGCTCACCGTGCTGCACGAGCGCTACGCCGCGGGGGCCGCGACCGGCGACGGTCTGCAGGCGCACCGCGGCGAGGAGGCGGGCGTCGTCATCCGCGGGCGCATCGAGCTCACCGTCGGGGGCGCGGCGCGCGTGCTCGGGCCCGGCGAGGCTTACTATTTCTCCAGCCAGCTGCCGCATCGCTTCCGCAACGTCGGACGCGAGCCCTGTGAGATCATCAGTGCCTGCACACCGCCGACTCTCTGAACGATCGAGGCTCCCATGAACGCACAACCCGCCCCGGTTTCCTGGCACGAGCGCGCCCGTGCGCTCGAGTTCCGTACGCAGGCCTTCATCGACGGGCGTTACGCCGATGCCGCCTCCGGCGCCACCTTCGATTCCATCAACCCCGCGACCGGGAAGCTCCTGGCCCGTGTCGCCGCCGGCGACATCGAGGACATCAACCGCGCCGTCACCGCAGCGCGCGCCGCGTTCCGCAAGGGCGCCTGGGTCGGGATGCGGCCGGCCAAGCGCAAGCGGATCCTGCTGCAGTTCGCCGAGCTGATCGCGAGGCACGCCGAGGAGCTGGCGCTGCTCGAGACGCTCGACATGGGCAAGCCGATCACCAATAGCCTGAAGGGCGACGTGCCGGGCGCGGCCGCCTGCGTGCGCTGGTACGCCGAGGCGCTCGACAAGGTGTACGACGAAGTCGCGCCCACCGGGCCCGGCGCGCTGGCGCTCGTGACGCGCGAGCCGCTGGGCGTGGTCGGCGCCATCGTGCCGTGGAACTACCCGCTGCTCATGGCCGCCTGGAAGTTCGCGCCGATCCTGGCAACCGGCAACTCGCTCGTGCTCAAGCCCTCGGAGAAGTCGCCCCTCACCGCGCTCAAGGTCGCGCAGCTCGCCGTCGAGGCGGGCGTTCCGCCCGGGGTGTTCAACGTCGTGCCGGGCTTGGGGACAACCGCCGGCAAGGCCCTCGCGCTCCACATGGATGTCGACTGCATCGCTTTCACGGGCTCGACGGCCACCGGCAAGCAGATCATGCAATACGCCGGACAGTCGAACCTGAAGCGCGTTTCGCTCGAGTGCGGCGGCAAGTCGCCCAATATCGTGCTCGCCGATTATCCGGACCTCGACAAGGCGGCGACTGCGGCGGCGCATGCGATCTTCGACAACCAGGGTGAGGTGTGCTCGGCCGGCTCGCGCCTGCTGCTGCAGGAGGACATCAAAGACGCGGTGCTCGAGAAGGTGCAGGCGATGGCTCGCACCATGCAGCCCGGCGACCCGCTCGATGCCGCCACCCGGATGGGCGCCATCGTCGACGAGACGCAGATGAAGCGCGTGCTCGGCTACATCGACTCCGGGCGCGAGGCGGGCGCGCTCATCCGCGTCGGCGGCCGCCGGGTGCGCGAGGACAGCGGCGGCTACTTCATCGAGCCGACGGTGTTCGAGGGCGTGAAGCCTGCGATGCCGATCGCGCGCGAGGAGATCTTCGGTCCGGTGCTCTCGGCGATCACCTTCAAGACGGTGGACGAGGCCGTCGAGATCGCCAACGACGTGATCTACGGCCTCGCGGCCGCCGTCTGGACGCGCGATGTGACCACCGCACACCGCGTGGCGCGCGCGTTGCGCGCCGGCACCGTGTACATCAACTGCTACGACGCCGACGACATCACGGTGCCGTTCGGCGGCTTCAAGCAATCGGGCATGGGTCGCGACAAGTCGCTGCACGCGCTGGAGAAGTACACCGAGCTGAAGACCACGTGGCTCGACCTGTCGTGAGGGCGCTGCGGGCGCCGCCGTGAGCGCAGCTCCGCTGCGCTTCCTGGCGAGCTCGCCGCGCGGCCTGAGTGACCTCCTGGCGCGCGAGCTCGGCGCCTGCGGCGCGCAGCAGCTGCGCGAGCGCTCCGCCGCTGTCGTCTTCGACGGCACGCTCGAGAGCGCCTATCGCGCTTGCCTCTGGTCGCGCATCGCAAACCGCGTGTTCCTCGAGCTGGCCACCTTCGAGGCACGCGATGCGCAGGAGTTTTACGCCGGCGTTGCACGGCTCGACTGGACGGCGCACCTCGCGCCCGGGACGACGCTCGCCTGCGACTTCAGCGGCCGGCATCCTGGCATCACTCACACGCATTTCGGCGCGCTCAAGCTCAAGGACGGTATCGTCGATTCCCTGCGCGGAGCGCGCGGTGAGCGGCCCGACATCGACGTCGCGCGCCCGGGGGTGCGCGTGCACGCCCACGCGCACGGAACGCACATCACGGTAGCGCTCGACCTCGCCGGCGAGAGCCTGCACCGCCGCGGCTACCGGGGCGCCGCCGGGGAGGCGCCGCTCAAGGAGAACGTGGCTGCCGGGGTGCTGCTGCGTGCGCGCTGGGACACGCTCGCGCAGGAGGGCGCGGAGTTCCTCGATCCCCTGTGCGGCTCGGGGACGCTCGCCATCGAGGCGGCGCTGATTGCCGCGGGCCGCGCGCCCGGCCTCACCCGCGAGTACTTCGGCTTCCTCGGCTGGCGCGGCCACGATGCGCCGCTGTGGGAGCGGCTGCGCGCCGAGGCACGCGCGCGCGTGCGTGGCTCCGCGGAGGTGTCGGCCACCCTCCGTGGCCGGGATCGCGACGCGCAGGCCGTCCGCACGGCGCGCGACAACGCGAACCACGCCGGGGTGGGCGATCTGGTGCAGCTCGAGGTCGGCGCCTTGCGCGACGCCGCGCCGCTCGCCGAGCGCGGTCGCCCGGGGCTCCTTTGCACCAATCCGCCCTACGGCATACGGCTCGAGGACCTCGAGGCCGCGCGCGCCGTGCACCGGGAGCTCGGCCAGGTGCTGCGGGAGCGCTTCGCGGGTTGGCAGGCCGCGGTGCTCACCGGCTCACCGGCGCTCGGGCTCGAGCTCGGCCTGCGCGCCCGGCGCACCCACACGCTCTGGAACGGCTCCATCGAGTGCCGGCTGCTGCGCATCGAGGTGCGGCCGGAGAGCGAGCGCGAGGTCGGGACGCTCGGCAAGGGTATCGCCCACCTCAAGGACACGCCCGGCGCGCAGATGTTCGGCAACCGCCTCGCCAAGAACCTCAAACGCCTGCGCGGCTGGGCCGAGCGCGCCGGGATCACCTGTTATCGGCTGTACGACGCCGACATGCCCGAGTACGCGTTTGCGATCGACCTGTATCGCACGCAGGCGCCCGAAGAGGACTGGCTGTACGTGCAGGAGTACGCCGCACCCGCCGAGATCGAGCGCGAGGCGGTGCAGCGGCGCCGCGGCGAGGTGCTGGCGACCCTCCCGGAAGTCGCCGGTGTGCCGGCGGCGCGCATCCGCCTGCGCACCCGCCGGCGCACGCGCGGCGGCGAGCAGTACCGTAAGGTCGGCGAGCGCGAGACCTTTCACGTCGTCGCCGAGGGGGGCTTGAGGTTCCGCGTCAACTTCGACGACTACCTCGACACGGGGCTGTTCCTCGATCAGCGCATCACCCGCGCGCGGCTGCGCGCGGCGGCGCGCGGCAAGAGCTTCCTCAACCTGTTCTGCTACACCGGCACGGCGAGCGTCTGCGCGGCAGCCGGCGGCGCGCGCGACAGCATCTCGGTCGACCTGTCGCGTACCTACCTCGAGTGGGCAGGGGAGAACTTCGCGCTCAACGGGCTTGCCGGGCCGTCGCATGCGCTGGTGCAGGCCGACTGCCGCGCATGGCTCGCGCAGGCCTGCGAGCGGCCGCAGCGCTTCGATCTCATCTTTCTCGATCCGCCCACCTTCTCGAACTCCAAGCGCATGGAAGGCGTACTCGACGTCGCGCGCGACCACCCCGCGCTCATCGATGCCTGCGCGCGGCTGCTGGCGCCCGCTGGGCTGCTGCTCTTCTCGACCAACGCGCAGCGCTTCAAGCTGGCAGAGGAGGTCGGCGCGCGCTACCAGGTGCGCGATGTCTCCGCCGCGACCTTACCGGAGGACTTCGCGCGCAATCCGCGCATCCACCGCTGCTTCGAGATCCGCGCGCGCGAGCCGGCTTGAGTCGCGGCGCGCTCTCGCGGCGACGGAGGGCATCGTGCCCGCGGCGGGCGCCGGGCACTTTACAGACCGGCGCCGCTCAGGTAGGAACGAGGCAGTCGGTCAACCGGGGCCGGTGGAGAGGTAAGGATGGCGTTCGAGGGTCGCAGCAATCCCCCCGTCGTGGCGATCGTCGGGGCCACGGGGGCCGTGGGCGTCGAGATGATCGGCTGCCTCGAGCGGCGGCGCTTCCCGCTCAGCGAACTGCGCCTGCTGGCGTCGGCGCGCTCGGCCGGCAAACAGCTCGATTTTCGCGGCGAGCGGCTCACCGTGCGTGAGCTCACGGAAGACAGTCTCGCCGGCGTCGACCTGGCGCTGTTCTCGGCCGGCAGCGCGGTTGCGAAGAAGTTTGCGCCGCTCGCCGTGCGCGCCGGTGCGATCGTGATCGACAACTCCTCCGCCTTCCGCATGAGCCCCGAGGTGCCGCTCGTCGTGCCGGAGATCAACCCGCGCGCGGCGCGCGAGCACCGCGGCATCATCGCCAATCCCAACTGCACCGCCATCATCTCCATCACGCCGCTCTGGCCGATCCATCAGACGAATCGCATCGTGCGCCTCATCATCTCCAGCTACCAGGCGGCCTCGGGCGCGGGAGCTGCGGCGATGGAGGAGCTGCGTGAGTCGACGCGCGCCTATCTCGACGGGCGCGCCTTCGAGCCGCGGGTGCTGCCGCACCCTTACGCCTTCAACGTCTTCAGCCACAACACGCGCGTCGATCCCGCGACCGGCTACAACGAGGAGGAGACCAAGGTGCGGGAGGAAGCCCGCAAGATCTTCGGCGACGCGCAGCTGCGCGTGTCGGCGACCTGCATCCGCGTGCCGGTGCTGCGGGCCCACGCGGTGTCGATCACCTTCGAATGCCAGCGGCCGATAGCGGCCGACGAGGCGCGCCGTCTCATCGCCGGGGCCCCGGGTGTGAAGTTGGTCGACGACCGCGAGCGCAATTACTTCCCGATGCCGCGCGATGCCTCGGGCGGCGATGCCATCCTGGTCGGGCGCATCCGCCAGGATCTGTCCGACCCGAGCGGGCGCTCGATCGCGCTGTTCGTCGCCGGGGACCAGCTTCTGAAGGGCGCGGCGCTGAATGCGGTGCAGATCGCGGAAAATCTCTGAACCGTAGGGAGTCGGTACCATGCTCGAGCTTCGGCCAAACTGCGAATGCTGCGGTCGCGATCTCGCGCCGCAGTCGGGCGCGGCATTCATCTGCTCGTTCGAATGCACCTTCTGCCGCAGCTGCGCGCATGAGGTCCTGAAGGGTGTCTGCCCGAACTGCGGTGGCGAGCTGCTTGCGCGCCCGCGCCGGCCCGCCGGGAAGCTGGCGCAGTACCCGCCCTCGCGCGAGCGCATCGTGAAAGCGGGCGGTTGCGCGACCTAGCGGCTGACCCAGGCGCAGCTGTCAAGCCGCCGGTCACCGCGACTTGCTGAAGGGCACGAGCGCCGGGACTTCCTCGCAGTACTTCTGGTACTGACCGGGGAAGGTCTCGCGCATGAAGCGCTCCTCGGTGCGCGACTTGACGTAGAGCGCTGCGCTGATGATCGCGACCCCGATCGCAGCGCGCAGCGTTCCCGAGCAGATGGCGGTGCCTATCAGGCCGGTGATCAGGCCCGTGTAGATCGGGTGGCGCACGTAGCCATAGGGGCCCGAGCGGATCAGCTCGTGATCCTCCTTGACGGTGACCGTGCCGCTCCAGTTGCTACCTAAGTGCACGCGCGCCCACACGGCGAAGGCGACCCCGGCGAGGAGCACCGCGAGCCCAATCCAGTAGCCGAGCGCGGAGCGCGGCCACAGCCGCAGACTCATGAGCGGCGACCACGGCAATCGGTCGGATGCGATCAGCACCGCGCCGACGACTCCTATCAATATGTAGACCAGGCGCGGGCCGAATGGCTCGCGGCGCGCCGTCTTCTTGGTGCCGAACGCCGAGATCAGCCAGATGAGCGCCCAGGCGCCCCAGATCCAGAAGATGAAGTGGCCGTAGAAGAGCGGATCATCCCCGCTCACAGCAGGTCCTTCAGCCGGAAATACAGCATCGCGAGCACCAGCGCCGGGCGGCGCAGCGCCGCGCCTCCCGGGAAGGCGGCGTGCGGGATGCGTGCGAACACGTCGAAGCGGCCGGCGGTGCCGGCCACGGCCTCCGCGACCAGCTTGCCGGCGATGCCGGTGAGCGCGATCCCGTGGCCGGAGAATCCCTGCAGGAAGTACACGTTGGGCGCCAGGCGGCCGAAGTGCGGGGCGCGGTTCATGGTGATGTCGACCTCGCCGCCCCAGGCGTAGTCGAGGCGCACGTCGGCGAGCTGCGGAAAGACGCGCAGCATGCGGGCGCGCGTCGCGGCGGGCGCGTCGAAGGAACGCAGCCCCGAGTAGTTGACGCGCCCGCCGAACAGCAGCCGGTGATCGGCCGAGCGCCGGAAGTAATCGAGCACCCAGTTCATGTCGGAGACGGCCGCGTTGTTGGCGATCAGCGCACGGGCACGCTCAGCCCCCAGGGGCCCGGTCGCGACGATGTAGGTCGCGACGGCCATGATCTTGGCCGCGAGCGCCGGCGCGGTGGCGCCGAGGTAGACGTTGCCGCACAGCACCAGCTGCCGTGCGCGCACCTCGCCGCGCGCCGTCGCGACCCGTACCCGGGAGGCGGCCGAGGCGGAGGAGAAACTCACGGCGCGGCTCTCCTCGAAGATCCGTACCCCGAGACCCTCGGCCGCGGCGGCCAGCCCGAGGGTGTAGTTGAGCGGGTGGAGGTGGCCGCTGTTGCCATCGTAGAGCGCGCCGAGGTAGCGCTCGGTGGCGAGCCATGCGCGCAGCTCCTCGCGCGGCACGTAGCGCACGCTCGGATAGCGGTAGCTCTCGTTGAGCTCGGCGACTTCCTCGCGCAGCTCGCGCTCGTGACGCGGCTTGACTGCCGCATACAGGTAGCCGTCGACCCAGTCGCAGTCGATGCGGAAGCGCTCGATGAGCGAGCGCAGCAGCGCGAGCCCCTCGACCGACACGTCCCATACGGCGCGCGCATCGGCGGCGCCGATCAGCCGTATGAGCTTCGCCTGGGAGGCCGCGACGCCGAAGAGCGCCTGGCCGCCACTGCGCCCCGAGGCGCCCCAGCCGATGCGATGCTCCTCGAGCAGCACCACCGACAGGCCCCGCTCGGCCAGATGCAGCGCCGCCGAGCAGCCGGCGATCCCGCCGCCGACGACGCACACGTCGCAGTCGACCGTGCCCCCGAGCGGCGGCCGCAGCGGCGCCGCTCGCGCCGAGGCGGCGTAGTAGGAGTCGACATAGTCCGGGCGTCCCATCTTCGAGGGCTCCGCTTCTGTTTAAGATATTTTGACGCCGCCGGAGGCGCGCGAGAGCGCGCAGGATAGCGAGCCGCGAGCCGCGCGGGCAAATCCCGACCCCCGTCGCCGCAAGGGTCAGGGCCGCTCTTTCGGCCGCTGTTTGGCTCTTTACCGCACTTCCCGGGTGGCTGGCAACCTGAGGCTTCCGCACCCGGCCTGTGTTCTAATAGCTCCCATTCCGGAGGTTTCGACGGCAGCGTTCGTTTAGAATATTAAACACCTGCCGGCACAAGCCGTCATGGCACCCGCCCGCCCGCTCATTGGTATTCCCGCCGACCGGCGCATGGTCGGCCATCACCCTTTCCATATGGTCGGGGAGAAATATGCACGGGCGGTGATCGACGCTGCGGGCGCCGCCCCGGTGCTGATCCCCTCGCTCGCCGAGGAGCTCGGGTTCGAGGAGTTGCTCGACCGCCTGGACGGGCTGCTGTTCACGGGCAGCCCCTCGAACGTCGAGCCGCATCATTACGAAGGGCCGCCGAGCGCGCCGGGGACGCTGCACGATCCCGCGCGCGATGCCACGACGCTGCCGCTGATCCGTAAGGCCGTCGGGTCGGGCGTGCCGGTGTTCGGCATCTGCCGCGGCTTTCAGGAGATGAACGTCGCCTTCGGCGGGACGCTGCATCAGAAGCTCCACGAGCTGCCGGGTCTGCTCGATCACCGCGACGACGAGAGCCAGCCGCTCGAGGTGCAGTACGGACCGGCGCACGAGGTGACGCTCGAGCCCGGCGGACTGCTGCGCTCGCTCGCCGACGGGGACCGCATCCGCGTGAACTCGCTCCACAGCCAGGGCATCGACCGGCTCGGTCCGCCGCTCGCGGTCGAGGCGCGTGCGCCCGATGGCGTCGTCGAGGCGTTCCGCGTGCGCGCGGCGCCGAGCTTCGCGCTCGCCGTGCAATGGCACCCGGAGTGGCGGGTCATGGCCAATCCGTTTTCGCGCGCACTGTTCGCCGCCTTCGGGCAGGCAGCGGCTGAGCGCTCCAGGCAGAAGTGAAAGGCGCGCCCATGGTGAGTGAGATCCGGCAATTCTTCCGCGATCACGGCATCTCGGAGGTCGAGGCGATCATCCCCGACATGGCGGGCATCGCCCGCGGCAAGATCATGCCCGCAGAGAAATTCGCCGAGGACGGCGGCATGCGCCTGCCCGAGAGCGTGTTCCTGCAGACCGTGACCGGGGACTACCCTCCCGAGACCGGCGATGCCATGAGCCCGGCGGAGATCGACATCGTCCTCAAGGCCGATCAGAGGACGGTGCGCCGCGTGCCGTGGGCCGCCGAGCCCACCGCACAGGTGATCCACGACTGCTTCTATGCCGACGGCCGGCGCGTCTCCATGGCGCCGCGCCACGTGCTGCGCAACATTCTCGAGCTGTACGCGCAGCGCGGCTGGGAGCCGGTGGTGGCGCCCGAGCTCGAGTTCTATCTGGTCGAGCAGAACAAGGACGCGGACTATCCGCTCAAGCCGCCGGTGGGGCGCTCCGGGCGCGCCGAGCCTGGCCGCCAGTCCTACAGCATCGCGGCGGTCAACGAGTTCGATCCGCTGTTCGATGACATCTACCAGTTCTGCGAGGATCAGGACATCGAGATCGACACCCTGATCCACGAGGACGGCCCGGCGCAGATGGAGATCAACCTGATCCACGGCCAGCCGCTCGATCTCGCCGACCAGGCCTTTCTCTTCAAGCGCACCGCGCGCGAGGCGGCGCTGCGCCACAAGATGTACGCCACCTTCATGGCCAAGCCGCACGCCAAGGAGCCGGGCAGCGCCATGCACATCCACCAGAGCGTGGTGGACGTGAAGACCCGCAAGAACATCTTCAGCAACCCCGACGGCACGCCCTCGACGCTGTTCTTCAACCATATCGGCGGGCTGCAGCGTTATATGCCGGCGGCGATGGCGCTGTTCTGCGCCAACGTGAATTCCTACCGGCGCCTGACGCGTTATCTGTCGGCGCCCATCAACGTGCACTGGGGCTACGACAACCGCACCGCGGGGCTGCGCGTGCCGATGTCGGATGCGCAGGCGCGCCGCGTCGAGAACCGGGTCGGCGGCGCCGACGCCAACCCCTACATCGCGATCGCCGCCTCGCTCGCCTGCGGCTATCTCGGGATGACCGAAGGCATCCAGCCCTCGGACCCGATCGTCGGCAGCGCTCACGATCTCCCCTTCGGCCTGCCGCGCTCGCTCGATGAGGCGCTGCGGGAGCTGCGCGCCTGCGAGCCGCTGGTCAAGCTCCTCGGCGAGCCCTTCGTCGAGGCGTTCACCATCGTCAAGCAGGCCGAGTACGAGGTGTTCCTGCAGGTGATCAGCTCCTGGGAGCGCGAGCACCTGCTGCTGAATGTCTGAGGGGCCGGGACGGCGCGCGGCGTCAGTGAAACGGCGACCAGCCGAGCCAGCTGTACTGCCACGAGAGTGCGATCGTGCGGTAGTTGCCGCCGTAGCGCACGTAGGCGCCGTCGCTGAAGCTCAGCTTGAGCGACTGGTGCGCCGTGATGGGGACGGAGCCCGTGATACCGACCCGCGAGCTCTTCTGGTTGGTGAGATTGTTCTGGACGCCGTTGAGCGCGGTGGCGCCTCCCCACCAGTAATTCGCATCCAGCGATACCCACAGCCGCGGCCCGAAGTCGCGGCTCAGATGCGCTTCCAGCGAGCCGACCGGCTCCTGCGTCTGAGATTGCAGGCCGGGGTAGTACTGGTTGTAAGAGAAGAACTCCGGGTTCTTGGTGAAGAACCACACCCCTCCGTAGCCATCCACGATCCAGTTGCCGAAGCGCTGCGAGTAGCCGAGCTCGGGCTTGAAGGCCCAGCGGTTCGAGCCCCAGTTGATGAGCCGCGTCGGGTCGTACTGGCCGGTCGGCGCCACGATCTTGAGACTCGCCCCGAGCAGCACCGATTGCCGCCAGCCGGCGAACTCCTTCGGCTGCATCGCCGGGCCGCCGATGAGATTGACCGCCAGCCGGCCGACCGCATCGAGCGAGCCCGAGCGGTAGGCGCTCTTCGGCACCTGGGCGACGGTGCCGTCGAAGGTGCCCGCCCCGTAGGGCACCGCCAGCAGGAAGTTGGCCGTTCGCCCGAAAAAATCGAAGCTATGATAATAGCTGACGGACGGAAGACTGATGCTCGCGGTGGCGTCCGTGATCGGCGCCGCACCCGCGAAGTCTATGTTTCCATCCATGTAGGCATAGGAGAGGTTGATCGCGCTGGCGCCGAGCGGTGCGATGACATAGGCGCGCGGCGTCAGGTCCTGACAGAGCGCGACGCGCGCGCCGAGCAGGCCCACTGCGGCGAGCAGGACGAGGGCGGGAGTTCTGGTCACTGCGAGCGGCTCGGGTCACGGTGGCTGAAGGGGGAAGATACGGTTTGTCGACGGCTATGGGAAGGTGGCGCTGCACGGCCGCGTGCGGCGTGGACCCCCATGAGGCGCGCCCTGCGCGGCGCACTGGCGACCGCGGCGCTCGCGCTGCTCGCTGCCGGCTGCGGCCGCGAGGAGCGGCACGCCGCGGGCGCGCCGGCCGCAGACGAGCAGGTCCTCAACGTCGACAACTGGTCGGACTACATCCAGCCGAGTGTCATCGCGGACTTCGAGAAGGAGTACGGCATCCGCGTCAACTACGACGTGTTCGACTCCAACGAGATCCTCGAGACCAAGCTCCTCACCGGGCACACCAACTACGACATCGTGGTGCCCTCGGGGGCCTTCCTCGAGCGGCAGATCCAGGCCGACATCTACCGCAAGCTCGACAAGTCGCAGCTGCCGAACCTGAAGAACGTCGATCCGGACGTGGCGCGCGCGGCGGCGCTCTACGACCCCGGCAACCAGTACAGCGTCGACTACATGTGGATCACCTCCGGGGTGGGCTACAACACCGCGGAGATCCGCGCGCGCCTGGCGGATGCGCCGCTCGACAGCTGGCGCATGCTGTTCGACCCGGCGGTGGTGGCCCACTTCGCAGACTGCGGCGTCTCGATTCTCGATGCACCCTCCGAGGTCGTCGCCACGGTGTTGCTGTTCATCGGCAGGAACCCGAACAGCAATTCACCCGAGGACCTCAAGGCCGCCGAGGCGGTGCTGAAGTCGATCCGCCCGTACGTGCGCTACGTCGACTCGTCGCGCTACATCGACCTGCTCGCCGGCGGCGATATCTGCCTGGCGCTCGGCTGGTC
This sequence comes from Steroidobacteraceae bacterium, assembly GCA_035542535.1. GTDB lineage: Bacteria > Pseudomonadota > Gammaproteobacteria > Steroidobacterales > Steroidobacteraceae > 13-2-20CM-66-19. Next base: position 29,373 of record DATKLG010000035.1, read on the forward strand.
GGGCGACGTCAAGCAGGCACACGACCGCGCCCAGGAGGCCGGCAAGGGTGTGGAGCTCGCCTACTCGATCCCGAAGGAGGGCGCGATCGCCAACTACGACGTGATGGCGATCCCGGCGGATGCGCCGCACGTGCGCAACGCGCACCTGTTCATCAATTTTCTGCTGCGGCCGGAGGTGGCCGCCCGTAATTCGAACCTCATCAAGTACGCCAACGCCGTCATCCCCTCGATCCAGCCGCTCGATGCGGCGGTGGTGAACGACCCCGGGGTGTACCCGCCGCCCGCGGTGCGCGCCCGGCTGACTCCGGAGCGCCCGCGGCCTCCCGAGTACCAGCGGCTCCTCACGCGCATGTGGACGAGATTCAAGACTGGAAGGTAACGTGCCCCCGTGAGATCGCCACCCACGCCCGCCCCATCGCAAGCCGCGAGCACCTCCGCCCGGGACTCCGCCTACGTCCGCATCAGCGACGTCAGCAAGAAGTTCGGCGATTTCACCGCGGTCGACCACGTTTCGCTCGACATCCGCCGCGGCGAGATCTTCTGCCTGCTCGGCGGGTCGGGCTCGGGGAAGACCACGCTGCTGAGGATGCTGGCCGGTTTCGAGACCCCGACCACGGGCAGGATCGAGATCGACGGCCAGGATCTGAGCCGCGTGCCGCCCTACGAGCGTCCGGTGAACATGATGTTCCAGTCGTACGCGCTCTTCCCGCACATGAGCGTCGAGAAGAACGTCGCCTTCGGTCTCGAGCAGGAGCATCTCGGGCGCGACGCTATCCGCCGCCAGGTGGGCGAGATCCTCGAGATCGTCAAGATGAGCGGCTACGGCGCGCGCAAGCCGCACCAGCTCTCGGGCGGTCAGCGCCAGCGCGTGGCGCTGGCACGCGCGCTGGTCAAGCGCCCGAAGCTCCTGCTGCTCGATGAGCCGCTCGCCGCCCTCGACAGGAAGCTGCGCGAGCACACCCAGTTCGAGCTGCTGAACATCCAGCAGCGCCTCGGAGTCACCTTCATCGTGGTCACCCACGACCAGGAGGAGGCGATGACCCTCGGCACGCGGCTCGGCGTCATGAATCACGGCCGCATCGTGCAGGTCGGCACGCCGAGCGACATCTACGAGTCGCCCGCGACGCGCTTCGTCGCGGACTTCATCGGCTCGGTCAACATGTTCGAGGGTCAGGTCGTCGCCAACGGCGTCGACGGCCTTTCTATCACGAGCGCCGACCTCGGCTGCACGGTGCGCGCCGAGCGTCCCGGTGGCGGCGCCCACGGCTCGACGGTGTGGACCGCCATCCGGCCCGAGAAGATCCAGATCTCGCGCACGCTGCCGGCCGGCGCCGCGGCGGGGCGCGGCGAGAACGCGGTCATCGGCACGGTCAAGGAGATCGCCTACATGGGCGACATGTCGATCTACCTGGTGCGGCTCGACTCGGGTCACATGCTGCGGGTGACGCTGCCGAACGTCATGCGCGGCACCGAACGGCCCATCGCGCGGGAAGAGCGGGTGTGGCTCTCCTGGCACGGCTCGAGCCCGGTCGTGCTGACCGAGTAGGGGGTGGCGGTGCGACTGTCGCAACAGGCGGGCCGGCGGCTGATCGCGGGAGTTCCGACGCTCTGGCTCCTGGTGCTGTTCCTGATTCCCTTCATCATCGTCTTCCGCATCTCCTTCTCCGAGGTGCGGCTCGCGATCCCGCCGTATACGCCGCTCCTCAGCTGGCATCAGGGCGCGCCGCACATCGAGGTGCACTGGTCGGCGTACTCGTTCCTGTTCACCGACCCGATGTACGTGAGCTCGTACCTCTATTCGCTCCAGGTGGCGGCGGTCTCGACGCTCTGCTGTCTTCTCATCGGCTACCCGATGGCCTACGCGATCGCGCGGGCCGGGTCCGCAGTGCGGCCGCTGCTCCTGATGCTGATCGTGCTGCCCTTCTGGACCTCGTTCCTGCTGCGCGTGTACGCCTGGATCGGACTCCTGAAGAACAACGGCGTGATCAACAACGTGCTGCTGTCGCTCGGGGTCATCCATCATCCGCTGGCGCTGCTGCAGACCGACTTCGCGGTCTACATCGGTATCGTCTACTCCTACCTGCCGTTCATGATCCTGCCGCTGTACGCAAATCTCGAGAAGCACGACCCGGCGCTGCTCGAGGCGGCCGCGGACCTCGGCGCCCGGCCGTGGCGCGCGTTCGCACGCATCACGCTGCCGCAGTCGCTGCCCGGCATCGCCGCCGGCTCGCTGCTGGTGTTCATACCGGCGGTGGGCGAGTACGTGATCCCGACGCTGCTCGGACGTCCCGACCAGCTGATGATCGGCCGGGTGCTGTCGGATGAGTTCTTCGAGAACCGCGACTGGCCGGTGGCGAGCGCGGTCGCGATCCTGATCCTGCTGCTGCTCGTCGTGCCGATCCTGCTGTTCCAGCGCATCGAGCGGCGGCAGATGGAGGCCGGGCGATGAGACCGCGCGGCTGGTTCACGCGCGGCGCGCTCACTCTCGGGCTGATCTTTCTCTATGTGCCGATCCTTTCGATGATCGTGTTCTCCTTCAACAACTCGCGCCTCGTCACCGTGTGGGACGCGGCCCACTCGCCCACGCTCAAGTGGTACGGGGTGCTGATACACAACGAGCAGATCCTGAGCGCCGCCTGGCTCTCGGTCCGCATCGCAGTCGTCGCCGCGACCGCCGCGGTCGTGCTCGGGACGCTCGCGGGCGTGGCGCTGGCGCGCCTCGGCGCCTTTCGCGGGCGGCTGCTGCTCGCCGGCATGGTCACGGCTCCCATCGTCATGCCCGAGGTCATCACCGGGCTGTCGCTGCTGCTCATGTTCGTCGCCCTCGGACAGCTCATCGGCTGGCCGAAGGGCGTGGGCGCGGTGACCATCGCGCTCGCTCATATCACCTTCTGCATGGCCTACGTGACCGTCGTGGTGCAGTCGCGGCTCGCGGGCTTCGATGAGTCGCTGGAGGAGGCCGCCATGGATCTCGGTGCGCGCCCGCTCAAGGTGTTCTTCCGGGTCACGCTGCCGCTCATTCTGCCGGCTATCGCCTCGGGGTGGCTGCTGGCGTTCACGCTCTCCTGGGACGACCTCGTGATCACACAGTTCGTCGCCGGACCGGGCTCGAGTACGCTGCCGATGGTGGTCTTCTCCAAGGTGCGCTTCGGGGTGACGCCGGACGTGAATGCGCTCGCTACCATCCTCGTGCTGCTGGTTGCGACCGGCATCGCGATCTCCACGGTGTGGATGCGTTACCAGCAACGGCGGCGCGAGCGCGACCTGCAGCTCGCCGCGGCCGCCAACCTCTGAGGAGTGCCGCGCGTGACACGCAATGTGCTGGGAATCGACGTGGGCGGATCCTCGATCAAGGCCGCTCTGGTCGACGTCGACACCGGACGCCTCACCGGCGGACTGATCTCCGCGCGCACCCCGCAGCCGGCCACCCCGACGGCGATGATGCCGGTACTCGCCTCGCTGGCCGCGCGTCTGCCGGACGCGCTGGGCGGCGTCGGCATCGCATTCCCGAGCGTCATCAAGCAGGGCACCACGCGCACCGCCGCCAACGTCGATGCCGCCTGGATCGGCACCGATGGCGCAGCGCTCGCGGCGCGCGCGCTCGGGCGTCCGGCGCTGTTCCTCAACGACGCCGACGCGGCCGGAATCGCCGAGATGCGCTGGGGCGCCGGCCGGGGCGTCGCCGGCACGGTCATCATGGTGACGCTCGGCACCGGCATCGGTACGGCGCTGTTCTGCGACGGCAAGCTCTATCCCAACACCGAGCTCGGGCACCTGGAGCTGAACGGCATGGACGCCGAGAAGTGGGCTTCGGCGCGGGTGCGCACCGCGGAGAAACTGGACTTTCCCGAGTGGATCGCCCGGGTGAACGAGTATCTCAGGCAGCTGCACGCCCTGCTGTGGCCCGACCTCTTCATCCTCGGTGGCGCGGTGAGCGAGCGCTTCGCCGAGTTCGCGCCGCTGCTGCGCTCGGAGGCGCAGCTGCGACCGGCGCACTTCGCCGGGCAGGCGGGCGTCGTGGGTGCGGCCATGGCCGCCGCCGAGGCCGGCATCTGAGGCGCGCCTCGAGGCGGCGGACACCACGTGGCAACGAGCAAGCTACCCGACGTAGGCACGACGATCTTCACCGTGATGTCGCGCCGCGCGCGCGAGACCGGTGCGCTGAATCTCGGCCAGGGATTTCCCGACTACGACATCGATCCGCTGCTCGCGGACCTGGTCGCCGCCGCCATGCGCGCCGGCCACAACCAGTACGCGCCGATGGAAGGCCTGCCCGCGCTGCGCGAGCGCATCGCCGCCAAGCTGGCCGCCTGTTACCGCATCGCGCCCGATCCGGACGGCGAGATCACGGTCACGCTGGGGGCGACCGAGGCGATCTATTCGGCCATCCAGGCGCTGATCGCAGCGGGCGATGAGGCGATCGCCTTCGATCCGGCCTACGACTCCTACGAGCCGGCGGTGCGGCTGGCGGGCGGGCGCTGCCTGCGGCTGCCGCTCGAGCCCCCGCAGTTCCGCTACGACTGGGACCGGGTGCGCGCCGCCCTGAGCGAGCGCACGCGGCTGGTGATCCTCAACAGTCCGGCCAACCCCGCCTGCAGCGTAGCCACCGCGGCCGATCTCGAGGCGCTGGCGGAAGCGATCCGCGGCCGGGACGTGCGGGTGCTGTCGGACGAGGTCTATGAGCACGTGGTGTTCGATGGCGCGCGCCATCACACGGTCCTGGCTCACGCGGAGCTCGCGCCGCGGAGCCTGGCGGTGTTCTCCTTCGGCAAGACGCTGCATGCGACCGGCCTGCGCGTCGGCTACTGCGTGGCGCCGCCGGCGCTCACCGCGGAGCTGCGCAAGGTGCATCAGTTCAACACCTTCAGCATCTCGCATCCCCTGCAGCACGCGATCGCCGCCTACCTCGCCGAGAAGCCCGACGGCTGGCGCGAGCTCGCGCCGTTCTTTCAGGCGAAGCGCGACCGGCTGCGCGCGGCGCTCGCCGCCACGGGCTTTCGGCTGCCGCCGGCGCAGGGCACCTATTTCCAGCTGCTCGACTTCAGTGCCTTCGCGCCGCCCGGCGATCTCGCCTTCGCCGAGCGGCTGCTGGTCGAGGCGGGCGTGGCCAGCATTCCCCTGTCGCCGTTCTATGCCGCTCCCCCGCCGCTCAGCGTCCTGCGGCTGTGCATCGCCAAGCGCGACGACACTCTCGATGCGGCGGCGGCGCGCCTGGCGGCGTTCGCGGCGCGGCTCGCGGGGAGTTGAGATGAGCCGTTTGCGCGTCACGCTGGTGCAGCAGCCGCTCGTGTGGGGCGAGCCGGCCGCCAACCGCGCGCGCTTCGCCGCACTCCTCAGCCCGCTTGCCGGCAGCACGGACCTGGTGGTGCTGCCCGAGACCTTCACCACCGGCTTCAGCATGGAGGTCGAGCGGCTCGGCGAGAGCGCGGGCGGGCCGACGAGCGTGTGGCTCGCCGACCTCGCAGGCGAGCTCGACGCGGCGATCGTGGGCAGCGTCATCACGCTCGACGGCGGCCGTTACTACAACCGGCTGCTGTGGGCCGAGGCGGGCGCTGCGGCACTGCGCCACTACGACAAGCGCCACCTGTTCCGCATGGGGCGCGAGCATCAGCACTTCGCGCCCGGCGGCTCCGCCTGGTGCGTGCCGTGGCGCGGCTTCAACATCTGCCCGCTGGTGTGCTACGACCTGCGCTTCCCGGTCTTCAGCCGGCGTCGCGCCGGACTCGACTATGAGCTGCTCGTGTACGTCGCCAACTGGCCGGCGCCACGCGCCCACGCCTGGCGCACGCTCCTCCAGGCGCGCGCCATCGAGAACCAGGCCTTCGTGGTCGGCGTCAACCGCGTGGGCCCCGACGGACATGGCATCGAGCATTCGGGCGACAGCGCCGCGATCGATCATCTCGGGCTGCCGCTCGCCGAGCTTGGGGCCGCGCCCGCTGTGGCGACGGTGGAGCTCGACCTGGCGCGGCTCAGCGCCTTCAGGGAGAAATTCCCGGCGCACCTCGACGCCGACCGCTTCACGCTCGAGCCCTGAGCCGCACCGGCAACCGATGAAAAAGCCCACGCGCGTCAACCATCCACCGGAGGTCGAAGTCCCGCCCGGAAATCGCGCCGTGGTTGCGCCCATCTACCAGAGCGTCAAGTTCGAGTTCGAGACTCTCGCGGAGACTGAAGCGTTCCTGCGCGGCGAGCGTCCGGGGTTCTTCTACACGCGCTCCTCCAACCCGACCAACCGCCAGCTCGAGCGGCTGCTCGCCGAGCTCCAGGGACGCGAGGACTGCCTGGTCACGGCGAGCGGCGTCGGCGCCATCGCCCAGACGCTCCTCGCGCTCACGCGCCAGGGCGATCACGTTCTGTGCTTCGCCGAGACCTACAATCCGACCCGCTACCTCATCCGCCGGGTGCTCGGCCGTTTCGGCGTGACCCATACCATGCTCTCGATCGAGGACACGGCGGGCATCGAGCGGGTGCTCGGCGCGCAGCCCGTGCGCCTGGTGATTTTCGAGAGTCCCACCAATCCCCTCACCAGGATCGCCGACCTCGCCGCGCTCACGCGCGCCGCGCGCGCCGCCGGTGCGCTCACGGTGATGGACAACACCTTCGCGGGGTTCCACCAGCACGGCGAGTACGACGTGGACCTGTTCGTTCACAGCCTCACCAAGTACGCCTCGGGCGCGGGCGATGTGCTGGGAGGCGCCGTGATCGGGCCCGCGGCGCTCATCCGTACCCTGCACGGCGACTTCGGCGTGCTCGGCGGCACGCTCGATCCACACGCCGCCTTCCTCATCCTGCGGGGGCTGAAGAGCTACTTCGTGCGCTACCAGGCGCAGTGCCAGCGGGCGCTCGGCATCGCGCAACTGCTCGAGCGCCACCCGGCGGTCGCGCGGGTGCACTATCCGGGGCTGCCGGCGCATCCGCAGCACGCGCTCGCGGCGCGCCAGATGCGCGACTTCGGCACCATCGTCACCTTCGACCTGCGCGGCGGGGCGGCCGCCGCCCGGCGCTTCACCGACGCGCTCGAGCTCTTTGCGCTGGCGGCCAGCCTCGGCTCGGGTGAGTCGCTGGTGCTGCCCGCGCAGATCATGGGCGCGCGCGACCTCGACGCCGAGCAGCAGCGGCTGACGGGCGTGACCCCGGGAACGGTGCGGCTGTCGATCGGACTTGAGGACCTCGACGATCTGATCGAGGATGTCGGCCGGGCGCTCGGCGCAGTGGGGTCGTGAGCGAGGAGGGGGCGATGGCGTGGGCCGTGCGCACGCTGGCCTGCTGGATGTGTGCCGCGAGTGCGGCCGGGCCGGGCGCTGCCTGGGCGGCGCCGCCGACGCGCACTCCGGGGTTGCCGATGCTGAGCGCGCCGCCGCCGGCGCCGTCGCGCGCGATCACTCCGCTGCGGTTCACCTCCCCGGCGCGCGAGGCTGGCCCGGTGTCACTCGCCGGCCCCGAGTTTCCGCTGGAAGCATTCGCCTCCGGTCCGCGGATGACCGAGCCGCATATCTCGCCCGACGGCGGCAAGCTCGTCTACCTGACGAGCATCTCGGGCCTGCTGCACGTCGCGGTGCGCGACCTGCATAGCGGCAGCGATCGCATCATCCTCAATGCGGCCGGCGGCGACTTCTCGATCACCCACTGCGAGTTCAAGACCAACGACCGGATGCTGTGCCACCTCGAGGGGGTGGCGCGCAGCGGCCAGCCCGAGCGGCTCTACCCGGCCTCGCGGCTGCTGGCGGTGAACGCCGACGGCAGCTCGCTGCGACTGCTGTTCCGCAACGCCTACTTCGCGCGGTTGCCGCCGGCCGCGCATTCGCAGTTCCAGGACCGCATCATCCACTGGCTGCCGGACGATGCCTACCACGTGCTCATCGAGCTCGGCGACGAGGGCAGTGTCTTTCCCTCGGTCTACCGGCTCGACGTGTACCGCGGCGACCTGAAGCTCGAGGTCGCCTCGCAACCCCCCGTGATGGACTGGACCGCCGACCAGGCGGGCGTCGTGCGCTTCGGCTACGGCTTCCGCGACGACACGGGCGTGTACATCGCGCGCAGCGGACCGGATGCACCCTGGCGCACGCTCGAGGAGTTCAAGCGCTTCGACCACAAGCGCTTCGACCCGCTCGCCTTCGGCTCGCGTCCCAACGAGCTGCTGGCGTTTGCCCCGCACGAAGGGCGCACCGCGGTGTGGCAGATCGACCTCGACGCGGCGAGCGACCTGCAGCTGGTGTTCGCGCGCCCCGACGTCGACGTGGGCGGTATTCTCGAATGGCCGCTCGACCGCCACGTCGCGGGCTTCGTCTACGAGACCGACCGGCCGCACACCGAGTTCATCGACCCGCATGCCGCGGCGATCGAGCAGCAGCTGGAGCGCTCCCTGCCCGGGGCCTATCACGTGGTCATCGACTCGAGCCGCGACGGCACGCGCCTGGTCACGGTCTCCTTCAGCGACGTGATGCCGCCGCGCTATCACCTGCTCGACACCGCGAGCGGCCGGCTGAGCGAGCTCGGTCGGCAGGACCTGGGATTCGGCGACACGCAGCTCGCACCGATGAAGCCCATCACGGTGGCGGGTCTGGGGGGCGTCGCCATTCCCGGCTACCTGACGCTGCCGCGGGAGGCCCGGCCGGGTGAGCGCCTGCCGGCCGTGGTGCTGCCGCACGGCGGGCCCTATGCGCGCGACCACTGGGGCTACGATCCTCTCGTCCAGGTGATCGCCAACCGCGGCTACGCGGTGCTGCAGCTCAACTTCCGCGGCTCGACCGGCTACGGCGCCGAGTGGCGCGACGCCGGGCATCAGGCGTGGGGCACGATCATGCACGATGACATCACCGCCGGCGCACGCTGGCTCATCGAGCAGGGAATCGCGGATCCCGCGCGCCTGTGCATCGTGGGCTGGAGTTACGGCGGCTACGCCGCGCTCACCGGCGTCGAGAAGGAGCCGGAGCTGTACCGCTGCGCGGTGAGCATCGCGGGCGTCTCCGACATGTCGCAGATGGCCATCGACGACGAGCGCTTCTACGGGGGCAAGGACTCCGCCGGGGATGCCATGGGTACCGACCCCGCGCGGCTGCGTGCCGAGTCACCGCTCGCGCACGTCGATCGCATCCGCGTCCCGGTACTGCTGGTGCACGGGGAGGACGACTACACCGTGCTCGCCGATCAGAGCAGGGCGATGGATCGGGCGCTGTCGCGCCAGGGTGTGCCCCACGAGCTGGTGCTCATCAGGCACGGCGAGCACAGTCTGCAGCGCCCGGAGATGCGCCTGACGCTGTATCGAAAGGTGACCGAGTTCCTGCACGCGAACCTCGGCCCCGGGCAGGGGCTGCAGCGCGCGGCGCCGTCGGTCAGCGGCGCAGCAGCCACGCAATGACCGAGACGATGAGGCTCACGAGCAGCATGGTCGTCAGCGGAAGGAAGAACGTGAAACCCGGCCGGCTGATGACGATGTCGCCCGGCAGGCGGAAGAGCGGTGCGCGCCGCACCGCCGGCCACAGCAGGCCCGCGAGCGCGAGCAGCGCGCCGAGCGCTATGAGAGTGCGGTTCATTGCGGGCACAGCTTAGCGGAACTGCCTGCCGGCTCGCGGGCTCTTAGACGAGGAGGCGCGTGCGCCCAGGCCAGACAGCCGGTTGCCGATTCGTTTGCATATCAGGAGACCGACATGAGGATACGCGGCACGCAGCGCCTGGGTCGTCGCGCTCTGCTTGGAGCGGCCGGCCTGGCAGCCGTCCTCGGCGTCAGTCCGCTCACTGCGCGTCTCGCCCTGGCTGCCGAGGATCAGAAGATGAGGATCGGCATCATCGGCTCCGGGCGGGTTGGCAGCGCGCTTGGAACCGTTTGGGCCAGGGCCGGTAACCAGGTGATGTTCTCCTCGCGTCACCTCGAGAACGACCGCAAGCTGGCTGCCGATATCGGCGCGAATGCACGGGCCGGCACGCCGCTGGAGGCGGCGGAGTTTGGAGAGGTGCTGCTGTTTGCGGTGCCGTACAGCGCCTTCCCCGGACTGATCGCGAGCCTGGGGAATTCACTCAGGGGAAAAGTCGTGATCAATGCGAGCAATCCCTTCCCGCAACGCGATGGGCAGATCGCCAGTGACGCGCGCACGAAAGGAGCCGGGCTCTTCGACGCGCAGATGATGCCGGGCGCGCGCCTCGTGCGGGCATTCAACGCGGTCGGCGCGGCACGCATGGCCAGCGCCCACGAGGCTCCGGGGAAGATCGGCATGCCGATCGCGGCCGACGACAAGCAGGCGATCGAAGTGGCCTCGCGGCTGGTGCGCGAGGCCGGCTTCGAGCCGGTCGTGGTCGGTGGACTCGACATGGGTAAATACCTGATGCCGGGTACGCCGTTGGCCGGGGAGCATACGCCGGACGAAGTCCGCAGCATCGCGGCAACACTCAGGCCCTGAGGCTATCAGCGCAATTCGGCGTCGAGCACTTTGATGCTCTTCATCCACTCAAACAGCTGAGCGTTGGTCAGCCGAAACATTGGCACCCACATCGCCAGCTTCGTGTCCCAAAAGCACAGATGACCGGTATCGCCAAGGCGACTGGCGCAGCAGCTGACGCGCCGCTCGAGTCATGAACTCGCTCAGCCGCTGCCCGCGACCCGCACCCGGTGCGCCTGGTAGGGCAGCACCTCGAGGACTTCGCCCTCGCGTAGCCGCCACTGCACGTCGCGCCAGTACCTGGCGGTGAGGATCTCGGCGTGCACGCGCAGCAGCGCCGCCCGCTCGGCATCCCCGAACGCGAGGAAGCGCATGAAGGTCTCCGGAAACACGTCGTTCTCGGCGACGTAGAACCAGGCCTCGGCGCGCATCTCGTCCTCGTCGTTCGATGCCTGCGGCACCTCGCGGAAGTTGCAGTCGGTCACCCGGCACAGCTCGTCGTAGTCGTAGAAGATCACGCGCCCGTGGCGCGTCACGCCGAAGTTCTTCAGCAGCAGATCGCCGGGAAAGATGTCGGTGCAGGCGAGGTCGCGGATACACTGGCCGTAATCGACGGCCGCGCGCAGCGCGGCTTCGGGGGACGCGCTGCGCAGGTACAGGTTGAGCGGGGTCATGCGCCGCTCGACGTACATGTGGTCGAACACCAGATCGGCGCCGTCCTCGCGCACGGTCAGGGCGGCTTCCGCCGCCAGCTCCGCGAGCAGCTCCGGGGAGAAGCGCGCCCGCGGGAAGCGCAGGCGGCGGAACTCCTGCGCATCGACCAGCCGCCCGGCGCGGTCGTGGATGAAGACCATCTGGTACTTCGCCATCACCTCCTCGCGCAGCACCGTCTTCGGCGGCGGGAAGCGATCGCGGATCACCTTGAAGACGACGTCGAAGGAGGGCAGTGTGAAGCACACCATGACGAGCCCGCGTTCGCCGGGCGCATGGATGAACAGGTCATCGGTGCGCTCGAGGTGGCGCATCAGCTCGCGGTAGCGCTCGGTCTTGCCCTGGCGCGCGCGCCCCAGCACCGTGAACAGCTCGCTCACCGGTTTCTTCGGCATGATGGAGCGCAGGAACACCACCGCCTCGGCGACCCGCTCCAGGTCGACGTGGTAATAGGAGCGCGTGTAGCCGAAGACGATGCTGACGTCGTCCTCGGCGAGCATCACGGCATCCACCAGCATGCCGCTGTCGGTGTTCTTGAGCGCGATCACCAGCGGCGCGAGCAGGCCGCGCCCGACGACACGCCCGACGATGTAGGCGCGCGACACCTGGTAGAACACCGGCTTGAGGACCTCGACCTTGTCGACGCTGCGGCGCTCCGCCTGCGCGTCCAGGTAAGCGCGCACCTCGGAGGCGACGTGCGCGATGCTCTTGTCGAGATCGCGCCACGGCGAGCGGAAACGTACGTCCCCGAGCAGGTCCTCGAACAAGAGCGGCAGCGAGCCGTGATTCACGTAGGTGTTGGTGCCGCCACTGGTGTCGACGCCGGCGAGCGGATCGAGATCGGTCGCCACGAACTCGATGTCGGGCGCGACGCCGACGGTGCCGAACAGGCGTCGGGTGACCGAGCTGAAGAAGGTCTTGGTGAACTCAGGGTCCGGCAGCTCGCCGATGAGCGCGGCGAATTCGGCGCGGATCGCCCGCCAGCTGGCGCGATCGAGTGCCGCGGCGCCGAGCTCGGCGCGCAGCTCGGCGACCGTCTGGTTGACGAACCGCTCGTAGAGCTCGATGCGCTCGACCGCGTCGCGTTGGCTGCCCTTCCAGTCGCGGCTGTCGAAGCGCAGCGGCGCACGCCGCGTGATGGCACGAAACTCGGCGTTGTAGGCGGCGAAGGCCGCGACCAGGTGGCGCGCGGGGTCCACGAGCGGCGCGTCAGTCAAAGTCGGTCGGCAGCGAGCGGTCGAGCTGGTGCTGGTAGAGCCGCTCGATCTGGGCAGCGAGCACGCGTCCGGTGGACAGCTGCGGGAGTGACGCTACGGGAAAGAAGTCCACGGCGTCGGTCTCCGCGCTCACCGCCGGGCTGCCGCCCGTGAGCTCGCACAGGAAGAAGAGCTTGTAGATGTGGTGTATGCCCGGCGGATGCGGATGGCGGTTCTTGTCGACGAGCGCCGCGAGCTTCACCGGACGGGCGTGATAGCCGGACTCCTCGAGTATCTCGCGAGCCACGGCGGCGGACGGGGCGTCGTTCACGTCTACCCAGCCGCCCGGGAGCGTCCAGCGGCCATCGCTGCGCTCGCGCACCAGCAGCACCTCGGCGCCGCGGAACACGCCGCCGCGCACGTCGACCTTGGGAGTGGCATAGCCCTGCTCGCCCTCCCAGAAGGCCTGCGCGGTGGCGAGCGGTACCTCGAGCTCGGTGCTCAGGATCGTCGCGGTGAGCTCCGCGAGCTCGTGATAACGGGCGCGGTCGAATGGGTCGCGGGTGAAGGCCAGGCCGTTGTGCGCGACCGCCTGCACCTTGCGCGCCCACTCGAGGATGGCCGGGACGCGCGCTCGGGTATTCACGCGGAACGGGGCTGGCGCGGCCAGTGTGCGTGCGCGTTCTGGCGCACCACGAGCTTGAGTGCCGACCAGGTGGCGTCGACCGCGCAGACCTTGATGTCGACCAGGCCGAGCGGCAGCGCCAGCTCGCGCACCGTATCCTCGGTGAGCTCGCTCGGGAGGCCCGAGGACTTCTTCGGCCAGCTCACCCAGATGGCGGCATCGGCGCGCATGCCGCGCCTGCTCAGAGGTTGCGGATCAGCGCGTCGGCAAACGCGCTGGTCGAGACTTCCTTCGCCCCTTCCATGAGGCGCGCGAAGTCGTAGGTCACGATCTTCTCGCCGATGGTGCGGTCCATGGCGGCGATGATTGCATCGGCCGCTTCGAGCCAGCCCATGTAGCGGAACATCATCTCGCCCGAGAGGATCAGCGAGCCCGGGTTCACCTTGTCGAGATTCGCGTACTTCGGAGCGGTGCCGTGGGTCGCCTCGAATACCGCATGGCCCGTCAGGTAGTTGATGTTGCCTCCGGGGGCGATGCCGATGCCGCCGACCTGGGCCGCGAGCGCGTCGGAGAGATAGTCGCCGTTGAGATTCAGCGTTGCGATGACGTCGAACTCCTCCGGCCGCGTCAGTACCTGCTGCAGCGTGATGTCGGCGATCGCGTCCTTGACGAGGACCCGGCCGCTCTTCCTGGCGGCATCCATCTCGGCGTTGGCCTCCTTCTCGCCCCTGGCCGCCCTGGTGCGCTCCCACTGCTCCCAGGTATAGGTCGCGGCGCCGAACTCGCGCTCGGCGAGCTGATAGCCCCAGTTGCGGAACGCCCCTTCGGTGAACTTCTGGATATTGCCCTTGTGCACCAGCGTCAGGCTCTTGCGCCTGTTGGCGATCGCGTATTCGATCGCCGAGCGGATCAGCCGCTCGGAGCCTTCCCTGGAGACCGGCTTGATGCCGATGCCGGAGCTCTCGGGGAAACGGATCTTGGCATAGGCCTTGGGGAAGGCCTGGTGGAACAGCTCGAGGAACTTCTGATTCTCGGCAGTGCCCGACTCGAACTCGATGCCGGCGTAGATGTCCTCGGTGTTCTCGCGGAAGATCACCATGTCGACCTTCTCGGGATGCTTGACGGGCGAGGGCACGCCCTTGAACCAGCGCACCGGGCGCAGGCACACGTACAGGTCGAGCATCTGCCGCAGCGCCACGTTGAGCGAGCGGATGCCGCCGCCCACCGGCGTGGTGAGCGGGCCCTTGATCGACACCAGATACTCGCGGCAGGCCGCCACCGTCTCATCCGGCAGCCAGGTGTTAAACAGGCGGTTGGCCTTCTCGCCGGCGTACACCTCCATCCAGTGGATGCGGCGCTTGCCGCCATAGGCCTTGGCCACCGCGGCGTCCATGACGCGCACGCTTGCGCGCCAGATATCGGGTCCCGTGCCGTCGCCCTCGATGAAGGGGACGATCGGGTTCGCCGGGACGGCGAGCTTGCCGTTCACGATCGCGATCTTCGCCCCCTCGGCGGGAGGCGTGACCTTGGGACTGGTGGCGCTGGACATGAGCTTTACTCCGCGGGAGCCCGCACGGGCGAGGTCCCGCCGGGCGCGCCATGCTAGCACAGCCCCCCCTGGGGGCGCGGATTGCGTGCCGCGCGGGGCGGGCCTGTGAGAGACTCCTCCGGCGCTTCGCCTCGAGGGGGTCACGCGGAGAGTATGTCGAGCGCTATTAATAAGAGTGACGGCGGGGCAGCCAGGCGTCCACCGCTCCTCAGGCAGCTGCTGGCGGTGCGGCCGATCGACCCAGCGCCACCGGGCAAGAGCCGCCTGAAGCAGGTCCTGAGCGCGCCGGCGCTCATCGCCATCGGCCTGGGGGCCACCATCGGGTCGGGCATCTTCGTGCTCACCGGCACGGTCGCGGCCAATCACTCCGGGCCGGCCATCACCTTGTCGCTGCTGATCGCCGCCTTCGGCGGTGGACTGGCGGCGCTGTGCTATTCGGAGTTCGCGGCGTTTCTGCCCGTACCCGGCAGCGCCTACAGCTATACCTACGCGACGCTCGGGGAGGCGCTCGCGTGGTTCATCGGCTGGAACCTGCTGCTCGAATACGCGATCTCCGCTTCCGCCGTGGCGGTGAGCTGGTCAGCGTATGTCGTGAGCCTGCTCGCCGACGCACACATTCACCTGCCCGCGGCGCTGGTCAATGCGCCGCTCGCGCTCGACGCGCACGACCACGTGATCCGAACCGGCGCCATCGTCAACATGCCGGCCGTGCTCATCATCGCCGCGATGACGGTGCTGCTCTACATCGGCGTGCGCGGCTCGGCCGGCGCCAACACGATCATGGTGGCCCTCAAAGTCGGCATCATCGTGATCATCGTCATCGCCGGCCTGCGCTACGTCGATCCGGCAAACCTGACGCCGTACGTGCCGCCCAACACCGGTGTCCGCGGCCACTTCGGCTGGAGCGGCGTGCTGCAGGGGGCGGGGATCATCTTCTTCTCCTACGTCGGCTTCGACACGGCCTCGACCACCGCGCTCGAGGCGCGCAACCCGCAGCGCGATCTGCCGCTCGGCATCATCGGCGCCCTGGTCATCTCGGCCGTGCTGTACGTCGCCATGTCGACGATCCTCACCGGCATGGTGCCGTTCCAGAAGCTCGACTCCGACGCACCGGTGGCCGTGGCGCTCGATGCCCATCCGCAGCTCGCCTGGCTCTCCTGGTTCGTCAAGGCGGGCGTCATTGCCGGCATGACCTCCGTCATCCTCACTTCGCTCCTGGGACAACCGCGGATCCTGCTGTCGATGGCGGACGACGGGCTGCTGCCCGCGTACATGAGCCGCTGCCACTCGCGCTTCAAGACACCGCATGTCGCCACTGTCATCACCGGTGTATTTGCAGCGCTGATCGCCGCCATCTTTCCGCTCGATCTGCTGGCGGATCTCATTTCGATCGGCATCCTGCTGGCCTTCGCGGTGGTGTGCATCGGCGTGCTGATACTGCGCAAGACACGCCCGGACGCCTATCGGCCGTTTCGGGTGCCGTGGGCGCCGTTCACCTGCGTGCTGGGCGCGCTCACCTGCCTCGGCATGACGCTCACTCTCTCGACTCCCACCTGGGCGCGACTCCTCGTCTGGACCATCCTCGGCATGTCGATCTACGCCTTCTACGGATTCAGACACAGCCGACTGCGGCAATGACTCGTACCCTGTCGAGCACGCCGGCGCAGGACGGCTTCGCGATGCCGGCCGAGTTCGCGCCGCACGCCGGCTGCTGGCTGCTGTGGCCCGAGCGTCCCGACAACTGGCGGGACGCCGCGCGCCCCGCGCAGCTCGCCTTTGCCCAGGTGGCGGGCGCCATCGCGCGCTTCGAGCCGGTGAGCGTCGGCGTGTCGACGGCGCACTACCAGGCCGCGCGCGCCCTGCTGCCGCAGGCCGTGCGCCTCGTGGAGATGGCGCACGACGATGCCTGGATGCGCGACGTCGGACCCACCTGCGTCACCCACGCGGACGGCACGGTACGCGGCGTCGACTGGCGCTTCAACGCCTGGGGCGGCCTCGAGGGAGGTCTGTACTTCCCCTGGGACCAGGACGAGCAGGTCGCGGGCAAGGTACTCGAGATCGAGCGGCTCGAGCGCTACCGCGCGCCGCTGGTGCTCGAGGGCGGCGCGCTGCACGTCGACGGCGAGGGCACGGCGCTCCTCACCGAGGAGTGCGTGCTTAATTCCAACCGCAACCCGCTTCTGAAGCGCCGCGAGATCGAGGCGCTGCTGCGCGCGTACCTGGGGGTCACGCAACTCATCTGGCTCGGCAAGGGGGTCTGCAACGACGAGACCGGCGGCCACATCGACAATCTGGCGTGCTTCGTGCGTCCCGGAGTCGTATGTCTCACCTGGACGGACAAGCGCCGCGATCCGCAGTACCGCAGCTCGCAGGACGCGTGGCAGCGGCTGAGCGAGGCGCGCGATGCGCGCGGCCGCAGGCTCGAGGTCGTGCGCCTGCCGATGCCGGGGCCACTCAGGATGAGCGCCGGCGAGGCCGCCGGCATCGTGCGCCGCGAGGGCAGCAAGCCGCGGCGCGCCGGCGAGCGCCTGGCCGGCAGCTACGTCAATTTCTACATCGCCAACCGCGGCATCGTCATGCCGCTGCTCGATTCCCGCACCGACCGGCGTGCCGCCGCCACCCTCAAGCGACTGTTCCCCGGCCGGCGCGTGGTCGGCGTACCGGCGCGCGAGATCCTCCTCGGCGGCGGCAACATCCACTGCATCACGCAGCAGATCCCGCGCGGCGGCGCCGCAGGTGAAGTGCGCAAAACGGCCACCGCGGCCGGTTAAAGCAGTCTACGCGCGGCGTCCAGCCACTCGCGCTGCGCGCGGCGGTAGTGTCCGGGCGCGATGCGCGCCTGCTCGAGCAGCTCGCGCACGACCTGCTGCGCCTCGGCGCGTCGGCCCTGCGCCTCGAGCAGCTGCGCATGACGCACCGAGGCTTCGGCGCCGGGATAGGAGGGCGCGAGCACGCGGTACTCCTCCAACGCCTTAGCCACTTCGCCCTCGGCGGCGAGTGCGCGCGCGTACAGAAGGTGCCCCTGCGGTGAGCGGAAGTCGGGGTTGCGCAAGATCAGCTCATCGAGCGTGATTCGGGCGGCGCGCGGCTCGCCCTTGCCGAATTGCGCCTGCGCGAGGCCGAGCATGAGGTTGGGGTCATGCTCGTAGAGACCGCTGAGCGCCAGGCGGTACTGGGCAATCGCCTCGTCGTAGCGCTCGTGACGCGCGAGTTCCTCGGCATAGCGCTGGCGGCTCGCGACGTTGCCGGCGACGCGCGCCTCGTTCTCGTAGCGGCGCAGATCCGCGCCCGGGTCCATGGCGCGGCGCAGGCCGCGGGAGGCACGCTGCGCGGTGCGGCTGCGGATGAGCTCCGGGAGAATCTCCACCGCCAGGTATGCCAGTCCGCCGATGCCCGCGGGCAGCAGCAGCAACACCCAGATCCACAGAAAATTCCGCCCCGTCTTGATGACGTGGACGATGAGGGCCGCCTGAACGAGGGTCAGAACGATCAGCAGCAGCATGCCGGCAAGGTCCTCCTGGTGCTCAGTGCGGGGCGGTGTTGCGCGCCGCCGCGGTTCCCGCAGGCAGGGCGAAGGCGATGAGATAGTCGCCGCGCGGAGTGCCGAGCGCGCCGTGTCCGCCGGCGCTGATGACGATGTACTGCCGCTCGTCCTTGCCCGCACGGTAGGTCATCGGTGTCGCCTGGCCGCCGGCGGGGAGCTTGTATTTCCACAGCTCGCGCCCGGTCTCGATGTCGAAGGCGCGGAAGTAGCTGTCGATCGCGGCGCCGACCAACACCAGGTCGCCGGCGGTGGCGATCGGCCCGCCCATGCCGGGCATGCCGAAATCGCGCACCAACGGCCAGGGCGTCAGGCCCTCGGTCGAGCCGAGCGGCACCTGCCAGACGATGCGCCCCGCGCGCAGATCGACGTTCACCAGCGTACCCCAGGGTGGCGGCGTGCACGGCAATCCCCAGGGCGAGAGAAGCGGCTCACGCCGCAGCGCGTACGGGGTGCCGGCCTGACGACCGAACTCGGCGTGCGGGTGGAGCCGCGAGCGCTGTTGCGTCTCGAGCTCCGCCGGCGGGATCAGCGTCACCACCATCGGGATGTCGTTTACCGCGGCGATGATGCGCCCGCGCTGTTCGTCGAGCACCGCGCCGCCCCAGTTCACGCCGCCGGCGTAACCCGGGAACTCGAGCGTGCCGCGCGTGTCCGGAGGCGTGAAGATGCCCTCGTTGCGCAGGGTCGCGAGCTGCTCGCGGCACTTGCCGCGGTCCCAGAAGGTGAGGCCCCAGGCGTCCGCGGGCTCGACCCGCGTCTGCGGGACCAGGGCCGGCAGGCTCGAGAACGGCTGGGTCGGGGCGGCCTGCTCGCCGGGCACCAGGCTCTTCGGCACGGCGCGCTCGGCTATCGGGAACAGCGGCGCGCCGTTGGTGCGGTCGAACACGTACAGCATGCCGGTCTTGGTCGCCTCGATCACGGCCGGCACCGGCGCGCCGCGCACGTCGAGGTCGCCGAGCACCGGCTGCGCCGCGAGGTCGTAGTCCCACAGGTCGTGATGCACGAGCTGCTGATGCCAGACGAGCTTACCGGTGCGCGCGTCGAGCGCGAGCAGCGAGTCGGCGAAGCGGTTGGAACCGAGGCGCGTGCCGCCGTAGAAGTCCGGGCTCGCCGAGCCGGTCGGCACCAGCACCAGCGCATGTTCCTCGTCCACCGTCATCACGCCCCAGGCATTGCCGGCGCCGGTGGCTGCAGCCTGCGTCAGGCTCCACTCCGCTGCCGCCGGATGCGCCGGCGAGTCCGGCAGCGGATCGAAGGACCAGAGCAGGGCGCCCGTCAGCGCGTCGAAGCCGCGGATCACGCCGCGCTCCACGTCCGTCGCGCGGTTGTCGCCGATCGAGGAGCCGACGATCACGACGTTGGCATAGATCGCCGGCGGCGAGGTCACGAGGTAGTCGGGGCGGTCGCGGATCCTCACGCCGCGGGTGAGGTCGAGCTGCCCGCCGTCGGCGAAATCCCGGCACGGCAGGCCGGTGTCGGCATCGATCGCCAGCAGCCGCGCGTCGAGCGTTCCGGTGAAGATCCGCCGCGCGCACGCGCCGGTCCAGCGCGGGTCGGTGCTCGCCCAGACGCTCACGCCGCGCGAGGTGCTCTCGGCATAACGGCGCGTGCGGTCGATGCGCGGGTCGAAGCGCCACTGTTCGCGCCCGCTGACCGGATCGAGCGCAATCACGATGTTGGTTCCGGTCTCGAGGTACAGCCGGCCGAACGCCAGCACCGGGGTCGCCTCGAAGGTCAGGCGCCGCGCCTGCGCATACCCGGCCCCGAGCTCGCCGGTACGGTAGGTCCAGGCGACGGTGAGACGCTTGACGTTGGTGCGGTTGATCTGGTCTAGGGTCGAGAAGCGCTGGCCGAACATGTCGCCGCCGTAATAGCCCCAGTCGCTGGCCTCGGGCGACTGCGCGTGCAGGCACGCGGTCGCGCCGAGCGCCACTAGCGCGAGCGCCGCGCAAGCCGGGCGCAGGCGCCCGCGAGTGCGGGTGGGAGCGCGCTTGCGGTCGCCGGATCCGTTCATGGAGGTATTATCCGCGACGGCGCCGCAGGAGGGCGAGCCGCAGCGCGCCCCCGGCCCCTTACTGGTATTCTCTCCGCCCGTGAGTTCACCACGGGCGGTCAGGTCCCGTTTCGGGGCATTGAGGTTACGACTCGCGGTTCGATGCCTCGCGCTCGTGGCAGTCGCCACCTCCGCCGACGCCATCGCTGCGCCGGATCAGGCTCGGCCCGCCGGCGCGCGTCCGCGCGTCGGCCTGGTGCTGTCCGGCGGCGGTGCGCGCGGCATCGCGCACGTCGGCGTGCTGAAAGTCCTCGAGCAGCTCAACGTGCCGATCGACGCGGTCGCCGGCACCAGTATGGGCGCGGTGGTCGGCGGGCTGTACGCGAGCGGACTCAACGCGCGCGAAATCGAGAAGATCATGACCTCGCTCAACTGGCAGGCGGCATTCCATGACCGCCCGCCGCGCGAGGACCTCACGCTGCGGCGCAAACAGGAGGACGAGAACTTCCTGGTGAAGTTCCCGCTCGGCGTGCGCGATCACAAGATCGTGCTCCCCAAGGGGCTGGTCGAGGGCCAGAGTCTCAGCCAGCTGCTGCGGCGCCTCACCCTGCCGGTGGCGCGCATCACCGACTTCGACGACCTGCCCACGCAGTTTCGTGCCGTGGCGACCGACCTCGAGAGCGGTGAGCAGGTGGTACTCGCCTCCGGCGACCTGACCAGCGCGATGCGCGCCAGCATGTCGGCCCCCGGCATCTTCGCTCCGGTGGAGCGTCAGGGGCGACTGTTGGTCGACGGCGGCATCGCCGACAACGTGCCGGTGGACGTGGCGCGCGCGATGGGTGTCGACCTGGTGATCGTCGTCGACGTCGGCTCGCCGCTGCAGCAGCGCGCCAAGCTGAGCGACGTCACGTCCATCTCCAACCAGATGCTGGCGATCCTGCTGCGGCGCAATGCCGAGCAGCAGCTCGCC
This sequence comes from Steroidobacteraceae bacterium, assembly GCA_035542535.1. Classification (GTDB taxonomy): domain Bacteria; phylum Pseudomonadota; class Gammaproteobacteria; order Steroidobacterales; family Steroidobacteraceae; genus 13-2-20CM-66-19. Next base: position 50,334 of record DATKLG010000035.1, read on the forward strand.
TCGCTGCGCCCGCGGGACGTGCTGATCGCCCCCGCGCTCGGCGATGCCTCCTCCTTCGACTTCGGCGCGGTGGCGCGCTATATCGGCGTCGGCGAGGCCGCGGCGCGCGCCGTCACGGAGCAGCTCGCGCCGCTCGCGGTCGAGGCGGGCGAGATGCAGCATTACCAGCAACGGCGCGAGGCGCTGCGCCTGCCGCCGCCGGTGATCCAGTTCGTGCAGGCCGAGGGCGGCTCGCAGCAGTACTCGCAGTCGCTCGACCGGCTGTTTCGGGACATGGCCGGCAAGCCGCTCGATCCCGATGCGGTCGCGCGCCGGGTGACGGCGCTCTATGGCCTCGGCGGGCTCGACACGCTCGATTACCGCGTCGTGGCGCGTGACAACTACTACGGCCTCGCGCTCGATGCTCGCCCGAGCTCGATGGGCCCCAACTACCTGCGCTTCGGACTCAGTCTCCAGGACGATTTCCAGGGGCACGCCACCTACGAGGCCGCGGTGCGCTTCGTCATGTCCGGCATCACGCGCAACGCGGGCGAGTGGGTTACCGACCTTCAGGGGGGCACGACCTCGCTGGTGTCGACGGAGCTGTTCCTGCCGCTCGCGGAGTTCTCCGGCTGGTTCGTCATGCCGCACGTTTCGGACGAGGTGCGCGATCTCTACTGGTTCAACCAGCAGAGCCTCGAGGCGGAATACCGGGTACACACTTTCCAGTACGGCGCCGATTTCGGCTACCAGTTCGGCAACTGGGGCGAGGCGCGCGTCGGTGCGCAACGCCAGCAGGGGCACTACGTGCTCGCGGTCGGCGATCCGACCGATCCGAATCTGCCCGAGGAAAGCTTCACGCCCTTCGACCTCATCAACTACTTCGTGCGCCTTACCTATGACCGGCTCGACGACATCAACTTCCCGCACAGCGGTCAGCAGGCGAGTCTGCAGTGGAGCGCCAACCGCGACACCAGCGGCCTCGGGCAGTATTCCGACCAGGTGACGATGAGCTATCTCGGCGCCTATTCCTTCGGGCGCGATACGTTCTCATTCTCCGCCGCCGGCGGCACCACGCTGCAGGCGAACGTCAACGATCTCAACCTGCTGTTCCCGCTGGGGGGGTTTCTCAATCTCTCGGGCTTGCGCGCCAACTCGCTGCTCGGACCGAACTACGGCATCGCGCGCATCATGTACTACCGGCAGATCGGCCGCGGCGGCCCCGGCTACTTCGACGTGCCGACCTATCTCGGCGCCTCGCTCGAGGCGGGCAACGTCTGGGAGAGCCGCAGCGAGGCGACCTTCGGCAACACGCAGAAGGATGCCAGCGTGTTTCTCGGCATGGACACGCTGCTCGGACCGCTGTATCTGGCGATGGGATTCGACGAGCACGGCAACCAGGCCTTCTACCTGTTCCTCGGGCGGACGTTCTAGACGATTGGCAAGAGTCGCCGCGGCGCTCTTGCCGCCTGCTCGACCTTCGCTCAAAGCTGGCGGCGATAGACGATGAATCCCGAGTTGTCGGCGAGGCGGTCGTAGAGCCGCCGCGCGGTCTCGTTCGTCTCGTGGGTCAGCCAGTAGAGGCGCGCGGCGCCGGCGGCCCGCGCCCGTGTCGCAGTTGCCTCGATCAGGGCCCGGCCCGTTCCCTGCCCGCGGGCATCCGCGGCAGTGTAGAGATCCTGCAGATAGCACACGAGCTCGAGGTGGGTGGTGCTGCGGTGGAACAGATAGTGGCTGAGGCCGAGCAGCCGCCCGGCGCAATCCGCCACCAGTGCGTGTACCGGCTCCGCCGGGTCGAGGAAGCGTTGCCAGGTCGTCCAGGTGATCTCTGCGGGCAACGCGGTCGGACCCGCGCGTCCGTAGAAGGCGTTGTAGCCCTCCCAGAGCGGCAGCCATTGCGCGTAGTCCGCGGCCGCCACCGGGCGGATGAGGGCCGCGCCGGCGGCTGCGCTCATGGGTCGCCCGTCGGGACGATCGCGCTGGTCTCGGCCATCAGGATCACCGAACGCTCGAGCGCGCGCGGGCGATGCAGGGTGCCCTTCGGTACGACGCAGCCTTGCCGTGACTTCAGCTCGATCGAGCGGCCTTCGAGGTCGATGACGAAGCGCCCTTCGAGCACGAAGAAGAATTCGTCGTCCTGATCGTGCTTGTGCCAGTGGTACTCGCCCGGCTCGAAGACGCCGAGACGGATCACCGAGTCGTTTACCCGGCAGAGAGTCTGGTTGTACCAGGGGTGCCGAACCCCGGCGATGAGCGACGGTACGTCCACCACCGAGAGCGGTGCGAACCTGATGTCGAGGTGCGTCTCGTACGGATAGCTGGCGGGATCCCTGGGTGCGGGGCTGGCCATGGTCGAACTCCTTGGCTCGACGGATGCTCGAGCGCTCACGTTAGCAGGCGGTGGCCCCCCGGGGAATCCATGCCGCGCCGGGAGCTGCGCCCGACTGTCATCGGGCGCGACCGGTACAGGCTGCACGCGGCGTCAGAGGCCGCGGCTCTCGGCTAGCTTCTCGATCTTCTTGAATACCAGCGCCGGCTTGTCGCCGGCGCGCGAGTACTCGTGCCGCCGGCTCATCTCGATCAGTGCGGCATCGCGCTCGGCCGGCGTCGGATACCAGTGCAGACGCTGCCACTCGGGGCCGAGGAGCTTGCGGAACGGGTCTCCGGGCGGCAGGCTGACGCGGATCCCGTAGGGGCGCAGCCTCTCGATCGGCGGCGTCGTGAGATTCTGTGGCTGGCTTATACCCATGTGAGATGAGCTTAACACGGGTGATCCCGGGGACTTGAGTCGGTGGGCCGATGTCCCCACACTCCCAGGCCATAAAAGGAGAGGAGATTCCCATGGCTCTGGCACGCAAGAGAGTAGACATGCCTGCGCAGGAGCACGCCCTGCCGGGACGCGCCACCGCGATGACGGTCCGCGAGGTCCATTTCGTGAACGGCCACCGCATCGTCCCGCCGTTTCCCGCCGGGCTGTCGGAGGCGCTGTTCGCGCTCGGCTGCTTTTGGGGAGCGGAGCGACTGTTCTGGCAGCTGCCCGGCGTCTACTCGACCGCGGTCGGCTACTCCGGCGGCTTCACCCCCAATCCGACCTATGAGGAGGTTTGCACCGGGGAGACCGGGCATGCCGAGGTCGTACGCGTGATCTACGATCCGAAGAAGATCGGATACGAGCAGCTGCTGAAGGCGTTCTGGGAATCGCACGACCCCACCCAGGGGATGCGGCAGGGAAACGACATCGGCACGCAGTACCGCTCGGCCATCTACGTGCAGGATGAGGCGCAACGCGCCGCCGCCGAGGAGTCGCGGCGCATTTATCAGCGAGGCCTTACGGGAGCCGGGCGCGGCGCCATCACCACCGAAATCCTCGATATGCCGCAGTTTTACTACGCCGAGGACTATCACCAGCAGTACCTGGCGAAGAATCCCGACGGGTACTGCGGGATTGGCGGGTGTGGGGTGCCCTTCAAAGTCGCGGAGTTACAGATGGGGCAGAAGGCGTAACAGCAGGAGTGACCCTGTTTCCTGCGGGGAGACAAGGGGTTACATACCGTCGGATTGAAGACCCTGCGGATTTCTGCAGGCACACGGCGGCTGTTGTCGGAGTGCGGTCGAGAGCCAGTGTGCCGTGACGTGTGCTCATTCCATCGGCATCATTACGCGCCGCGATAAACGGGAAACACTGCCGACTTACCGTAGTCCTTGATAGGTTCAGCTCCCTTCAAGGCTTGCATGTCCGCTGCGGAAATTTCGAAATCAAGGGCGGCGTTGCTGCGCATATGGTTCGGATTCGCAGTTTTCGGCAACGGCAGCATTCCGAGCTGCAAGCAGTACCGGATGCACAGCTGCGGCAGCGTAACGCCGTATCGCTGCGCCATGGTCTTCAAGGCCTGGTTTTCCAGAATTTCACCGTGGCCCATCGGCGAATAGGCTTCCACCAGAATGCCCTTGCTTTCGGTGTAAGCAATCAGATCGAATGGCGTGTTGCCAACATGCGCCAAGATCTGGTTGACCGCCGGCTTGACGGTGCCGTTGTTGAGGATGTTGTCGAGATCGGCCTGCTGGAAGTTCGACACTCCGATTGCTCGGAGTTTGCCTGCGTTATGGGCTTCCTCTAGCGCGCGCCAAGCCTCGCGATTGCCTTCGAAGTAGCGATCGCTGCTCCCGAATGCGGCCCAAGGTTGCGGACTGTGGATCAGCATCATGTCGATGTAATCCAGGCCCAGGGTGTGCAACGATCGGTCGACGCCTTCTTTCGCTTGTGCGTATGTCTTGGATTCGGCGTGCACTTTCGTGGTTATGAAAAGGGCAGCGCGTGAGACACCACAACTGCGTGCGGCTTCGCCCACGCCGCGCTCATTTGCATAAGCCTGGGCCGTGTCGAAATGGCGGTAGCCCATCGCTACAGCGTTCCGTACAGCTTTCACAACTGTATCGTCGCTGATCATCCAAGTGCCGAGTCCCAATTTGGGAATCTTCACGCCGTTGGCAAGGGAATAGGTCTCGTCCAAAATCATGGGCTCGTCCTTTGTCGTCAGTGGAACCACTCCGGGCGTTACAAATTAGTCACGGCCGTCGGTGCCAAGATATTGCGCATCGGTGACCTGCTCCATCCAGGTGACGTTCTTGCCGTCGAGCGATTCCTGGATAGCAATGTGCGTCATCGCGGTGGTGGCTGTGGCGCCATGCCAATGCTTGTGCCCCGGCGGACACCAGATCACATCTCCAGCACGGATTTCGACCCGGGGTTCGCCCTCGCACTGGGTCCAGCCCGCGCCAGAAGTGACAATCAATGTCTGCCCGAGCGGGTGGCTATGCCAGGCGGTTCGCGCACCAGGTTCGAAGGTTACGATGGCGCCGGTGAGTCGCGACGGTTCGCTGCGCTGGAACATGGAATCGATGCGCACAGCGCCGGTGAACGATTCTGCCGGGCCCTTCATCGAGGGCTGCGTGCCATTACGCATGATTTGCATTGAAATATCTCCTGTCCGCTCGGTAGGTAACAGGTGCCGTGCTCCGATTGCTCCCCCGACGTACATCTACTATTCCAGCAGGCGACATGTCCCAACTGCCGTAGCTGCAATACGTAGCTACAATGCCGCATGTTCTCATGGGATGAGACCCAGCGCTCAGCGAACCTGCGAAAACATGGGATTGATTTTCGAGACGCTGCGAGCTCTTCAACCGGTATCGCGCACGCGTGCTCGAGACGTCGAGTGGCGCGCCGCAGGCATCACCTTCAGCTGCTTCGCCCTCCGGGAATCATCCTCCGATTCAGCTCGGGGGCTGCCTGCCTGGGCCCTGCGCCAGGCGGCTGGTGGTGTGCCAACCATTCGCTTGAAAGCGCGAGTAAACGCGGCTTCGGAGTCATAACCGACCTCCAGAGCGATGTCGGCGACGATGCGGCTGGATTCGCGTAACAATCGCGCGCCGAGCTGCATGCGCCAGCTGGCCAGATACTGCATGGGCGCCTGGCCTAGATAGCGCACGAAGCGCTCGTGTAACGCCGAGCGCGACAGACCCACCTCTTGCGCCAGATTGTCGACGCTCCACTGGTGCGCCGGACGCTCATGCATCAGCGCCAATGCTTTGCCCACGTGACGCTCGCGCAGCCCCGCAAGCCAGCCAACCGAGTCCTCTGGCAGGCTCTCGAGGTAGCGGCGTGCGGCGTCGACGAACATCATCTCCGACAAGCGCTCGAGGACGGCGTCGCCCCCGGGCCGTCGCTCGTTGCTCTCGAGCACGGCCTGATCGATGGCGTGAGCGACCCAGCCACCGGCACGCGACGCCGGCAGATGCAGAATACGCGGCAGCGCTGCGATGAGTGGATTGAACGGCCGCAGATCGCAGCCGAGAAACCCGCAGACCACGATTGCATCGGCGTTCTCGATCGGCATGGGGCCGGCGTCGACGATGCCCTCATGGAAGGAGATCGGCACCGGCCGCCGGCCATCCCGGGCCAACAGCGATTCCGGCCGCTGCTCGCCCGGTGGCAGGCCCGGGGCACTCGAGATCACATGTCGATCGCCCTGGGGAAACAGCACCACATCGCCCGCCTGCAATCGCACCGGCGGCAGCCCATCCAGGGCAGCCCAACCGTCTCCCTTGGCGAACATGTGGTATTCCATGACGTGGTCGCACCCGGGCATCACCACATGTGCGATCTCTTTGGCAGCCCCCGCCCCGGCTGACCATTGCCCACGGAAACTGACGTAGTAGAAGGCGGCGCCGCGCAGACGCACGCTCCGTAACAGATCCGACAGGGTATCGCGACTCATCGAGCTTCTGGATCGGCGGACGCTGAATCAAGGCGCGCGGACGCTGGATCAAGCCGTTGCTCGATGCGGACGCGCAAGCAAGTCTGCAGGACGAGCGGTGCAGCGTCAATCGAGGGCGCGCGCCAGACTTGCTGCCATCGTAGTCTCGATCGAGGAGAATCACATGAGCACACCGAGCGCGGCGCAGCCGGCAACCGGCTCCGTAATCGATTTCAACGCCATCAAACGACGCCAGCAGGCCACCTGGGCGAGCGGCGACTTTGCGATCATCGGCACCACCTTGCAGATCGTCGGCGAGTCGCTCGCCGAGCTCGCCGACGTGCGCGCCGGCGAAAGGACGCTGGACGTCGCCGCAGGCAACGGCAACGCCTCTCTCGCAGCGGCACGCCGCTTTGCTCGCGTGACATCCACCGACTATGTGCCGCAGCTGCTGGAAAAGGGCGCGGCGCGAGCCAAGGCCGAGGGTCTGGAGATCTCCTTCCAGGTAGCCGATGCCGAGAATCTGCCATTCGCCGACGGGGCTTTCGATGTCGTGCTTTCCACGTTCGGCGTGATGTTCACGCCGGAGCATCATCGGGCCGCCCAGGAGCTGCTGCGTGTAACGCGCAGCGGCGGACGTATCGCCCTGGCGAACTGGACTCCCGAAGGCTTCCTCGGCGAGCTCTTCCGTGTCGTCGGCAGCTTCGTCGCGCCGCCGCCGGGCACCCTCTCACCGATGTTGTGGGGCTCCGAGCCGTACATCGTGGAGCTGTTCGGCCCATACGCAACAGACCTGCGTTGCCTGCGGCGGCACTTCAATTTTCGCTATCGCTCGGCGGCCCACTGGATCGAGGTGTTCCGCACCTTCTACGGGCCGACGCACAAGGCCTTCGGCGCGCTCGATGCCGCGCGGCAGTCGCAACTGAGCGCAGCGCTCGGCGAGCTGCTCGGCCGGTGGAATGTTGCCGGGCCTGACTCGTTGGTCGTGCCCGGCGAGTATCTCGAGATCGTGATTACCAAGGCCTGACGCGGTCTATGACGCTCAGAGATCATCGCGATCTGGAAATCTCTGGGGCGACGCCCGCCGCCCGGGACGCCTTCGAGCGCGCGCTGGACGCACACTTGAGCTGGCGCAGCGGCGCCGAGGCACACCTCGAGCACGCGGTGCGGGCGGCGCCGGCGTTCACTATGGCCCACGTGCTGAGCGCCTACTTCGACCTGTGCAGTCGCGATCGGCTGCGTGTACGGCAGGCGCACGCCGCCTGCATCACCGCTTCGAAGCTGCCTGCCACCCCCCGCGAGCGGCTGCACGTCGCCGGCATGGGAGCGGTGCTCGCCGACGACTTCGAATCGTTCAAGATCATCGTGCAGCGCCTGCTGGATGAGTATCCGCGCGACGTGCTCGCGCTGCAGGTCGGCCACGCACTCGACTACTTGACGGGCGACGTCGAGGGCATGGACGCACGCATCAGCGCGGTCCTGCCGGCGTGGTCGAAGGACGTTCCGGGTTACCACGCGGTACTCGCGATGCAGGCGTTTGGCCTCGTGGAGTCCGGGCGGTACCCGCGGGCTGCCGAGCAGGGGCTGCGTGCACTCGAGCTCGACCCCTGGGATGCCCGCGCCCACCATGCGCTGACACACGTTTATGAAATGACCGGAGACGCGACCGCGGGACTGCGCTGGATGGACGAGCGGCGCGTCTACTGGGCTGCGGATACGGTGGCAGCCACGCACCTGTGGTGGCATGGGGGTCTGTTTCACCTTGCCCAAGGCCGGCTCCGGGCTGCGCTGGCAGTCTACGATGAGCACGTGCGTGGTAGCCGCTCTGTCCAGGTCTCCGACCTGATCGATGCGTCGGCGCTCCTGTGGCGCGTCGAGCTGCTGGACGGTGACGCCGGCGAGCGCTGGACCGAGCTAGCCGCAGCCTGGGAGGGACACATAGAGGACGGGTACTGCACATTTAACGACATGCACGCCATGCTGGCGTTCGTCGGGGCAAAGGACTGGCGAAGCGCCCAGCGGCTCGAGAATGCCTTGCAGAGAAGCCAATCGCCCATCACCCGCTATGGCGAGACGACGCGTTTGGTCGGCCTGCCCGTGTGCCGCGCCCTCATGGCTTTCGGCCGCGGCGACTACCCAAGAGCCACTCAGGCTCTTGGCCTGCTTCCGGCGTTCGCCCATCGCATCGGTGGCAGCCACGCGCAGCGTGATCTCCTGTCTCTGACCCTGCTCGAAGCCGCACAGCGCCTGCGGCGAGCCACGCGATTTGCCGCGGCCTGAGCTCGAGCAGGATGCGGATGATGCCCTCCCAAACAGTCCCGTCCAGCGTTCAGTCCCACTACGAGGACCTGTTGGCGGACCACTACGACTGGATGTTCGGTACGTCGCTCGAGCGCAAGGTCGCCGAACAGCAGGTGCTGCTCGAGGAGATCGCGGGCAGGGCAGGCAACGACAGTCTTGCGGTGGACTTAGGGTGCGGCTCTGGCTTTCAGTCCCTCGCGCTGTCGAAGCTCGGCTACCGCGTTCTCGCGCTCGACACAAGTCACAAACTGCTCGCGACGCTGACCGCCCGAATCGCCCAGATCGAATCGCACCACATTGAGATCCGGCATGCCGATATTCGTAACCTCAACGACTTCGTGGCCCCGGGTAAGGCCAGTCTCGTCGTCTGCATGGGTGACACTCTCACGCATCTGTCGAATCGTCAGGAGGTCGTTGAGCTGTTGCACTCAGTGGCGCGCGCTCTCAAGCCACAGGGCCTGTTCGTGGCAACCTACCGGGATCTCAGCCGCACCGAATTGCAGGGTCTCGACCGCTTCGTCCCGGTACGCGGCGATGACGGGCGTGCGATGATCTGCTTCCTCGAATACGGCAGTCCCGAGACGGTCGTCGTGAACGACCTCATCTACCTTCGCGACGGCGCCGGTCTCTGGTCACTGCACAAGAGCAGCTATCAGAAGCTTCGGCTGTCATCCGAGTGGGTTCGCGGGCGGATTGA
>DATKLG010000036.1:0-4771 GCA_035542535.1 Steroidobacteraceae bacterium
GTATGTCCTCAAGGAAGTGGAAGGCTATCCGCCGCAGATCGCCGCCAAGGCGCACGCGGCTGCCACAGCGCACACCAACATGTTCAAGACCGCGCTCAAGGTCGGCGTGCCGATCGCGCTCGGAACCGATGCGGCCGTTTACCCGCACGGGATGAACGCCCAGGAATTCGGCCTTTACGTGAACCTCGGCATGAGCCCGGCGCAGGCGCTGCTCTCGGGCACGCGCGACGATGCGAAGCTGCTCGGCATCGAGGCCGAGGTGGGCACGCTGGAGGCCGGCAAGGTGGCGGACGTCGTGGCGGTACCGGGCAATGTGATCAGCGATATCCACTCGACCGAGCACCCGACGCTGGTCATGCACCTCGGCAGGATCTGGGTCCACAAGAGCTCTGCCGGCGACGATATCCCCGAGCCGCGCCGGGCCGCTGCACTGTCCCCCGAACCCCCGGCGAACGCGCCCGCCGCGGCATTCGGCGAGTTCTTCTGAGGGACTTGAGGGCCGCCGCGCGGCACAGTCCGCGCGGCGGCAATTGAAGGCCGGGAGCCGGTTCAGTAGACTGCGCGCCCCGCTGCCGGCGCGCGCCGCGCGGGAGCCGAGGTGCGCATTCGGGGTGTAGCTCAGCCTGGTAGAGCACTACGTTCGGGACGTAGGAGTCGCAGGTTCAAATCCTGTCACCCCGACCATTTATTAATGTCACAGAGGCCCTCGCGCCGGCTCCATCAGCTTCCGCCCTGGCCTGACCGACAGCGTCTGCCGGTGCCGCACGGTGTCATATCCCGTACCGAGTTCGACCAGTGATTGCGGTCCCGCCCCGCCGCCTCGAGCCGGGTTGTCCGGGAAGATTGGGGAGCGCCGCCGCCGGCATCCAGCAGGCTCTGCGCGAACCTCGCGATCAACCTGTCGAGAGTGGGCCCGGCCGCATTCAGGTCCCACTCGAGCTTCGATAACAGCGACTGCCGGTCCTGCACGGAGTCCGCACGGCGCAGCGCCGCCAGCGTGTCGCTTATGTAGGCCGCGACGCTCATGGCTCCCACCTCATTGAGCGCGAAGCGGGCGGCGGCGAGCTCCTTGAGACAGTTCGTCCCGAGACGCCCGAGCCACTCGCCGCAAGCGAGCGCAGAGCGCAAGTCGCAAACGGTGGCCAGAATGCGCTCTTTTGGACCCAGAGTGCCGTTGCGCTCTGGTGCCTGCCGGAAAATCATCGCCAGCGCCACACGGGTCGCATGAAGATGCCCGCCCCACGCACCAAGGGCGGGTGGTTGTGCGGGCGAATCGCTGGCTGCCTCGGACTGAGGCATGGTCGTCACGCTGTGCAGCAGCGTTCTTTTCCTTGGCATGGACATTTACTCCGTGCGTGTGAGGGTCAGTCGTCCCCCGCCTCGACACTGGCGGCAACCAGAGTCCCCGATGAATCGTAGGAGCCCTCCACGTCGACGCGGACATTGACTGCGAGCGTGATTCCGTTGAGCGCGAATTGGGTGCTGGAATTGGTCGACACGTGTACGCCGTTCACCATGAAATCGCTCACGCTGGTGAAGGATGTGATGACACCCTCGAGTTCGCCCCTGCTGTTCGCTGCGCCCCCGGGGGGCGGCAGCACCGTCACGGCAGTTGCCATCAGCGCGCCGCCCGCGCTGAGACTGCTGCCCTCGACCTCGACGAGGCTGCCGTTGGCGAGCGTGCCGTGCAGTGTCGCCGCACTGAAGTCGACCGACAGCGCGTTGATCTGAAAGACGGACGTGCTGCTGTTGAGCCCCTGCACGGCGCCTGACACGCGCAGGGAAGTGCCTGGGCCCGCAAGCTGGATGCGTGAAGCGACGATCCGTCCCGAGCTGTCGGGAAATCCGCTCACCTCGAGCCGGTCACCGGCCTTGATGCCCGCGATTTGTGGAGGCTGGATGTTCGGGTCGAATACGGTCGAGGCGGTCACCAGGACCGTCTGGCCGAGCGCGACGAAGGTATCGGCCGGGACATTCACGCCCGTGACGGGGCCCAGCACGTTCCCGAGGAAGGTCACCTGTGTCGCGGCACCGGTCCTATCATCCGCATTCACCGTCCCGGTCACCGTCACGATCTCTCCGATCGCCAGCTGCGACTCGATGCCCGGCTGACCGTCGATCTCGATCTGCGCACCGGCGGTGGCGTATTCGACACCGTTGACGAAGATGCTTCCGAAGCCGGTGACCGGGCCCGTCGCAGTGATCGGGGCCGGGGCACCGGTGCCCTCGATGCCGGCGACCTGGCTGTCAGGCCCGCAGGAGATCAGCAGCAGAGCGGCGGCCGCAAACACGATCCGAGTGGCGTTGTGCATTGCTGACTCCGCTCAATCCCCGATGTGATAGAGCCCCGCGCCGAGCCGAATCGCTGCGCGCGCCGCGTCGGGCCCTTCGTTGCGTGCCTGATGCTCGGTGAGCCACGCATCGACCCGCTCGAGGAAGGCCTGACCTTCCCGCTCGAGAAACTCACGAAACTCGGGCAGCGCGCCCGCCCTGATGTGGTCGTTAACCGCGGCGCGCTCGAATTTGGCCGCGGCATCGGGGGACGTGAGGTTGTGGCCACTGGTCTTCGCGAGGTCGGTCATGCGCTTGCCCCACAGCAGAACAAGCTGCTCGTCCATGCTCTGCGGGATGTAACTGCGCTTGAGCGGCTCAAGTCGCCCGTCGGGCATCTGGCGGACCGCTTCCGCCGCCAGGAGCTCCTTGAGCAGGGTCGAAGGCCGGACGTCGCCGGCTCCACACCGGCGCAGTAGTGCCGTGAAACTCACCTCTTCACCCTCCATGGGCAGCGGCGCCGGCTGGCCGCTCGCGTCGAGAAATTCCGCGTCCTGGTGCCAGGCCGAGAGAACCAGTGAGCCCTTGGTCACATGACCCGTCCAGGTCTCGGGGTTTGCGGCGAGCCGCGCACGCTGCCTGCGCACCTCGCGGCGCGTGAGCCCGGTGAGGACGGCGGTCCGTGACACGTTGGTCGGCCGTCCGCGCTTGCCAAACTGCTGGGTTGCGACGTCCACGTAGCTCGTGCGCGCGAGTTCTGCGAAGTCCTTCCAGGTGACGCCACTGCGGATGAGAACGTGCACCAGGGGTCGCAGCCACTGACGTGCCGCGGCAAGAACCTGAATGCTGGAGGCTGACTTCATGAAGCATCAGGCATCCCGTGTCTGGGCTGGGCGACCGCGAAACATGCGCGCGGCGGCTGGTAGTGCGCCCGGCATCCGGTCGTCGGTCGCAGCCCCTATCGCCCCTTCAACGATGCTATGCCTACCGTATATGAGCCATACTGTCCCACATAAGGCAATGTGTCTCTATTCGGAGACCGCAGGCAGTGATTGCTAAGGTCGGCGTAACGTCTGTCGCGCGCTGAAAGGAAGAGACCGCGAGGGACGACTCTCGCGGTCTGAATGGCTGGCCCACTGGGTCAGCGCCCGACCCCTCGCTCGGAGAGCGAGCAACCCCCCTCCACTCGAACCGCTCGAGGAGCCGGGCACTGATTGGAGACGCATGGACGCGCTCGCGAGCCAGACGTTCGCTGCCGCGCCTCGCGGGCCGACGGACGGTCGTGCGAGGTCGATGAACGAGCGCCCTTTCAGGCGGTGCAGCATCAGAACGGATCGCCGATCACGAGCCGCCAGCCCGAGAGCAGCCCCGCCGCGTGGTAGCCGATGCCGAGCCGCGGAACTCTCCAGCTGCCGATCCGCCATCCCGGAATGACATCGATCGTGAAGCCCGCTTCGAACTGCAGCGTGGGTGTGCTGATGCCGGATACGGGCCCTTCGGGCGCCCTGAAGTAAACGTCGGCGAACGCGTACGGCGCCGCTTCGAATGCCCGGCCGCGCCACTCCCACGGCAGTCCGTGACGCAGCTCGAGACCGTTGCGCAACCGGGTGAAGGAATCATCCGGCAGCTCGCTCCGGTAGTGCACTCCTCCGTATGCGAGTACGGCACTCCACAGGCCGCGGCCGCCGAGCGCCCCGAAGCGGTAGTCGCTGCGCACTCCGGCGCCGTAGATCGCTGCGTTCACGGCGCTCGAGGAGGCCCATGAGAAGCCCGCCTTGACGTAGGGGTAGACGTGCCAGGCGTCGCTCAGCCAGTAGTCGAGCTCGACGCCCGGCTCGAGGCTCAGCGCCCCGAGCGAGCTCGGGAGTTCCGCGTGCACCACATCGATCGGCTGGAAGTTGAAGAAGCCAAAGGTCACCGGGAACAGCAGCTTGATGCCGGGACGCCCGCCGCGCGGCGCAGCCTGGCGCAGAGGGTAGTAGAGCGGCAGCTGGTAGACGGTGATCGCACGGCCGTCGAGCGCGTAGACGCCTGAGCCGAGCTCGCTCGCGAACGCGTAATTCGCGACCTGCGTGTCGGCGGCCGTGGGTGTAGCGGTCTGGGCCGCGGCGCCTGCGGCCCGCAGCAGCGCCAGAGCGCAGATCCAGGCGATCGTGAGCGCGCGCAAATCGTCAGCCTATGTAAAGAGAGCCGCGCGTGTATTAAGTGAAGCTGTGCGCATCGCGCCACGCCACGCTTGCTGCTGCAGCGCAGGCGCTTCGATCGGCACCGTGCCAGCGCAGCCGCCCAACACAGTTGCTCGCCTCCTGTGACCTACTGCGTGGAACCGGATCACTGTCCGCCACACACTTCGCTAGCGGCCGCTGGTTGCGTGGGGGTGGACCGTGATACTGACAGTAGTGGGATACCTGCTCCTCTTCCTCTTCGGCCTCTCCGTGGGGCTCTTCTGCTGGCTGACCTACTCGAGCCTCTCGTGCGCCGCCCGCTCGCCCAAACCCCC
>DATKLG010000037.1:0-4378 GCA_035542535.1 Steroidobacteraceae bacterium
AGAAGCCGGCGATCTCAGGCAGCAGCAGCACCGGCGGAGCCTCGGGGTCGCCCCCGTAGTAGACCGGGTGGGCGAGCCGGCCGGACGCGAAGAAGAACTGGTCGAATCGTCCAAGCGCGCGGCCCCTGCGCACGATCCCCGCGCCCGCGCTATCCGGGATTCCCGTGAGCTGCCGTGAGGACATCGGCGTTCAGTGGTGATGCTCGATGGCCAACGATGTGTAGATGAGCGAAATACTGCTCCAGACACCGAAGGTGAAATAGAGCGTCATCCACAACACCTCCTCCTTCCAGTCCTCCCAGCGGTAGGACACGCTGCGCCGTCCGCAGGTGTCGAGCAGCCCGGCGCGGATGCTCAGGTGTCTATGTCCCCTGGCTCGATCGGCACGCCATCGCGACCAGTACATCGGAACATCGTAGCCAAATATGAACGCGACGTAGGCGATACCGCCCAGGCACCAGAGGATGACCGGAACATCCAGGGCGGCAAGTCGCAGCGGTCCGATCACCCACACGGCCGCGAGCACCAGCGCTGCCGACAGTCCCCACAGCGCATTCTCAGCCGCGTGAGCCAGCTGTCCGGTGGTCAGCACGGCATACCACGAGCAGCCTTCGGCGAGCAGGATGAGCGGTATGATCGCCAGCGACAGGGTTTCCCCGGATGGGCTGCCGCTCAACGAGGCGAGACGGTGCAGGAGGAGGGCCCACTGAGCTGCGAAGCATAGTTCAGCCACGGTTGCGACCGACCGACCGATCGAGACGCTCGACAGTCGGTGATCGACCAGCACGATGCGCGGGATGTCGACCACGGGGAGGAAGGAGCGGAATGCGCACCCTGCCACGTAGGCCGCCGACAGCAGCAGTTGGACGTCGCAGCCGATCTCGGAGGCGGACTGGCTCGAAGCGCGTGCGACTGCTACCGCGGCTGCAGACCACAGAGCGATGCTCAGCACCGCAATCGCCCGCAGCGACGCATGCCACCGGGTAACCGCCTGCGACCTCACCCCTGCGGTTTCCCTGAGGAGATCGCTCATAGGGCGGATGCTGGATGCAGACTGCGGTCAGATCTCTCGGCTGCAGCCGGGAGCGAGACCTCAGTCAGCGGCTCGTTCAGGCGGCTCGCTCGATGACGGGGCGTTTCGCGGTGCTCTGCGGCAGCGGCCCCGGCCGGCAGGCGATGAGATTCGCCTCGAATTCGCGCGTGCACGCCGTCCAGCTCGACTGGAGCGCCCGGGCGCGGCAGGCGCGCGGATCGATCTGCAGGGCGCGCTCTGCCGCCTTGCCGAGATCCGCATCGAGGGCTCCCGTTACCCCGTCGTCGACGACATCAATCGGACCCGTGACGGGGAAGGCCGCCACCGGTACGCCGCAGGCCATCGCCTCGAGATTCACCAGGCCAAAGGTGTCGGTGAGGCTCGGGAAGACCAGCACGTCGGCCGCGGCGAGGTGGGTGGCGAGATCCTCGCCGTGGCGAAAGCCCACGTAGAGCGCCTCGGGATAACGCGCTTCGAGGCGCGCTCTCTCGGGGCCGTCCCCGATCACGATCTTCGAGCCGCGCCAGGGCATCGAGAGGAACGCATCCACATTCTTCTCGATCGCGAGTCGCCCCACGTAGGCTGCGACCGGCCGCGGCAACTGGAGGAACTCCTTGCTCCGCGGCCTGAACAACTCGGTGTCCACGCCGCGCCGCCAGCGCACCAGATTGCTGAAGCCGCGCGCCCGCAGCTCATTCTCGACGGACTGTGTGCTCACCATGCAGCGCTGCGCGGCCCCGTGGAAACGCCGCAGGGCCGCATAGGAGAGCCACAGCGGAATCGGCCAACGGGACTTCAGGTACTGCGGAAACTGCGTGTGATAGGAGGTCGTGAAGCGCCATCCCTTCCTGAGGCAATAGCGTCGCGCGGCGAACCCCAGCGGGCCCTCGGTGGCAATGTGGACTGCCTGGGGCCGGAAGAACGCGAACTTGCGCGCCAGGGCGGGTCCGGGCCTCACGGCCACGCGGATCTCGGGGTAGCTTGGACAGGGGATGGTGCGGAAGTCGCGCGGTGCGGAGATCATCACCTCGTGGCCGAATCTGACCAGCCACGCGGCGGTCTGCGCCAGTGTGTTGACGACGCCGTTGGTCTGCGGAAACCAGGCGTCTGTCACGATCATGATTCTCATGCTGGGAGATGATCCTCGTCCAAAATCGTGACAGAGGTATTAACGTTGCCAACGAATACAGCTGCTTGTCATATGTTCTTAACAGTCTTCCTATAATTCCTTCATCCGGGCGCAGCCGCGCTCAAAGCCGGAGTAGGAGCGAATGCACGCCTTTCTCGCCGAGCTCAAGAAGCAGCGCTGGGACGACCATCGGTACTACCACCACAGCCGCATCAACCAGAGCCTGCATCTGGTGAGCGCGCTCAGCTTCCTGACGGCCTACGTCTGCATCTTCACCAGTCCCGTCGCCGCTGCACTCATCGGCTGGCTCGTGGCCATGGTGACGCGCCAGACGGGCCATTTCTTCTTCGAGTCCAAGGACTACGACGCGGTGAACCAGGCGACGCACGCGCACAAGGAAGAGATCAAGGTCGGCTACAACCTGCGGCGCAAGGTCGTGCTGCTGTCGATCTGGGCCGCCTCGCCGCTCGTGCTGTGGGTCGACCCGACACTGTTCGGCATCTACGGTGCGACGCACGGCCGTGCCGAGTTCCTGCGGCATGTGTGTCAGGTCTGGCTGGCTCTCGGTGCGGGCGCGCTGCTGTTCCGCACGGTGCAGCTGTTCATACAGCAGAGCGTACTGACGGGCCTCGTGTGGTTCACCAAGATCCTCACGGACCCGTTCCACGACGTCAAACTCTACTGCGGAGCACCGCTCGCGCTGCTGCGCGGGGAACTGGTCGATCCGATGGACGACGTGCTCCACCAGGCCTGAAACAACTCACGCAGGACCCGCCGGCGGATCGCCTTGTTGGTGAGCGACGGACCGGACCACCACCATCCGTCGCGCCGCATCGCTTCGGCCGCCGCCACGACGCGGTCGGCGACCGCGGCGAAGTCCGCGTCACTGTAGTTGAGGCTGAAGATGAGCCGGCCGGTGCCCACCCAGCTCAATGCAAGCCCCTGCGCGCGCAGGTGGTACTGGAACATCCAGTTGTAGCGCGACGGCCTGAGGTAGTCGAAGGTCCAGATGGACGAGAGATTCGCGACTTGAACCGGGAGGTCCACGGCCTTGAGGCGCGCATTGAGCTCGGCCGCACGCCGGTCCCACACCGCATCGAGGTCGCGGTAGAGCGCACGGATCGGCTCGCCGTCCAGGCGTGTCAGGAACTCATTCATCGCGCCCATCACATAAGGGTGCGAATTGAACGTCCCGCGTGCCAGGCATACATCCGCCGGGCGCTCCTCGTCGTACCGCTTCATGAGCTCGTGCCGCCCGCAGACGACTCCGACCGGCAGTCCGCCGCCGAGACTCTTGCCGTAGGTGACGAGGTCGGCGCGCACGCCGAAGTATTCCTGCGCTCCGCCGCGAGCGAGACGGAAGCCGACGAACACTTCATCGAAGATGAGCACGATGCCGCGCTCGCTGCACACCGCGCGCAGTTCCTTGAGCCAGGCGGCGTAGGCCGCGCGGTCGAAATGCGCAGCTCGACCGCTGTCGATGAGTCCCGAATCGGCCGGTGCGCTCGCGTTGGGATGCATCGCCTGCACGGGATTCACCAGCACGCAGGCGATATCGCGCCGCGTGCGCAGGACCCGGAGCGACAGCGCATCCAGGTCCTTCAGGGTGTAGGTGGCATCGGGGGGCAGCGGGTTGCCGAGGCCGGGCTGCACGTCGCCCCACCAGCCGTGATAGGCGCCGCAGAAGCGCACCAGGTAGCGACGGCGGGTGTGATAGCGCGCGAGGCGCACGGCCTGCATCACCGCCTCGGTACCCGACATGTGGAAGGACACCTCGTCGTGTCCGGAGATCTCGCGCAGCCGGCGGACGTTGTCCGCGAGCAGCGGGTGGTAGGCGCCGAGCACGGGCCCGAGCGCGCGCACCCTCTGCGCGCCGCGCTCGATGCACTCCTTGTAGAAGTCGTAGCCGAAGAGATTCACGCCATAAGAGCCAGCCACGTCGTAGAGCCGGTTGCCGTCGACATCCTGCACCGTGACTCCGCAGGAGGACTCGAGGAACGTGCCGCCCGGCAGGGACTGCCGGACCATGCGGCTGAACTGAAAGGGCACCCGGTAACGCATCGTGAACTGCAGGTCCGACAGCCCGCGCGCCACCTCGCGGGTGAGCGCTGCACTCTTCGGGAAGCGCTGCGCGTAGAGCTGCGCGAGCTGCACGAATCCCGCACGCCGTGCGGCAACTATTTCCGCGGGCGCATCGTCCGCGTTGAAGAACCGGG
>DATKLG010000038.1:0-64843 GCA_035542535.1 Steroidobacteraceae bacterium
GACACGACCTGGAAATTCCGCGCCATGTACGAGTTCCGTGACGCTACTGCGAAGCGCCTCGGGCTCGAGCTCATCGTGCACGTGAACCAGGAGGGCCTGGCGCGCGGAATCAGCCCGTTCACCCACGGCTCGCGCGTTCACACCGACGTGATGAAGACGCAGGCGCTGCGCCAGGCGCTCGACGCCCACGGCTTCGATGCCGCCTTCGGCGGGGCGCGGCGCGATGAGGAGAAGAGCCGCGCCAAGGAGCGCGTGTTCTCCTTCCGCTCGGCGCAGCATCGCTGGGACCCGCGCCAGCAACGGCCCGAGCTCTGGTCGCTGTACAACGCGCGCAAGCGCCCGGGCGAGAGCATCCGCGTATTTCCGCTCTCGAACTGGACCGAGCTCGACGTGTGGCAGTACATCTGGCGCGAGAGGATACCGGTCGTGCCGCTGTACTTCGCCGCGCCGCGTCCGGTGGTCGAGCGCGACGGGGCACTCATCATGGTCGACGACGCGCGACTGCCGCTCGAGCCCGGCGAGCAGCCGGTCGTGAAGACGGTGCGCTTCCGCACGCTCGGCTGTTATCCGCTCACGGGCGCGATCGAGAGCCAGGCCGACACGGTGGAGGCTGTGATCGCCGAGATGCTCGCGACCCGGACCTCCGAGCGCCAGGGGCGGGTCATCGATCACGACGCCGCCGGCTCGATGGAGTTGAAGAAGGCGGAGGGCTATTTCTGATGGCGCGGCGTTCCGCAGCCGCGCAGCGCGACATCGGCGCCTGGTTCGACGCGCACAACCGCAAGGACCTGCTGCGCTTCATCACCTGCGGCTCGGTCGACGACGGCAAGTCGACACTCATCGGGCGGCTGCTGTACGACTCGCAGATGATCCTCGACGATCAGCTGGCGGCGCTCGGCGAGGATACCCGCAAGTTCGGCACGCGCGGCTCCGAGCTCGACCTGGCGCTGCTGGTCGACGGGCTCACGGCCGAGCGTGAGCAGGGCATTACCATCGACGTGGCCTACCGTTACTTCGCCACCGACAAGCGCAAGTTCATCATCGCCGACGCGCCCGGGCACGAGCAGTACACCCGCAACATGGTGACCGGGGCCTCGAACGCCGACGTGGCGGTGATCCTGGTCGACGCCCGCAAGGGCCTCCTGACGCAGACGCGCCGTCACAGCTATCTCGCGCGGCTGCTCGGGATTTCGCAGGTCGTGCTGGCGGTGAACAAGATGGACCTGGTGGGCTACCAGCGCGCCGCCTTCGAGGCGATCGCGGCGGACTACCGCGACTTCGGCGCGCGCATCGCTCTCACCGCGATCACCGCCATCCCGATCTCGGCGGTTCACGGCGACAACGTCACGCGGCACGGCGACCACATGTCGTGGTACGAGGGGCCGACGCTGCTCGCGCACCTCGAGGCGGTCGAGGTGGACGCGCAGCTTGCCGCGCACCCGTTCCGTCTGCCGGTGCAGTGGGTCAATCGCCCCAACGCCGATTTCCGCGGCTTCTGCGGCCAGGTCGCCGCAGGCAGCATCCGGCCCGGAGACCGGGTGCGGGTGCTGCCCTCGGGGCGTGAGAGCCGCGTAGCGCGCATCGTGAGCGCCGACGGGGACCTCGCGAGCGCCGTGGCCGGCCAGTCGGTGACCCTCACCCTGGATACCGAGATCGACGTGAGTCGCGGCGATGTGATCGCGGCGCCCGGGGACGCGCCGCAGGTGGCCAGTCAGTTCGAGGCGACCGTCGTGTGGCTCGGCGACGAGCCGATGCTGCAGGGGCGCGCGTACCTCATGAAGTCGGGGACGCGCACGGTGTCGGCGACCGTCGCGCCGCTCAAGCACAGGATCAACGTCAACACCCTCGAGCACACCGCCGCCGAGCGGCTCGAGCTCAACGACATCGGCGTGTGTGAGCTCGAGCTCGATCAGCCGATCGTGTTCGAGCCGTACGCCGCGAGCCGCACCCTGGGCGGCTTCATCCTCATCGACCGCATCACCCAGGGAACGGTCGGCGCCGGGCTGATCCATTTTGCGCTGCGCCGCTCGCAGAACGTGCACTGGCAGGCGCTCGACGTCGACAAGCAGATGCGCTCCCGGCACATGGGCCAGAAGGCGTGCGTGCTGTGGCTGACGGGCTTCTCCGGCGCCGGCAAGTCGGCCATCGCCAACCGCGTCGAGAAGCTGCTCGCGAGCCAGGGGCGCCATACCTATCTGCTCGACGGCGACAACGTGCGCCACGGCCTCAACAAGGACCTGGGGTTTTCAGCGCAGGATCGCGTCGAGAACATCCGCCGCGTCGCCGAGGTCTCGCGGCTGATGGTCGACGCGGGGCTCATCGTGCTGGTGTCCTTCATCTCGCCGTTCCGTGCCGAGCGACGCATGGCGCGGGCGCTGTTCGAGCCGGGCGAGTTCTTCGAGGTGTTCGTCGATACGCCGCTCGCCGTGGCCGAGGCGCGCGACACCAAGGGCCTGTACCGCAAGGCCCGCCGGGGGGAGCTGCAGAACTTCACCGGCATCGATTCGCCCTACGAGGCGCCCGAGCGGCCCGAGATCCGCATCGACACCACGCGCCTCGGCCCCGAGGAGGCCGCCGACGCCGTGGTGGCCTACCTGCGCTCCGCGGGAGTCATCGGGCCTGCATGAGCGATGCCGCGCGTGCAACGCTCGCCGAGCGCGTGGCTGTCATCGCGCGCGCCGCCGGACGCGAGATCCTCGAGGTTTACCGGGCGGGCGATGCCGCCCGCACTCTCAAGGACGACGATTCGCCGCTCACCGCCGCGGACCTGCGCGCGCAGCGCCTGATCGCGAGCGCGCTCACAGCTCTCACCCCCGAAGTGCCGGTGCTGTCCGAGGAGGCGGCGAGGCCTTCTTACGCGGAGCGCGCGCGCTGGGCGCGCTACTGGCTGGTGGACCCGCTCGACGGCACGCGCGAGTTTCTGGCAGGCAACGGCGAGTTCACCGTGAACATCGCGCTCATCGAGGCGCACGCGCCGGTGCTGGGGGTCGTGCACGTGCCGGTCAGCGACACCACCTACGGCGGGATTCCGGGCGAGCGCGCCTGGCGCCGGGTCGGCACGGCGCCCGCGCAGGCGTTGCAGGTTGCGTCGCAGGCTGCGGACCCGGTGCGGGTGGTGGGGAGCCGCTCGCACCGCGGGGACTCGCTCGAGCA
Organism: Steroidobacteraceae bacterium; assembly: GCA_035542535.1. Classification (GTDB taxonomy): domain Bacteria; phylum Pseudomonadota; class Gammaproteobacteria; order Steroidobacterales; family Steroidobacteraceae; genus 13-2-20CM-66-19. Next base: position 3,154 of record DATKLG010000038.1, read on the forward strand.
GTTCCTCGCGCGGCTCGGGTCCTACGAGCTGCGCGCGGTGGGCAGCTCGCTCAAGTTCTGCCTGATCGCCGAAGGGCTGGCCGACGTCTACCCGCGCCTCGGACCCACCAGCGAGTGGGACACGGCCGCGGCCCATGCGGTGCTGCTCGCCGCCGGCGGTACCGTCGTCGACCTCGACGGTCGGCCGCTCAGGTACAACACCCGTGAGGAGCTCGTGAACCCGTTCTTCGTCGCCTTCGGCGACGCGCACCGCGACTGGCTGGCGCTGCTGCGCCCGAGCCGCTGAGACGGCGAGGTCACCCGCTCAGCTGTCCTCGCGTTGGCCGCCGGTCGCATTGTTAGAAAGGCATCTAAGTTCGCCCGCCAGCCCCCCGTAAAGGGCCTCAGGGAGCCTGAATTAGATGACTGTCTAACATTGCACCCACTCAGACTTTGAAGGTGGACAGCAGCAGGCTGCTCTCGGTCTGCGAGATCCCCTCGATCAGGCGGATGCGGCCGAGGACGCGGTCGAAACTCTCGAGATTGTCGGCCCCCAGCTCCGCGACGATGTCCCAGCGGCCGTTGGTGCTGTAGAGCGCCTCGACGGAGGGTTCCCCGCGCAATGCCTTGATGACCGCGTCTACCTGGGCGCCCTCCACCGCGACGGTCATGAGCGCCCGCACCCGGGGTTCCGCCGCGTCGGGCTTGAGGCGGACCGTATAACCGAGAATCGTACCGTTCGCTGCGAGCCGCGCCATGCGGTTCTGGACGGTTCCCCGGGCGACCCCGAGCTTCTTGGCGAGGGATGCGACCGAGGCGCGCGCGTCATTGCGCAGCAGCCCGATGAGCTGGCGATCGGTGTCGTCCATCGCTCAAGATTAGCACAATTCGCCAATTATCTATGGCGAAATGATCAGAGATACCGAAGTTTTGTGCGCCATTCTGGCTTTTCTTTAGCTCGAGGGGGTACGACCATGCTCGCAAAGGAGAGCAGTCATGGTCGATTTCATCGGGATCGAGCGCATCCAGCAGCTGGTGGCCCGCCGGGGCACCGCGCGCTTCATCGAAGAGCTCGCGGGCGAGATCGAGCGCGATTTCCTGCGCTGGGACGACTTCGAGAAGTCGCCCCGTCACGCGAGCCACTCGCCGGTCGGCGTGATCGAGCTGATGCCGGCGTCCGACGGGCGGCTGTACGCCTTCAAGTACGTGAACGGACATCCCAAGAACACCACGGTGGGGCTCCTCACCGTCACGGCCTTCGGCGTGCTCGCGGACGTTGCCACGGGCTATCCGCTGCTGCTGTCGGAGCTGACGGTGACGACGGCGCTGCGTACCGCGGCGACCTCCGCGCTGGCCGCGCGCCGCATGGCGCGTCCCGGCAGCCGGGTAATGGCGCTCATCGGCAACGGCGCGCAGGGCGAATTCCAGGCGATCGCGTTCCACCATCTGCTCGGGATCCGCGAGCTGCGCCTGTACGACACCGATCCGAAGGCCACCGACAAGCTGGTGCGCAACCTCGGGGCGCTGCGCCTGCCGGGACTCGAGCTCGTGCGCTGCGCATCGACCGCGGCCGCCGTGGCCGGCGCCGACATCGTCACGACCGTGACCGCCGACAAGCGCAACGCCACCATCCTTACGCCGGCCATGATCGCCCCCGGCATGCACCTGAATGCGGTGGGTGGTGACTGCCCCGGAAAGACCGAGCTGCACCCCGACATCCTCAGGCGTTCCGACGCCCGCGTGGTCGTCGAGTTCGAGCCGCAGTCGCGCATCGAGGGCGAGATCCAGCAGCTGCCGCCCACCTTCCCCGTGACCGAACTCACCGCGGTACTCGCTGGCCGCGCCCCGGGGCGTGCGAGCGAGCGCGAGGTGACGATCTTCGACTCGGTGGGATTTGCGCTCGAGGACTTTTCCGCGCTGCGCTATCTCATGCGGATTCATCAGGAGGAACGCGGCGGCGAGCGCCAGATCGACCTGGTGCCGGATCTCAACGATCCGAAAGACCTGTTCGGCCTCCTGTCCCGCGAGCCCGTGAGGCTCGCGGCGCGCCCCGGGGTGGCAGCTTGAGCGGCATGCGCACCGCGGCGCTGATCGGCGCACCGACCGATGTGGGCGCGGCGGATCGCGGCGCCTCGATGGGACCCGAGGCGCTGCGCGTCGCGGGGCTCGTGAGCGCGCTGCGCCAGCGTGAGCTCGAGGTGATCGATCTCGGCAACCTCAACGGGCCGGGCAATCCCTGGGAGCCGCCGCGCGATGGGTACCGGCACTTGCCCGAGGTGACCACCTGGAACGAGCGGGTGCACGCGGCCGTCTACGGAGAGCTGCGCCACGGGCGCTTACCCGTCCTTCTCGGCGGCGATCACTCCCTCGGCGTCGGCTCGATCAGCGCGGTGGCGCGGCACTGCCGCGAGCAGGGCAGGAAGCTGCGCGTGCTGTGGCTCGACGCGCATGCCGACTTCAACACCAGCGAGCTCTCTCCGAGCGGCAACGTACACGGCATGCCGCTCGCGGTGCTGTGCGGATTCGGGCCGCGCGAGCTGACGGGCCTCGGCGCGCGCACACCGGCGATCGACCCGTCGTGGGTGCGTCAGATCGGCATCCGCAGCGTCGATGCGGGCGAGCGACGTTTCGTGCACGAGCAGGGGCTCGATGTCTTCGACATGCGCTTCGTGGACGAGATGGGCATGCGCGCGACCATGGAGCAGGCGCTCGCCGGGCTCGACCGCGACACGCACCTCCACGTCAGCTTCGACGTCGACTTCCTCGACCCCGGGATCGCCCCCGGCGTCGGCACGCGCGTCCCGGGCGGTCCGACCTACCGCGAAGCGCAGCTGTGCATGGAGATGATCGCCGATACGCGCCGGCTCGCCTCCCTCGATGTCGTGGAGCTCAATCCGGCGTTCGACGAGCACAACAAGACCGCAGTGCTCGCCGTCGATCTCATCGAATCGCTGTTCGGCAAGAGCACCCTGGTGCGCCGGCCCGTGTGGCCGCGCCTCAGGTCGGAGCGTTCCGTACCCGCTGCATGCGCAGGCTGAGACCGGGCACCCAGCCATCCTTCGCCTGAAACTCGGTGACCACGTCGTAGGCGTCGTCGCCGACGCGCTGCCAGCGGCTGCGGTAGGTCCGGGTCTCACCCTTCTCGACGTAGCTGGCGGCCGGGAATACCAGGGCACCGTCCTCGGCGGTGACCGCGCCGCGGCTGAAGCCGCCGGCGCTCTCGATGTACAGGTACTCGAGCCGCGCGGCGGCGGAGTCCCACAGGTAGATCGACTCGCCGAAGCCGTCCGGCCGGCCCTGGCGGCGCACCACATGCTCGTCGCGCACGAACTTTCCGCCATAGATCCAGCTGAAGCAGTGCTCGTCGGTCTGCGCGCCGTCGGCGAAGGTGCCCCGCCAGCAGTGCCCGATCAGAAAGGCGAGCGGTTGGTACGGGTCGACCGCGGCGCTGGCGCTCGTCGGGGACCCGGGAGCCGCTGTGATTCCCATCGCGACGGCGGTAAAGAGGGCACGGAGAGCTGCGGGTCTCATGTTCGCTCCTTGGTTCTTCTCGCCCTGGCGGTCCGCGAGCCTGGATCGCGCCCGCGGCCGGCGTCAAGTCAGTGCGACTTGGCGCCCGCCGGCCGCGGGCGCACACTGACGGCAAAAGAACCGTCCCCGCGGCGGGATGAAAGGTGAGCGAGTCATGGCGGAGAGCGTCTACAAGATCGTCGAGCTGGTCGGCACCAGCACCGAGTCCTGGGAGAAGGCGGCGGCAGCCGCGGTGACTCAGGCTTCCAAGAGCCTGAGGGACCTGCGCATCGTCGAGGTCAAGCAGCTCGACATGCAGGTCGCCAACGGCAAGGTGCGGGCCTACCGGGCGCGGGTCAACGTCTCCTTCAAGTTCGAGAACAAGAAAGAGAAGTAGCCCGCGGGACGTGCGCGGGTTTGCGGGCAGCGCCCGCGGCGCAGGTCAGGAGGGCGTGCGCTGCGTGGCGCGGCGCAGGGCCGCGCGCGCCAGCAGGCGGGTGGAATCGAGGGTCGGCAGCGGCGAGTTGGCGTCGTCGATGATCAGCGGGATCTCGGTGCAGCCGAGCACTACCGCATCGCAGCCCGCGTCCTTCATGCGGGCGATGACGCCCTGGAAGTAGGTGACCGCCTCGGGCCTGAAGACCCCGCACACCAGCTCCTCGAAGATGATGCGATTGATCTCCGCTCGCTCCTGGCTCGTGGGGCGCTGGAAGCGCAAGCCGCGGGCCGCGAGCTTCTCCGGGTAGACCTCGCTGTCGACCAGGTAGCGCGTGCCGGTGATGCCGAGAGTGCGCAAGCCGCGCTCCACGGCCTGCGCGGCCACCACCTCGGCGATGTGCAGCCACGGCAGGGGTGAGCGGCGCACCACCCAGGGAAACGCCTGGTGCAGCGTGTTGTCGGGGCAGATGAGGAAATCGGCGCCGGCCTTCGCGAGCTTGTGCGCCGAGGACAGCATGAGCTCCGCGACCCCCGGCCAGTTTCCGCTGTCGAACAAGCTCATGTAGCGGGCCAGGGAATGGTTGTGCAGCGATACCTCGGGGTGATCGAGGGCGCCGAGGAACTGCGCGCCCTCGAGACAAACGGTGCGGTAGCAGAGCGCCGCGCCCTCTGCGGAGCAGGCCACGATGCCGATGTGCTGTGGCATGCGGCGATCTTACCGTGGTGGTGCCCGGACCGGCAGGGCACAATGCCTGACCCTCGTTCGATAGGCAGGTGCCGCATATGCTCCAACGCTCACGGCGGGCCGTCTGGCTGGGCGGCTGGCTGTCCGCGGCACTCGCCGGCGCCGCGCTCGCGGGGGCCGGGCTGACCTACCCGACCGCGCCGCGCGGCGACGTGGTCGACGACTATCACGGCACCGCCGTTGCCGATCCTTACCGGTGGCTCGAGGAGCTCGACTCGCCTGCGACGCGCCGCTGGGTCGAGGCGCAGGCCAAGCTGACCCGGGCGTATTGGTCGGCGACGCCGCTGCACGCGAGGCTGCGCAAGCGGCTCGCGGCGCTGTATGACTTCGAAGCGTTCGGCGTCCCCTTCCGCGAGGGCGGCCGCTACTTCTATACCTTCAATTCGGGCCGGCGGGACCAGGCGGTACTCGAGACGACCGAAGACCTGGGCGAGCGCGCTGCGCTGGCCGTCGACCCCAACACGCTCACGCCCGCCGGGATCGTGACCGGCTACGTCGCGAGCCGCGACGGCCGGCTGCTGGCCTACGGCGTGTCTCCCGGTGGCTCGGACTGGACCGAGTGGCGAATCAGGGACCTGGCGACGGGACACGACCTGCCCGACGTGCTGCGCTTCACCAAGTACTACGCGCCCGTGTTCGCACACGACGGCCGGGGCCTCTACTACAGTGCGTTCCCCGCGCCCCGACCGGGAGCCGAGCTCAGCAGCCGCGATCTCGACGACGCCGTCTACTATCACGCCCTCGGCACACCCGCCGCCGCCGATCGCCGTCTGCTCTACGACCCGGGCCATCCGGACTGGCAATACCAGCCCCATCTGTCGGACGACGGGCGCTGGCTGATCGTCACCTCCGGCGAGGGTGAGGTCGGAGATAAGGGGCGCGAGAACCTCTACCTGCTCGATCTTGCGGCAGCGGCGCCTGCGGCCGTTCAGGTCGTGCAGGGATTCGAGGCCGCCTACAACTACGTCGGCTCGGACGGCGGGCGGCTGTATTTCCTCACGACGCTCGGTGCCCCGAATGGGCGCGTGATCGCCATCGACCCGGCGGCCCCTGCCCGCGCCGACTGGCGCACGGCGATACCCGAGGGGCCCGATGCCATCGATCTCACCACCCCGAGTGTCACGCTGGTCGATCATCAGCTCATCGTGCGCAGCATTCACGACGCGCACAGCCGCGTCATGCGCTATGGCCTCGATGGCGCGCCCCGCGGCGAGATCGTGCTGCCGGGGCCCGGCACCGCCTCAGGCTTCGGCGGGCACGCGGACGACCGCGAGACCTTCTACTCCTTCCGCGACCTCATCACGCCGCCGACGGTCCTTCGCTACGACCTCGAGTCCGGCCGCAGCACGACCTGGCGGGCGCCACACGTGGCGTTCGACCCGGCGGCGTTCGAGGAGGAGCAGGTCTTTTACCCGGCCAGGGACGGCACGCACATCCCGATGCTGCTCGCCTACCGCAAGGGGTTGCGCCTCGATGCCGACAATCCCCTGCTGCTCTACGGGTATGGCGGCTTCGGCATCCCGAACCTGCCGAGGTTCGATGCGGCGCTCATCGCCTGGCTCGAGATGGGGGGCGTATACGCGGTCGCCAACATCCGCGGCGGCGGCGAGTACGGCGAGGCGTGGCACACCCAGGCGATCCGCACCCACCGGCAGGTGGCCTTCGACGACTTCATCGCCGCGGGCGAGTGGCTGATCGCGCATCGCTACACCTCGAGGCCGCGGCTCGCGATCCACGGTGCCTCCAACGGCGGCCTGCTGGTCGGCGCCTGCCTGACGCAGCGCCCGGATCTGTACGGCGCGGTGATTGCCCAGGTGGGCGTCATGGATATGCTGCGGTTCGACAAGTTCGGGCAGGGAGCCGGGTGGGAGGGGGACTTCGGCTCGCCCGACGACAGCCAGGAATTCAAGGCGCTCTACGCCTACTCGCCGCTGCACAATGTGCGCGCCGGCGTGCGCTATCCGGCCACCCTCGTCATCACCGGCGATCACGACACGCGCGTCATGCCCATGCACTCCTTCAAGTTCGCCGCTGCGCTGCAGTCGGCGCAGGCGGGTCCCGAGCCGGTGCTGCTCGACGTGGAGCTCGACTCCGGCCACGGCGGCAGCCAGACGGTCTACCGCGCGATCGGCCTGCATGCGGACATGTACGCCTTCCTCGCGCGTAATCTCGCGATGCGGGGCGCTGGCCGCTGAGTTGCGGTCCCGGTAATGTGACCAGCATGGCGACGGCGCTCGAGCAAGCGGCGGGACCGCTATCCTGGACGAAGCGTCGCGAGGACAAGGCGGCGCGGCTCGCGGCCGCGGCGGACTTCGTCGACGGCAAGCTGGTGCGGCGCGCCGACATCGTGGCGCTGCTCGAGGCGCTGCTGCGGCCCGGCGACCGCGTCGCGCTCGAAGGCAACAACCAGAAGCAGGCGGATTTTCTCTCGCGCGCGCTGGTCGAGGTCGATCCCGGGCGCATCCACGGCCTGCACATGCTGATCTCCTCCCTGACGCGCCCGGAGCATCTGACGCTGTTCGAGCGCGGCATCGCGCGCCGCGTGGAGTTCTCCTACGCCGGCCCGCAGAGCCTGCGGGTGGCGCAGCTGCTCGAGGACGGCAAGCTCGAGATCGGCGCGATCTACACCTACATCGAGCTGTACGCGCGCATGTTCGTCGACCTGACGCCCCAGGTCGTGCTGGTGTGCGCCGATAAGGCCGACCTCGCCGGCAATCTCTACACCGGGCCCAACACCGAGGAGACGCCGACTCTCATCGAGGCGGCGGCGTTCCGCCACGGGATCGTGCTGGTGCAGGTCAACGAGGTCGTCGACCGGCTGCCGCGCGTCGACGTGCCGGGATCCTGGGTCGACCTCGTCGTACCCGCCGACCGCCCCTTCGCGCTCGAGCCGCTGTTCACCCGCGATCCGCGCCAGATCAACGAGCTGCAGATTCTCATGGGCATGATGGTGATCCGCGGCATCTACGAGCGTCACGGCGTGACCGCGCTCAATCACGGCATCGGCTTCGACACGGCGGCCATCGAGCTGCTGCTGCCGACCTATGCCGGGGCGCTCGGCCTCAAGGGCCGCATCTGCCGCAACTGGGTCCTCAATCCCCATCCGACCCTCATTCCCGCCATCGAGAGCGGTTGGGTCGAGAGCGTGCACTGCTTCGGCGGCGAGGTGGGGATGGAGGATTACGTGCGCGCGCGACCCGATGTGTTCTTCGTGGGCGGCGACGGGAGCCTGCGCTCGAACCGCGTGCTCTGCCAGCTTGCCGGGCAGTACGCAGTCGATCTGTTCATCGGCTCGACGCTGCAGATGGATGCCGACGCCAACTCCTCGACGGTGACGCTCGGGCGTCTGGCGGGTTTCGGTGGCGCTCCCAACATGGGGCACGACCCGCACGGCCGCCGCCACGCAAGTCCTGCCTGGCTCAGCCTGATCACGGCCGACGCACCGGTGGTGCGCGGCCGCAAGCTCGTGGTGCAGCTGGTCGAGACCTTCGCCCGCGGCGGCGTGCCGGCGCTGGTCGAGTCGCTGGAGGCGGTGCAGGTCGGACGCGACAGCGGGATGCCGATCACCCCCGTCATGATCTACGGAGACGATGTGAGTCACGTCGTGAGCGAGGAGGGGGTCGCTTATCTCTACAAGGCGCAGGGCCAGGAGGAGCGACGTGCGGCGCTCGCCGCCATCGCCGGAGCGACGCCGATCGGCCGCCGCGCCGATCCGCAACGCACGGCCACCCTGCGCGCGCGCGGGCTCGTTGCCTACCCTGAGGATCTCGGCGTGCGGCGCGCCGAGGCGCGACGCTCGCTCCTGGCCGCGCGCAGCATCGAGGACCTGGTCACCTGGTCCGGCGGACTCTACCGGCCGCCGGCGCGTTTTCGCAGCTGGTAACGTCCCGTTGTCGACCTACGCCCGACCGCATCCTGCCCGGCGCCTGCGCCGTCGCACGCAGCGCGTCGCGCTCGAGCTCGCCGAGCGGGCGGTGCGCGCGCTCGTCCTCGAGGCGCTGCTCACGCCGAAGCCGGCGCTGGTCGATCAGCGCGGACCGGGCGCCCACCGCGACCTCGATCTCGCCAAGCTGCTGCGCTCGGCACGCGCCCTGCGCGGCACCTTCCTCCATATGGCGCTCGTGGCGGGTGAGGGCGCGGCCGATGTCCGCCTGCGCGAGCGGCTGGGCGCTCTCGGGCGGCGCGGTGAGCAGGCGATGCTCGCGGCGACCGGGGGGAGCAATGCTCACCGCGGCGCGATCTGGGTGTTGGGTCTGCTGGTGGCCGCGCTGGCGCTCGCGGGCAGCGACTCCACTCCGCGTGAGGTGGCCGCGGTCGCGGCCGGCCTGGCGCGCCTGCCGGACCGGTACGCGCCGCCTCTCTCGAGCAACGGCGCGCGCGTATGCCGCGAATTCGGCGTGGCGGGCGCGCGCGGCGAGGCGAGCGCGGGCTTCCCGCACGTAGTCGAAGTCGGATTGCCGACGCTGGCGGCGGCACGCCGGCGCGGCGGCGGTGAGAGCTGTGCGCGGCTCGACGCGCTGCTCGCCATCATGTCGAGCCTCGATGACACCTGCCTCCTGCACCGCGGCGGCTGGCCGGCGCTGCACGCAGCGCGCAGCGGCGCCCGCCAGGTGCTCGCCCTCGGCGGCAGCGCCACGGCGGCGGGCGGCGCGGCGCTGCTGGCACTCGATGCCGAGCTCCTGCGGCGCAACGTCTCGCCGGGCGGCTGCGCGGACCTGCTCGCAGCCTGTCTCCTTCTCGACGGCGAGTCGGACGAGCCGGCGGAGGAAGCCCCGACCGTGGCCGCACCGGTCCAACACAGCGCGAGCTATCTGGAGAGACGAGACTCATGGAACGCCTGAGCTTCACTTATCCGGCCCGGGAATCGGTGGCGCGGCGCGTGCACGTCGGGGTCGTCGGATCGGGCGACCTCGAGGTGCTGCTCGAGCCGTCGGCGGATGCGGACGCGCACATCAGCGTCACGACCAGCGTGGACGGATTCGGCGCGGTATGGAAACACGTCCTCGACCGGTTCTTCAGCCGCTTCGCCGGCGCGGCCGCGATCGAGATCAACGATTTCGGCGCGACCCCGGGCGTGGTGCTGCTACGGCTCGAGCAGGCGGTGGAGGCGCTGCGCGCTTGAGCAGCGCTGCCGAGCGCGAGCGGCTGCTCGCGAGGCCGAGCTTCATCGAGCTGTGCGCGCGCGAGCGGGCGCGCGCGATTCTCGATCCCGGCACTTTCCGCGAGCTCGCCGGCCCCTTCGACCGCCTGAAGTCTCCGTGGCTGCCGCTGCAGGGCGTGGTCGCGCAGGCGGACGACGGCGTCGTCATCGCACGCGGCTCGATCGGCGGGGAGTCCGCGGTCGTGGCTGCGATCGAGGGAGCCTACCAGGGCGGAAGCATCGGCGAGGTCTCGGGTGCCAAGCTTGCCGGCGCGCTCGAGCTCGCGCTGTGCGACTGCGAGCGCGGCCGGCCGGTGTGGCCGGTGCTGCTGCTCGAGACGGGCGGCGTGCGGCTGCAGGAGGCGAATCTCGGGCTGGCGGCCATCGCTGAGGTGCATGCCGCCATCGTCGCGCTGCGCCGTCACGTGCCGGTCGTGGCGGTGGTCGCCGGCCTCGTCGGCTGCTTCGGCGGGATGTCGCTGGCGGCCGCGCTCTGCAGCCGGCTCATCGTGACGCGCCAGGCACGGCTCGCCATGAACGGACCCGAGGTGATCGAGCAGGAGGCGGGCCTCGCCGAGCTCGATGCCGGCGACCGCGCGCTCATCTGGAGCCTGATGGGGGGTGAGCAGCGCCGCGCGACCGGGTTCGCGGACGTGCTGGTGGAAGACGACGCCGCGGCGATCGCCGGCGAGGTGCGCCGGGCATTCCTGGCCGCGGCCACTGCGCCGCGCAGCGAGCAGGTCGAGGCGCTCATCGCGCGCCTCGCTGCGATCGACCCCGCCCATCCGCCCGAGCCGTCGGCGCTACGCACGCTGTGGGCGCGCGCGCCGGGGGGGTCGCCGTGAGCGTCGGCGTGCCCGCGGTGGGGCTGCGCTGGCTCGAGGCCCTGACGGGCTCATCGGGGCTCCTCGATTCCGCGCCACGCACGGTGCGGGTTGCAGACGCACCGCTCGGTGCCGAGTCAGCGCGCTTCATCGCGGTCGTTCCGGATCCCGACAACCGCTTCCCGCGCGCCCGGGCGGGCGAAGTCGGGCTCGACGAGGCGCTCGGGCTGGCGCGGCAGGTGCGCCGGACGCTCACGGAGGACTCCGGGCGGTCACCGCGTGCAATCGTCGCGCTCGTCGATGTCACGAGTCAGGCCTACGGGCGCCGCGAGGAGCTCCTCGGCATTCATCTCGCGGGTGCCGCGGCGGTCGATGCGTACGCCAGTGCCCGACTCGCGGGGCATCCGGTCGTAGCCCTCCTCGTCGGCAAGGCGATCTCGGGCGGCTTCCTCACCCACGGCTATCAGGCGAACCGGATTCTGGCGCTCGATGCCCCCGGGGTCCTCGTGCATGCGATGAGCAAAGAGTCCGCCGCACGCGTCACGCGGCGCTCCGTGGAGGAGCTCGAGCAGCTCGGCGAGCGCATCGCGCCCATGGCTTACGATATCCGCTCGTACGCGAAGTTGGGGCTGCTGCACCGGCTGCTCGACGGCGTCAACGCCGCAGCGCCCGGGCCTGCGGACGTCGAGCGGGTACGCGCCGAGCTGATCGCTGCGGTCGCCGATGCCAGGGCTGGCACGCGCGATCTCTCAGCGCGCCTGACGTCCCCGGCGGCCCGGGAGGGCCGCGCCGCCTCGATCGCCGTACGGCACCGGCTCGCGGAGCAGTGGGATGCCTCCTGAGATCGAGACCCACGCGCTGCTGCGCCTCGCGGATGCGCGTGCCCTCGAGGCGGAGGGCGGGTTGCCCGCGTGGGCGGCGGCGGCGTTGCGCCGGGCACCGTGGGTGGTGGTGCGGCGCGCGCGCCGCGCTGGCGGCCTGATCCCGGTCGGTGTGCGTGGCGCCTCTCGTGGCGAGCGGCTCGCGGCCTGGCTCCACCCTCATGCCGTGCTGGAGTACCTGACACCGTGCGAGCTCGCGGCGCGCGCCGGCTGGCGCGGCAGCGCGCGCTGCGCGCACGTCCCGGCGCTCGCGGCCCTCGAGACGGTCGCGGGGCTGATGCGCTCTCAGGAGCTCCTCTGGGGACCCTGCGGGAGCGTCGGCTTCGAGCTCGCGAGCGGCAGCACCACCGCGACCGAGGACAGCGACCTCGATCTCATGGTGGCGGTCGAGGCTCCCCTGCCACGCGCGGCAGCAGCGGCTCTGCAGGCGCGGCTCGCGCGCTTGCCCGTGCGTGCCGAGGTGCTGCTCGAGGGGCCGCAGGGCGCGGTGGCGCTCGCGGAGTACGCCTCGGGTCGCGCGCCGCTTCTCCTGCGGACGGTGGACGGCCCGCGCCTCGTGGAAGATCCCTGGGGCGGGGCAGCCGCGGCAGCCTGATGCGACTCGCGCTGCTCTTTCCCGGCCAGGGTACCCACACGCCCGGCTTCCTCGGCCGGCTGCCGGCGCACCCCGCCGTGGATCTCACGCTGAGCGAGGCGAGGGACACACTCGGCGATGAGGCGCTGCGGCTCGACAGCGCCGCGGCACTCGAGTCGACCGCCGCCGTGCAGCTCACGACCGTCATCGCCGGCGTGGCCGTGGCGCGCGCACTCGCCGCCGAGGGGTGCGAGCCGGACGCCGTGGCGGGTCTCTCGGTCGGTGCGTTTACCGCCGCCGTGGTGAGCGGGGTGCTGACGTTCCCGCAGGCGCTCGGGCTCGTGAAGCTGCGCGGCGAGGCCATGGCGCAGGCCGTGCCGCACGGCCACGGCATGACCGCAATCCTCGGACTGTCGGAGCGTGACGCCCGCGCGCTGATTGCGCGGGTGACCGTGCGCGCGCCGCTCTATCTCGCGAGCGTCAACGGGCCGAGCGAAGTCGTCGTCTCGGGAGCGGAAGCGGCGCTCGAGCTCGCCGCCGCCGAGGCGCACGCGGCGGGCGCCGCCGCGCGGCGGCTGCGCCTCACGATCCCGTCCCACTGCCCGCTGATGGCCGGGGTGTCCGAGCGGCTGCGCACGGCGCTGCAGGGCGTCACGCTGCGCGCGCCGCGCGCGCTCTACGTGAGCAACACCCGCGCGCGCGCGGCACGCGAGGCGCGCGCAGTCGCCGAGGACCTGATCGCGAACGTCTCGCATACCGTGCGCTGGCACGACTCGGTGACGCTGCTCTTCGAGCTCGGCTGCCGCTGCTTCATCGAGACGCCGCCCGGAGCGGTGCTCAGCAATCTGGTGAGGGATTCCTTCCCCGAGGCGCGGGCGGTGGCGCTGGAAGAAGTGCCGCTCGCCACGGCAGCGGCGCTGGCCGCACGACGTCGATGAGGTTGACTCGGGTTCAGGGGGCTGAGGCCTTGCGCCGGCGCAGATGCCAGGCGGAAAGCTCGCCCACGACTCCGCTGCGGAATGCCAGGACGCAGGCGACGAAGATCGCGCCGATGATGGCGGTGACCCAGCCGCCGACCAGGTCGGAAAGATACTGCTGCAGGGTGACCACGACCGCGGCGCCGAGCACGGGGCCGAAGAAGGTGCCGGTGCCGCCGAGGAGCGTCATCAGGATCACTTCTCCCGAGGTCGACTGATCGACGTCGGTGAGCGTCACGAAGCCGAACACCAGCGCCTTGAGCGCCCCGGCCAGGCCCGCAAGCGTCGCCGACAGCACGAAGGCGAGCAGCTTGTAGCGATTGATCTCGTAGCCGAGCGAGGTGGCGCGCGGCTCGTTCTCGCGGATCGCCTTCAGCACCTGCCCGAAGGGCGAGTGGACCACGCGGCGGATGAACAGATACACCGCGACGAACACTGCGAGCACGACGTAATACAGCGTCAGGTCCGATTTGAGCGGCAGGAATCCGAGCAGCTCGCCGCGCGGCACGCCCTGCAGGCCGTTCTCCCCGCCGGTAAAGGGGGCCTCGAGGCACACGAAATAGACGAGCTGCGCCAGGGCGAGGGTGATCATGGCGAAGTAGATGCCCTGGCGGCGGATGGCGAGCGTACCGACCACGAGCCCGAGGAGGGCGGCGACCGTGACGCCGGCGAGGATCGCCGCCCCCGGGCCCCATTGGTGCGCGGTGACCAGCCACCCGGTCGCATACGCCGCCGAGCCGAAGAAGGCCGCGTGGCCGAAGGAGAGCATGCGGCCGAAGCCGAGCAGCAGGTTGAAGGCGCAGGCGAACATCGCGACGCACAGCAGCTGCATCATGAACACCGGGTAGATGCCGAGCAGCGGCACGCACAGGGCGAAGAGCCCGAGCAGCACGTACAGGATCGCGGTGGTGCGCACGCTCAGTCCTTGCCGAAGAGTCCGGTGGGCCTCAGGATCAAAACCAGCGCCATGACGACGAAGATCACGACGTTGGACGCCTCGGGGTAGATGACCTTGGTGAAGCCCTCGACCACCCCGAGCACGAGGCCGCTCACGATCGAGCCGAGGATCGATCCCATCCCGCCGATCACCACCACCGCGAACACCACGATGACGAGCGAGCTCCCCATGTGCGAGTTCACCAGCACGATGGGAGAGGCGAGCACCCCGGCGAGCGCGGCGAGCGCCACGCCTCCGCCGTAGGTCGCCGCGACCAGCAGCGGCACGTTGACGCCGAAGGCCTGCAGCAGGGGCGCGTTCTCGGTCGCGGCGCGCAGCGTCGCGCCGAGCCGGGTGCGCTCGATCACGAACCAGGTACCGAAGCACACCACGAGCGACACGAGGATCACCCAGGCGCGATACAGCGGCAGGAACATGAAGCCGAGATTCACGGCGCCGGCGAGCGTGGGCGGGACGGGATACGACTCACCGGTGGCTCCGAACACCTTGGTGAGCGAGCCCTCGCACACCAGGGCGAGCCCGAAGGTCAGCAGCAGGCCGTAGAGGGGGTCGAGACCGTACACCCGCCGCAGCAGCAGCCGCTCCACCGCGATGCCGAGGAGGCCCACCGCGAGCGGAGCCAGCGCCAGCGAGGCCCAGTAGTTGATTCCGAGCTGCTGCAGCCCGAGGAGCGCGGCGAACGCGCCGAGCGTGTAGAAGGCGCCGTGGGCGAAATTGACGACCCGCATGAGCCCGAAGATCACCGCCAGGCCGAGGCTGAGGAGCGCATAGAACGAGCCGTTGACCAGCCCGAGCATCAGCTGGCCGAGGATCACGGCCACCGGGATGCCGAAGACGGTGGTCACGGCGGGCCGGCGCTGCGTGCTGCGAGCTGTGTCAGGCCGCCTGGTTGACCTACTTGGGCGCGGGCGCGAGCGGGCACAGCCCGGTGATCGGACCGAAAGCCTCCTCGCCGCTCATCTTCTTCACCAGCTTGTAGTAGTCCCACGGGTACTTCGACTCCTGCGGAGTCTTCACCTGCCACACATACATATCGTGGATCATGGCGCCGTCCGCGCGGATGTAGCCGCCCTTGGTGAACAGGTCGTTGATCCTGGTCCGCTTGAGCTCCGCCATCACTTTGTCGGAGTCCGTGGTGCCCACGGCCTTCACCGCCTTGAGGTAGGTGAGCGTGGCGGAATAGGCACCCGCCTGGTCCATGGTGGGCTCGCGGCCGAACTTGTCGAAGAAGCGCTTGCCGAAGGCGCGCGTCTCGGGGTTCAGATCCCAGTACCAGGAATCCGTCAGGTACAGCCCCTGCGCGGTCTGGAGCCCGAGGCTGTGGATGTCGGTAATGAAGGCGAGCAGCGCCGCCGGCTTCATGGTCTTGGTGATGCCGAACTCGTTGGCGGCTTTGAGCGAGTTGCTGAAGTCGGTGCCGGCATTCGAGAGACCGAGCACCTGGGCGCCGGAGGCCTGCGCCTGCAGCAGGAACGAGGAGAAGTCCGCTGCGCCGAGCGGCACGCGCACCGCGCCCAGGTTCTTGCCGCCGTGCGCCTCCACCACCTTGGAGGCGGCGGCCTGCAGCTGGGTACCGAAGGCGTAGTCGGCGGTGAGGTAGAACCAGGTCTTGCCGCCGGCGTTGACGATGGCGCTCGCCGTGCCGTTGGCGAGCGCCACGGTGTCGTAGGTATAGTGCACCGAGTAGGCGGTGCAGTCCTCGTTGGTGAGCGAGGCGCCGCCCGGGCCGATGTTGAAGATCGGCACCTTCTTCACCGCGGCGACCTTGGCCATGGCGATGTTGACTCCCGTGTTGGAGCCGCCGAGGAGGAGGTTGAGGCCGTTCTGGTCGGCCCACTCGCGGAATTTCGCGGCGCCGATGTCGGGCTTGTTCTGGTGGTCGGCGGACAGCACCGTGATCTTCCGGCCGAGCACCGTGCCGCCGAAATCGGCCGCCGCCCACTTCACGACCTCGACGCCGGCCGCGCCCATCACGTCGGCATAGACGCCCGACATGTCGTCGATGTCGCCGATCACGACGTCGTCGGCGGCGAGCGCCGGACCGCCGGCCGCAGCGGCGAGCGCCGCAGCCGTCGCAAGAGTCAACATCTGCAGTTTCATGAGTTGGTTGCTCCTCGAGTCGATCTTGGTGGAGTCAGACGCCCAGATACTGGTGCAGCAGCGCCATTTTGTCCTGCAGCTCGCCGGATGCGAAACCCTCGACGATCCGCCCGCGCTCCATGATGTAGAAGCGGTCGGCGAGCGGGGCGGCGAAGCGGAAATTCTGCTCCGACATGACGATGGTATAGCCCTGTTCGCGCAGTCTCTGAATGGTCCTGCCGAGTGCCTGCACGATGACCGGCGCGAGGCCCTCGGAGATCTCATCGAGCAGCAGCAGCCGTGCGCCGGTGCGCAGGATCCGCGCCAGTGCCAGCATCTGCTGCTCACCCCCCGAGAGGTGCGACCCGCGGCTCGCGCGCCGCTCCTTCAGGTTGGGAAACATAGCGTAGATTTCCTCCACCGACATTCCCCCGGGCGCCACCGGCGGGGGAAGCTCCAGGTTCTCCTCGGTCGAGAGGCTGGCGTAGATGCCGCGCTCCTCGGGGCAGTAGCCGATGCCGAGCCGGGCGATGCGGTGCGGCGGCAGGCCGATGGTCTCCCGGCCGTTGATCAGCACCGACCCCGAGCGGCCGCCCACGAGCCCGAGCAGCGCCCGCATCGTGGTGGTGCGGCCGGCGCCGTTGCGCCCGAGAAGGGTCACGACTTCGCCGCGCCCGACGTGGCAATCGACGCCGTGCAGCACGTGCGACTCGCCGTAGTAGGCGTGCAGCTCCGCGACCCGTAGAACCTCGCCCGACATCAGTGGCTATTCCGCAGCTCGGTGTCGGCGGAGCCCATGTAGGCCTCGAGCACCTGCGGGCTGTGCGAGACGTGCTCATAGCTGCCGCTGGCGATGATCTGGCCGCGCTGCAGCACCGTGATGGTATCGGCGATCCGCGCCACGACCCGCATGTTGTGCTCGACCATGAGCACGGTGCGATTGGCCGCGGCCTGGCGGATGAGTGCGGTCACGCGGTCGACGTCCTCGTGCCCCATGCCCTGGGTCGGCTCATCGAGCAGCATCAGCTCCGGGTCCATCGCCAGCGTGGTAGCGATCTCGAGGGCGCGCTTGCGGCCGTAGGGGAGCTGCACGGCGCGCGTCCCGTCGCAGTCGGCGAGGTCGACCAGCGCGAGCAGCTCGAGCGCCCGGGCGTCGAGCACCTCGAGCGTCGTCTCCCGCTTCCAGAAATGAAAGCTGGTTCCGAGCGAGCGCTGCAGCGCGATGCGCACGTTCTCGAGCGCCGTCAAGTGCGGAAACACCGCCGACAGCTGGAAGGAGCGCACGATGCCGCGGCGCGCGACCTGGGCGGGCTTCTCGAGCGTGATGTCCTCGCCGCGGTAGATGATCTGGCCGCGCGTCGGAATCATGAATTTGGTGAGCAGATTGAAGAACGTGGTCTTGCCGGCGCCGTTGGGACCGATGAGTGCGTGGACATGGCCGCGGCGTACCTTGAGGTCGACGTTGCTGACCGCGACGAACCCGCTGAACTCCTTGGTGAGTCCGCGGGTCTCGAGAATGTAGTCTTCGGCGGCCGGGGCCGCTGCGGCTGCCATGGCGGCTCTTACTTACTCGTTCTTTCCGGGCAGCATCCGGACGATAGTAGTATGCCCCGGATGGCTCGTCAGAGGAAAACGCTCACCGGGTTGTTGCAACCCCTGAGCCGCACGGCCGGGCCGCGTGGGCGCGCCGCCGGCGGCGCGAACCCGGCGCTCGAGGCAATCTGGGATGCGGTCTGCACCATCCCCCACGGGCGGGTGGCGACCTATGGCGGCGTGGCGCGCGCCGCGGGGCTCCCCGGGCGTGCGCGCCAGGCGGGATTCGCTCTGCGGGTGGCGGCGGATCAGCTCAATCTCCCCTGGCATCGGGTGGTCGGAGCCGGCGGCCGCATCGCCTTTCCCCCGGCCTCGCGTGCGCACCGCGAGCAGGCGCGCCGGCTGCGCGCCGAGGGGGTGCGGGTGGTGGAGGGGCGCGTGGCGCGGGCCGCGCTGATCGAGCTCGAGGAGCTGTGAGGCGCTCGGCGTCTAGCGGCCGTTGTACTCGAGATTGATGAGGTTGACGACCCGCGGGACACCGGGGGTCGCGCGCGCGACGTCCTCGGCGTCGAGGCGCTGCAGATCGGTCGCGACCTCACCGCTCAAGTACACGACGCCGTCGAGCGTCGAGACGTACACCCGATTGGGCGCCAGCAGCTCCGTGCGCGCATCGAGGCGCGCGCGCACCGCGGCCGTGATCTCGGCATCGCCGGGACATCCGGCCCCGCACTTGCGCAAAGTGTCGACCGCCGCGCACCCGCCGAGGAGGCTCGCGGTGATGGCCACGACGAACGCAGGGAATCGCAGTTGCCTGACTGGGCTCATTGGAGCGGCGCGCTGCTCGAGCGCCTTCATTGTAGACAACCTGCGCAGCTCCCGAGTTCAAGGCGGCCGGGGCGCCTGGGGGGTTGCTGATGCGGGGTGACGCCGACTAGGATGCCGCGCGGAACGGCAACGGGGGACCGATTCATGAGAACCGCCGGCCTGCTCCTCGCAGGAGCTCTGCTGACGCTCGGTGCGGGCGGTGCCGTTCCCGCACAGGATCCCGCCAAGGTGGCTCCCGCCACCCATAAGGTGCTGCTCGAGAACGACCAGGTGCGGGTCCTCGACATCCATGTCCCGGCGCGCGGACGGGCGCTGATGCATACGCATCCGAGCGGCTACGTCGAGGTGGCCATGACGGACTGCCGCATGAAATTTACGTTCCCGGGCGGCAGGACCTCCGAGGCGACGCTGCACGCGGGGGACGTGGTGTGGAGCGATCCGGTGACACACAGCGCCGAGAACCTCGGCGCGAGCGAGTGCCACGTGCTCAACGTAGAGCCCAAGAGCGCCGCCCGGAAGTGATGGACGCCGCGCCGCTTGCAGGCTGGGACAACTTCTACGTCATCGTCGGCTCGACGGCCGGTGGACTCACGGGCCTCACCTTTGTCGTGATCGCGCTGGTCCGCGAGGCGGGGCAGGGCGTGCGGCCTACGGGTCTCGGCGCCTTCGTGACTCCGACGATCGTGCACTTCTGCGGCGTGCTCACGCTCGCGGCGTTCATGAGCATGCCGCATCAGCGGACCGCCTCCCTGAGCGCGGGGCTGGCGGCGGGCGGCTTGGCAGGGGTGGCCTATGGATGCGCCATCGGGGTCAACATGTGGCGCATCTCGACCGGCGAGACGCGTTACGTCCCGGTCCGTGAGGATTGGATCTGGAACGTGATCCTGCCGACGGCGGCGTACACCGCTCTGACCTTCATGGCGATCCTCCTGTGGGAGCGTGTGACGGAGCCGGCGCTGTACGGCGTGGCGGTGCTGGTGCTGGCGCTGCTGCTCATGGGCATCCGTAACGCCTGGGACCTGGTCGTGTGGATGTCGCTGAACCCCCCGCGCGACCAGCCACAGGACCGCAAGGAATAACGGCCGGAGGCCCCGCCATGGCCGACATCATCCAGGAGTTCACCGTCAGGACCGGACCGCCGCGGGTGTTCCACGCCATGGCGACGCCGCAGGGCCTGACCCACTGGTGGACGCGCAGCTCCGCGGGCAAAGCCCAGGAGGGCGCGGAGTATCAGCTGAACTTCGGCGCCGACTACGTCTGGCGCGCGCGCGTGACCCGCTACGAGCCGGACTCGGCCTTCGAGCTCGAGATCACCGAGGCGCATCCCGACTGGATGAACACGCGGATCGGCTGCGAGCTCACGCCCGAGGGGCGGGAGTCGACGCGCGTGCGGTTCTATCACAGCGGCTGGCCGAGCGAGAATCAGCACTGGCGCGTGTCGTGCTACTGCTGGGCGATGTACCTGCGGATCATGCGCCGCTACCTCGAGCACGGCGAGTCCGTACCGTACGAGCAACGTCTGGATGCGTGAGGAGATTTCATGAACAAGAGGTTCTTCATCGCCTGGGCCGTGATCCTGGTCGCCTGGTTCCTCGGCAGCTTCCTGGTGCACGGGGTGCTGCTCGGCCCCGACTACAAGGCGCTCGGCCCGCTGTTTCGCACCGATGCCGACTCGCAGCAGTACTTCCCCCTCATGATCCTCGCTCACGTGATGCTGGCCGGCGCATTCACCTGGATCTACGCGCGCGGGGTCGAGCCGAAGCCCTGGCTCGGCCAGGGTGTTCGCTTCGGCATCGCGGTCGCGTTCCTCACGACCGTCCCCACCTACCTCATCTACTTCGTGGTGCAGCCGATGCCGTCGGCGGTCGTGGTGAAGCAGGTCGTGTTCGACAGCATGCTGATGGTGGTCCTCGGAGTGATCGCCGGCTGGCTGTATCGGGACGGCAAGGCCTGAGTTAAGTCAACTAACCCCATGCGGCAGGCTGCTGCGCTTCAGGTATCAGGCGTTCTCGATACCGGAGGCGAAGCGTGAGATACCTGACATTGATGGCGTCATTACTGACGCTGGCCGCGAGCGCGCGCTCGGAAGCGCTCGGCTCACTGGCGCGGGTGAGCATCGTCGACCGCGATAGCGGCGTCGCGCTGCGCACCTACTATGCCCGGGGCGAGTACTGGGTGGCGGGCGATCCGGGGGCGCGCTACGCCATCGAGATCCGCAATTGCGCCGGTGGGAGGCTGCTCGCGGTCACCTCCGTCGACGGGGTGAACGTGCTGTCCGGCGACACCGCCGGCTTCGGCCAGGCCGGCTATGTGTTCGATCCCGGTGAGCGTTACCAGATCACCGGCTGGCGCAAGAGCCACACCGAGGTGGCGGACTTCACTTTCACGAATGCGCGCGACTCGTACGCCGAGCGCACCGGCCGCCCCGCCAATGTCGGCGTCATCGGCATCGCGCTGTTCCGCGAGCAACCGCAGCCGCCGAGCGCGCAACCGAGGATCTCGGAGGAGTCCGGCCGGGATCTCTCCGGGGATCGCGCCGCGAAGTCGCCCGCACCGGCCCCCGAGGCGCAGGCGAACGGCGCGGCTGCACCCGCCGAGCGCGCGCCGGCGAGCGCCGCCCGGCTCGGAACCGGGCACGGCGAGCGCGAGTACTCCTACGTGGCGGATACCGAGTTTCGCCGGCTGCAGTCGCAGCCCAACGAGCTGATACGCATCCGCTACGACAGCTACCAGAACCTCATCGCCATGGGCATCATCCGCAGACCTTACGCGGCGTCCCGCGCTCCCGACCCATTCCCGGAATCGCGGGACCGGGGCTTCGTGCCCGATCCGCCGTGGCATGAATGAACGACGCGGACCCGAGCGACGAGACGCTGATGGCGCGCTTTGCGCGCGGCGACGCCGGGGCATTTGCCACACTCTATCGGCGGCACGAGCTGCGCCTCTGGCGCTATCTCGAGCGCAACGTCGGCAGCCGCGCGACGTCGGAGGAGCTCATGCAGGAGGTATGGTTCGCCGTGGCGCGCGAGGCTGAGCGTTACCGGCCGACCGCGCGCTTCACAACCTGGCTGTTCACGATCGCCCACAATCGGTTGATCGATGCCGCACGCGCGCGGCGCGCGCACCTGAGCCTCGAGACGGTCGGGCACGAGAGCGAGGCGCTCGGCGAACGGCTGACCGCCGACCCGGCGGCCGGCCCCCTCGCCGCGGCCGTCAGGAGAGACGAGCTGGCGGCCCTCCGACGGGCGCTGGCTCTCTTGCCGGGCGAGCAGCGCGATGCCTTTCTGCTGCAGGCCGAGGGCGAGCTCAGCGTCGAGGACATCGCGGCCGTCACCGGCAGCAGCTTCGAGACCGTGAAGAGCCGCCTGCGCTACGCGCGCACGCGATTGCGGGAGCTCTTGAGCGAGCACGCATGAGTACCGTGCCGCCTCGCTGGGATCCTGCTGATGACGCCGACGAGCGCTATCGGCGTGTGTCGGGCCTCGACCCGAGCCGTCCGAGCGAGGCTACCCGCGGCGCGGTGCTGGCCGAGGCGGCGCGGCGTGCGGCCGGGTACGCGCGCGCCGAGCGCCGGCGTCGGGGACTTTCGCTGCTCGGCGTGACGCTCGGGTGGCGGCCCGCCGTCGTCGGCACGCTCGCAGCAGCGGCGGTCGTCGGGATCGTGGTGGCGCCTCAGTTCCTTGCCCCACCGGCACCCCCGGCGCAAGTCGCGCGCGCGCCGCTTCCCGCCCCGGTCGCAGGCGCCCCCACGCTTGCCGCACCCGCCGCGCAGTCCGTGCCGCAGGAGCGCGCCCCTGGGTTGCCTGCTCAGCCGGTGGGCCACCCGGCGCCGCCCGTGCCGCAGCGGCCGCCTCACCCGCAGCCCGCGCTGCCGGAGTCCGTGCTGAGGGCGTCGAACAGTGCGCGCGCCGCCCCTGCCGAGCCGCCGACTGCGCCCTCGGCGGATGTCGCGAGCGCGCCCCGCCGAGAGGAGAGCGACCGGGGCGCTGCGCCTGCGATGGCGTCGGCTGCCAAAGTGGCGCGGGCGCCTGCCGCTGCGGCACCGGTCGCCGCAGCCGCCGACCCGGGCGCCCTGCGGCACGCGGCCGAAGTCGGGGACCTTCGGACACTGGCCGCACAGCTCGCGCAAGGGGACGAGATCGACTCGCGCGATGCGCTCGGGCGTACCGCGCTCATGCTGGCAACGCTCAACGGCAGGATGGAGGCCGTCGAGTTCCTGCTCGCCCACGGGGCCGATCCGAATGCCGCCGACGCGCACGGAACGACGCCCCTCGCCGCCGCGATCGCTGCCGGTGAGGGGCAGATCGCCGCCGCGCTCGAGCGCCACGGCGCGCGCTAGAGGAATGCGCGCAGCGCCTGCGAGTAGCGGGGCGAGAGGCCGATGTCGTTGTGGCTCGCGCCCGGCACCATGACGACGTGCCGGAGCGGCGGGGGCAGCGCCGCGATCAAGGCGTCCGAGCGCCCGCGCCACACCACCTCGTCCCGCTCGGCGACCACGATCAGTATGGGCGCGCGCACCTGCGTGATGCGCGCGCGCGAATCGTAGCGATCGCGGACAAGCAAGCGGACCGGAAGATAGGGGAAGTGATCCGCGGCGACGGCGGCGATACTGTCGAAGGGGGTCACCAACACGAGCCGCTCGACCGGACGGCGCGCAGCGAGCGCCACAGCGACGCCGCTGCCGAGACTCCTGCCGATGACGGCGAGCGGCGAGTGGCGCGCGCTCAGGAGGTCGTAGAGCACCACGGCGTCGTCCGTGAGCGCCGCCTCCGAGGGCTGGCCCGTGCTGCCGCCATAGCCCCGGTAGTTCACCAGGTACACGGCCCGATCCGGGAAAGCGGCGTCGAAGTCCGCGAGGCTGGCGCCGACGTCCTCGGCATTGCCGCCGAAGTAGAGGAGGGCCGGTCGCGCCGTGCCATGCAGCTCCCACACTTTGAGGACCGCTCCGCGGCACTCGAGGCGCAAGGCGTGCGCGCCGGACCAGGCGGTTTCCCGCGTGGGCAGATAGAGGAGGCGGTCCTGAGTCAGATAGACGAGGAGGCAGATGAGCGCATAGAGAGCCGCCGCCACGAGCCCGGCGTACAGGATCGCCTTCACGGCACGAGCACGATGCGCCCCGTGACCGCGCCCCGCTCGAGCGCGCGCAATGCGTCGTCCGCCGCCGACAGAGGCCGCCGCTCGAGCGGAATCGGCTGCACCCGGCCGGCGCGCACCAGCGACATCATCTCCTCGGCCTCGGACAGCGACCCGGTGTTGGAGCCGACGATCGACAGCGCACGCAGAGGGATGAGCGGCAGCGGCAGTCGCAGCGTGCCGCCGAAGAGGCCCACGACGACGATCCGGCCGCCGCGGCTGACCGCGCGGGTCGCGAGGGCGAGGGTCTGCTCGGAGCCGACGAAGTCCACTACGGCGGCGGGGCCGCCGTCCGTGGCGGCGCGAATCCGCTCCGGCGTCGCCTCGTCGGCGGCGTCGTAGCCGGCGGCGGCGCCCGCGGCCCGCGCCGCCTCGAGGCGTCCGCGATCGATGTCGGCCACCAACGGCGCGCGACCGAACAGCGCCAGGGCGAACTGAATAGCCATCATGCCGACCCCGCCGCATCCGATGAGGAGGATGTGCTCGGACGGGTCGGGGGGCGCGAGCTTCTTCAGGGCGGCGTAGGCGGTCAAGCCCGAGCACATGCACGCCGCGGCGAGCGCCGGGTCGGTCCGGCCGTAGTCGAGCAGGTAGCGCGGGTGCGGAACCAGAACGTGGGTTGCATAGCCGCCCGGACAGGCGCTCGAGCAGCCGAGCTGGCGCGTCTCGCCGAGGCAGACGTTCTCCTCACCGCGGCGGCAGGCGCGGCACTGGCCGCAGCCGATCCAGGGAAACACCGCGACGCGCGCACCCTTCGTGATGGCCTCGGCGGCGGGACCTGCCGCCACTACCATGCCCTCGATCTCGTGCCCGAGCACGTGCGGCAGGGCGAGTCTGGAGCTCAGGCGTTTGCCGCCGCCCAGATCGAAGGAGCCCTCGCGCAGGTGCACGTCGCTGTGACAGACGCCGCAGTGGCGGACCTCGACCAGCACCTGGGTGCCGGTCGGCACCGGCGTGGGTGATTCGAGCTCGGCCAGCGCCGCGCCGAACTCCCGGACGACATAGCTCTTCATAAGATTGTGCTCCCGCTCACGGTATCTTGAGCGGTGCGCCGACCGTCATCAAATCGTCGCAAAGGCATTGCCTAATCGTCATCTGGTCCACAGGAGTCGCAAGCTCATGGCCGATGCCGGGAGACCCGCCGAACCCGCCTCCGAGCTCGATTACAACCCGTTCTCCATGTCCGATACCAGTCTCGACGGGCCCCGCCGCGCACTCATCCGTGCGATAGAGATCGCCTCGGGTCAGCCGAACCTCCAGGAGCGGTACCGGCGGTACCGAGCGAGCGTCTCGCGCGACTCCTTCTGGAACGAGGCGGTGCGACTGCTCGGCATCCGTATCGACCTCGATCCGGCGACATTGGCCCACATCCCGCCGCGCGGACCTGTGATCGTGGTGGCGAACCACCCCTTCGGAATTCTCGACGGGTTTCTTCTCTGTTGGCTGATCAGCCAGGTACGCCAGGACTTCAAGATCATGCTGAACGGGGTGCGCTGCGTGCCCGAGATGGCGCCTCACTCGATTACCGTCGATCTGTCCGGCTCCCGTGAGGCGCAGAAGATCAATCTTGCGGCGCGCGTCGAGGCGCGCCGCACGCTCGAGCAGGGCGGAGCCCTGCTGATTTTTCCGGCGGGCGGCATTTCGACTTCGCCCGACCGCTGGGGCCGCACGCCCGCGATGGACGTCAACTGGCATCCCTTCGTCGCGCAGATGGTGACGCGCACGCAGGCGCAGGTGCTGCCGGTGTGGTTCGCCGGGCAGAACGGCCGGCTGTTTCAGATGGTGAGCCACTGCAGCCTGACACTGCGCTGGGGCCTGCTGATCAGCGAGAACGTGCGGCGGCTCAAGGAGACGATTCGCATCGTCATCGGACAGCCGATTCCCTTCGAAACGCTGCCGGGCCAGCTCGACCGCCCCGCGCTCGCGCGTGAGCTGTGCATGAGGACCTACGCGCTCGGCGGGATCGATGCCAGCGCTCCCGGACTCATCGGCGACTGGCCCAAAGCGCTGCTCTCCAAGCTCCCGAAGAGCCGGCAGCGCCACCCGCTGCTCGCGCGGCTCCTCCCGCCGCGCCCGGTGGACGAGGAGCAAGCCGAGGCCTGACCCGCCGCCCCGCTCAGGCCCCGGGCTCGACGGGACCTCCGGCCGCCTTCCAGGCCGCGAGGCCCCCCTCGAGATGGAGCGAGTCGCTCAAGCCCGCATCCTGCGCCGCCTGCACGGCCATCGCCGAGCGCTCTCCGTAGGCACAGTAGAACAGCAGCCGCTTGCCGCCCGAGCGGGCCAGCGCGTGCAGCGTGCCACCCGCGCGGGTGCTTTCGGCGAGGTCCGGGTAGGGGACGTGCAGCGAGCCGGCGATGCTGCCGTGGCGCTCGCGCTCGCCGCGCTCACGCAGGTCGATCGGCACGATATCCGGCAGTCCGAGGAGCTCGAGGGCCTGCTCGGCGCTCGCCGCCCAGCCGCGCCTGGCGACCTCGTCCTGGTGCAGGCCCATCCTCATGTTGGCGGGCACCGCGACGTCCATCATCCTGGGATTGGCGAGCTTCAGGTTCGCCATCAGCTCGACGTACTCGTCCATGGACCGCACCTGCAGCCGCGGGTTGTAACGGCGCTCCTCGCCGATAGTGCTGACCGTGTCCCCCTTATAGTCGTGGCCCGGATAGACGAGGGTCTCATCGGGAAGCGTCAGCAGACGCGTGAAGATCGAGCGGTACTGCGCGCGGGCATCGCCGTTTTGGAAGTCGGTGCGTCCGGTGCCGCGGATGAGCAGCGTGTCGCCGGTAAAAACGCGGTCCGCCAGGCGGAAGCTGCAGGAGTCGTCGGTGTGGCCGGGTGTGTACAGGACCTCGAGCTCCACGCCCTCGATCTGCAGGCGGTCACCATCGGCGACCCGCATCGAGACCACGTCGACGCGACTGTGCTCGCCCATCACGGTGATGCAATGAGTGCGGTCGCGCAGCGCACCGAGGCCGCTGATGTGATCCGCATGCAGGTGGGTGTCGACGGCCTTGACCAGTCTCAGGTCGAGCTCGCGCATCAGCTGCAGGTAACGGTCGACGCGCTCTGCGACCGGGTCGATGATCAGCGCCTCGCCACCGCGGCGGCTCGCGATCAGGTAGCTGTAAGTGCTCGAGCCTGCATCGAACAGCTGGCGGAAGATCACGTCGGGTCCCGGCCAGGAATCGCCGATGTCATCGCGGTCTCCTCGAGTCTTGGGAGCAGGCCCGCGACCTCCCGCCGCGGTGGTCGGGCTCGGGGACCTTTGGGGGAGCGAGGGGCTAGTGTACGCCGGTGTGATTCGGGTCACGAATCCCGCATCGGGCCCGGAGATTTCGCTTAGACCGCCTGCACGGGTGCCGAAACCGAGAGGTAGGGAGCCTCGCGCGCACGGAATTCGTGCACATTGATAAAGACATGTTCGGCCAGTCGAACGCCACTTGGGGCGTGTCTGCCCCGGCACCGGCTGGCGAGTTGGGCACGGCCTGGAGCGAGTGATCGTGAACGTGTTAGCCCTGGCAGTATTTGCCACCATGGACGAGGCGGCGATCGAGGCGCTCACGCACGCCGCCGCCGTCTGCGATCCGCGCTACGAATGTGGCGGCGTCGTGCGGCGCGTGCCGGGCGGCTTCGAGGCCTCGGCGCTCTTCAGCTCGAAGAAGCCCTTCGGCGTGGATCTCGGAGAGTTCTACGCGCCGGACGTGGTCGCCGATTTCCACACTCACATCTGCTCGATTCACAACGCGCCCTTCGCCGACTTCTTCTCGCCGGCGGATGCCTATGCCAACCAGGGTCTGCATACCGTCGGCTACATGCTGAGCCTGTGCGACTGGAACATCCGCCGCTACGACCCCGCGCAGGACGAGCGCGACGATGAGGAAGTGGATTTCCGCAGCGGCCGGGTGCTCTACCTCACCTGCGGCCACATCGTCGGGTGGGTGCCGCCGGTTCCCTGGTACGGCACGCTGTTGCAGGCGACGGTGGTTCGCCGGCGTCCGGGCGGGCCGAGCGCACTGAAGCTGAGTGTGACCTGCGACGGGCCCTCGTGCGCTCGCCTCGCCGAGCCGGTGCACCCCAAGCCCTGAGGGGCGTCTCTTCGATTTCACTCATCGGTGCTGCGGCGGCCGCGGCCGCCGCGTCGCTCCTGCCCCGGGCTGGCGCGCTTGAGGCCCGTGGTGTCCGACTCCCGGCGCGGCCCGGCACGCCGGTCGGGATGCTTGCGGTAAGTACACGGGCAGGCGCCCGGGGAGGCGCAAGCCGCCAGAGGGAGCCTTGGGGCGTCGGCGCTCAGGAAGCGCCGACCCTTCAGTGCCCGCGCCGCCTCGCAACTCGCGCTCGTGCAGACGACCGACACCGCGTTCCAACGGTTTGCGACGGGCTTAGCCATGTTGGCAAGCTACCGTTGCCCGGCCCAAAAGAAAAGGCCCGTCTGCCTGATGCAGGCGGGCCTTTCAGCATGCCCGGTCAGGGGGCAGGGACCGAGGCGAGCAGGTCGTTGGCCTCGTCGATCAGGCGCCATGCACGGCCCTCGTCGATCGAGCGATGATCGAAGGCAGCATCCTCCAGCATGTCGATCATCTGTCCGGCGATCTCGTTGCGCTGCTTGGTGATGGCGACGATCTGCGCCTCGAGCGCCGTATAGGTGGCATCGCTCCCCGAGAGCGCCTCGGTCGAGATGCCTTTCAGCGTACGCACGCCGAGCTTGCCGAGCGGTGCGTTGATCTCCTTGTAGGCGGCGGCGAGCGCTGCGAGGGTATCGCGGTGATGCCCGAGCGCACCCTCGGTCGCCTCGTGCGTCAGCGCCTCGAACAGCACGCGCCCGTCGTGCGCGTAGTCGTCGCGCAAGCCGGCGAGATAGATGAGCGTCGGACGGATGTCGGTATGGTCGGAGAAAATCTCGCCGAACCTGCCGAGCTGCGCCACGCCCGGACCCACCATGGCGAGCCAGGTGTGGGTGATCTCCTTCTGGAAGTCGCCATGATTCCAGGCGAAGCCCGTCCCTTCGACGAAGCAGCCGGCGGCGTCGGTGGCCGGAGCGCACGCGGGCGGCGGCGAATTGCCGGAGGTGGTGAAGAAATAGTCGGGGTTGCCGAACAACAGGAAGTTGGGCGTGCGGTTCGGGTCGGCACTCACCATGTGCAGGAGCGACTGCTCCGCCTGGTCGGCCAGCGCCTGACTGAGCAGGTTGTCCCCGCCCCGGATCACGTCGAAGCCGACGGCGACGCTCGACTCGCGCTCGAGCGTGCGCGTCTTCGGGTCCGTCTGCGAGGGATTGCCGTTGATATAGAACGTCGCCACGTCGTCGAAATGAATGCCGAAGGGCGTCGCATCGCCGAACTCGGTGAACAGCACCGAATCGAGATTCACGTCGATCTCACCCTTGTGGGCGTAGGTGCAGGGCACGGTGACGCCGTCGCAGTTGGCGGGCGAGGGCCCGCTGCCGGCGAAGTGGTCGTTCTCATCGGCGGTAATGATGAAGAGAGTGTTGTCGCGGGTGATGCCGTCGGCGGCGAGCCGCGCGAAGAACTCTCCGAAGGCCTTGTCGTAGGCCTTGAGCTGCGTCACGTAGCCGGCCTCGCCGGGCCCGAAGGTCCCCTCGACCGAGGTGCTCACACCCGAGGTGGCCGTGCCGTGATTGTCGTGCGCGTCCTCGATGTAGCCGTAGACGACCGGCACGCCGGCCTCGAGCATGGTGGCGAGGTAGCCGAGCGTCTGGGCGGGCGTGGGGCTGAATCCGGG
Organism: Steroidobacteraceae bacterium; assembly: GCA_035542535.1. Classification (GTDB taxonomy): domain Bacteria; phylum Pseudomonadota; class Gammaproteobacteria; order Steroidobacterales; family Steroidobacteraceae; genus 13-2-20CM-66-19. The sequence continues at coordinate 32,483 of DATKLG010000038.1, forward strand.
GAAGCCGTTGTTGCCGTGGCCGTCGGTGATCACGTTGCCGTCGAGATCGAGCACCGGGCCGCTCGGTGAGATCTGCGGCTGCACGTTGACGTTGCCGTAGAGGGCCGTGAAGCCCTGATAGCCGCCGGGCTCGTCCGCGAGCAGGTCAGGACCGCTGTTCCTGGCACACAGCGCGCTGCCCTTGGCGCAATGCACGATGATGCCTTCGAAGTCGGCGATGGCCTTGCGGAAGTTGCTGGCGGCCTCCTGCGCCTCGGGCGAGGTCGGGCCGAATACGTTGTTGATGTCGCTCGTGATGTTCTCGAACTCGAGGTTGGCGATCGAGAAGGCGCCCACGTCGCAGCCGGCGCGGGTGAAGGGCACCCAGGGGGCCGGCGCATTCTTGCCCTCCGGCGAGAGCATCTCCGGGGTGCCGTCCGCGAGCACGTCGGTCCAGTAGGTGAAGGAGCTCGGGAAGCTCGCGACCCCGGTGGCCGGGTTGAACAGGCCGATGCTGTTGCCGATCGGCACGCCGAACTTCTCACCGTACACGCCGGTGAGCGCGGTCACGATGTCGACCGAGGTGTGGGAGATGAGCGGTGTGTGGTGGTTGGTCAGGAGGGTGCCGTTGTCCTCGAGGTAGTGGAGCAGACTCGGAATCTGCTCGAGGTCGGAAGGCACGTTGGGGTTGTCGCGGCGCAAGTGCACATTGTCGAACTGGATGAAGACGATGTGCTTCAGGTGCTCGTTGCGCGCGTCGAGGCGGCACCCCTGGTGATGATGGTCGGCGAGCGCCGGCGTAGCCGCCAGCGCGAGCGCGAGCAAGGTGCTCGCACCGATGAGCTTCGAATGGTTCATTACTACTCTCCCTCACGCCCAGTAAGGCGCCGGCAACAATGGGCCGCAGATGCGTCAGAGGGATTGCACGCCGGTTACAGCCATGCGACCGCTGCGAACAGCGCGTTCCGGCAGTTATCCAGGGCGGTCGCGAATGGAGCCGGCAGCGCTCAAGCTGTCGCGGGACGGACGGTGGCGGCCCGCCCGGGCACTACATGCGGCTCCTGCGACCGGTCAGGGCAGGGGGCGTGAGATCCTTGACGACCGTCGAGAGCAGCACCGGCTCGGGGTAGTGGGCCTGGTACTTGGTCACCCGGACGCGATCGATCACCTCGAAGCCGTAGCGCCTGAAGAGCCCCTCGTTGCGGCGCGTCGCGTAGGTCACCATCTGTCCGTACACCTTGCGATGCCCGTGGGCGCGCAGGAAATTGAGGAACGCGAGGATGAGCGCGCGCGTGCTGCGCACGCTGCGGGCATCGGGCAGCACGTTCATGTGGAAGTGGGGGGTGTTGTGGGGTGCCGCCGGGACCTCGCGCCAGCTGTTGAAGAGCACCCAGCGCAGAAAGGCGCGTGAGGCGGCGCCGTAGGGGCGCGCGTAGCAGCGGTAGAGCGCCGTCACGCCCACGCGGATGTTGGCGAGGAACTGGTAGGCCTGCTTGAGCAGCGGGCGGCGGCAGCCCATGAGATAGCCGCGCACCTCGCCGTGCGCCTCGACGAGCAGAAGCGCGTCCGGCTCGTAGCGGGTGTAATAGCCCGTCAGGTAGTCGGCGAACAGCTCGCGGTCCTCGAACACCGGGTCGATCGGCCGCCCGAGGAAACCGGTGTCGGCGCAGATGCGGCGCACGGCCGCCAGGTCCCCGGGCCGGTAGGCACGCAGGCGCACGCCGGAGCACGGCGCGCCGGGCGCCCGGTCACGCGCATCGATCGCTGCGGTCGTCTGCGGCATGGGACTCGCGGGCAGGAGGCAAGCGGGCGGGCCAAGTTTACACGGCTGGCCTGTCGGCTATAGTTCCGCTCCAACGAGAACGTCGGGGGGGACTCCATGAGGAAGACCATGCGGGTCGCGGCGGCGGCCGTGACCTTGTGGGCGTGTGCAGGCGTCACGCCGGCCGCGCAGGCTCCCACCGTACGCGATCTGCTCCGGCAGGTGCGCCTGTCGGATCCGCAGCTCTCGCCCGACGGAAAGACGGTGGCACTGGTCGAGACGCGCGCCGATCTCGAGAGCGACGAGTTTCGCTCCGAGATCGTTCTCATCGACCTTGCGAGCGGTAGCCTCCGGCCGCTGACCCGCGCACGTCATCATGTGGACTCGCCCCGCTGGTCGCCCTCGGGCGATCGCCTCGGATTCCTGGCGCCGGACGCCGACAAGAACGGCCAGCTGTTCGTTCTGTCGATGAGCGGCGGCGATGCGCTGCAGCTCACCAAGGGCAAGGACGGCGTGTCGCAGTACGCCTGGAGTCCCAACGGGGAGAGCATCGCGTACGCGGTCGCGGATCCCAAGCCCGAGCTCAAGGGCGAGGACAAGTTCCGCACCGCGTTCAAGGTGGGCAACGACGACTTCACGATCTCGGAAGCGGTGCGGCCCACGCACCTGTGGCTGGTGCCGGCGCAGGGGGGCGAGGCCCGGCGGCTCACCAGCGGCGCTTGGTCGCTCCCCTCGAGCCTGCCGCCGGGGCCGCCTTCCTCGCCCGTCAGCTGGTCGCCGGATGGCAAGAGCGTCGTGATCGTGCGCCAGGAGACACCCTCGACCGGCGATCAGCTCGACTCGCGCATCCAGGTGCTGGACGTTGCGAGCGGCGCGCTGCGCTCGCTCACCGGCGCGACGCGCCTCGAAGGCTATCCGAAGGTCTCACCCGATGGAGGGACGGTGAGTTACTGGCGGAGCCGCCATGGGAACCCGTGGGAATTCCAGGATGTCTGGCTCGCGCCGTTCGCGGGCGGGCCCGGGCACGACCTGAGCGCGCAGGTCGACGTGAACGTGTTCGGGGCGTGGTGGGCGCACGACGGGCGCTCACTGCTCGTGGGCGGCAACACCGGGACGACCGTGGGCCTGTGGCGGCTGGCGCTCGATGGCTCCTCGGCGCGCATCCCCCTCGAGGGCCTGATGCCGACCAACGGCTACTGGATGGACCTCGATGTCGGCGCCGACGGCGCGATCGTGTTCGTCGGCCAGACGCTGACGGATCCTTACGAGCTGTACCGCATTGCCCCCGGTGCTCACGGCGCGACGGTCCTCACGCACGAGAATGCGGCGCTCGGCGATCTCACGCTCGGCCGCACCGAGACCGTGACCTGGAAGGGGCCGGGTGGCCGAACGCTCGACGGCGTCGTGACGTATCCCGCCGGCTATCGCGCCGGGCAGCGCTACCCACTGGTGCTCCTGGTTCACGGCGGTCCGACCTCCTCCTCGCGCGAGCGCTTCGGTCTGCTGCGCCAGGTCATGGCGAGCCACGAGTGGCTGGTGTTCGAGCCGAACTACCGCGGCAGCGACAACGGCGGCAGCGCGTTCGCGGCCGCGATCTACCGCGACGCGGGGCAGGGGCCGGGCGAGGACGTGATGTCGGGCGTCGAGTACCTCAAGGGCCGCGGCCTGGTGGATCCGGCACGCATGGCCGTGACCGGCTGGTCGTACGGCGGATTCATGACGACCTGGCTCGCCGGGCACTACCCGGTATGGAAGGCGGCGGTGGCCGGCGCCGCCGTCACGGATTGGGTCGAGATGTACGACCTGTCCGACGGCAACGTCACCCAGATCGAGGCGACGGGGGCCTCTCCCTATGTGGGCGACGGCATGGCGGTCAACCGGCGCCAGTCACCCTCGAGCGCAATGACCAGGATCAAGGCTCCGACTCTCATCATGTGCAACACCGGGGACTTTCGCGTGCCCATCACGCAATCCTACGGACTGTACCGTGCGCTGAAGGACAACCACGTGACGACGGAGTTCTACGCGATTCCGAGCGGTGGACATTTCCCCGGCGATCCGGTGCGTCAGATGGACGTGTACCAGCGCTGGGTCGACTGGCTGCAGCGGTTCCTCTAGACGCGGAACGTTGGCGTGGCTGACGCATCGGCGAGTCGTCCATGAGCGCGCCGCTGGCGCAGGTGCGCGCCTGCGTGTTCGATGCCTACGGCACGCTGTTCGACGTCGGCTCGGCGGTCGCCGGCTGCCCCGATGCTTCTCTCGCAGAGCGTGGCGCGGCACTGAGCGCGCTGTGGCGCGAGAAGCAGTTGCAGTACACCTGGTTGCGCGCCGTTCAGGGACGGCACGTCGACTTCTGGCAGCTGACCGGCGATGCGCTCGACTTCGCGCTCGAAACGCTCGGGATCGATGAGCGGCAACTGCGCGAACGCCTGATGAGTCTCTATCTGACACTGGCGCCGTACCCGGAGGTTGCGCAAGTGCTCACGCGACTGAGGGTGTCGGCGCGCAAGGTCGCCATACTCTCCAACGGCTCACCGGGCATGCTGCAGGCAGCGGTCGCCGCGGCCGGGATCGGGGCGATGGTGGATGCAATCCTGTCCGTGGAAGAGGTCGGCGTCTATAAGCCGCACCCGTCGGTCTATCAGCTGGCGCTCGACCGGCTGGCAGTCGGGCCCGAGTCGGTCTGCTTTCTTTCGGCGAACGCCTGGGATGCCTGGGCCGCCGCCGCGTTCGGTCTGCGCGTCGTGTGGTGCAACCGACAGCGTCAGTGTCCCGAGCGCCTGCCCGGACGACCCGAGCACGAAATCCGCTCGCTCGCGGAGCTGCCAGCCCTGCTGGGCGCCTGATGCCTCACAGCAGCCCGTCCAGGTGGTCGAGGTCGTTGATGACCCGCCAGTGCCCGCCGCCTTTCTCGACGCGCGTGCGCCATTCGTCGAGGCGCGTGAGGTAGAGCCGCGGGTCGAAGTTGTCGCTGCGCAGCTTGGTGACATTCAGCGCCACGACGTCGAACCCACGGAAGTCGAGCGGGATATCGCGCACGTAGCCTTTGGCGAGCTCCTCCTTCATGTCCGAGAGGATGAGGATCTCCTTGCGCGCCGGATGCTTCTCGTTCAGGAACTCGATCGCCTGCAGCAGTCCGCCGCTGATGTCCGTGTAGGGAGCCGGTGGCGACTGGTCGATGAATTTCTCCACGCGGCTGGCGAAGGCGCGCTTCTGCGCGTTGGCGGTGCTCGGGCGGTCGTCGAAGGTCGCCTTGGCGATGATGTCCCGCTCGGTGAAGCTGCCGGTGTCGATGCGGGCCACGGCGATCGAGTCCGCCGATTGCAGCCGCGTGAGCGCGAACAGCGTGATCTGCTCCGCCTTGGAGACCTGTCGGTTGTACGAGCCTGACGTGTCGACCAGCAGGTAGACTCCGGTGTTGCGCGCCGCGGGCGGCGCACAGGCGGCTGCCAGGGTGAGGAGTAGCGCGCCGGGCGGTAGCCAGGGCTTCATGACTGCGCCTCCTTCCATAGCGCGGCCTCGCCGCCGGGCGCGGTTCCCGGCTGCGCACGCGCGTTGCCGACCAGCATGCGCGTCTCGATCCACAGCGGCACGAACAGCGGCAGGTCGTAAACCCGGCAGGCGAGCGAGCCCAGGTGGCGGCAGCCGTTGCCGAGCAGACGCAGGACGAGCGCCAGCGCCTGCAGCAGCGCGCTGGCGGCGAGTCCTACCACCGTACGCAGCGAGTGCACGAACGTCTCGAGCGGAATCGCGACGAATACCAGCGCAAACGGCAGCACGAATCCCATGCCCATCTGGGCCGCGGTCGTGATCCACAGGTGACTGTTGACGAGCGCCGCGGAGTTGTCGCCGCGCAGCAGCGCGTTGGTCGCCATCTCATCGAGCAGCAGCACTTCGCGCATGTAGGCGAGCCCCGCCTCGATGCTCGCCATCAGCAGCAGGATGAGGAAGGTGATCATCATCATGCGCACGCGCATCTTGTCCGACAGCGCGCCGATGACGGGAAACAGCCGCGTGATGCGCAGGGACTCCATGAGGAACAGGCCCATCGAGATCTCCACCATGATGATGACCAGCGCGGCGATGTCGGCGGTGCGGTAGGCGCCGATGAAGTTGGTACCGCCGACCATCTCGGCCATGGGGCGTGCGATCAGGGTGAAATTGACCGCGGCGCCCGCCGTGGCCACGGTCAGCACCAGCAGCGAGACGAAGAAGTACACGATGGACGAGGACGACAGCACCGAGAGCGCCCGGTCCTCGCCGCGCACGATGGCCTCGTATTCCTCCATGTGGCGGTCGATGGCCTGGGAGCGCCCGATGACGCTCGCGACGCTCTTCTCAACGTGGCCGAGCGTCTCGCGGATCGCCCGCCAGTCGGGCGTCATGCGGCGCAGCAGCGCGTGGCGCTCCGAGCTCGCCTTGCGATAGTCATCCATCGCCTCGGCGTGCGCCTTGACCATGGACTTGTGGATGTCGGAGAGAATCTCCGCGCCGGCGTTGCGTGCATCGAGGTTGGCGACGACCTTGACCGCCTGGGCCCATCCCGGGGCTTCGGGCGGAACCTCCGCGGCCTTCTCCTGATCCTCCTCGATGCGCTGAATCGACTCGCTCAGGCGCCGATGCATGTCGGGATAGCCCGCCAGGTCCTGCCGCACGGTGTCGGCCACGCGGGCAAATTCGCGCTCGACGACGCGCTCCTTGGCCTCGCGACCCGCCGCGAGCAGTACCTGGCGGTTGCGTGTCGCGAGGCGCTCCTGGGCGCGGATCACCGAGTGCGCGGCGACCCGCAGTCCGCGGGCGAGTGCGCCGGCGGCCGCCAGCAGCAGCTGGTGCGCGGTGCCGCGGGCGAGGTACAGGGCTGCGATCAGCAGCAGCAGCAGGATCGCCGCCGACAGCGCTGGCCACGGGGTGAACGTCAACAGGTTTGACAGGGTCATTGCTTCGCTCGCTTGTCGGTTGACCAACGGGACTCAACGAGAGCAGGGAACCGCACGGGGCGTGCCTCGAGCCGATGGAAGCGGGTGTCGGCGCCGCGCTCAGGCCCGCGCGCGCCTAACTCGGCGCGCCCGTGAGCCGTGGGCGGAGGGGGAGCCGCAGTGAAATCGTGCGACCCTCATGCTGGCAACCCCGCTGTCATAGGAAGACCCCTTAGACCGGTGGCTTTGCGGCCCTTTCTTTCGAAAGGTGTGCCCTGTGCAGATGCGGTTGTTAGGTTGAGCGTCCGGGCCCGGCCTGTCAACGCGCCCGAGCGTCGCCGTTCGACGTCAGTTTTATGTCACCGTCACCCTGAGCGACATAACGCGGCGGTTTGACTCGACCGCGGGTCGCGCGCACGCTGCCTGCTGCGCCGCCGTGTGCTTGCCAGCGTGCGGCGCGCGCGTCCAGGGACACAGGACTCAAGGCACCTTGCTCACGTCACTGCGGTTCGAAGCGCGAATCTGGCCGCTGCTGTGGCGGCGCCGGCTGCTCGACTACTGGCGCTTCGGTGCCAAGGAGCAGCTCGCGTTCTGCGCGCTGCTCGCGCTGCTCGTGCTCGCCGTGGCGGGCGCGATCTATCTCGCCTATGCCTACGGCACGCGCATCGAGCCGGCGCGTATCGAGGCCGAGGAGCGCCAGGAGGCGCGGGCACGCGAGCGGACTCAGGAGCTCGAGTGCCTGGCCGAGAACATCTACTTCGAGGCCCGCGGCGAACCTCTGGCAGGCCAGTACGCGGTCGCCGAGGTCACCGTGAACCGAACGCACGCGCGCAACTTTCCACGCACGATCTGCGCCGTGGTTCACGAGCAGCGTTGGGATCCGCTGCGCCACCGCCAGGTGGCGGACTTCTCCTGGACGGAGCTCGGCGCGCTCTCACCCGAGGAAGGGCCGGCCTGGAAACAGGCGCGCTCGATCGCGAGCGCAGTCTACGACGACCTGCACCCGGCACTCGTGCCGGGCGCGCTCTACTACCACGCGACCAGCGTGCGGCCGCCGTGGGCACGCGGCCGCCGCGCGCTCGCCACGATCGGCAATCACATCTTCTACCTGTGAGGCCTCAGGGCGAGGACGCGAGCTCGAGCTCGCGCAGGCGCGGCCCGGCGAGGTTGCCGAGGGATTCGGACGCGTAGTAGAGGACCGCCACGAAGGCGAGCAGCGCCACACCGAGGGCGATGCCGGCCCGTTTGTGGCGCGTCTCGAACTTCTCGATCGAGCGGGCGTAGGAAATCAAGGCCAGCAGCGCCGCGACGACCACCGTCGCATCGACGCTGACACGCTGCCAGTAGCTGCCGCCGAGATGCAGCCACATGCCGAACTCATCGAAGGTGAGCGCCATCGCGATCCCATACAGGAACGCCGCGCGCCGGGCAGCCGCCGCCTGCGGCGTGGCGAGGAGGGTGTAGGCGCCGACGGCCGCGAGCAGGAAGATGCCGTAGTTGAGGTGGTGAACGTGCGTGTCGCGCAGAAAGAGGTAGAGGTTGGGGATGCGGCGCGCCATGATCAGAAAGACCGTGATGCGCGCCAGCGTGAAGGTCAGGATGAAGGCGAGCAGGGCGCGCCGGGCGAGCTCGTGGGGGGTCGGAAAGGAAATCCGTGTCCCGGCGGGTTGCATGCCGAGTGGATTCTATTCTAAATCAGTTTGTTACAACAACATTGTAATGAGCGGGATAACATCGTCGCTGCCCCACTCGACCGGATCGATTCAGGGCTGACATGACGCAACAACACATAGTGTTCCTCGATCGTGCGGCGCTCAAAGCGCAGGTGCGCCGCCCGGCCTTCGAGCACAGCTGGCGGGAATATCCGCTGAGCGCTGCGAGCGAGGTGGTCGAGCGGCTGCAGGGTGCCACGGTCGCGATCACCAACAAGGTGCCGCTGCGCGCCGAGGCGCTGGTGCGGCTCCCCGATCTCAGGATGATCGCAGTTGCCGCCACCGGCTACGACGTCATCGACGTGGGCTTCTGCAAGGCGCACGGCATCGCGGTCGCCAACATCCGTAACTACGCCGTGCACACGGTGCCGGAGCATGCCTTCGCGCTGATCACGGCGCTGCGGCGCAACCTGCTCGCCTACCGGCGCGACGTCGAGCAGGGCAGATGGCAACAGGTCGATCAGTTCTGTTTCTTCGACCATCCGATCCGTGATCTGTACGGCGCCACGCTCGGCATCGTCGGCGAGGGTGTGCTGGGTCAGGCGACCGCCCACATCGCGCGCGGCTTCGGCATGCAGGTGCTGTTCGCCGACCACGGCCCGCCGAAGGCGGCCGGCGTGGCATTCACGCCCTTCGAGGAGGTGCTCGCCCGGAGCGATGTGATCTCGTTGCACGTGCCGCTCACCGCCGCGACGCGCAACCTGATCGGTCTCGGGCAGCTGCGGCAGATGAAGCGCACGGCGATCCTCATCAATACGGCACGCGGCGGACTGGTGGACGAGCACGCGCTGGTGCAGGCTCTGCGGGAAGGCCTGATCGCCGGCGCGGGCTTCGACGTACTGACCGAGGAACCGCCCAGGCATGGCAACCCGCTGCTCGAGCTGCACCAGCCGAACTTCATTCTCACGCCTCACGTGGCCTGGGCAAGCGACGGTGCGATGCAGTTCCTCGCCGATCAGCTGATCGATAACATCGAGGCGTTCGTGCGGGGTGAGCCGCAGAACCTCGTCACCTGAGCGGCGGTCAGCCGTAACGGGGAGCGCGCTTGGCGTCGCTGCAGGAGGCGGGCATCTTCCTCGAGCGGATGGCGCTCGGCGGCGACGGTGCGCGGGTCGGAATCAAGGACTCGATCGACATAGCGGGCTTCGCCACCCGCATGGCGAGCGGCTGTCTCGCCGACTCGCCGCCCGCGGCCGAGCACGCGGCCGTGGTGCGCGCGCTGCTCGAGGCGGGCTGCCGCATCGTCGGCAAGACCAACATGCACGAGCTGGCCTATGGAGTGACCGGGATCAATCACTGGGCGGGAACTCCGCTCAACCCGCGGGCCCCCGGACGCGTGCCGGGCGGGTCCTCGAGCGGATCGGCCGTGGCGGTTGCGGCGCGACTCGTGGACTTCGCGCTCGGCAACGACACCGGCGGCTCGATCCGGCTGCCGGCGGCGTGCTGCGGTGTGTACGGCCTCAAGCCCACCTACGGAAGGGTCAGCCGCGCGGGCGTCCACCCGCGGCGCTCGTCGCTCGATTGCGTGGGCCCGCTGGCGCGCGAGATGCGGATGATCGAGACGGCCATGGCGCTGATCGATCCGACCTTCCGGCCGCAGGCTGCGACCTCACGCGCCGCGGTCGGCTGGGTCGAAGTCGCGGCAAACCCGGCGGTGGCGGGCGCGGCGCGGGGGGCACTCGAGCGCGCGGATCTCGAGCTGCGCTCCGTCACGCTGCCATCCTTTGCGGCGGCGTTCTCCGCGGCACTGACCATCATCGGCTCCGAGACCTGGGCGGCGTTCGGCCACCTCGCCGAGTGCGTGCAGCTCGGGAGCGATGTGCGCAGCCGGCTCAACGCCGCGCGCTCGATCTCCGCCGCCGAGCTCGCGGCCGCCGAGGAGGTGCGCCGGGTCTTTCGAGCCGAGGTCGATGTCGCCCTGGCTGAGGTCGAGGCGCTCGCGCTGCCCACCCTGCCGGATCTGCCTCTGACGCTCGCGGCGGCCGGGGACGCTCGCGCCGCGCTCCACTCGAGCTGGTGCGTGCGTCCGTTCAATCTTTCCGGGCATCCGGCCATCTCGCTGCCCGTCTCAGTGGAGGGCGTGCCGGCCGGGCTGCAGCTCGTCGGCCGGAGTCACCGTGACGAGGAGCTGTGCGCGTTGGCGTGCGGCATCGCCGGCGCAACCTTCGGTGGGGAAGGTGCCGCGCGCTAAGATGCTTGCCGTGCGAGCGCCAAGCGGGCCTGAGCAATGAGATCACAGCTGCGAGTCGTCCCCGAGGATCTGGTGGTGCCGATCCTCGCGGAGGCGAAGAGAATTCTGGCGGAGATCGGCGTCGAGGTGCGCGGAGCGCGGCTGCGCGCGCGGCTTCTCGAGCAGGGACTGAAGCTGGCGCGGACTGCGGACGATGCCGAGCGCGTGCTGTTTCCGGCCGCGGTCGTGGAGCGTGCCATCGAGAGTGCGCCGAAGGCCATTGCGCTCTACGACCGCAACGGCGCCCCCTACACCGAGCTCGGCGGCGACAAGGTGCACTTCGTACCGGGCTCGAGCGGTCTGCACGTGCTCGATCACCGGACCGGGGAGACGCGTCACGCCGCGACGCGCGACTTCATCGAGTACGTGCGCCTCGCCGACGGCCTGAAGAACATCGGCTACCTGGCCACCGCCTTCTCCACCCACGACATCGAGCCGCAGATATCGGATGCCTGGCGGCTGTACCTCGCGCTCACCAATTCGCTCAAGCCGGTCGTGTCGGGCGCGTTCAGCGAGCACGGCGTGCCGCGCATGGCGGCGATGATGCAGCTGTTCCGGCACGATCAGGCCGATCTGATCGCCCGGCCCATGTCGATATTCACCGTCACTGCGACCGGGTTCTACCGTTACAGCGAGGACTCCTGTCAGAACCTGCTCGACTGCGCCGCATCCGGCATCCCGGTGGAGATCGTGCCCGTGACCCTCATGGGGCTGATCGCACCCGTGACGCTGGTGGGCGCCACGGTGATGCACGTCGCGGACGTGCTGGCGGGGCTCACCATGGCGCAGATCGTCAAGCCCGGCACGCCGATCCTCTTCGGAGGCGCGCCCGCCACGTTTCACATGCGCACCGCCATGTCGCCCATGGCCGCGGTGGAGGCGCTGCGTCTGAGCGTCGCGTATGTGGAGATCGCCAAGCACCTCGGGCTCCCGACTCAGGGCTACATGGCCCTCAGTGAAGCCAAGTTCCTCGACGCCCAGGCGGGCGCCGAATCCTTTGCCGGCGCCCTGCTGGCCGCGCTCGCCGGAGTGAACTCGGTGTCGGGACCGGGGATGCTCGACTACGTGCTGACCTTCAGTCTCGCGAAACTCGTGTTCGACGACGAGCTGTGCGGCCAGGCCCTGCATTTCTGCCGCGACTTCACCGTGATGGACGACCTGCCGACCGTCGAGCTGGTGAGGCAGCTGCTGCGCGAGAAGCATCTGCTCACGGCTCCGCACACACTCAGGTACTGGCCGCAGGAGCTGCACCTGCCGGGCAGCGTGTTCGATCGCCTGAGCCGCGAGAGCTGGCTGCAGGAGGGTGGCAAGACTCTCGAGCAACGGGTGAATGCCGAGGTCGAGCGGCGGCTGGCCACCTATGTGTCGCCGCCGATCGAGCACCAAGCCGACGCCGAGATGATCCGGCTCATCACCGCCGGTCTGACCACCGGCCAGCGCTTGCCCGAGACACTTCCCCCGGTCGAATCATCCGGCGAGGGGCAGCAGCGCCCGGGACGCCGATCGCGGCGGCCGCGCCCTACTTGATCGTGTAGCCCTTGCCTTCCATGCAGGCCGAGAAGGCCTTGTTGTAGGTGGCCTTCTGCTGCTCGACCGAGACCTGCGCCTGCTGAGACGCGCCTTCCTGCGCCTGGCGCTTTGCCTGCCGCTTCGCCGAACCACCGGCCATCGTTCCCGCAGCCGCTCCGATCGCAGCGCCCTTCCCGGCATCGCCAGCGATCGCACCTATCACGGCGCCCCCCGCAGCTCCGCGGGCGGCACCCGCAACGCGGGCTCCCTGGGTGGCCGAGTCCGCGGCGGCGGCGGCCTGCTGCTGATCGGGTGCGTGCGGCTTGATCGCCATGGGGTCGATGCCGGTCTGAGTCTTCGCCCAGCCGAAGCAGGCGGTCTCATCGTTCGCCTGCTGCTGGGCGGTCTGATTCTTGGCAGGAAACGCGTACAGCCCGAGACTCGAGGACAGCGAGCCGTTCGCGGCCGCCGGCGCGGCCTGTGCGGGTGGTTGCTGAGCCCACGCTCCGAGAGCGCAGACGAGCGTCAGGCTGGTGAACAGGACTTTCCCGGGGGTGCGGACGTATGACATGGCGGTACTCCAGTGCTCGTGCGCGCGATGCTAGCAGATGTGCGTAGTGGGCTGCGCAAGGTCACTTCATTGCGCTGTGGGGACCGAGAGCCGGCGCAACTGCCCGAGGAGTGCCTCGGGCGACACCCGGCGGCCGAGAAACTCCCGCAGCAGCTCGGGCGTCGGATGCTCCTCGCCGGAGGCCAGCAAGCGTTGACTGAGCCAGGCGAACCAACGCCCATCGCCGCTCTCGAAGGGTCCGAGCTGCTCGGCGATGCGTTGCCGCAGGTCCGCGGTGATGACGCTGCCGAGCCCGTAGTTGACCATGTAGCCCGGCACATCGACGAGCTGCACCCGCACGGCCCACCAGGAAAGCTCGGGATGCGGGCGGATGTGCAGGTAGCGCTGCGTGATCTCGGTCCACAACCGGTTGGGATCCGTCGCGGGATCGCGCAGCATGCGGATATCGAACAGCGCCCAGGCCACATCCAGGATGACGCCGGCATAGAGCGCGCGCAGCGAGTCGTGCTCGCTCGCGCTGCGTCCCAGGTATTTCTGCTGCCATGCCGGCTCATAGACGCTCCACGAGGGCACATTCGCGAGCGCTTCGTAGAAGAGGGCATCGCCGAGGTCCATGAACGCCGGACGGGTGCGCAGAGCCAGCATGTGTGCCGCGTGTCCGTTCTCGTGCACCAGCTCGTTGAGCGCGCTCAGGCTCCCGTGCGAGTAGTTGGCGGAGACGCGCACGATGCTCGGTTGCCAGGCGCCGTCACGCTGCCGCCCGCGGATCACGAAGTCCGTGTAGGCGAGCGGCGCTTTGCCGGGGCGCGGCTCGAGATCGTAGATCACCCGCATTCCCGCCAGGTCGAGACCCAGGTCGAGGTAGTAGCGCTGGTTGAGCGGCTGCAGGTCGTGGGCGGGTATGAGCTCATCGAGCGATCGCACGCCGGACTGTGCCTGAAAGCGGTAGTCCCAGGGCTCGAGGACAGCGTCTCCGCTCACCTCGCGCCAGGCATCGAGGATGCGCTCGAGCCAGAGCTCCGGCTCCCCGGGAGAGACATCGATGGTGCGCTCGGCGAGCACGGGCGGCGACGGGGCGCCATGGGTCCGCTGCGCCGCCTGGCGAATCATGCGGCGGTAAGGGCTGTCCGGCTCATCGTTGCCGTTCAGGGCGTGCCATAGAGGCTCGAAGGCAAGGAACAGCGCTTTGCGCCGCTCGGAGTCGGACAAGCTGCCGAGGAGTCCGAAGGCATCCACGCGCGTGACCGTCGCACCCTCGAAGGGCAGCCGGTTGCCGAGCTCGACGAAGCAGGCGTACAGCGCCTGCTGCTGCGCTCGCAGCGGCAGATCGCGTCGCTGCGTGTCTGCGCAGTGGCCGCTCGGCGCCAGCGATGCGGGCGTTGGCGTCGAGTCCCCGAGAGCTTCGCGCATGAGAGAGACGGCGCGGCGGTCGGAGTCGGAAAGGTCCCGTTCCTTGATCTGCTTCAGGCCACGGAGCAGCTGCGAACGGCGAGTCCGGTAGAGCTGCACCCAGCGCTCGCGGCTCGTTCCAGCGTAGCCCCTCGCCGCATAGCGTGCCGGGTCGGAATCGATCAGCCCGACCGCGCCTGCAGCGTCGTTGAAGTCCGCGTAGGCCGACTCGAGTCGTGAAAGCTGCGCCGGGGGAGGCTGCTCTGCGGGTGCGGAATACGCGCTGGCGCACCCGAGCGCGAGGCCCGCGCATAGCCGCTTGACACCGGAGGTTGGCTGCACAGTCCCTGGGAAGCGGGAGTGCCGCCGGACTTCAAATCATCTGCGGCGCCCGCCGCCGCCGCCGCCGCGGGACCTTCCGCCCATGCTGGAAGCGCCCCGGCTGCTCGCAGCACTGGCGCGCGATCCGCTGAAGCCGTCGGAGCCTCCACCGAAGCCGCCGCGACTGCCTCCACCGCCGCCGAGGTCGCGGCTGCCGACACGATCCGCGCCACCACCACCGCCGCCGCCGCCGCGATCGCCGACGCTACCTCCGCCGCCTACACCGCCGCGATCACCCACACCACCGGCGCCGCCCACACCACCGGCGCCGCCCACACCACCGGGGCCCCCCACGTTACCGCGACCGCCCGCGCCACCCACTCCACCTGCGCCACCCACTCCACCTGCGCCACCCACTCCACCCGCGCCGCCTACACCACCGCGACCACCTACGCCACCCGCGCCGCCGACACCGCCCACGCCGCCTGCGCCGCCCACACCACCGCGACCGCCGGCGCCGCCAAATTTGTTGGCGGTGGAGCGGTTGGCGTAAGGAGTCCCGGCGCGATGCTGCGCATTGTGCTGCCAGCTGCCGCCACCCCCGCCGCCATTCTTGACGAAGTTGTTGTTGACGTTGACGTTGACATTGGTGCTGCCCCAGCCGCAACCATAACCCCAGGCGCCGCCCATCGCAGCGCCCATGACCATGCCGACGCCGAAGGAGATCGCCAGAGATCCGGGTGGCGGGTAGTACACGGGGGGATAGGGATACGGCGGCGGGCCGTAGACGACCGTTGGGTTGTATTGCGGAACGTATACGACCTGGGGGTTCGCCTGCTCGATCACGATCACCTGCTGGCTTTCGACGGTCTTCGTCTGCACCGTTTGCTGCTCGCTCGACGACAGTTTGCCGTTGGCCTGCGCCTTGGCGCGCATCCGCTGGACCGCGTTCATGACGTCCTTCTCCTGGGCGAGGAAGGCGTTGCCGAGATCCGTGGTCCACTCGATGTCATCCGCGAGACGCTTCAGCACGTCAGGGAGCCCCGCGAGAGCCTGGACGCTCGGGTCCCACGGCTGCTTCGCCACCGCATCGGCGAGCGCCTGATCCTTCAGGCCCTTGTTCTTGGCGAGCCACTGCTGCAGCTGGATGATCTCGAGCGGATAGGTAGAGGCAGCCAGGGTTTGCGCCAGGAGTGGGTCGGGCCAGAGCGCAATCGGTGCGACCAGCGAATCGAGCTGGTCGGGCGGAATCGGTGCGTCGGCCGGTGCCGCGGCTGGCTGGCTTTCGGCAGACATCGCCACCGACGGACCGGTCAGGACGAGTGCGACGGCGAGCGCACCGCACAGGATGCGAAGGTCTCGGCTGGAAGAGTGCACCCGCGAACTCATAGTGCTCCGCCGCTATTCCTTCACCGGGGACCAGGACTTGTCGGGATCGTAGAGCGTCATCTTCTCGAACCTCGCAAGCGTGTCGGGTCCGAGATCCTTCTCGTAGACGATGCCATCCTGGCTCACGATGAAGGTCTTGACGCCGGTATGGCCATATTCGGCCGGCGCAGCGACGAGTGCGAAGCCGCCGATCATCAGCCCCTTCACCACGAAGTTGCTGGCGCCGTGAGGCGCGGAGGGGCCCTGGCCCTTCAGAACCTTGAAATAGTAGCCGTGGTACGGCCGCGTCTTCTGCGCGTAGCCCTGCTGAATGGCGTGCGCGACATTCTCACCGACGGGGCCGCCCCACGTGCCGTCGGCGTTGCGCCACGCGAGCCCATCCTGCTTGCCCGGGGTCGCGATGATGCGCTGCGCGTACTGCGCCACCTGGTAGTCCTGGCGCTTGGTGAAGGCGTATTCGTACTGCGCCTCCACGTAGCCGTGGCAGAGCGCAATTGCGTCGAGCTCGTTCCTGCCGATGAGTCGATTGAGCAACTCCGTGCGACCCGCGTCGGCGTCAAACGACCAGCTCTGCCCGCGCTTCACGATCGGCACGGCGAACGGCCAGTCCTCCTTCCCTATGAGAAGGATCGCGCGATCCTTGGTGTGGGGATCGA
Organism: Steroidobacteraceae bacterium; assembly: GCA_035542535.1. GTDB lineage: Bacteria > Pseudomonadota > Gammaproteobacteria > Steroidobacterales > Steroidobacteraceae > 13-2-20CM-66-19. Next base: position 48,917 of record DATKLG010000038.1, read on the forward strand.
TCGAGATCGCCGTCTTCTCGTGGGCGCGTGCGGCGAACTCTGCCGCGAGCTCTCGATTCTGGGCGGGCTCGCCGCCGAGGACTACGTCGTCCTTACCGGCGCCGAGGATTCTCTTAATCGCCGGGACGTCGAATTTGTCGGCGGCGGCGATGATCGCGTCGGCTGCCTGCTGCGGGGTATCGAACTTCTGAGCTCCATTCGCAGGCGCCGCTGCCCGCAAGGAGCCCCAGCCCGCTACGCAGACGCACAGCAGCGCAGCTGCGAGCGCCCGGGAGATCCGCGTCGATGGCCCTGAATTCATGTGGGCACCGCCACGCCGCTCGTCTAGAAGGCTCCCTTGACGAAGATCAGCCCGCCCTGGTAGCCGAGATTCAGGCGGCCGTCGAAGCTGCCCTTGGTGAGGTCGACGTGGATGGCAAAGCGGTCGTAGGCCACGCCGACGCCGAAGTGCTCATTGAACATCCAGGTCATCCCGACCCAGATATCGGACCAGTTGCCGTCGATGCCCTCATAGCTGAACTTGAAGAGCTGGCCGGACAGATCGAAGAACAAATGGTCCGTCGCGGCCCAACCGCCGCGCAGTCCGATGACCGGAAGAGGTGCGGTCACGGAGTTCGATTGACTCTCTGCCGATGCGCTCGACGGGGGGCCGCCGCCGGGCGGGGTCACCGTGGCGGTCCCAGCGATTTTCAGCGTGAAATCTTCCACGTGTACGCCGGCGGTCAGCGAGACGTCGTAGTTACGATCCTTGATGAACGCCCACTCGTAGCTGGCCTCGTAGATGTTGAACTTGTACTGGGCGGTCGCCAGGAAACCCGCCTGGTAGGTGTTGTCGCCCCACTCGATATTCCGGGTGAGCTGTCTCGTGCTGCTCACGTTGTTATCGAAGTAGTTAAAACGCACCGCCTGCGTCGGGGTAATACGCCACAGGAACCCGACGCGCACGCGGGTCTCGGTCGCGTCGGTGCCAAAGTCATGATCGAAGTCGACGTTCTGGCCCCCTGCGCTGCCTCGCAGGTCACCGTTGATCTGCGAGCTGACGAGGTACGTGCCGAGGTCGATCGTGTACGGGTTGACGAGCAGCTTCTCGGCGTCCGTCAGCGATCCGGTCGCCATCACAGCCTGGTCCGCACGTGCGACGCCCGGCGCGCCTATCACCGCGATCGCCCCCAGCGCTACCCCCACCATCGCAAGCACATAGTTATGGCGCATACAGCCTCCTCCCGAAGACTGTGAATAGGATACAAACTACCGGCAATACGTACATCTGAATTGCGCGTTGGTGTAAGTACGTACCGGCAATGGCCCGAGGATGCGCTAACATGAGTGGCCGGGCAGGCGTGAGCTGCTGCGTAGCAGCAAGATCCGCAAGCTGAGCCGGATCAAGAGCTGCCACGCCGCGCGGTCTTCAGGATCGCGCCGTCCAGAACTCTTCCATTTTCGTACGGGTGGTCGCGTCAGGCAGCGGGCCATGACCGGCCGCCTGATTGTCCTCGAGGTGCTCGAGCTTGCTCGAGCCGGGGATGGCGCAGGTGACCGCAGGGTGGGATACGACGTACTTGAGGAAGAACTGCCCCCAGGTCGTGATGCCGACGTCGGCGGCCCAGGCGGGCAGGGGGCGATCGCCCACCTGCCTGATGAGGAGATTGCGTCCGCCGCCGAGGGGAACGGCGGCCATTACGGCGATGTGCCGCTCCGCGGCGAGCGGCAACACCTGCGCCTCCGCGCTGCGATCGCCGAGGGAGTAATTCACCTGCAGGAAGTCGACCGGGTATTTGCGCAGGTACTCGAGCAGCTGCGGATACTGCGGCGGGCGGATCGAGCTGATCCCGATGTAACGCACTCGGCCCTGCTTCTTCAGCTCCGCCACCAGCGGCATCATGGCCTCGACGCTGTCGACGAAATGAATGAACAACAGATCGACTTTCTGCAGCCGCTGCATGGAGCGCTCGAAGCTCTCCATGCCGCCGACCGCGCCCGCGCCGGCGGGTCCCACGCCAGGTGCATTGAGCTTGGTGGCGATGAACATCTTCCGGGTGAGATCGAGCTCCGTGAGCGCCTTGCCAATCTGCACCTCGCTGTCACCGTAGAGAGCTGCGGTATCGATCACGGTGCCCCCGAGCTCGTGCATGCGTTTGAGGATGCCGCGCACCTCCTCGTACGGCGCGCGGCCGAACTGGTTGGTGCCCACGCCCATGACGGGGATCTTTTCCCCAGTCGATGGGATGGTCTTGGTGATGAGGGGTGCCCCGGCATCCGCTGCGCGCGTTGCGGGGGGCAGAGCTGCCGCGAGACCGGTCAGGAGACCCGCCGCAAGCAGCTCGCGGCGCGAACGGAACGACGTGGCTTCGGAGGACACGGCAAGTCTCCTGAAAGTCTGCAGCAGGCGACGCTGAAGTATAGACAACCAGGGCGCCGCGTCCTGTAAGCAAAAACAATGGGTGAGGGCCCCCGGCCCCGGTCGCCGGGGACCTCGATCTCCACCGCGGCTCGCTCCGATCGAGTGTGGCGACGTGCTGAGTGCGGTTCTGTGCTTACATCTTGATCGGCGAGTCCTGGGTAGCGACGCACAGCCACTTGCCGCTCGCCATCTTCACCCAGGTGTCGGTAAACCGCACCCGCGCGTCGACCGGCTTACCGGCCGCATCCTTCCCCTTGCCAGTGAAGGTGCCGGTGGCGATGGCCGTGTGGTCGAACACCATGACCTTGAGATCCGCGTAGCTGGCGCTGCTCCAGACTTCGGACTTGGCATCGGCAAGCACGGCTTCCTTGCCGGTCAGTAACTTGCCCGCGTCGGTCGTCGCCACGACATTGTCCGCCAGCAGCGGCGCGAGAAGCGCTGGGTTGTTCGTTTGCTGCGATTTGAGCCACTGCTGCTCCGCGGCAGTCACCGCCTCCTCGTCCGCGCCGGCCATCGCCACCTGCCCCGCGCCGGCGACCAGCAGCAGAGCGAGCGACCCCCAGATCAGGTTTCTTGTAGTCACGTGGAACCTCCCCAAGAGATGAGAGCGCGTGACCGTACGCCAGCGGCCGTGGCGGCACAAGACTTTGACACTTCCGTGAAGTCCGGGTCGCGGCCGCTCACTCGCGCAACCGGATATCGCTGGCGTGCTCCGGCCGACGCCCGCGCTTTCCGGCGTAGGCAGCGCGAAGGCGCGCAAAGTCCTGCGCCGGATCTCCCGTAAGGCGCAGGTAGGTGTCGATGCCTACCGTCCTGGTCGCGTAGTCGAGGTAGCCCAATCCGACCGTCAGGCCGCCGGCGAGTGCGATCCGATAGAAGCCGGATTTCCAGTGATCCGTGTAGGCACGGGTACCCTCGGGAGCGATGCCCAACCACATCGATTCCCGGCTGGCAAATTCCGCGAGCAGGCTGTCGACGAACCCCGACGGATCGCGCCGATTGACCGGAATGCCACCTAAACGCAGCAGGAGCCGCCGTACCGGCCAGCGAAACAGCGTGTCCTTGCCCAGCCAGCCGACCTGAAATCCGCTCGCGAACTTAAAGAGCAGGCCGATGACGAAGTCCCAATTCGAGGTGTGTGGATATACAAGGACGATGCCTTTGGGGGCGGGCGGAGGCACGAACACGCGGCGCCATCCAAACATGCGCAGTAGCAGGTCGGATACACGTTGCGCAAACGTCATGCGATCTATGGCGGGTAGGGGGACCGTCTCACTTCGTGCGCCGCCATTCGACGGTCGTGCAGCGCATCTGGTTGTTCGCAATGCAAACCAATTCCGGTCCCCCACCCGTGTCGATCGAGTCGGCGTGGTGGTAGAAACTCCACACCGGATTCTGGTCGAACGGGCAATCCTGCTTCTGCGGAAAGTTTATTTCGGTCTGACTCATGCAAAGCCGCGCCGGTCCAAGCGCATCGATCAGGCGGTGGCGGGAGATCCCGTTCAGGGACGAGACGTCCCGTCCGACGCAGGGGGACACGTAGTCTTTGTTCCGCTCGCCACTGATGGGAAGCTCGACGAGGCACTGGCGCAGCGTCTGCAGCAGCTCTTCGTGGGCAGCATCGTTGCGATAGTTTCCCGACGCACTGCAGGCCGCGAGAAGCGCGGTCAGGGCGATTGGCGCGACGTACATCAAGGTTGGGTAACGCGAAATCACCGGCCCATGATGCCACCACCTGCGCGGATTTGCGGCACGTTCACATCGATGAGGCGGTACACGTTTTCTCTGGAGCCACGGGCGACGTCGTTGTGTGGTTGGTGTGGGACTTGCGGGCGGCAAATAAGCGTTTTTCCCTAGAGCCAATCACTGTCAGCAATTTCCACGAAGCAGACGGCGGGACTCGGACGTAGAGTCTGATCATGTCATGCAGAGCTTGTTGCGTGTGGCTTGTTGCTTGCGCGTCTCTGGCGCTGGTCGCATGCGGCGGTGGCGGCGGCGCGGGCAGTGAAGCCATACCGCCGTTCGACTCGTACACCTCCGTTGCCGTGGCGGACCTCAACGGGGACGGCCTGCTGGATGTGGTTGCCGCATACACCCACATCTCCGCTCCTCCGCCGCACCCGGGCTTCGTGGCGGTATACCTTCAGAATGGGGCGAACCCGGGACATTTTCTGCCGGCATTGACCTTTGCCGTCGGCAATGACCCGGAGTCGGTGGCTGTTGCAGATCTCGATGGGGACGGCCGGCCGGATATCGTAACCGCCAACGCGATCCTCAGCGCGAATGGCGCAGGAACCAGTAGCGTCAGCGTGTTGCTCCAGGATGCGGCTCACCCGGGGCACTATCTCCCTGCGGTGAATTACGCGACCGGGCCGGATCCGGTGTTCGTGGCGATCGGCGATGTCAACGGCGACGGCAAGCCCGACCTCGCGGTCGCCGACAGCACCGGGATCTCCGTGTTGCTGCAGGATTCTGCGGGAAAGTTCTTACCGAGGACCGCGATCGCTACGGGCGGTCCGTGCTCGTCGGTCGCGATCGTCGACCTCGACGGCGACGGGACGCCGGACCTTCTCGCAACCGATGCGGTGAGCGTACTGGTGTTGTTGCAGAATCCGGGGGACGGCAGCAGCTTCCAGGCTCCGGTCCGCTATGCGGCGGGCCAGCAGCCGCTCAACGCCGTTGCGGGCGACCTCAACGGTGACGGCAAGCCGGATATCGCGGTTGCCAATATCGGCACACCGTCCGATCTGACCAAGGCCAGCGCCTCGGTCCTGTTGCAGGATCCGACACGCACTGGCGCCTTCCTTGCCGTGGTCAACTATGCGACGCAAGCGAACTCGACCGCCGTGGCGATTGCCGATCTCGATGGAGATGGACGGCCGGATCTTGCCGTCGCCAACTCCGGAACGCTCGCGGGTCCGTGCCCGCCGGACTGCAATAGCGTGAACACGGGGGTCTCGGTGCTGTTGCAGGACGGCACGACCGCGGGCCATTTCGGGACAGCCGTCAACTATGTGGCCACGGGGAATGATTTCGTCACCGGGGTCGCCGTCGCCGATGTCAACGGAGATGGCAAGGCGGATCTGATCGTCCTCCAGGCCGGGGGCGTATTCATCCGGCTGCAGGATTCGCTTCACCCGGGTCAGTTCCTCGCCGCCCGGTCGATCTCGGACTGATGCGACGTGACCAGTGGCTAATCGAGTGGAATGCGGTCCTTGTTCTGAGCGAGCCACGCGTCAAACGTCTGAAGCGAAGGATTGAGGGCACGACTGATGTCGAGGTCGCGCGCGCCACAGAACGCCTGTGCAAAGTCGCGGTTGAACTGAAACATGTTGCCGAGGTCATCCGCGCCAGGGAATCCGTAGCTCCGGTACACCTCGGGGGACACGGCGTTGTATGTCACGTCCTTGCCCAGAGCTCGTGTGAGCGCCGACGCCATCTGCGCGCCCGTCAGATGTTCGCCAGCGATGCCGACCGTATGACCGAGGTACTCGCTGCCCTTCCTGAAGATCGCATATGCACACTTGCCGATGTCCTCCGAGGCAATGCCCGGCAACTTCTCATTCCCGAGCGGAAATGCAATCGCTAACCTGCCGTCGGAGCTCTTCTTGGGACCCATACCGAAGTAGATCAGGTTCTCCCAGTAGAACGAGGTCAGCAGGAACGTGGTCGGTACTCCCACCTCGGTGAACAAGGCGTTGGCCTCGCCTTTGCCATCGAAGTGAGGGACTTTGTACTTACCCATCAGCGTCGGCATGCGGTTGTCGCTGAGTGCAATCCATTTGCGCGTGTCCTCGAGGGTGGACCAGATGACGTGGCTGACGCGTGCGTGTTTCGCGGCCTGTGCCATCGCCCGTGCCTCAGCCAGCTCTCTCTCGGGCGAAAAGTGCGCCCAGTAGAACGTCACACAATAGGCCCCGTGGGCGCCCGCAAACGCCCGTTTCAGGCTCTCGCCATCGTCGACATCGCACCCGACGGTTTCGGCGCCCAGCGCGGCGAGCGCCCTGGCCTTATCGGAATTGATATCCCGCGTCAGCGCGCGCACTTTGAACGGACCGTTCCTGTCGTTGAGGATCGCTCGGACCAATCCGCCACCTTGGGCGCCGGTTGCACCTAGGACGGCAATCACTTTCTTTTCGCTCATCGGGGTCGCTCTTTGTCTGATATCGGGTTGGGGATCGTCAACCTACACATCGGCGATCTCAGCGCAAGTCCTCTCGCCGTCACCTTGGTGGAACCGGCGGGGCTCAAGCCCGCGCAGCTGCAGCGGCCAAGCCTCAGCCGGATATCACCGGAATCAGATAGTCGGCCTCGGCGCATAGGCGGCATCTATGGGAATCGTAGAGACAATTGATTGGACGCCCGGGCTGGGGCCTCGTACGTTGGCCGACGTCGGAACGACATCGGGAACTGAGCGAGCGAGAGGGTGGTACTCGGTAAGTCCGTATCGACTAAGCCACGAGGCGCGCATACGGTTCTTCGGCTTCAGGCAATTGAACAGGAGTCACGGCATGGGTTACGTCAGCGGGCGCACCCCATCTATCAACATCGGGATCAGCGACGCCGACCGCGCAGCGATTGCCGGCGGGCTTTCGAAGCTCCTGGCGGACACTTATACGCTTTATCTCACGACGCACAATTTCCACTGGAACGTCACGGGACCGATGTTCAACACGCTGCACGCGATGTTCATGGTGCAATACACGGAGCTGTGGAATGCGGTTGATCCGATCGCCGAACGCATCCGCTCGCTCGGTCATCCCGCACCCGGCAGCTATGCGCAGTTCGGAGAGCTCGCCTCGATCAAGGACGCGCCCGCCACGGCGCCGAAGGCGATGGACATGGTTCGGATCCTCGTCGAGGGTCACGAGGCGGTAGCCAAGACCGCGCGCAAGATTTTTCCTATCGCCGATGAGGCTGGAGATCAGCCGACCGCGGATCTCCTGACACAGAGGCTCGACGTCCACGAGAAGACCGCCTGGATGCTGCGCAGTCTTCTCGAGGAGTAATCATCGGAGAGTAACATGGCAACTGAGAGCAAGTGCCCGTTCGCGGGCGGCAGTCACGCGCACACTAACCGTGACTGGTGGCCGAGCCAGGTAGACCTTCGGGTTCTCCACCAGCACTCGAGCCTCTCCAATCCGATGGGCGACGCTTTCGACTACGCGGAGGAATTCGAGAGCCTCGACCTGAATGGCGTGATCAAGGATCTTCATGCGCTGATGACCGCCTCGCAGGATTGGTGGCCGGCTGACTTTGGCCACTACGGGCCGCTGTTTATCCGGATGGCGTGGCACAGCGCCGGCACCTACCGCATCGGCGACGGCCGCGGCGGCGCCGGAGCCGGGCAGCAGCGCTTTGCGCCACTCAACAGCTGGCCGGACAACGCGAACCTCGACAAGGCGCGCCGGCTGCTGTGGCCGATTAAGCAGAAGTACGGCCGGAAAATCTCCTGGGCCGACCTCATGATTCTCGCGGGTAACGTCGCCCTCGAGTCGATGGGCTTCAAGACGTTCGGTTTCGGCGGCGGGCGCGCGGACGTCTGGGAGGCCGAAGAGGACATTTACTGGGGACCGGAAGGCAAGTGGCTGGCAGACGAGCGCTACAGCGGCGACCGTGATCTGCACAATCCCCTCGCCGCCGTGCAAATGGGCCTGATCTACGTGAATCCGGAGGGGCCGAACGGCAAGCCAGACCCAATCGCGGCGGCCAGGGATATTCGCGAAACGTTCGCTCGTATGGCGATGAACGATGAGGAGACGGTCGCGCTGATTGCCGGCGGTCATACCTTCGGCAAGACCCACGGCGCGGGCGATGCCTCCCTCGTGGGCCCGGAGCCGGAAGCCGCTCCCATCGAGGAGCAGGGTCTCGGATGGAAGAGCCGATTTGGCACGGGCAAAGGCGATGACACGATCACGAGCGGCCTGGAGGTCACCTGGACCACGACGCCGACCAAGTGGAGCAGCAATTTCTTCTGGAACCTGTTCGGCTACGAATGGGAGCTGACCAAGAGCCCGGCCGGTGCGCATCAGTGGCGACCGAAGGGTGGCGCAGGCGCCCGTACGGTGCCCGATGCGCATGACAAGTCAAAGCGTCACGCGCCCTCCATGCTCACCACCGACCTCGCATTGCGGTTCGACCCCGCGTACGAAAAGATCTCGAGGCGCTTCTACGAGAATCCGGATCAGTTCGCCGATGCATTTGCCCGGGCGTGGTTCAAGCTGACGCACCGGGACATGGGTCCGATCGCGCGCTATCTCGGCCCGCTCGTGCCGAAGGAGCAGCTGCCGTTCCAGGATCCAATCCCTGCGGTGAATCATCCGCTGATCGGGGAGCAGGACATTGCCGCTCTGAAGGCGAGGATCCTCAAGTCTGGCCTGTCCGTTTCCCAGCTGGTCTCGACGGCCTGGGCGTCGGCCTCGACGTTCCGCGGCTCGGACAAGCGCGGCGGAGCCAACGGCGCGCGCATTCGCCTGGCGCCGCAAAGGGATTGGGACGTGAACCAGCCGGCTCAGCTGAAGAAGGTGCTGCAGACGCTCGAAGGGGTCCAGGAGGAGTTCAACGCTGCACAGTCGGGCGGGAAAAAGGTCTCGCTGGCCGACCTGATCGTTCTCGGCGGCTGCGCGGCAGTCGAGAAAGCCGCGAAGGACGCGGGGCAAGACGCGAAAGTCCAGTTCACAGCGGGGCGCATGGATGCCTCGCAGGAGCAAACGGACGCCGCCTCCTTCGCGCCGCTCGAACCGACCGCTGACGGATTCCGCAACTATCTCCGCGGCCAGCAGCGCCTGTCGGCCGAGGAGCGGTTAGTGGATCGGGCGCAGTTATTGACGCTGACGGCGCCGGAGATGACGGTGCTCATCGGCGGACTGCGCGTTCTGGGTGCAAACGCCGGGAAGTCTGCGCACGGCGTCTTCACCAAGCGGCCCGAGACGCTGACGAACGACTTCTTCGTCAACCTTCTCGACATGTCCACGCAATGGCAGCCGTCCGCTGGCGCTGAAGGCGTGTACGAGGGGCGCGACCGCGAGACCAACGAGCTCAAGTGGACCGGCACGCGAGTCGACCTGATCTTCGGTTCGCACTCGCAGTTGCGCGCTCTCGCGGAAGTCTATGCGTGCGCGGACTCGAAGGAGAAGTTCGTAAGAGACTTCGTGGCGGCGTGGACCAAGGTGATGGACCTGGATCGCTTCGATCTCGCCTGATCTGGCGCAGATGCTCAGCAGGCACTCGCGATGAGCGCCCCCCGGCCCGAAGTAATTCTCGCTGTGAGCCTCAAACCAACCCACCGAGAGCCGGCTCGAAATGATCTCTTCGTGATGCTGGGCGTGCAGGCCAATTCCGGCGCTCAGGTTCCGGCCCGAGGCCATGCCCCTCTCCCCGAATCGCGGGGAGGGGGCTGGCTTTGGCGCAGTGGCGACCGAGGCCGCAGGTGGTCCGGATCACTTTCCGGGAGTGAGCGAGCCACCCATGATGCGCTCGCAGGTGCCCTTGGGTAACTTGATGAACTCCTTTGCGCTCTTGTCCTTTGTGGCTGCCCTGCGCAAGCGTGTGCGGCGCCGGCGCAGTCATTCTTGCCTGCCTTGGTGACGCCGTAACACTTCTCCGAGCTGTTGTCGTCCGCCGCAAACGACATCGTCGTCAGCATGAAAAGGCTGCTCACGGCTGCAGGGAGAATCACTGTCTTCGAGGTCATGTTCGATTGCTCCTTTGGGTGATGAGATAGCCAGGCGCGGTTCGATGCGCGACCGGGCACACGAGTTCTTGAGCAGGTTGTGCCAGGTGAATCACCCGGCGGGATTCAAGCGGTTATGCAGCTTTGGTCGCAGAAATCGTCAGGGCGGAGATTCCGCGGCCGCAATCCGTCGCGGAGCCGCAGCCGGTTGCGGGCGCGCTCAGGGCACTACGTGGTTTCCGTCTGCCGCGAAGCTCACGGGCCCTGTGAAATTGCGCCGGATGGATTGCAAGACCGCGTCCTGGTTCTGCTCTACGGCGGGCGAGATGTGGCTCAACAGGAGACTGCGTACGCCCGTGGCCCGGGCCAGCTCACCGATCGCGCCTGGCGGTGTGTGCAGCGTGTACAGGATCTCCCGCGAGCCCGGGGGATCGAGGACCACGCTGTTGAACACCAGTAGGTCGCTTCCCTTGGCGATCGCGCTCAGGCCAGACAGACCTCGCGCGTCGATATCGCCCGAGAAGGTGATGCTCTTGCCTCGATAGTCGATTCGATAGATGACCGCAGGTGCGTCGCCATGATGTCCGGCGACCGCTGTAATGACGAGACCACCCTCCTTGAAAATTGCTTCCGGTACCGGGTGTTGCTGAACCTGCGCGGGGATGTCGTGTGCCTGGACAGTGATCGGGGCGGCAAAATCGCTTAAGTACGCAAATGCTCCGTTTTTTCCGAACAGCAGGTCGAGAAATCGGCTGGTGGAGGGAAACTGCGCGTCTTCCTGCCGCGCCCCTGTGCCTGTGGGTCCCCAGACCTTGAAAACAATCGGGTGTCCGGTGGAAACGGCGCGCGCTTTGAACAAGCCGGCAAGCTCACCGGCATGATCGATGTGCAGGTGGGTCAGAAGAACGACGTCGGTGTCCGACAGAGATAGCTTCGCTTCACCGAGCCGGACAAAAGCCCCGGGGCCGGCATCGACGAGTATCCGCGGAGTGCCATCGATGAGCACGAGATAGCAGGACGCGGCCCGTCCGGTCGCTCCGGGTCCCCCTGAGCCGAGCACCACGAGCTCCAGAGGCTTCGTCGAGGTCTGCCCGAATGCCGAAGAATCGAGGCCTAGACATGTCGCCGCCAGTAAGGCAACAGATCGCACCAGCAACTTCAGAAAATCCACGAGCTGCTCTCGCGACAAATGGTTCTGCGGGCCCCTCGGCCAGCTGCATCCGCAGCCTCGCCTTAACGGAGCGACTCTATCAAAGTTCACCGTTCTTAATGACAGCTTTCAGGGCGCGATATCCGGCTGATTCTCCGGGTCTACTCATCGTGGAAGCGCTGCGGGAGGGTTTCCGATGAGATACGCATTTCGACGATACTTGCCCTTCGCCGCGATGCTGTGCTGCGTTTCGGTGACGAGCGCCCAACCTCGCCCAGTGGTCCTCGAGCTGTTCACCTCCGAGGGCTGCAGCTCGTGCCCCCCCGCGGACGCCTACGTCGGTAAATTGAGCGCACGGTCCGACGTCCTTGCCTTGTCGTTTCACGTCGATTACTGGGATGACCTGGGCTGGCGCGATCGGTTTGCCTTGCCCCAGTCGGCTGCGCGGCAGAGCACTTATGCCCGAAACCTGGGGCGTTCGTCAGTCTATACGCCACAGCTGGTCGTAGACGGACGCGAAGACAATGTGGGTTCGGCCGCAACGGCGATTGCCAGAGCTCTGAGCGAGAAGCGGGATGGCACCCCGGTGAGAGTGTCGCTGCGGGACGCCGAGGTTCTGGTCGAGCTCGGTGCCTACCCGAATGCCAGCTCCAGCGAGGTGGTTCTCATTGCCTACCTGCGCCATGCCGTCTCGGTCATCGGCCGCGGGGAAAACGCGGGCCGCACGCTCGAGGAGTTCAATATCGTGCGCGCTATCCGCACGCTTGGGTCATGGAAGGGGCAGGCGCAGAGCTTCAACGTGTCCGTGTCTTCACTGCCGCCGGATGCCACTGACGTGGCGGTGCTCGTGCAGCCGTTCGGGCAAGCACCGATCATCGGAGCGGCGGCCCGTGCGGTTCGCTGAGGGACCCTGAGCCGCCGATGTCAGCCGCCAGCTGATCAATGTTCAATGCCGGTTCACACACGAGTTGGCGGCTCGACTGCGAAGTCCTGGTCCACGGCGCTTTTGCCGACGGGTCCGGCTGGAAGTCGGTGGCCGGTATTCTGGCGTGGTCCGACGCGAAATTCCGCGAGTTCGTGAAGCGAATCGGTTGGCACATCGTGGCCGCTGACTGACTCGCCCTTCGTGCCGACTTCCCAGGGGGAGCGTCACTTGCAAGACTTACGTTAGTGCGGTCCGCGATTAGCGGTCGCGGTCATGGTTTAAAAGTCATTGAATAAAAGGGATTTGTTTCCGGCACCGACCTGGACGCGACGGTGTGCGGTACGGCTTCTTTGAAAATCCCTTTTTCAACGAATCAGGAACAATTTGACGGCGAGAGCGCTCCTGCGACTTCCAGCGTGACCCTGCAAGACCCAAAGGTCACTCTACCTGCCAGGAACGATCGCAATGATCGGCTGTTCAGGCTGAAGTGACCGCCGGGAAGATTCGCAAAAGCGAGGTACCACACTCTTCACGAATCGGAATAGCGTCAGACCACGAGAGTCCCCTCTAGGGGATTGATGAGCCGGGCGTGGCGCGATGAGCATCCATTTCATACTGCGAAGGCGTCACCCTGGCGTGAGCGAGATATTCCCGGATGGAATGGATTCCCTGTCTGTCCAGCACATTGCTGTGGTGGTGCGGGCGATGCAGGATGCCTTCGACTCCATTCAGCCGTACCCGCAGACGTGCGCCGGACAGGGGCTCCACCGTCGCTCCGAGGTGATTAAGGAGGGACTCAACCTCCCGCCAATGAATGTTGCCGCTCGCTGGCTCACGAAAGAGAGCGCGAATGAGGTGTTCGTGTTTGTGGCTCATGGGTGAACCCCTATGCGGTCGCGGGCCTGCGCGGCTGACGACTAGATTGCGCCCGCATACTCGGCGCGGGCAAGTTTCGGGGTTGTCCGGCGCAACGAATCCGCGGCGCGCTCTGGGTGTCCCAGTCTGGCCTCCGATGCCGCCACCGTCCGCCTGATCGTTACTCGCGTCATCGATCAATAGCTCTTGCAGGGCGGCGGCGCCGATTGCACTCTGTTCTTCGATGTTGGTCGACCGAGCAGAGCAAGGAATTGTCTGGGTCACCATTTACCCGATGGAGCGGATGCAGCCTCTACATCGGGGCGTCTTCTAGCGAGGAGTCTGTCGCGCCCGGTGCATCTTGCCGGGCGCGCGATCTTCGGCGGGTCTCAGGGACGTCGGGGATCAATAGGGCGAAATCAGAGCGGGGCGATGTGCCGAGGAACTTGCGAACCTGATTGCCCCACGCACAGCGGCCGCCGTGCAGAGGCGCCTGCCGCCGGTACGTTACTTTGAAGCAAAGAATCGATCGCGGACTACTGCGTACCAGTGTCCCGCCATGAGCAGTGCGCTGCCCACGATCGAGAGTGCGATCAGTTCCATAGGGACTCCTGATGTTGGATCTACGGGGACACGTGCCGATTTGGGGGCGTCCAGACTCAATTTCAAGGGGCGGGTCACCGGGCGGTAGTCCCCAGATCGAGGTGGGGAAGAGGGGCAGGGCGCCCAAAGGGAGCTAGGCAGCTCCGTGCTCTGCTGCGCCGCAGGGGGTCTCCTCAAATAGGGGGAACTGCTGATGCGCAGCGCAGTTGTCGAGGATCACCCTGCACTCGTCGCTAAGGAGTGGGGGTATTGAAAATGAAACTGCGTACGATGGAGTTGACGGCGATAGCAGCGGGATTGGTGGTCTTCAGCGGGGCGTCATTTGCTCAGCAAACTGCGGAAGTTGTTGTTGAAGCAGCACGTCCACAAGTGACGCACTCAACCGCAAATGGCTTTCCGATCGATGTCATCACAATTCGACACCGGGTGAGTTATAAGGACATTGATATCAGCACGAATGCCGGTGCAGAGGTACTGCAGCAGCGGATCAAGGACGCAGCAAAGGAAGCATGCAAGGATATCGATAAGCTGTATCCGAACGTGTTCGTGTCGTCCGGCGTCGCTGTATGCGAGAAGGCTGCAATTGATGATGCAATGGTTCAGGCGAACGCCGCGATCGCCAACGCTCGAAAGACCGCTGGCAAATAAGTGCGGGCTTTCCTGACTGCCTGGCGTTTGCCGGAGTGCTCCTTGCGGGCACCGTAGGTTGAGTTGGTAGGGGAGCAGGATTTCGCTTCCGTCCAGCGGCTGTTTCCGCGTGTGCCGCCAGCGTCAGTGCGAGCGAAGCGTAAAGCAGTGGCGCGTCAGGGTACTGGGGCCTAATCAAGTGGCTCGGCGGTGATGGAAACGTGAGCAAACGTGGCGGCAGCAGGCGGCCACGACCCGGCGGTGGACACACCGTACGGGGTTCTACATGCCCGACCGCTGCTCGGCGTAGGATGGGGTGAGTGAGCCCTGATCGTGCAGGAAGGCGGTCGCTGCGGAGATGACTTCATCGTTGTGTCCCACCCACATGTGGCCACCGGTGTGGTAGCCGATGAAGCGGCAGTGTGGGATATGGCGGGCGAGATACACGGCGTTGGCGTAGGTCCGGTACAAGTCATCCTCGGCGCTGATCGTCAGCGTCGGTGCAGTTATCGATTCCAGGGGTTTCGAGAGTCCTTCGACAGTCAGTTGACCTTCGAGTGCCAATCCGACTTGCCGCTGACTGACCGGCAAGATGTCCTGCAATATCGCCGCTACACGCGCCTGCTCGCCCGGGCTCGCTGCTGCGATCACTGCGGGCGGTGTGCCGAGCACGGTACGATCTGCCATATCGGGCATGAACTTACCGAGTGCCCAGAAGAGAAAATCCGAACCCAGAAACCGGTTGACCAGATACGCTTCCGCCGGTCCCAGACGTGTGGTCGCATTTGACGCACTGCCGGGATACCACCAGCCCGGCATGAGCAGGACAAGGGCTGTGCATCGCGCCGGATACCTCAGTGCAAACTCCAGTGCCGACGGCGCGCCAGCGGACACGCTGATCACCGCAGCGCTTCGTACCCCGAGCGCATCGAGCAGACAAGCATGCGCGTCCGCCTGCAGAGCGATCGACGGGTGCGGCGGGGCTGGCGTGCGCAGATACCCGAATCGGGACATCGTGATCACTCGATAGCCCTTCTTGGCGAAATGGGCACCGAACGTGAGTCCCTGATCAAATCCACCCCCTGCACCGTGGACGCCCAGGATCACCGGGCCGCTTCCCACCTCAGCGTATTCAATCGGTCCGCAGGGTGTGGAAATGATTCGGCTGCCGGTGGCTACGCGGTTGCGGGCGCGGTTGATGTCCCTGCGATAGTCGTAGCTGATCCACATCGATCCAGCTGCGAGTGCAAGTAGCAGAGCAATCGCGATGACGGGCGAGTACGGGGATTTCGCCACTGCCTGGTCTCACCGCCAAAAGTGACCATGATTAGGATCCTGCTGCTCGCCTTACAATTGGGGAAAACCACACCCCCAAATCGAGCGTGGTCTGCGTCGTCCTGGAAGGCACGACGCTGAAATCCATGATGCTTCGTGGGAGGGTATCAACCGTTTGAGCTTTGCGACTACCATACTCCTGTACAGTATGAGGCGGATCTATGAGTCATACGATCAGGAATAAGGCCAACCTTCTGGTGCGAGTGCGGCGTATCCGCGGGCAGGTCGAGGCACTCGAGCGCGCCCTTGAGGCGGAGAAGGGCTGCAGCGAAATCATGCAGCAGATCGCCGCTTTCCGCGGCGCCGCGAACGGGCTCATGACCGAGGTGCTCGAAGAGCACGTGCGCACCCACGTGACG
>DATKLG010000039.1:0-66650 GCA_035542535.1 Steroidobacteraceae bacterium
GGTTCGGGAACGCGCAGCACCAGGAGTCCTGCCACCATGAAGCTCGCCCCACCCAGTACCAGTGCATAGATCGGCGCGCCGCCGAATACCGCCCGCAGCAGGAACCCGAGCACGCTACCCGCGACCAGCTGCGGAATCACGATGAAGAAGTTGAACACCCCCATGTAGAGCCCCATCTTCTGCGCCGGCAGGCTGTCCGACAGCAGCGCGTACGGCAGCGACAGTATCGAGGCCCAGGCGAAGCCCATGCCGACCATGCTGAGCAGCAGCCAGTTCGGGTCGCGAATCACGACAAACGACAGCAGTGCCGCGGCTCCCAGCCAAACGTTCGCCAGGTGACTCAAGCGCAACCCGAAGCGGCGCACCATGAAGGGAATGACCGCGGCGGCGAGCGCGGCGAAGCCGTTGTAGGCCGCGAACAGCACGCCCACCCAGTTGGCGCCTTCATTGAAGGCGTCGGAATGGGGATCGGCGGAGCCGAAGTGCACCTGGGCGACGGCGGCCGTCGTATAGATCCACATCGAGAACAGGGCGAGCCAGGAAAAGAACTGCACCGGAGCGAGTCGGCGCATCGCCTCGGGCATGGTCGCCAGGTCGCTCATGAAGGTAGTGAAGCCGCCTGCACGCAGGCCGCGGCCGTGCAGCCATTGCGCCAGGCCCCAGAGCAGCGCTCCGCCGGACACCAGATAGAGCTGCCGGTCGAGCCCGAACCAGCGAACCACGATGACGGCCGCGAGTCCGCCCGAGAGCCAGGCGAGCCCTCGGCGCCGCTCGCGGCGCGGATCGACCGCCGCGGCAGGTCCTCGGGGGCGCGCGTCGTCAAAAGCCAGCAGCTCCTCCGGCGGGTACTCGCGCGAGCGCAGGACCGTCCAGAGGATGGCCGCAAGCAGTACTGCGGCGCCGATCTCGAAGGCGTAGCGAACCGTGTCGGTGATGCCGCCACCATCCCCGTTTGCGACGGCGTGATTGCTGACGCCCGCGCGCGCCAGGAGCCACGGCAGCATGCTCGCCACGACGGCGCCCAATCCGATGAAGAAGCTCTGCATCGCGTAGCCCGCGGGACGCTGACTCGGATTCAACTGATCACCGACGAACGCCCGGAACGGCTCCATCGACACGTTGATCGCGCCGTCGAGGAGCCACAGCAGCGCCGCCGCCACCCACAGGCTGGACGAGCGCGGCATCAGCACCAGTGCGATGGCAGCCATCAGCGCGCCGGCCAGAAAGTACGGACGCCGCCGCCCGAGCCGCGTCCAGGTGCGATCGGAGCAGTAGCCGATCAGGGGTTGCACCAGCAGCCCCGAGAGCGGCGCGGCGATCCACAGGAGCGGCACCTGCTCGAGACCGGCGCCGAGGGTCTGGAAGATGCGGCTGACGTTGGCGTTCTGCAGCGCAAAGCCGAACTGCAGGCCGAGAAAGCCGAAGCACATGTTCCAGATCTGCCAGAAGGACAGCAGCGGTTTCGCGTGCGGCATTTGCGCGTAGTATGCAGCGAGCGTGCAGCAATGCGAGGGCGGCGCGATTTATGCACATAGGCTCGAGACGGTCAACGGTCCTGGCAGGCGCCGCGGCGCGCGCACTGTTGTGTGTCGCATCCTGCCTGCCATTCGGCGCCAGCGTGGCGGCCGCACCGCAGGCCGCACCGCAGGCCGCGGCGGCAGCCGCGGCGCACGCCGCACCCTGGTGGCGCAACGCGGTGATCTACGAGATCTACCCGCGCAGCTTCCAGGACTCCAACGGCGACGGCATCGGCGATCTCAACGGCATCACGCAGCGGCTCGACTACCTCGAGTCGCTCGGCGTCGATGCCATCTGGATCGCGCCGTTTTATCCCTCGCCCCAGGTGGATTTCGGCTACGACATCTCCGACTACCAGGCGATCGATCCGCAGTACGGGACGCTGGCGGACTTCGATCGCCTGCTCTCCGAGGCCGCCCGCCGCCACATCCGCGTCATCCTCGACATGGTGCTGAATCACACCTCCGATCAGCACCCGTGGTTCGTAGAGGCAGCCAGCTCGCGCCAGGCTTCCCGGCACGACTTCTACGTGTGGAGCGAAGGCCAGAGCGATGCCGCCGGTAAGCGGCTGCCGCCCAACAACTGGGTGAGCCTGTTCGGCGGCTCCGCCTGGCAGTACGTGCCGGCGGTGAGTCAGTTCTACTACCACAAGTTCTATCGCCAGCAGCCCGACCTCAACTGGCGCAATCCACAGGTCGAGCAGGCGATGTTCGCCGCCATGCGCTTCTGGCTCGACCGCGGTGTCGCCGGGTTCCGGCTCGATGCCATCACCGAGCTCATCGAAGATGCCCGGCTGCGGGACGAGCCCGTGCTCGGCGGCACCAACGCCCAGGGCGACCCGAATCTCAGCGAGATCTACACCCACAACCTTGCGGAGAATCACGCGGTGATCCGCCGGCTGCGCGCGATGATCGAGCGCTATCCCGGCGAGCGCGTGCTGATCGGCGAGACCTACGTGGCCCGCACGGCGCAGCTCGATGCGTGGTACGGCGGTGCCCGGCACGATGAGCTGCAACTCCCGATGGACACGCTGGTGGGGCTCGGCAGCAAACGGCTCGACGCCGCGCGACTCCGCCAGCTCCTCGAAGAGGCGCAGAGCGAGCTGCACGGCTCCCAGCCGCTGCTGGTTTTCGACAACCACGACAACGTGCGCAGCTGGGACCGCTTTGGCGATGGTGTTCACGACGCCCAGATCGCGCGCATCGTCGCGACGCTGCTGCTGACCTCGCGCTCGACCGCCCTCCTCTATCAGGGTGAAGAGATCGGCCAGACCACCGCCACACCAGCGCGGGTGGAGGACGTGCGCGATCCGATTGGCATCACCGGCTGGCCGAAGGAGAAGGGTCGCGACGGCGAGCGTACGCCGATGCAGTGGGACGACTCGAGCGCCCAGGCCGGATTCAGCACCAATCCCCGCACCTGGCTGCCGGTGACCGCGAACTATCGCACCGTCAACGTGCAAAGCGAGTCCGCCGACCCGCAGTCGCTGCTCAACTACTACCGGAAACTGATCGCGCTCCGCCGCAGCAGCGCGGCGCTGCGCGCCGGACGCACCGTGATGCTGGACCGCGCCAACGGCCAGGTGCTGACGTATGCGCGCCTCGCCCCGGACGGCGAGACCATCGTCGTCGCCCTCAACATGTCGGCGCAGCCGCAGACGATCCTGCTCGAGCTGGCGGCGTCGGGAGTGCGCGGATCGCACCTGAATACCCTGCTCGCAAGCCCCGCGCCCAACCTGCAGGCCGCCGCGGACCGCCCGCTGACGCTCGCGCCGTTCGCAGCCTGGGTCGCGGCGGTGAACTGAAGGCGGGTCGCTTCCTGCCTCAGCGACCGACGCCGAACAGCCACTCGATGGCGCGCGGGAACTCCGCGCGCCAGGCAGCCTCGTTGTGCCGCCCGACGGGATTGATCTCGACCTCGAGGTTGTGGGCCGGCAGCCGGGCGCGCTCGAGGACCGCCACCATGCGCTTGAGGTCCGGCACCATGCTCTCGCCCTCGCTGCCGCCGGCGTAGAAATAGATGCGCGTCGTGCGCGGCGGCGGGTGTTCCTCGGCGTCGGCGAACACCTGCGGTGCCATCCAGTACGCGGGCGAGAAGATACCGGCGCTGCCGAAGACCTCAGGGTAGCGGCTGATGGCGTAGCTCGAGATGAGACCGCCCATCGAGCTGCCCATGATCGCCGTGTGACTCCGGTCGGGACGCGTGCGGTAGTGCTGATCGACCCAGGGCTTGAGGACATCGACCACGAAGGCCATGTATCGATCGCCCTCGCCCTTGCCGAACTGCGGGTTGTCCCAGGCGTTGAGCTCGTGGATGCGATCGGCACCCCCGTTGTCGATCCCGACCACGATCACCCTCAGGCCGTGCGACCTCGCCAGGGAATTGAGCGTCTCGTCGACGCCCCATTCCCCCGCATAGGCCGTGGCGTCGTCGTAGAGGTTCTGCCCGTCGTGCATGTACAGCACCGGATAGCGTTGCCGGCTCTCTTCGTAACCGGGTGGCAGGTAGATGCGCACGGTGCGCTCGCGGTTCAGCCCCGGGATCACGAACGGCGTCGGCAGCACGTGCACGTTCGGCTGCGCGGTGCTCGGCCGGGGGGCCTCCGCGCCGGCGGCGAAGGTGCACGGCACGAGCAGATTGCAGGCCACCGCGAGACATGCGTATTTTGCGCGCCATGCAGGAGCGGCTGTCATCGGCGGATTCTAGTCCGGTCAGCCTGCAGGTGCAGGATGAGTTCTCGGTGTCCGGATTGCTCACCCTGCCGCCTGCAGCGCGCGCCTGTTATGTGCTGGCGCATGGGGCAGGCGCCGGCATGCGCCATCCCGCCATGAGCGTCATCGCCGCGGGGCTCGCCGCGCGCGGCATCGCTACGCTTCGGTTCCAATTCCCCTACATGGAGCGTGGCTCGCGCCGCCCGGATCCGCCGCCGCTGTGTCATGCGACGGTGCGGGCCGCAGTAGCCGCGGCGGCGCGCCTCGCGCCGGGGCTGCCGCTCGTGGCCGGCGGGCGCTCCTTCGGCGGACGCATGACCTCCCAGGCACAGGCGCTCGGGCCGCTCCCCGGGGTGCGTGGCCTCGCCTTCCTCGGATTTCCCCTCCATCCGGCGGGCGCGCCCGGCGACGCCCGCGCCCGGCATCTGGATCGGGTGACGATCCCGATGTTGTTTCTTCAGGGTACACGCGATGCGCTCGCGGACCGAGCGCTTCTCGAGGGGCTCACCGCTCGCCTCGGGGCGCGCGCCACGTTGAGCCTGGTGGAGGATGCGGATCACGCTTTCCATGTGCCCGCACGCAGCGGACGCAACGACGCGCAGGTGCACGCCGAGGTGTTGCAGCGGCTCGCCGCCTGGATCGAGGCGCTGCGGTAACATGGCCTGACCGTGCCCAAGCGCGCCCTCGAACGCTACACCGCCAAGCGCACCTTCGCGCGCACGCCCGAGCCGCCCGCGAAGCTTCCCGCGGCGCGCCACGGACCGCTCATGTTCGTGGTGCAGAAGCACGCGGCGCGGCAGCTGCACTACGACTTCCGGCTCGAGCTCGACGGCGTGCTCAAGTCCTGGGCGGTGCCGAAAGGCCCCTCGCTCGATCCCAACGACAAACGCATGGCGGTCGAGGTGGAGGATCATCCCTTCGACTACGCCTCCTTCGAGGGCGTGATCCCCGAGAAGCAGTACGGCGCGGGCAAGGTGATCGTGTGGGACTGCGGGGTGTACTCGCCGGATGAGGGAGAAGAGTACTCGTTCAGCGAGCGCGCGCAGGCGCAGCGGCGCGTGCGCGCCGAACTCGCCCAGGGGAAGCTCAGCTTCCTGCTGCGCGGCGAGAAGTTGAAGGGCTCCTTCACGCTGGTCAAGACCCGCACTGGCAACCAGTGGCTGCTGATCAAGCACCGCGACCGCTTCGCGCAGGCGAACGACGTGCTGGCACAGCCGGCCTCGGTGCTGTCGGGCCTCAATCTCGACCAGCTGACGCCCGCGAGTACCCCGGTGCGGCTCGAGGCGGAGCTGCTGGCGCCCGCCGGCCCGCTGGAGCCGATGCCGCGCAAGCTCGCGCCGATGCTGGCCGAGACCTCCGACTCGCTCGAATCCGACCCCGCGTGGCGCTACGAGCCGAAGCTCGACGGCTATCGCGTCATCGCCTACGTGCGCGGCCAGGAGGTCGAGCTCAGGTCGCGCCGCGGACTCGACCTGACATCTTTCTTCCCTGAGCTCAGGGAGGAGCTCGCCGCGCAGGCCATCGAGCAGATGGTCCTCGACGGCGAGATCGTCGCGCTCGACGCCGCGGGGCGCCCGTCGTTCAACGCGCTGCAGAACCGCGCGCAGCTCAAGAGCGCGGCCGAGATCGCCGTGGCGCGCCGCGAGACCCCGGTGGTGCTGGTGTGCTTCGATCTGCTGCACTTCGCCGGCCTGAACCTGCGCGGCGCTCCCTACCTCGCCCGCCACCGCTATCTGGCCCAGTGCCTGCTGCCGTCAGCGCACTTGCAGCTGGTACACAACTCCGACAACGCCCCCGAGCTCTATCGCGCCGCGATGCTTTCGGGCTTCGAGGGCATCGTGGCCAAGCGCATCGACGGCACCTATCAGCCGGGCAAGCGCACCCGCGCGTGGCTCAAGATCAAGGCGGAGCAGTCCGCCGAGCTCGTCATCGGCGGCTACACGCGTGGCAAGGGCGCGCGTGACCCGCTGGGCGCGCTGCTGCTCGGCTACTTCGAGGGCAAGGCGCTGCACTACGCCGGACTTGTCGGCTCGGGGCTCGACGACGAGGTCATTGGCGCGCTGCGCGAGCGCGCCGCCAAACTCGAGCGCAAGGATTCGCCCTTCGCCGAGAAGGTGCCGCTGCATCGGCCGACGACCTGGCTGCAGCCGAGCCTCGTCGCCGAGGTGACCTTCAGCGAGTGGACTCCGGCCGGCGCGTTGCGGGCGCCCGTGTTCGTCCGGCTGCGCGACGACATCGAGCCCGCCGACGTGAAAAAACCCGACCCCCATCGCAGGCCCGTCGCCGCCGCCGCACCCGCCCCGGAGGGCCGCGGTCGCTCGGGGCGAGCGTCCAAAGCCGCAGTGCGCAGCGCAGGCGCTGACCCCGATCCACCCGAGGCCGTGGGCCCGATCCTCGAGCAGCTCGACAACCGCGCCGCGCGGCTCGATCTCGCGGTCGACGGCGCGCGCATCCGCCTCACCAACCTCGACCGGGTGTACTGGCCCGCGGCGGGCCCGCGCAGTCCCGCCGTCACCAAGCGCGATCTGCTGCGCTACCTCGCGCGCGTCGGGCGCTTCATGCTGCCGCACCTTCAGGACCGGCCGCTCACCATGATCCGCATGCCCGAGGGGATCGATGGCGAGCGCTTCTTCCAGAAGCACTGGGACCAGGCGCTGCCCGAGTTTGTCGAGACCGTCACCGTGTTCTCGGAAACCAAGGACGACCGGCACCGCTACCTGCTCGCCAACAACCTGCCGACACTCCTGTGGCTCGGGCAGATCGGCACGCTCGAGTTCCACATCTGGCATTCACGCGCGCGTCCCGGGCCCGACACTCCCAAGGCCAGCACCGACTATGCGAGCTCACTCGAGGCGCTCGAGGCCTCGGTGCTCAATTACCCGGACTTCCTGGTCTTCGACATCGATCCCTACATCTACTCGGGCAAGGAGGCAAAGGGGGCCGAGCCCGAGCTCAACAAGAAGGGCTTCGCCGTGGGCAAGCGGGTGGCCTTCTGGCTGCGCGCGCTGCTCAAGGAGATGGGGCTCGAGGCCATCATCAAGACCTCCGGCAAGACCGGGCTCCACATGTTCGTCCCCATCGAGCGTACCGTGACCTTCGATGAGGCCCGCCGCATCTGCGAGAGCGTGGGCCGGCACGTCATGCGCGCGCATCCCAGGGACATCACCATGGAGTGGGCCATCGAGAAGCGCACCGGCAAGATCTTCATCGACTACAACATGAACGTGCGCGGCAAGACGCTGAACGTCGCCTACTCCCCCCGGGGGGTGCCCGGCACGCCCGTTTCCATGCCGCTCACCTGGGAGGAGCTCGAGGGGGCCGAGCCGATGGACTTTACTCTCAATACTGTGCCGGCCCGCTTGGAAAAGAGGGGGGACCGGTGGCATGATGTACTCAAGCTAAAACAGAGTCTTACGAAAGCTTTCGGTGTCAAGGGTGAGAAGTAGAGGGTGATGCCATGGCCGCTGCTCGCTCGATAGGCTCTCTGACGGTGTCCTTCGGACTGGTCGCGATTCCCGTGAAGCTGTTCACCGCGAATCAATCCTCGAACGCCATCTCCTTCAACCTGCTGCACAAGGAAGACGGCTCGCGCCTCAAGCAGCAATACATCTGCCAGAAGGACGGAGCCGTGGTCGAGCGCGACGACATGATCAAGGGCTACGAATTCGCCAAGGATCAGTACGTGCGCTTCACGGCCGAGGAGATCAAGGCGCTCGAGGAAGTTGGCACCCATGCCGTCGAGATCTCGGAGTTCGTGCCGATCGAGTCGATCGACCCGGTTTACTACGACAAGACCTACTACCTGGCCCCCGACAAAGGGGCGGCCAAGCCCTATGCGCTTCTCACCGAGGCCCTGAAGCAGGCCGGGCGCTGCGGCGTCGGCCGCTGGGCGGCTCGCGGCAAGGGCTATCTGGTGATCCTGCGGCCGATCGGCGATGTGCTCGCCATGCAGCAGCTGCATTACGCGGCCGACGTGCGCCGCGCGAGCGAGGTCGAGGTGCCAAAGCCCGAGGTGAAGCCGGCCGAGCTGAAGCTCGCCCAGCAGTTGATCGACGCGCAGACCGCCGAGAAGTTCGATCCGGACGCCTACAAGGACGAGGTGCGCGGGCGGATCGAGGCCGCGATCAAGAAGAAGATCGACGAGGGGCAGGAGATCACGATGGTCGAGCCCGCCCCGGCGGGAGACGGCAAGGTGATCGACCTCATGGAGGCCCTGCGCGCCAGTCTCGAGAAGCGCGGCAAGGAGGCGAGCACGCTCGGCCCGCGCAAAGCTCCCAAGCGCATCGAGGAACCGGCTAAAGTAGCGCGCAAGGCGGGCAAGCGCTGACTTCCGGGGAACTCCCTTTCCTCAAGAGCCCAGGATGCGTTCTTACAGTATGCGGGACGTGCAGCGGGTCCTGCGGCTGTCTCCTTCAGTCACTCGCAGCCTGATCCGCGCCGGATTCGTCAAGCCGGCGCGCGGCCCACGGCGCGCCTACCGCCTCTCGTTCCAGGATCTGATCGTGCTGCGCACCGCACGCGCGCTGATCGATGCACGCATTCCCGCCAGGCGCATCCGCCGCTCGCTCGAGCGGCTGCGGCGCGAGCTCCCGGCCTCGGTGCCGCTGTCCGGACTGGCGATCAGCGCCGTGGGAGATCACGTGGTGGTGCGCAATGGCGAGCGGCGCTGGCAGGTCGACAGCGGCCAATACCTCCTCGGACTCGACGTCACGGTCGAGGATGGGACGCTCCAGGTCGTCGAGCACCGGCCTCAGGCGCCTGCCGCGGAGCCGGTTCCGCCGGCCGCGCGCGACTGGTTTGCCGAGGGGCTGACGCTCGAGAACACCGACCCGAACGGCGCCGTGACGGCCTATCAGCAGGCCGCCGAGCAGAATCCGCAGGACGCGGCCGCGTGGATCAACCTGGGGAGGCTGCTGCACGTGCTCGGCAGGACCGCCGACGCCGAGGCCGTCTACCGGCGCGCGCTCGAGCAGGTGGGGCGGGATCCGCTGCTGCTCTACAACCAGGCGGTACTGCTCGAGGATGTCGGCAGAACGACCGCAGCGCTCGAGGTCTACCAGGCCGCACTCGCCGGCGATCCCAACCACGCCGACTGTCACTACAATCTCGCGCGCCTCTACGAGTCGCTCGGCAAGCCGCAGCACGCGATCCGGCATCTGGGCGAATACCGCCGCCTGGTGAGCGACCGCCACTGATCCGACGGATAGGGGCGGTCCATGAGGGTCTGGGTCGGCACCTCCGGATACAACTACCCCGAATGGAAGGGCAGCTTCTACCCGGAGAAATTTCCAGCCGCGAAGATGCTGCCCTACTACGCCGAGCGCTTCACGACCGTCGAGATCAACTACACCTTCTATCGCGTCCCCAACGCGAAGACCCTGTCTGCGTGGGACCGGGAAACCCCGCCGGGCTTTCGCCTGACGCTCAAGGCGCCGAAGCGCATCACCCACATCGCGAAGCTCAAGGACTGCGCGGAGCTGCTCGAGTATTTCCTCAAGACCGCGGCGACCCTGGGACCCAAGCTCGGGGCAATCCTCTTCCAGCTGCCGCCATACCTGCGCAAGGACCTCGCCGTGCTGGATGCGTTTCTCGCCCTGCTGCCGCCCGGGACCCGCGCCGCCTTCGAGTTCCGCCACGCCTCGTGGATGGACGGAGAAGTATTCGCGCGACTGAAGGCCGCGGGGGTCGCGCTGTGCGTGGCGGACAGCGAGAAGTTCTCCACCCCGGTCGAGATCACCGCTCCCTACGGCTACTTCCGCCTGCGCGACGAAGGCTACACGGCCGAAGACCTCGAGCGCTGGGCGGGGGTCATCCGCGCGAGCACTGCGCACCTCAGCGACGTGTTCGTCTACTTCAAGCACGAGGAGGCCGGCAAGGGCCCGCAGTTCGCGCAGACGCTGCTCGCAGCGCTGGCGGCGGGCGGCTGACCGCGAACCGGGACTCAAGACCGCTCGAGCGCTCGCCGTTGCATCCAAAGGCCGGGCCGCGCGCATCTCTACCGGTACCTGATCTCCCTTACCGAGGATAGGCCCATGGAAGAGTTCGGACCCTTTGCGGTGGCAATCGCCTTCTGGATCTTCGTCACGGTCGCAGCCGTCGCCGGCATCGTCTCCGACTACAAGAAGCGCCAGCTGGCCCTCGAGCCGCTGCGCCTCGCCATCGAGCGCGGCCAGCAGCTCGATCCGGCGCTGGTCGATCGCCTCATGGCTCCGGAGCGCGACGCCGGACTCAACCCGCTGTACCTGCGCGTGGGTGGAATCATCTGCCTCGCGGCCGGCGTCGGCGTCGTCATCCTGGCGTTCCTCCTCAACCAGGTCGCTCCGGCCTCCTTCTATCCCTTGCTCGGCGGGGGCGCCGTGACGCTCTGCGTGGGAGGCGGACTCGTGATCGCAGCGCGCGCCGCCGAGCAGGCGCGACCCCGGCCGCAGGTCAGCGAGCCGGTCAACGGACTCAAGTAGGAGTACCCGGCCGGAGCGCCCTTGCCGTGAGCCGTGCCAGTGCCCTGCTCGGCGAAGTGGCGGAGAGCGTCGTGGTCGCCCTCGCCATGGGCGGCGATCGCGACGCCTTTGCCGAGCTCGTCTGGCGCCGCCAGAGCGGGCTGCGCAATCTCCTGCGGCGCCTGTGCCGGGATCCGGCGCTCGCCGACGATCTCGCGCAGCAGGCGTTCCTCAAGGCCTGGCGCTCGTTGCCACAGCTGAAGTCCCCGGCCGCCTTCGGTGGCTGGCTGCGGCGCCTCGCGATCAACACCTGGCTCGCCGAAGCGCGCGCGGCGCATCCTGCGGAGACGGGGCACGAGCTGCAGGAGCTGCCGGACACGGGGTTCATACCTGCCGCGGCCGAGCAGCTCGACCTCGACCGGGCGCTCGCGAAGCTGACCCACACCGAGCGGCTGTGCCTCGTGCTCGCCTACAGCGAGGGCATGTCGCACGGCGAGATCAGCGCCGCCACCGAGCTGCCCCTCGGCACCGTCAAGTCGCACGTCAGGCGCGGCGCGCAGCGGCTGCGCGTGCTGCTGCGTTCCTATCAACCTGCGGAGAAGGAGCACGCCCATGCCGGATGAGCGGGATCCCCTGTTGCTGCGCGAGTTTGCACTCAGTGAGCGACCACTGGCCGATGCGCAGTTCGTGGCGCAGGTCAGGGAGCGGCTGCCGCCGTTCTCGGTCGCTCGGGCGGCCGCCGTGGCCGCGAGCGGCACGCTGCGTGCGCTGTTCGCCGCCCTCTCCTTCGGGATCGTCGCGCCGCTGCGGATGCGCCACGCCGGTCTCGCGGCGCTCGGCGCCTTTGCCCTGGCACTCTGGAGCCTCGTCAGGAGTTCCCTGCAGTGAACCCGCACCGGCGGGGCGCGCACGCCCCGCCGGAGGCACCTTCAGTCGGTCCAGATATCGGCAAACACCCGCGCGAAATTCGCGCCGACGACCTTCTCGACCACGCCGGCCGGATAGCCGCGCTTCAACAGCTGGTCGGCGATGATCTCGATCCGCCGCGGCGTGTTGAGGCCTGCGACGTACGGCGGACGATCCTCCTCGGGAGCCGCGAGACCCGTGGTGCGCCGCCGCTCGAGCTCCTTGTTGAGCTCCGCCAGCCCCTTGTCGCTGATATCCAGCGGCGGGATGCCGACGTCGCTGCCGATGCCGACGTGATTCTCCCCGGCGACCTTCAGCGCGTGCTCGAGGTGATCGAGGTAGTCCTCGACCGTCGGCTGCCGCGGCGAAGCCGTGAGGTACGGCAGGTCGTAGATCCCCACGACCCCGCCGCGATCGGCGAGCGCACGCAGCTGCTCGTCGCTCTTGTTGCGCGGATGCGCATGAATGACTGCGCAGCCGGCATGCGTCATGACCGGCGGCTTGGTCGAGAGGTCGAGCGCGTCGGCGGTCGTGGCGGGGTTCGCGTGGCTCAGGTCGATGGCGATGCCGAGCCGGTTCATCTCGGCGACCGCCTGCCGGCCGAGCGGCGTCAGTCCCCCGCCGTCGGGCTCCATGACGCCGGCGGCGAACGGCGACTTGCGGTTGTAGGACAGCTGCATGACGCGCACGCCGAGGTTGCGGAAAAGCTCGAGCGACTCGACCCGGCCCTGCAGCATTTCCGCGCTCTCGAACGAGAGAATGATGCCGAGCTTGCCCTCGGCCTTGGCGCGCGCGAGATCGCCCGTGACCCGCACCTGGGTGAAATAGGCCGGATGCACCTCGATGAGCCTCAGCACCTGGCCGATGTCGGCGACCGTCTTGGCGAAATCGTCGTTGATTCCGCCGAGCGAGTACTTGATGACGTCGATGCCGCTGCCGCGCACGAGATCGAGCTCGGCCTGCGGCAGCGGCAGCCGCTCCTCCTCGGGTGGGGCGGAGTTGCAGTCGAGGATCAGCGCCGAGCGATACAGCGCGCGCGCGTGAGTCGAGACGACCGGCGCGGCAGGCTCCGCGCCCGCGAGCGGGTTGAGCGCCGCCGCGGCGGCGGCGCCCGCCAGGCGTCGGGAGAACTCGCGTCGGTTCACGGGCGCGGGCTCCTCACCGCCACGCCCTGCACCTCGAAGCGCCCGCCGCGCAGGAGCTTGCCGGCGCCGATGAACGCGCGCGCCGGATAGTGGCCGTGGAAGTAGCCCGCGTAGATGCCGTTGAAAGTGTCGTAGTGAGAAAGATCGCTGCAGAACACCGTCACCGACACCAGGTCGTCCATCGTGAAGCCGGCGCGCTCGAGCGTGTGCTTCACGCCCTCCATCACCAGGCGCGCCTCGGCCTCGGGGCTCGCCGCGGCGTTGCCGGTACGCGGATCGATGCCGATGTGACCGGCGACGTAGAGCGTGTCGCCGAGGCGCACGGCGTCGCTGAAGGGCAGCGGCGGGCCGTTCGGCGCGGGCGGATGATCGATATAGCTGCGCTCGGCAGGCGGACCGCCGGACACGAGCGCTGCGCCGGCGGCGAGCGCCAGCGCGCCGAGCGCCACCCAGACCCATCGTCCTCTAGTGTCTGAACCCGGATGCATGAACCCCTCCCCTCATCATGAAGCGCGACTGAAGAGATCGCTGACACAATCCGCGCCCTCGACCTCGAGCAGCGCGCGCTTGGTCGCGAGACCTCCGCCGAAACCGGTGAGCGAGCCGTCCGCGCCGATCACCCGGTGGCAGGGTACGAGGATCGGCAGTGGATTCGCGCCGTTCGCGAGTCCCACGGCCCGGGGTGCGCTGCCGACCCGGCGCGCGAGCTCGCCGTAGGAGATCGTCTCACCGTAGGGAATCGCCAGCAGGGCCTGCCACACCCGCCGCTGGAACTCGCTGCCATGAAGCGCGAGCGCCACGCTGAAGGCGCGGCGCCTGCCCGCGAAGTACTCGGACAGCTCGCGGGCGACGGCGGCGAAGCGCGCGGCCTCGTGCCGCCATTCGGGTGCCGGCGTGAGCGGGTGCGCGCCGCCCTGGAAGTGCACCCGCGTCAGCGCGTGCTCGTCCGCCGCGAGCAGCAGCGGCCCGACGGGACTCTCGATCTGCTGCCAGTAGATCGCCCGCATGGCGGGTATGTTACGCGCGTGGGGCCGCGGCCGCAGCGCGCCGCGGCGCCCGCCGCGGCACAGGTGCCACACGTTTCCCCGCGGCGCGCCACAGATGCACGGTCGCGTAGGCGCGCCAGGGCCGCCAGCGCTGCGAGCGCTCCTCGAGCTCGCGCGCGCTCAGCATCGCCTCTCCCGGCGCCGCCCCCATGCGCCGCAGTACCCAGTCGCCGTAGGGAAAGGCGTCCGGCTCGCCGAGCGCCCGCAGCGCCACGTACTGCGCGGTCCAGGGCCCGATTCCGGGAAGCGCCGCGAGCGCCCGGGTGACCTCCGCCGCACCCGCGGCGAAGTCGACCCGCCGCTCGAGCACGGCCCGTGCGAGCGACTCGAGAGCAGCGGCCCGGGCCCCGGTGAGCCCGAGATCCGCCAGACTCGACTGCGCCAGGCGCTGCGGCGTCGGGAAGAGGTGCGTCAGCCCCTCGCGGACTTCGCGCAGCGGCTCGCCGGCACGCTCGACCAGGCGGGTCGCGAGCGTGCAGCCGGCGGCGACGCTCACCTGCTGGCCGAGCACCGCCCGCACCGCGCACTCGAACGCATCCCACGCGCCCGGGACGCGCACCCCGGGACGTTCGGCGACCAGCGGTCTGAGCAGCGGATCCGTCGACAGCTCCGCATCGATGCGCGCCGGGTCGGCGGCGAGATCGAAGGCGCGCCGCGCGGCGGCGGCGAGCGGCGGCAGCGCCGCGGGCGGCGCGCCCGTCACCCGCAGCTCGAGCGCATCCTCCCCGGGGAGCGAGCGCACGGCGATCAGGGCGTGGCCGCCCGGGCAGGCGAGCGCGCGGTGGTAGCCCGCGGCATCGACCCGTTCGACTCCGCCGAGCGCGCGCCGGGCGAGAAAGCCCTGCATGTGCGCCCAGTCGTAGGGAGGCCGGTACGCGAGGCGCAGCGTCGCCATCGTTGGACCTCGACGCTCGGTGCGCCTTGTCAGCCGTTCTGCCGGGCCATCGCGCGCGCGAACGCCGGCCGCGCCACGACCCGCCCGACATAGTCCTCGATCACCGGCGACTTCGGCAGCATCGGGCTGTTCGCGAACAGCGCGAACGAGGTCGCGTAGAGCACGTCGGCCGCCGAGAAGCGCTGCCCGGCGAGGTACGGGGCCTGAGTCAGGCGCGCGATCACCGCCGCCATCGCCTCCTCGACCGCCACCCAGCCAGCCGTGCCCCGCGGCACCTGCCAATTCATGAACTTCGACATGAAGGCCGGCTCGAGTACGCCCGTGTAGTAGGCGAGCCAGCTCAGGTACACGCCGCGCTCGGGCTCGCCGGGAAGCGGACCGATGCGATTCTGCGGAAACTTGTCGGTGAGATAGATCGCGATCGCCACCGACTCGAACACGACGACCCCGTCGTCGGAGATCGCCGGTACCTTGCCGAGCGGATGGGGATTGGACGGGTCGGCCTCGCCGCCCTCACGGGTGCGCGTGCCGACGAGGCGGATCTCGTAAGGGGCCGCGAGCTCTTCCAGCAGGAAGATGAAACGAGTCGAGCGCGTGTTGGGCCGGTGATAGAGCGTGATCATGGCGGCCTTGCCGGGCGGTACGGCGGTGGTGGGCTCTCATCATGCTACAAGATCGGCAGCGGAAATCGACGCCATGACATCGGAGCAGGACCGCGTCAGGCCGTGCGGTGAGCGGCACGCAATTCCGCGATCAATCCTTCGCGATCCCGGGCGAGGCGCCGCACGAAATGCGCAGGTGCCGCCGACCTGGGGTCGTGCTTGGTACTCCAACGCACCAGCTCGATCAGCACCGGCAGCAGGTCGAGCGCCTTCTCAGTCGGCTCATAGATTACCCGCCGCGCGTGAGCCGGATCGATACGCCGCGTAACGAGGCCGGTCGCTTCCAGCAACTTCAGGCGACTCGCCAGGATGTTCGTCGCGATTCCTTCGGTTCCCGCGAGCAGGTCCTGGAAGTACTGCTTGCGCGCCATGATCAGGTCGCGCAGTACGATCAACGTCCACTTGTCACCGACGAAATCGAGCGCGTACGCGATCGGACAGTTGGATCTGCGCGCCGGTAATCTCCTGGTCACTTTGCGAGGCTAGGCTATTGACTTGCATTGTGCAAGTCTGTCGCTATACTGCTTGCACTTTGCAAGCACGTCCCCGGCGAGGGACATCCACCCACATTCGAGGATCCAAAAATGGCAAAGCTCAGACTGGCCTATTTCGATTTTGATGGCGGACGCGGCGAGCCTGCTCGTCTGGCGCTGCACATCGGCGGCATCGCATTCGAGGATCATCGCATTGCCGGCAAGGACTGGCCCGCCTTCCGCGACAAGACACCGTTCCTCGCGATGCCCATCCTGGAAGTCGACGGCAAGGTTGTATCCCAGTCGAACAGCATCAATCGATACGTGGGGAAACTGACTGGTCTCTATCCCAAGGACGACTTCCAGGCGTTGCTCTGCGACGAGGTGATGGATGCGGCCGAGGACATCGGCACCCGGATTGCGCACACGATGGATCTGCCCGCGGATGCCAAGAAGACGGCGCGCGAAGAGCTGGTGGCGGGACGTATCACGCGTTATCTGGAGCAGTTTCAGGAGAAGCTGAAGGCGGCTGGAGGCGAGTACTTCGCCGACCGGCGTCTGACGATGGCGGATCTCAAGGTTTTCATGTGGATTCGCTGGCTGCGGTCCGGGGTGCTGGACCACATCCCGAAGGACCTCGTGGACCGCGTCGCGCCGCTGCTGGTGAAACACTTCGAGCGCGTCGCCAGTCATCCGACGATCGCGGAGTACTACAAGCGTCGCAAGGCGGCCTGAGCGTATAACTGCATCCCCGAGCGCGCCCTTCGGGCGTGCTGGGCGAGCGTTACGACGGCCAGGGCGTTCGTTGCACGCGGGTACGAGGTGAGGTGGCCTCAGCGCAGCGCGCGCAGCGTCGCCAGGGAGGCCGCGCGCAGCTGACCGATCGCATCGTCGATGCGATTGACCGCGGTCTCGTCCGGCTTGCCGAGGCCTTCCCAGTTCTCGGTCCAGACCTGCTGCAGCTCGGCGGCCCTGGCCGGGACCGGCCCCGGCACGAGAGCGGCGAGCTCGTGAATCGCCAGCACGTCCGTCCAGCCGTTTCTCGGACTGCCGCCGCTGCGGTCGCGATCGTATTGCGCCAGGAACGTGACCCGCTCGAGATCGGCGGCGCGCATCAGCACCTCGAACGCCGCGGCGCGTACGTTGCGGTTGTGCTCGGTGCGCTCGTTGCGCCAGGTGTTGTAGGCGAGGCTGATCAGCGCCACGGCGAGGCTGATCAGCGCCACGGCGTTGTTGCGCAGCTGCTGGCGGATCGAGGTCACGGGGTGGAATCATACGCCGCCGATGCGCCACAATCGGCCCATGAGCGGCAGGCGGCGTCGGGCCACGGGCGAGCGCGGCGGGGAATTCAGCTCCCCCGCCTGCTACCTGCACGAGTCCGGGCAGGAAGCGCCGGCAGCCGGTGCGCGCGGCGTGCGCATCAAGCGTATCTACGACAAACCGCAGGCCGCCGACGGCTACCGGGCGCTGGTCGATCGCCTTTGGCCGCGGGGAGTCAGCCGCCAGCGCGCCGCGCTCGCGGTCTGGGTGAAGGAGCTCGCGCCGAGCACGGAGCTGCGCCTCTGGTACGGGCACGATCCGAAGCGCTGGCGGGAGTTCGGCCGGCGCTACCGCGCCGAGCTGCGCGCGCACCCGCAAGCGCTCGCAGCGCTGCGCGCCCGTGCCAGGCGCGAGCGCGTGACGCTCCTCACCGCGACGCGCGAGCCGCGCATCAACCACGCCGTGGTGCTGCGCGCGTTGCTGCTGAGGAGCGCGCGCAAGCGCCGCTCACCTGCCGGCCGGTCGGCGCCCTAGCGAATCAATCCGTCCCGTCGCAGGCGATCGGCCGTGGGGGCCGTAATCGCCGCGAGCGTGGCTCCGGTTGAGTCGACGTCCTGAGACTTGGTGGTGGTATCCAGCGTGTAGAGCACCTTTCCGTCACGCGTGTCGTAGAGCTTCGTAACGACATGCACCGAGCTCGTGAAGCTCTTGAGCGGGGCCGCCGTCTGCAACTCGACCTCGGTGACCGGCACACCGTATACGGCGTAGCCAATGTCCGTGGCCTTGTACCGAGAGTCGCCAC
This sequence comes from Steroidobacteraceae bacterium, assembly GCA_035542535.1. Classification (GTDB taxonomy): domain Bacteria; phylum Pseudomonadota; class Gammaproteobacteria; order Steroidobacterales; family Steroidobacteraceae; genus 13-2-20CM-66-19. Next base: position 17,856 of record DATKLG010000039.1, read on the forward strand.
GTGTGTCCCAGGTGCCACCCTGGCTTTCGCCGGCAGTCGCCGATACGAGCCGCGTCGTGAGCACGGCGTCCGCGTGGACCGAGCTAATCACGCGCTCGATGTTCGCGCGGGTGAGGGGCTCCTTCGGGGTCATCGAGTCACAGCTCGGGAGTACCGTTGTTGCCTGGCTCCTGAGTTGTGTTGCAAACGCATACTCGAAATTGCACCTCAGGTCGTAGTCCGGGCTGACGCCGACGACGAGCACCTTCGAAAAAGTCTGGTTGCGGGCGGCACCATCCTGCCACGCGCTGTTGACCGATACGCCGGCACAGCCGCACAGGCCGAGTGTCCAGGCGAGCACCCCCATGGCCCGGGCCAACATGTGTCTGTGCTGCGACCGCAACACTCGCAGATGAGTCAAGAGGGTGCTCCCAGAACGGCCGATAGCGCCAGTATACGCGCGTGACGGCGGGGGCCGCGTGCCCGCGGTGCTGTCCCAAACCCTTACGAGCCCTTAACGAAGACTGAACGGGCGGCCGTGTCTGCCGCCTGTCAGCGCGGGGTGCGGCGCTGCGTTGTTACTCGCAGATGAGCTGCCGAGGAGAGTTGGGCCATGCGCAACATTGTCAAACTGATGATCGCCCTGGGATTGGGCGCGGTCCTCGCGGGCTGCGTGGTCGCCCCGGTCGGACCGCCGCGTGCCTATGTCGGGGTCGGCGTCGTGGCGCCCCCGGTGGTCGTGGTGCGCGGCTATTACGGCGGCTACTGGCACCGCTGAAACCGAACCTGCCGAGGCGGCGGGCGGCGTCCGGGTGCGTACGGCACGCCGCGTGATTCAAGCCGCCGCCTCCGCTAGTATCGGGTCCTGCGCGATGCACCGCGAGGACCTCAGTGAAAGTCGGCGCCAAGACTGACAGCCCCGCCCGGCGCTGGTGCGCGGCGCGGCACGCCTGAAGCGAGCCATGTCGCTGCGCTCGGCTCAGACCCGTACGCTGCTGCTGCTGTTCTGCGGCTACGCCGCCTGTTACTACTGCCGCGCGGATCTCTCGGTGGCGACACCGCTGCTCGCCGAGGAGCTCGGCCGCAGCGGCATGAGCCACGGCGAGGCGCTCATCCACATCGGCGGTATCACCTCGCTCGGCATAGCCGCCTATGCATTCGGCAAGCTGTTTCTGACCGGCCTCGGCGACTACTGGGGCGGGCGGCGCAACTTCCTCATCGGCGTGGGCGGCGCCATGGTGTTCACGCTGCTGTTTGCGGCCGCAGGCGCCCTGCCCCTGTTCACGCTCGCCTGGGTCGGCAACCGCCTGACGCAGTCGCTGGGCTGGGCGGGCCTGATCAAGGTCTCCTCGAAGTGGTTCAACTATTCCTCCTACGGCCTGGTCGCGGGGTTCCTCAGCTTGAGCTACCTCGCCGGGGATGCCGCCGCGCGGCAGCAGATGAGCGTGCTGCTCGCGCATGGCTACGGCTGGCGCGCGCTGTTCGTGTTCGCGGCGATCGTCGCGGGGCTGGCGCTGCTCGCGAGCCTCCTGTGGCTGCGCGAATCGCGCATCGCGGAGGGCTTCCCGGAAGCCGAGCCCAATCCCCTCAACCTGTTCGCGGCGAGCGAGTCGCGGCCGGAGAGCGTCGCGGCACTGCTCATGCCGCTGCTGCGCAGCCCGGCGTTCCTGGTGGTTTGCCTGCTCTCTTTCGGCACCACCATAATCCGCGAGACGTTCAACACCTGGACGCCGGCGTACCTGCGCGATTACCTGGGCTACAGCGTGAGCGATTCCGCCGCGATCAGCGCGATCTTCCCCTTCGTGGGGATTCTGTCGGTGCTGCTCGCCGGCTGGCTGAGCGACCGTCTGGGACTCTCCGGGCGCTCGCTCATCATGACTCTCGGCCTGGCGGCTGCCGCGGCCGCGCTGTTTGCGCTCACCGGGGTACCGGCCAGCCAGAACGGCTCGCCGGCGGCGGTGACGCTGATCGGCCTCGTCGCCTTCGCTCTGCTCGGCCCCTACTCCTACCTCGGCGGCGCCTTTGCGCTCGATTTCGGCGGCAAGCAGGCGAGCGCCGCCTCCTCCGGGCTCATCGACGGAGTCGGCTACCTGGGCGGCGTCCTGGCGGGCGACAGCGTGGCGCGACTTTCGGTCGCCTACGGCTGGAGGGGCGTGTTCGTGGCGCTGGCGCTGGTGAGCGCGGCGGCCGCCTTGAGCGCCGGATACCTGCACCTGTTGAATACGCGCGCCGCCGCCCGGGCGCCGGCGCCGGCCAGGGCCCATGCCTAGCGCGGCGCGGGTGTCCGCGACACCGGAGGCGCTCAGGATCGAGTGGCGCTCAGGAGGTGTGAGCGAATTCGCGAGCCTGTGGCTGCGCGATCACGTACCCGAGAACAGCGACCCGTACAGCGGCCAGCGCCTGGTCGACGTCGTGGAGCTGCCGGCGGCGCCGCGCATCCGCGCGGCGCGCTGCGACGCTGAGCGCGTGCACATCGAGTGGGAAGGAGAGGCACGGAGCGCGACCTTCGAGCTCGGCTGGCTCGCCGAGCAGGCGGCGGGCAGCGCCGCGCAGCGCCCGGAACTCGCCCGCCGGCTGTGGCTCGAGGGTGCCCGGCTCGATGGGCGCCGGGACTTCGCCTGGGCGGACGCGAGCGCGGTGCGTACCGAGCCGCGCGCGCGCCTCGAGTGGCTCACGCGCCTCACGCAAGATGGCATCGCCTTCCTGCGGGCCGTACCCTGCGAGGAATCCGCGATCCTCGAAGTGGCCTCCCTGATCGGACGCGTAGCGGAGACCAACTACGGCCGTACCTTCGACGTGCGCTCGGTGCCACAGCCGCAGAACCTCGCCTACTCGGACCTCGGGCTCGGCCTGCACACCGACAATCCCTACCGCGAGCCGGTGCCGGGCTTTCAGGCGCTGCACGCGCTCGTCACCTCGCCCGAGGGGGGCGCCAGCCTGTTTGCGGACGGCTTCGCGCTGGCGAGTTATCTCAAGGACAGCGACCCCGATGCCTTCAGAGTCCTCGCCACCACGGCGGTCCCGTTCCACTACCGCTCGGCGGATGCGGAGCTCTACGCGGCGCGGCCGCTGATTCAGCTCTCGTGCGAGGGGGAGATCGCCGCGGTCCACTACAACAACCGCTCGATCCGGGTCGCGGCGTCCGCCGCGCCGGAATTCTATGCCGCGTACCGGCGCTTCGCAGCACTGCTGCGCGAGCCGCGTTTCCAGCTGCACCTCGAGCTCACGGACGGCGATCTGGTCGTGTTCGACAACCAGCGGGTGCTGCATGGCCGGACGGCTTTCACCTCCGCGAGATTCCCGCGACACCTGCAGGGGTGCTACCTGACACGCGACAGCGTCTTCAGCGAAACCGGCCTGCTGCGGCGCAGGTTGGCAGGGAACGCGTGAGCGTCGCCGACGAGGTGCTCGCGCTCTACGGCGCGCGCGGCGCCGGAGCGTACTTCGGCGAGCGTGTGTCGATGACCGAGCACGGACTGCAAGCGGCGTGGTTCGCCCAGGTCGAGGCGGCTCCCGAATCCCTCGTCATCGCGGCGCTGCTGCACGACATCGGCCACCTGCTCGAGGCGGTGCCAGACGATCTCGCCGACTGGACCGCAGATGCGCGCCACGAGGAGACCGGCGCCCGCTGGCTCGCCGCACGCTTCGGGCCCGCGATCAGCGAGCCGGTTCGCCTGCACGTGCCGGCGAAGCGCTATCTGTGCGCGACCGATCCTGACTACCTGGAGCGATTGAGCCCCGCTTCGGTTCACACGCTCAAGCTCCAGGGTGGACCCATGTCGCGCGAGGAGACCCGTGCCTTCGAGCGCGAGCCCTATTATCGCGAGGCAGTGCGCGTGCGCCGCTGGGACGATCAGGGCAAGGTCGCGGGCTTGAGGACGCCGCCGCTCGAGGCCTACCTCCCCATGCTGAACGCCGCGGTGCGCGGCACGACGACCTCTCATGGACATCGCGACCGATAAGATCGCCTACGTACCCTCGACCGGCGTACGGCGTGTGCACGACACGCCGCTGGTCACGGCGACCTCCGCCTACCTCGGCGTGTCGCTCGGCCGGCCCTACAGCAGCCCCTCAATCGGCAGCAGCCGCAGCACGTCGTACTCGAGCCGGCGCGTGGCGCCCACCTCGGGATCGCGATGCGTGGCCATGAGAGTGCCGTGATCGTCCCACGACCAGGTCAGGCGCCCGTCGTGGCTGCCGGAATCGCCGCTGCGCTCGAGCTGCACGTGAAAGGCGCTGTGCGGATCGGCCGCCTGCTCGAAGAAGCGCGCCACCTGCCCGGCCAGCGCCGGACAATCGACCAGCACACCCATTTCGGTGTTGAGGAATTTCGAGCGCTGATCGATGTTCATCGATCCGATGAACAGCAGCTGCCGGTCGACCACGATGGCCTTGGCGTGCAGGCTGACCCCGGACGAGCGGCCCGTCGCCGTCGGCTGCGCGCGCTCGCCGGGTGCGGGCTTGAGCTCGTACAGCTGCGCACCGCCGTCGAGCAGCGCGCGCCGCGCGCTCGCGTAGCCCGCCTGCGCGGCCAGCTCATCGGTCGAGGCGAGCGAGTTGGTGAGCACTCTGACCGCCACGCCGCGCTGCACGAGCCCGCTCAGATAGTGCGCGCCGCGGCTGCTCGGCACCAGATAGGGCGAGATCAGCAGCACCTCGCTCCGGGCTCGGTCGAGCGCCTGTTTCACCCTGGGCCCGATGCGCATTGCCGGCTCGTCATGATCGATCTCGACCTTCTCAGGCTGATCGACCAGCAGCGTCCCCTCGCCCCACAGCCAACGACCGGGGCGCGCCCCGGTGCCGCCGTCGGGCAGCTCCTCGAGCACCGCGCGCGCGTAGTCCGACTGCTCGAAGACGCGCACCGCGCCGCTCAGCTCCGGCCGCAGCGCCGTCAGGTCCGCCCTGCTGTCGCGGGTCGTCCGATACGCCGTGAGCGGGATCGCCGGCTCGCTGTTCCAGTACTCATCGAAGGCATGCGCGGCCGCATCGACCACGGGGCCGATGGCGATCACGTCCAGGTCGCGGAAATTGTTGCCTTCGTCACTGGCATCGAAGTACTCATCGCCGATGTTGCGTCCCCCGATCACTGCGACGCAGCCGTCGCTGACCATCGACTTGTTGTGCATGCGGCGATTGAGCCGCCTGCCCTCGAGGGCGAATTGCACCAGCTTCGAGGGCATCGACGGGTCACGGGTGCGGAAGGCGTTGAAGACCCGCACCTCGATATTGGGGTGGGCAGTGAGCGCTTCGAGCAACCGCTCCTCGTGCCTGAGCGCGACGTCGTCGAGCAGCAGCCGCACGCGCACGCCACGGTCGGCGGCCGCCAGCAGCCGCTGTGCCACCAGCCGTCCGGTGGCATCGTTCTCGAAGATGAAGTACTGCAGGTCGAGCGAGTGGCGGGCGTGATCGATGAGCCACACCCGGCTCATCAGCGCGTCGGTGTTGCTCACCAGCAGCCTGAAGCCGGACTCACCGGGATGACGATCGCGCTCCGCCCGCACGTAACGCGTGGAGGGTGTGTCGAACTGCGCGGGCAGCGACCTCGAGGCAGTCCTGACATAGTCGCTCGGCAGGGTCGCACAGCCGCCGAGCAGCGCGACACCGACGAGCACGGTGAGGTGCGGCCAGCGCCACCCGCGGAGCGGGTCGCTCCACGGGTGCGCCGGCCCGGTCGCGCAGGAGCCGGCGGGACGCGCACTCGCGCCCCGGCGGATCATCCTCTCCGCCCTAGCGCACCGGCTTCAGGGTGAGCTCGCCGACATCGACGCCGAGGTCGATACCCTCGCCGTGGCCGGCCAGCGCCAGGGACACCGTGCCCTTGGTGAGCACCTGTGCGGTCCCCGACTTCACCACCCCGGCGTGCACCTCTCCCTGTGCATAACGGCCGAGCACGTCATCGATCGTGCGCACATGGGTGAAGTCGCCCCTGCCATGGTCCACCTGGGTCCTGCCGGCCGTGAGCCCGCCACCCCTGGCGGTAATCAGCACGGGTAGCGAGCTGCCGTCCCGGCAGGTCACCGTGCCCTTGCCCTCGGCCTGCGAATACAGCGCCGACCAGCCGCTCAGGGAGAAGCTGAGCTTGCAGCGCAGATCGGCGTCCTCGTCCTTGGCCAAGGCCTGATGGGCGCCGAGCAGCGCAACTGCAGCCAGCGCAAGACTAACGACTATAGTGTGCTTCATGATGACTCCTCGTTGAAGCCCCCACAGTCGAGTGTTGGCACGCGCCGCTGAACACGCGCTGAATCGCGCGTTTGCCCGCGCCGGGCGCGGCGCTAAGCGCGCGGCTCGGCGAGCACCTGCACCCAGAAGAGGCCGCGGCGCGCGGCGCTGCGGCCGGGCGCGAGCCCGAGGCCCATCTCGGCGAAGCGCGGATCCATGATGTTCTGGCAGTGGCCGGGACTCGCGAGCCAGCCCTTGACGGCCTCATCGACCGACTGCGGTCCGTAGGCAATGTTCTCGCCCACCAGCTTCTCGTGATATCCGGCGGCGCGCACGCGATCGGCGGGCGACTGGCCGGTGAGATCCTCGTGCTCGAAGTAATCGTGCACCGCCATGTCGGTCGCATGTCCGAGCGCCACCCCCGCGAGCGTTCCGGACAGGCTGAGCGGCGGGGCCGGCGCGAACGACTGCGCGCCGCAGCGCGCACCGCGCGCGCGCGCCTCGTTGACGAGCTCGAGCGCGCGGCTTGCCAGCACGGGGGATGCCGCGCTCGGCGTCGCCGCCCCACTCACCGGCGGCCGTGCCGTGGGTGCGTCCGCCCGAGGCGTGGTCGTGGCTGTCGCATGGGCCGGCACGGGCGCCGCGATGGTCGTCGCAGAGGCGAGTACCAGGTAACTGATCGGACCGCGCCGATAGCTGCCCACTTCGCGCAGGTCGCGGCTCGCGACGCCGTCGCAGCGGGTGCCGCGGAGCCGCTGGATGAGCGCCTCATCCGAGCCCATGACACGCAACCCGCGCGCGCTCCCGAGTGGGTAGCCGGCGATCTCGGCCGCGCCTTCGAGAGAACGTCCGTCGGCCCACTGCTCGGCCGCACGGTCCAGCGAGGCGTTGTGGCGCAGCGGCGCGGCCGCCGGCACGATGCCGCCGCAACCACCGGCACGCAGCATCTCGACGACCGACAGAGGATCGGCATGCGCCGCTCCCGCGCAGCCGAGCGCGGTCAGCGCGACCAGCAAGCTCCACGGCCGCAGGAAATTCAGGCGCTTCATCCGACGCTCCTCGGGTCAGGCGACTCGCACGCGCACGAGCTTACCCAACGGAACGCGCCGGGACTGTGGCGGATGACCGCGTCCGGGCGGTACCCGGTCACAGATTTCCGCAGGCGGCGCCCGGACGACAACCGCCAGCGCATCACGACTCACGCCCCTACCACTTATCCATCAAACTCGAACCATACGATCTGGGCGGGCGTTGCTTTGAGCAGGCCGTTGCAATAGTGGCAGTGGAAGTGAATTTCCCCACGCCCCGAAAAGCTCAGCCTCGCCTGCCCTTCATTGGGGTCATGGAGAGCGGCGCCGGTGCGATGACACCATCGGCACCTGGCTCCGTAGTACCACTCGTGCTCAGTGGGAGTGATGCGACCACCCACAAAGATGTCGTCCAGCTGAATCCGTGCACCCGGCTGCGCGGAACGCAGTATCGCCTCGAGCGCCGCAAGGTCCTTACCTGGCAGCGGTACGGCCGCATCTCCCGCCTTGGCTGGGGCCTGCGACGATGCTGCGCCGCCCTTGTTGAAGGGCCATAGGCGCCGGATCGTGGACATCACGGATCTCTCCAACGATTGTCAGGCAGCATTTTCCTGGCCCCCGGTCGGGAAACCTCAACTACCGCTCGATGGCCCGGAAGCGCGGCTCGTTGTGCAGCGGATCGAAGCGAATAACCCGGCTGCGCGTCCTTGCCCGTAAACGCTCGCGCGCGCATGCTCCCGCGCTGTCCGCTCGAGGACTCCACGGAGCGGCCATAAGAATCATTCTAACGGGAGGCAGAAGCGGCCGTTAAATAATAGTGTGCCGCGCAACTGCCCGGGAATTAAGACCAGTCCGATAGCGAAGCGAGCGGAGGATGAGCGAATGGGCCAGCAGTCATACAACCGTCGGGCAATCATCAGCGGGAGCGTGTTGGCTGCGGGTCTTGCCACGACGGCGCAGCCACCGTCGGCACTTGCCCGGGCGGAGGACACGGACTGGCGAGCCGCCAGGGAGCCGCAGGACGCGTGGCTCGACAAGCCCGGCACGCGGCACCGGCTGGTCGTTGATACTTCGACCGCCGCCGCGGCGGAAGCGGCGTTGTCATACGTCGAGGGCTTCTACGCCGCCAACAAGAGTGGCTACGGCCTCGGTCCCGAGACTCTGGGGGTGGTGATCGTGCTGCGCCACTTCTCAACCCCGTTCGGGTACAACGACAAGATGTGGTCAAAGTATGGCGCCGTGATCGCGGAGAAGCTCAAGCTCTCGGGCCAGACCGCCATCCGTGCAGCACGCGCCAATCCTCTGCTGTCGGCGGTGATGCCGGAAGACGCCACGGATAAGAGCAGCGGCGGCGAAGATGCGGAGCCGACCCTCGCCAGCCTCGCGGCCAAGGGAGCGCGCTTTGCGGTGTGCGAAGCGGCGACCACGCAATTGGCCAAGATGCTCGCCAAGACGGGTGGAGTACCCGCGACCTTCGAAGAGGAGCTCAAGGCCAACCTCGTTCCCGGCGGCGTCCTGATGGCCTCCGGCACCCTCGCCGTCAACCGTGCTCAGGAACACGGCTACGCCTTTCTTTCCATCGTGGAGTGAATGACCCGGTCGCGGCGCAGCGAATGCCGAGCGTGGCTCCCCCCTCGAGATCGGCCGGTTCGCCGCGTCAGAGCATGAACCGGCCGGCCCCGTGCTTTGCTACCCTACGGCGCCTGAAGCTCGAAGGGGAGCATCCGGTGAGATCATCCGCAACGATCGTGGCGGCCATGGCCGCGCTGCTACTGACGGCCGCCGAGTCCTCGCAGCCGGCGATGACCGCGGGCGATCTCGCGCAGCTGTGCACGGGCTCCGATCACGTGAGCGTGAACGCCTGCCGCATCTACATCCTGGGTGTCACTCAGGGAATCGCCGTAGGAATGCGCATGGCCGGGGGCAACGGCGCGGCCCGCCCGTGCGTGCCGCCCGGGGTCTCCGCCGAGGAGCTCGAGGCGACCCTCAGACAGAAGCTGGTGGCGCTCGATCCAAACTCGCAGCAGCGCGATGCGGCCAGCTTCATCGGCGCGGCGCTCGCCGCGCAGTTCCGCTGCGCGGGAGCCGCGCCATGAGCGTGACCAGCTGCTCGAGCGCGGCCTGCGTCGCGCTCCTCGCCTCCTCCGTGAGTCTCGCCCAGAGCGCGCCGCCCAATCCCGACGGAGTCTATCTCCCGTCTGCCGTAACCCAGACCGAGGCGGACGAGTACACCCGCTACGAGCTGCTCGCTCCCGAGACGGCCAGCTTCAGGATCACCTACGAAGTGACCGCGACGACCGCCGGAGCGAAGTTCTTCTACAACCCGATCCGCAAGGGCAGCGTCGCGAGCGACGAGAGCGTCTACGACGCCCATCTCGGGACGCCGCTGCACTTCGAGGTGGTGAGCGGCGCGGCGGCGCGCCAGGATCCGCTGATGCTCGATGCGGATCCCGCGACGGATTACATCCGGGTGACGCTCGCCGCTCCCGTGCCCGAGCATGGCCAGGCACGCCTCCTGATCCTCAAGACCTACCAGGACCCGAAGAGCTACTACCTCGACGGACAGACGCTCGCGTTCGACCGGCCGCTCGGCGTCAAGCGCAACAAGATCGTGCTTCCACCCGGCTACGAGGTCACGGGTCTCACGGTACCCTCCCAGATCCGCACCGAGCCCGACGGGCGCATCAGTGTGAGCTTCCTGCACGCCGGCGCGGGCGAGGCGCCGCTCAAGGTGCGCGCGCTGAAGAGCGCGCAGGTCGCCGCACCCAAGCCCTTCACGGCGCAGCGCAGCTGGGAGTCGCCCTTCGAGGGTGGCACCGAGGAGGAGCGCCTCGCCGAGCGCGCCCATGAGGACCGCGAGATCGTCTACTTCCTGCAGCAGCCCGAGACTCACGCGTTCACCCTCTATCACGACTACACCGAGACCCGCGCCGGCGTGAACGGCTACGCCAACGTGGTGCGTGCCGGGAGCGTGGCGAGCAAGCCTTCCGCCATCAACCTCGACACCGGCGCGACACTCGAGGCGAAGGAGATGAGCGGGGCAGAGCTCATGGCGGCAAAGATGAACGTCGGCGAATCGGTGGCGGCGGCGGCCCGCGTGGTCGTGATCCCGTTCGCGCCGCTCGAGAAGGGGCAGACGCTGCGTCTGCGGATCACCGAGACCTATACCGCGCCGGTCAGCTACCGCCTGGACGGGGATGAGCTCGTGTTCGACCGCCGGCTCGGGCGGCCGCGCAATGCCGTTGTGTTGCCCTCGGGCTGGTACTGCAGCTTCAGCGCAGCCCCCGCGACCGTGAGCCAGCTGCCCGACGGTCGGGTGCGGCTCGACTACTGGGGCGATCGGCCGGAGGCGGTCGAGGTACTCCTCAAGGCGCGGCGGCGCTCGCCCAGGTGATGAGCGAAGAAGCTCACGACCACGCGGTAGACCTGTTGCGACTCCGGCAGATCCGGATCGAAGAAGAAGGCATGCCACATGCCGTCCCACACGTGCAGCTCCGCGTCCACGCCCGCCGCGGCGAGGGCCGCCTGAGAGGCGAATAGCGAGCTCACCATGAAATCGCGCGAGCCCGCGATGAGGAGCGTCGGAGGAAAGGTGCGCAGCAGCTGCGGGGAATTGATCGGCAGGACCAGCGGGTCCTGCGCGGACGCCCCCTCGAAGTAAGCTTGTCCGCTCAAGGAGCCGCTGTCGGCGCCCGGAAAGGGCAGCTCGCCGACCAGCAGCGGAGCGACGTGACTCGAGTCGCCGCCGAGCGCGGCGAGCGAGCCGCAGAAGGTGCCGATCGCCCCCGGCATCGGCAAGCCCGTCCTGGCGAACCACGCGACCGCCTCCCCCGCGAGGATGCCGCCCGCCGAGCAGCCGTAGATGCCGATGTTCTCGGCCCGGTGGTCCTTCAGCAGCTCGCGATAGACGGCGGCGACATCCTCGCTCGCGGCGGGGAAGCGGAACTCCGGCGCCATGCGGTAGGCCACCGCGATCACGGTGATGCGACCGAGCCCGGCGATCGGAATCGACTCGGCCCGTGCGCCGTTCCCCTCGCCCCAGAGGAAACCGCCGCCGTGCAGATTGATGAGCACCCGGTCGCGGTTCTCCGGCGCCACGCCGGCCTTGGGCGTCACGACCTGGGTGCGCACTCCGCCGATCAGCCTCTCCTCGATGCGCACCGGATAGAGCGTCGCGGCGCGCGCGACGAACGGCGCATTCTTGCGCTCATCGTCGGCGCGGATCGCGGCGATATCCGGGGGCGTGGCGGGCGCAGCGGCGGCAGGCGCCGCGGGGTGCGCGAACTGCCCGATGAACTTCGCCTGTGCCTCGGGGCTCATGAAGCGCGAGACGGGTACGGACGCCGGCGGCAGATGGGCTGCGCCCTGCGGGTCCACGAGCGGCTGCGGGACGGGCGCATCCGCCCCCCAGGCGCTCACGGATGCCGCTTGCGCGGCCGCCGCCAGCAGCAGTGCCCAGGCACGCCGCGACCCGGTCCTTTCGAGCAATACATCGGGGTTTCGCATATGACACCTCAGTCGAGCTCGCCCTCATCCTCGCGCACCTGCGCCAGTGTCTCATCCTCGGGCGCCGGCCGGACCATCGCAAGCGGCGCGATGCGCCCGGCCACGAAGCGGGAGATGGCGGGTCCGGCCAGCAGCAGGAACATGAAACGGACGGTCTGCAGCGCCATCACGAACGACAGGTCCACGCGGCTCGATGCCGCGATGATCGCCACCGAGTCGGCACCTCCAGGGCTCGTGGCGAGATAGGCGGTCAGCGGATCGATGCCGAAGGCGACGACGAGAATGAAGGCCAGGACGCCCGCAAAGCCGATGAGGATCATGATCGCGGCGAGCGTCTGCGGCAGGGCGCGCAGCGCGTGGGCGAGAATGTCGCGGCTGAACCCGAGTCCGATGCTCCAGCCGACCATCGCGTAGCTCGCACCGAGCAGCCAGGGCGGGAGCTCCAGGCGCACGATGCCGCTCGAATGCAGCACGGCACCGAGGATCATCGGCACCAGAAAGACGCCGGCGGGCACGCGCGCCGCCCGCCCGACCAGGCCGCCGAGGAAGGCGATCGCCAGCGTCTGCGCGAACGGCAACGCATGGAGCGACGGAAACCAGCTGACATCGGCCGGCGAGGCATGCGGCCCGCCCGCGAGGCGCGCGACCACGGTGGCGAGCGTCGCAACCAGCACCACACGCAGGTATTGCATGAAGGCGACGAGCCGCATGTCGGCGCCGTACTCGCCTGCCATGAACACCATGGCGGAGGCGGCCCCGGGCGCCATGCCCCACACCGCCGTGGTGCCGGGCAGAACACGCGCGCGGCTCATCGCAGCGCCGATCACGCTCGCGGCCGCAACCACCGCGATGATCACACCGAGAAGGATCGGCCAGCGCTGCGCGAAGATGCCGAGGATCGCTGGTGTCAGCGCCCGCGCGATCATGCAGCCGATCACCGCCTGGCAGACATAGAGCAGCGCACGTGGCAGGCGGATCGCCCCGCCACCCGCCTCCACCGCGATCGCGGCGATCATGGGACCGAGCAGCAGAGCGGCCGGGAGTCCGACCAGCATGAGCAGCGCCGAGAGCAGCACCGAGCCGGCGAGCAATATCAGCCAGCGCAGCACGGGAGGCAGCGGCTCGAGCGGCAGATTCGTGCGCGCCATGTTGGAGTGCACCCTGCTGGACTGGCTTCCGGAATCAAACAGTATCACCATGCCGCCAGCCGTTCCGAGGTACTGCACGCCATGAGCAACGACATCACGCGCCGCGACTTCCTCGACGGCATCGCCTGCGCGATCGTGGCCGGCGCGGCGCCGCGCCCCATCCTCGCGCAGGGCGGCGCGCCCTATCCACCCGCCCGCACCGGCTACGGGGGCAGCCGCCCGGAGGACTTCTCGGTGGCGCACGGAGTGCGGGACGGCCGGCGGTACTCGCTCGATTCGCAGCCGGTGAGCGAGCGCTACGACTACATCGTGATCGGCGCCGGGATCGGCGGACTCGCCAGCGCGCATTACCTGCGTCACGCCCGTCCTCGGGCACGCATCCTGATCCTCGACAATCACGACGATTTCGGCGGACACGCGCGCCGCAATGAGTTCAACGTCGGCGGTCGCCTCCTGCTCGGCTACGGCGGCAGCGAGTCGCTCGAGGGCATCAGGCGCCGCTGGTCGAAGGTCGCGCGCGAGTGCGTGGCCAGCATCGGCGTCGACGTCGAGCGTCTCGAGCGCGCGTTCGACGTGACGCTCTACCCGGGACTCGGCCTGTCGTCGGGCCTGTTCTTTCCGCGCGAGACCTACGGCGTCGACCGGCTGGTGACCGGCGATCCGGTGCGGCAGCTGCCGACGGACGTTCCGTCGCAGCTGCACCGCGGCCGCCCCGCACGCGAGTTCATCGCCGATTGCCCCGTCGACGAGGCGCAGAAGGCGCACCTGCTCGCCCTCTACGACGAGCGGCGCGACGTGCTGAGCGATCTCACTCCCGCCGCGAAGCGTAAGCTGCTCGAGAAGACCTCATACCACGACTACCTCGAGCGCTACTTCGGGCTGGACGCGCGCTCGCTTGCGATGTTCGACGGCCGGACGCTCGACCTGTTCGCCTGCAAAGCCAACGCGGTATCTGCGCTGCTCGCGTGGCAGTGCCAGTATCCCGGCTTCGAAGGGCTGGGCCTCCAGATGTCGCGCGAGGGCATCCTCGAGGCTGATCCCTACATCCATCACTTCCCCGACGGCAACGCGACGCTCGCGCGTCTCTTCGTCCGCGAGCTGATTCCGGGCGTCGCTCCGGGGCACGCGATGGAGGATGTCATCGGCGCCCGCTTCGACTACCTGCGGCTCGACGAGCCGGCGAGCGAGGTGCGGCTGCGGCTCTCGTCCACGGTCGTGGCGCTCGGCAATAGCGCAGGTGCCGCCGAGGTCCTCTACGTGCGTGACGGCACCAGCACCCGCGCGGCGGCGGAGCACCTCGTCTACGCCGGCTACTCGGCGATGCTGCCCTACATCTGCCCGGAGCTCGGCGGAGCGCAGCGTCGGGCGGTCGCGGACCAGGTACGGGCTCCCCTCGTCTACGTGAATGTGGCATTGCGCAGCTGGCGCTCGTGGGTGAATCGCGGCGTGCACTACGTCAACAACCCGGCGGGCTTCTACAGCCACCTCAAGCTCGACTACCCGGTGAGCCTCGGCGAGTACCGCTTTCCCAAGGACCCCGACGGGCCGATGCTCCTGCACCTGCTGCATTGTCCATGGCCGGATGGACCGGTGAAGGACCTGCGGAGCGCCTGGCGCGCGGCACGGGCACTCGCCTACTCACTGCCCTTCGATGAGTTCGAGGCACGGGCCCGCGACGAACTGACCCGCATCCTCGGTCCCGGCGGCTTCGACGCGCAGCGCGACATCGCGGCCATCACGGTCAACCGCTGGGGCCACGGCTACGCCTACGACATGGACACGCTGTTCGATGATCCTGCCACAGCCGCGCTCGAGACGCGCCTGAGCCGCGCGCCTCTCGGGCGCATTCACTTTGCCGGCACCGACGCGGCGTGGATGGCCTATGCGCACTGGGCGATCGACGCAGCGCAGCGCGCGGCGAAGGAAATCACCGGCTAGCCGCGCCCCGGGGGGCGGGCTGCGGGTGGTGCGGGCGCGATCCTGAGAAGCGCGCCTCAGCGCGCCGACGGGTGCGCGACGGCCGCGGCGGGCGGCTCCAGATAGAACGCGTACTGCGTGAGACAGCTGCGCAGAAAACTGCGCGCGTCGTAGCCCGCGCGACGCAACACCGGACCGTGCGTCAGCCACACGACACCCGCGGCGCCCGTGAAGAAAGTCCGGTGGACCAGGCGCATCAGCAGCCGCAGCGGCACGGAGCGCGCCGCGCGCAGCGCGAGCAGCAGCTGCGACTCGAAGCCGACGTGCGCCAGCTCCTCGCAGACGAGGATGCGGCACAGCACCTTCAGGCGCTGGCAGCCGGTCGCGGCTTCGAGCGCACGGTAGTACACCTTACCGATCAGCTCGGCGCAGATCAGCACGTTGAGGTACAGCTCGAAGCCCGCGAGCCGCCGGGTGATGCGGAACACCCGATCGGTCCAGTCGTGGCTCTTGCGGGCGATGCCGTGATCCTGCATGAAGGCGAGCAGCAGGCTAGCGTGGCGCTGCTCCTCGCGGATGAACAAGGCCACGATTCGCCCGAGCGCGGGCTGGCCGTGCGCGCGTCCGAAACGCTGCGCCGCCCGCTCGAGCGTTGCGCCCCCGGATTGCTCACCGAGCTGAAAGGTCGCGATGGAGCTGGCGATGAGCCGCTGCTCCGCATGAGTCAGCCGGTCCGGCAGACCCTCCGGAACGCTGCGCGGATGCTGCGCGTGGTACTCGAAGTGGTTGAGCCAGATCGCGAGATCATTGGAAGCCATGTCGCCACCCTCCCGGTCCCTGTCTCGAGACTCTGCGGACTCATTCAGGTGATGGCGTGGCGCGATTCGGGCGAATTCTGGCGGCGCGGGGTGCATGACCCCGGAATTTCGGGTACATAGGGTGTCCCGGCAGGCGCCCTCCCCGGCCTGCACAAAAACGAGCCCTGAAACGGAGCGTGCGTAGTGCCTGCGGAAGCCCCTGATTCGGTTGTACGGACGCGGCCGTCCTCGGGTGGCTCGCCGGACCTGCTCGGGTCCCGCAACGACTTGCAGGCGGTCACCGACCTCCTGCCCGTCAGCGTGGCGGGCTGCAGCCGCGACTACCGCTATCAGTGGGTCAATCGGCAGTTCGCGGATTGGTACGGGTGGCCACGCGAGAGGATCATCGGCGCGCGGATTTCCGAAGTCATCGGGCCGGAAGCATTCCAGGCGCTGAAGCCGCACTTCGACCGGGCGCTGGGTGGCGAACGGGTCGAGTACGAGCGCGAGGTGGAATACGCCGGACTCGGACGCCGCTGGATTCGCGCTTCCTGCGTCCCGACGCGGCGCGACGACGCTACGGTCGACGGCTGGGTCGTCGTCATCAGCGATCTCACCGAGCGCTGGCAGCTCGAGCTGGCGCAGAAGGCCCGCGAGGCGGCCGACGATGCCAACAGGGCCAAGGGGCGATTCCTCTCCACCGCCAGCCACGACCTGAGGCAGCCGCTGCAGACCATCTCGCTCCTGAACGGCGTCCTGCGCCGGCTGGTGAGCCGGCCGGAGGCGACCGAGGCGCTCGTGCAACAGGAGCGCGCCATCGCCTCGATGACCCGCCTGCTGAACTCGCTCCTCGACGTCAGCAAGCTCGAGTCGGGCGCGGTCCGGCCGGAGCCGAGCGATTTCCCGGTGAATCCTCTGTTCGACCAGTTGCGCGAAGAGTTCGCGGTCCTGGCGGCTAGCAAGGGGCTCGAGCTGCAGGTGACGCCGTGCGCACACGTGGCACACAGCGATCCGATGCTGGTCGGACAGATCCTGCGCAATCTCGTCTCGAACGCCATCAAGTACACCCGCCAGGGCTCGGTGGTGCTGCGCTGCCTGCGCGACGGTGCGGCGGGCTTGCGCATCGAGGTGCTCGACAGCGGCATCGGCATCCCGGCGGATCAGCTGCCCTTCATCTACGACGAGTTCTTCCAGGTGGGCGAAGCGCACAACCCCGTGCGCCAGGGGTACGGATTGGGCCTGACCATCGTGAAGCGCCTGGTCACGCTGCTGGCTCTCGAGCTCGACGTGCAGTCCGAGATCGGACGCGGCTCGCGTTTCACCGTGAGCCTGCCGGCGAGCCGCAGTGAGGCGGGTACTGCTACGCGAAGCCCCTGAGGTCCTGGCATTCAGGACCGGTCGTGCTGGGCCAGGATGCGTCCCTTGCTCGCCTCGTAATCGACCTCGGTCAACACCCCGAGCTGGCGCAGGCGCTGGTGCTCACGCATCTCATGGCGCAGCTGGTCGGCCTTCGCGGGCCAGCGCGCCGCAGCCGCCAGATGCAAATGCGCCGCGAGCTTCGGCATGAAGCGCCGAATGGCTCGCAGCGTCCCGAGACCGCCGGTGAACTCGAGCAGGCGTGCCTCGCCATGGGTGCTCAGGAGACGCATCGTCCCGGTCGTGCGGTAGGCGGCGATGAGAGTCGTCAGCGCCGAGGCTCCCACCAGGGCGGCGCATGGACCGAGCGCCGGGTGCGTCCACCAGGGCGTGGCCGAGTAGCCGATCCATGCCGCCGTGGCGAGCGCGAGAGCCGACAGCACCAGCGAGGCGGCGATCCATCGCCAGGCGATGTGCCTCGACAGCTGCGGAAGCCCCGAGACGAAGCGCAGATCGAGGACGTACTCGAGCTCGGTGGAGCGCGCCCGTGAGCGCACGGCCAGGAAGTAGTAGTCGATGAGCCGAAGCTGCAGGACGCGGCGGCGCAGCCGGCTGCGGATCTCGAGGTGTGCGTGAACGCGGCGCGCCGCGCGCGGGCTCGGTACCTCGCGGGCGTCCGACTCGAGAACGATGTGCTCAGTCGCTGCCACCGCAGCAAGCCTAACGCCCCAGCGCGCCGGCTTTCTGCGACCCCTGTCCCGGAGCCGCGTCACAATCCCGGGCAGGTGCCCCTGCACGTGAGCCAACGCCTTTCCCACAGGGCCATCCGCCAGGGCGCGAGTCGTTGGCCGGGAGCGGGTCACCCACTATTATGACCGCATGCGAACGCTGGCTCTTGCCGCTGCCGGCCTGACACTCGCGTTGCTCGGCCTGGCGCGCGCCGCAGGCGCGCAGCCCGCGCCGACCCTGGTCGCCCCAGGCGCCGATCCCTGGTGCCGCCCGCAGCCCGCAGCGCCATTCTGCAGCGCCGTGCGCGGCGTGCGTGCCTCCGGTTGGCCGGCGCAGAGCCGCTCCGAAGTCATGGCTGCCAACGGCATGGTGGTCACGAGCCAGCCGCTCGCAGCGCAGGCGGGCCTTCAGGTGCTGATGCACGGCGGCAACGCCGTCGATGCGGCAGTCGCCACGGCCGGCGTGCTGAGCATCACCGAGCCCATGATGGTCGGCGTCGCCTCGGATCTGTTCGCCGTCATCTACGTGGCGAAGGAACACAAGGTCTACGTGCTCAACGCCAGCGGCACCGCCCCGAGCGGCGCCACGCTCGAGCACCTGAACGAGCTCGGCTATCACTGGGACGAGAGAAACTGGGGGCCGACCTCGGGCATGCCGCCCGGCGGGATACTGCCGGTCACGGTGCCGGGTGCGGTATGGGGCTGGCAGGCGGTGCTCGAGCGATTCGGCACGCTCACCTTCAAGGAGGTGCTCGCAGCCGCAGCGGGCTATGCGCAGAACGGCTTCCCCGTCTCCGAGCGCATCGCCGGCGATTGGATCCTGCCCAGGGCGCTGCCGCTGCGGGGGTGCTGCACTCAGCTCGATCCCGACTCGGTCAAGGTGTGGTACGTGAACGGGCAACCGCCCGCGCCCGGGCAGATCTTCAGGAACCGAGACCTCGCGCACACGTTCCGTCTGCTGCAGGCGCAAGGCGCCGCTGCCTTCTATAAAGGAGAGATTGCCCGGGCGATCGTGGCGAAGTCGCGGGCGCTCGGCGGCACGATGACCCTCGATGACCTCGCCAACTATCACGGCGAATGGGTCGAGCCGGCGCGCTCGCGCTATCACGGCTACGAGCTGCTGGAATTACCGCCGCCGTCCCAGGCCTGGGCCGCCGGGGAGATGCTCGGCATCCTCGAGCAGTGCGTGCCGCAGTGGGCGCCGGGAGCGACGCTCGCCTCGCTCGGCCCGCGCGACGTGCGCTACTGGCACATGCTCGTCGAGGCCAAGAAGCTCGCGTATGCGGACCTGTTCCGTTACAACGCCGATCCCGATCGGGTGAGCGTCCCGGTGGCGGAGCTCACGTCCGCAGCGCACGCCGCCTCGCTCTGCGCCCGCTTCGATGCGCGCCGCGCTGCGGCGACCGGCGCGGTTGCCAGCGGCGATCTCAGGAGCGACACCGTGGTTCTCTCCACCGCCGACAAGGACGGCAACATGGTGTCGTGGGTGAACAGCAACTACAGCGAGTTCGGGTCGGGCATCACCGTGCCCGGCTACGGCTTCGTGCTGCACAACCGCGGCACGCTCTTCACGCTCGACCCGCAGAGCCCCAACGTGATCGCGCCTCACAAGCGGCCCTTCAATACACTGTCGGCAGGACTGCTGATGCGCGCCGGCCAGCCGCTGATGACGGTGACGTTGATGGGCGGCGACATGCAGGCGCAGGGGCACGCGCAGCTGCTCATCGACGTCATCGACCTCGGCGCCAACGCGCAGGCGGCGGCGGACATGGCACGCTTCCGCCACAGCGAGGTCGCCAATCAGCTGAGTCTCGAGTCCCCGCTCTACGAGCTCGTGGGGCCGGCTCTGAGCGCGCTCGGACACACGGTCCGCTCCGTCAACGGTGCGGATGTCGGGGGCGTGCAGGTGATTCAACTGGTACCGGCAGATGCGGGGGCGCGCTACTACCGCGGCGCCTCGGATTTCAGAAAGGACGGCGAAGCCGTCGGATGGTGAGCGGCGCACGCAACAACATGCAGCTGACGGGTCTCGTGGCCACGGGCCTCACCACCCTCGCGCTCGCCGCTCCGCCCTCGATCGAGACCTTCGCCGCGCGCCCGGAGATCGAGCACGCGACGATCTCACCCGACGGGCACTATCTCGCCACCGTGGAGGTGCACGGTGGCCGGGGAGGTGTTCTGGTCCGGGAGCTCGCCAACGGCGAAGTCAAGGACAGCCGCGGGATACTCGGCGAGCCCGAGCACTTCCAGATCGGCTGGTGCCGGTTCGCCAGCAACACGCGCCTCCTGTGCAGCTTCCACGCCATGGGCCGCGATCGCGGCGTGGTCTATCCGGTGGCGCGCCTGGTCGCCGTCGATGCAGACGGTCGCAACATGAGAGTCCTGGTGCAGAACTCCCCGTTGGCGCAGGGGCAGTACCAGGATCGCGTGATGCACTGGCACCCGGGGCCCCCGGACACGGTGCTGATCGAGGCCGACGAGGGCCTCACCAGCGACCAGCTTGCCTCGGGCGCCACCATCATTGGCAACATCGGCACGCACGGCCTGCCGGCCGTTTTCGAGCTGAACGTCGTCAGCGGCTCGCTGCGCATGCGCCAGAAGCCCCGCAGCCCGATCCGCCACTGGATCGCGGATAGCAAGGGTCAGGTGCGGCTCGGCTGGGGACAGGAGGGAGCGACGGAGTCCTTTTACGCGCGCCTGGAGGGCGCTTCGGAATGGAAGCAGCTGGCGAGATTCGAAGTCTTCAACAGCAGGAATGCCTTCGAGCCCATTGCGATCAGCCGTGAAGATCCGAACAAGGCCTACGCGCTGGCGTACTCCGGCGGGCGCACTGCGCTGTGGCTCATCGATCTCAAGGATCAGGCCGATCCGCTGCTGGTATTCGCCGACCCCGTTTTCGATGTCGACCATGCCGTGCGCGGGCCCGACGCGCACCTCGTGGGTGTCTATTACCAGACCATCTACCCCAACATCTTCTACCTCGATCAGCGCGCGCAGGCGATCGCGGCGACGGTGCGCAAGGCGCGCGGGGGCCTGTTCACCACGGTCGTCGAAGGAACGCAGAACGAGGATCTGTACGTCACGAGCTCCGAGAGCGACCTGGTGCCCGACCTCTTCAGCCTGCTCGACGTGCCCCGCGGACACCTGCTCAAGATCGGCGGGCCACAGGCGGGACTCAATGCCCAGGAGATGGCGCCGCTGCAGGCGATCAGCTATCCGGCGCGCGACGGCGTACAGATACCGGGCTATCTGACCTTGCCGCGCGGCGCTGCCAGGGACCACCTGCCGCTCATCGTCATGCCTCACGGCGGGCCGATCGCGCGCGACGGCTGGCACTACGATTTTCTGCGCCAGTTCCTGGCGAGCCGCGGCTACGCGGTGCTGCAGATGAACTTCCGCGGCTCGCAGGGCTACGGCTCGGCGTGGTTCTTTGCGGCACACCGGGATTGGGGCGGCAAGACCTACGAGGACGTGGTCGACGGGGCCAAATGGGCGATCGCCCAGGGCATCGCCGACCCGCAGCGCGTCGCGATCGTCGGCTGGAGCTTCGGCGGCTACGTGGCGCTGGTCGGTGCGCAGCGCGACGGCGCGCTGTTCCGCTGCGCGGTGAGCGTCGCGGGCATCAGCGACCTGAGCCTGCTGCTCGCAGAGGAGGCCCGCTACATGAACCTCGCGGAAGTGGCGCGCGCGCAGCTCGGCACGGACAAGGAGAAGCTCCGCCGCGACTCGCCGCGCCTGCATGCCGCCGACGTCCAGGTCCCGGTGCTCATGATCCACGGCGACCTCGACGCGCAGGTCGACCTCGAGCAGTCACAGGCCATGGACACGGCCCTGGCGCGCGCCGGCAAGGTGCACCGGCTGGTGACGATCAAGGACGCCGATCATCAGATGAGCGCCGAGTCCGCGCGCGTCACGCTGCTGCGCGAGATCGAGAGTTTCCTCGGCGCGCACGTTCCTGCGAACGCGCCCGGCCGCTAGCGGCTCAGGGGGCATCCGTCACGGTGCGCAGCGCCGTGCGCGCCACATAAGCGGAGCTTCCGAAGGTTCCGAGCTGCGCGACCGCGCTCAACGCATAGGCGTGATAGGTGGTGGGTGCGGCGCCGAGCTGGTGATTGCTCACCGCGCAGGTCACCGTCACCGTGAAGCCCTTGAGCCCGGCGGCATTGAGGTTGAGCGTCGTGGCAGGCGCCGGACAGCTGCCATGCACGAGCGCCTGGTTGATGCCGTACTCGATGCCGGTGTCGGCGGCGAGCTGGGCGCGCGCATTGAGGAGCGCAAAGTCGGCCGTCTGCCGCTGCGTCGTGCCGACGCGCACCGCGAACGCCGCCAGCGCTGCGAGAACCAAAACGACGAAAATGGCGGCAATCAACGCGAAACCGCCGCAACGGGTGGCAGCGCCTCTCACGGCAGGTACTCCGTGGCGACCTGGTGGAAGACCTGCAGCGTCTCCCCGCTGTTGACGAGCGTGACGTCGAGGATCACGAGCTGGTTGAACCTGCCCGAGGCGGGCGCCGCAACCAGTGTGACGGTGCAGGCGGCGACATCCTGCGCAATCACCGCGGCGGTCGCCCCGGCGGCGAGGAGCTGCGCGCTGGCGGTCGGCTGGGCGGCCGCGGGCGTGTAGCCCGAGTAGCGCGCCAGCGTCTGCGCGCCGGTGTCGCACAGATAGCTCACCGGGCCGGTGACCACAAAGACGCTGTGGGTCGGCGAGGGGCTCGCGAAGCGCATGCCGGGCGCGGCCGGGAACTGCACCCGATCCTCGAAGGTGACGCCCACCGCGTTGATCTGGAACGCCGTGAGCGCGGGTGTCATGACGCCGGCGCCCGCGCTGTAGGCGAGCGGCGGCGCCTGATTGTCGATCGCGAGGTAGCTGCCGGCGCCTCCCGGCGCAAACAGGCCGAGAGTGTAGAAGCTCCGATCGGGTGCACCGATCGAGAGCTCCTCGGCGAGCTGCTGTGCGCCGCCCAGGTACTGCTTGTCCCCGGGCCCGTAGTAGCGCGCGACGCCGCTCGTCGCGAGCAGCTCGAGGGCGACCACGCCGCCGCCGGCGCTCTGGCGCAGGCTGTTCGGCAGCGCGCTGCGCACGTCGGCGCCCACGCTGCGCAGGATGCGGTCGGCGGAGTCGACCAGATCGGCGCGGCGCGTCTGCGCAAAATAGGACTCTACCGGCGCCGCGAGAAAGAACACCATGAAGACCGCGACGATGGCGGCGATCGCCATCACGACCACCAGCTCGAGCAGCGTGAAACCCGCGGCGCGGGCGCCTACGCCGCTCATGGGTGCTGCGTCCGAAAGCCGCTCAGCACGACGGTGACGCCGCTCGGATGCGTCACCGTGACGTCGACCTCGCGCGCCTCGCCGGCCGGTAACGCGCCGAGCGCGGTCGGCGTGACGGCCACGGCGACGGTGAACTGACTCAGGCCCGGCACCACCGCCCCGGTCTGATCGCGCACGCCGTTATTGGTGAGTCCGGCGTAGTCGTCGACGACGTCGAGCTGCGAGCGCTGTACCTGTCCGTCGCTTGCGCCGAAGGGCTTCTGCAGCACTTCGTTCATGTAGGCCAGGGCGATCGCGTTTGCCTGCTCGCTCACCATGGCATCGGCGCTGCCCACCGAGACCGCCGTCAGGCCCGCCAGCACGCCC
Source organism: Steroidobacteraceae bacterium (assembly GCA_035542535.1). GTDB lineage: Bacteria > Pseudomonadota > Gammaproteobacteria > Steroidobacterales > Steroidobacteraceae > 13-2-20CM-66-19. The sequence continues at coordinate 41,117 of DATKLG010000039.1, forward strand.
GCCACCGCGATCGCCAGCACCACGATCGCGACGATGAGCTCGATGAGCGTGAAGCCGCGTTGGCGCGCGTCTGCCATCACTGCACCGCGACGAAGCCGCTGGCCGGGTCGACCGTCAGCGTGAAGCTGCCGACGGCGAAGGCGGGCGGCGGCGCGTTGACCACCGCCCCGGAGGGACCAAAGACGATCGTGCCCCCGGCGGCGACGTTGGCGTTGGACGGCGGGCTGCCGCTCAGGGGCGAGCCGTCGGCCCGCACCACCGGCGTCACGTAGGCGCCCGCCAGCGCGCAGGTGTTGCCCGCCGCGGCGGCACGCTGCCGCGCCGTGTAGCCCGCCAGATTGACCGTGACCTGCACGTTGCAGCCACTGGCGACCGCGACGCCCTCGGCATAGCGCAGCGCGGCGGCGAGCTCATCGATGTAGCCGCGCTGGTTGAAGGGCTGGGTGTCGACGAAACGCGGACCGGCGAGCGCCGCCAGCATCGCGAGGATGACGATTGAGGTGATGAGCTCGATCAGGGAGAAGCCGCGCATGGTGCTCGGTCCCATACGCGGCTCGGTGGTCTCGCGGGCGCGCCAGGCGCGCCGCGGCCTCAGCAGCCGCCGACGACCTGCGGGTTGCCGCCGCCGAGGTTGGCCGGCACCGTCGCGATGGTCGGATCGGCGTTGGCAGCGGCCGCCGCGGTGTAGGTGACGGCGCAGTTCGCCGGTGTCGGCGCACCGTTCAGCGTGAACGTGCCCGCGTTGCTGGTGAATGCCCCGGCCAGGTTGTTGGCGGTCACGGTGCCCGGCGCCAGCAGGTTGCCGATGGTGGCCGCATCCGGATAGCCATTGGTGAAATTGATGTTCTGGCCATCGATCACCACCGGGTTGGCGGGATTGCCGCGCGCCAGGTAGACGCTGTGCGCCATGGAGGCGGCGCTGCGCAGGGTGCCGGCCAGGGAGTTGACCGAGGCGATACGCGCCTGGGTGTCGAGTCCCATGAAGCGGGGCACCGCGAAAGCCGCCAGGATGCCGAGGATGACGATGACAACCACCAGCTCGATGAGCGTGAAGCCGCGTTGCGTTGGCCGATGCATAGAACCGTCTCCAGGAAACTGATGGGAGTTAGGAAGCCTTGTTACGCCGTGTAAGGTAACGGCCGATCGGCGTCGTTCTGCAGGGTCTTTGCCTGCACGGGCCGAATCACTCGCTCAGGACCGTGAAGCGCGTCACACGCGTCAATGCCCGGAGCCGACCTTGGCGATCAGATCCCACATCGGCAGGAACACCCCGAGCGCCAGGATGAGCACCATGAGGCCGACGAAGGTGATGAGGATGGGCTCGAAAGCCGCGCTCATGTTCTTGACCGTATAGTCGACCTCGCGCTCGTAGAAGCCCGCGGCCTCCTCGAGCAGATCGGGGAGCTCACCGGTCTCCTCACCCACCGCGATCATCTGCAGCACCAGCGGCGGAAACAGCCCGCCCACGGTCGCGGCGCGCGCCAGCGGCTCGCCACGCTCAACCGCCTCGCGCAGACTCTGCACCCGCTCCGCCACGTAGTCGTTGCCGGCACTGCGCGCGATGGCGGCGAGCGTCTGCAGCATCGGCATACCGGCATTGAGCGAGACCGCGAGCGTGCGCGCCACGCGCGCGAGGATGGCGTGATGCATCAGCGTGCCGATGACGGGGATGCGCAGCTGGAGCCTGTGCCAGTGGTAGCGGCCGCGCTCGGTCGCGACCAGACGGTTGGCGGCGAGCGCGAGCAGTGCGAGCAGGGCGATGCCGACCTGCCACCAGGTCTTGGCGAGCCGGGAGGCACCCATGATGATGCGCGTCGGCCAGGGGATCTGGTCGCCGAGCGCCTGGAACAGGGGGGCAAACTTCGGGATGACGAACACCGTGATGACGCCCATCGCAACGGCGATCGCGACCAGCACGATGAGCGGGTAGCGGACGGCGTTCTTCACGCGGTCGCGGATGTCCTGCTCCTGGCCGAGATACTCGCCGAGCCGCGCGAAGGAGCTCTCGAGCGTACCGGTGGCCTCACCGACCGCCACCACACCGACGTACAGCTGCGGGAAGATCTGCGGATGGCGCGCGAGACTCACGGCGAGCTCGCGTCCGCCCTCGAGGCTCGCGAGCACGTCCTCGAGCGCGCGCCGCAGCGCCACGTTGTGAGTCGTGCCGGAGATGGCCCGCAGGCCGCGCAGCAGCGGAATGCCGGCCTTGGTGATGGTGTACATCTGACGCGTGAACAGGATCAGGTCGGCGGTGCTCGGCTTGCCGAGGCCGAGGCGCCGGCCGAGCTCGCCCAGGTCGCCGCTCGCCGCACGCGCCGCGTCCGCCAGACGGATGTCGATCGGTATGATCCCGCCCTGGCTGAGGCGCCCCGCTACGCCGTCGGCGGAATCGGCCTCCATGATGCCGCGCACGGACTCACCGCCCGTGGAGCGGCCAGTGTAGACATAGGCAGTCACGAGCGCTCGGCGGCGCGCGGCGTGCCGGCGACCTCATCCAGCGCATCGCCGAGCAGCGTGTCGCCCCCGGGCGCCGCGAACGGCGCGCGCCAGGACGCCGTCACGCCGCTCAGGTCCTCCTCCTCCTCGAGACCGCTGGTGACCGCCATCGCCTCCGCCAGCGTCGTCACGCCGCGCATCGCGAGCTCGAGAGCGCTCGCCGTGAGCGAGACATAGTCGGGCCGCGCATGCGCGGCCTCATCGAGGGCGCGCAGGTCGCCGCGGCGGATCGCCTCGGCCAGCGTGCGGTCGATCTCGAGCAGCTCGTAGACGGCGATCCGCCCCCGGTAGCCCGAGAGGTTGCAATACGTGCAGCCGGCGCCGACCTTGAGCTCCACGGCCGCAGCGCGCGCACCGCGGCGCGCGGCGAGCCAGGCGCGCTCGGACTCGCCGGGCGTGGCGGGCTGGGCGCAGTACTCGCACACCCGCCGCAGCAGCCGCTGCGCGACGATCCCCTGCACGGAGGCTGCGATCATGAAGCCCGCGGCCCCCATATCGAGCAGGCGGTGGATGGTGGGGATCGCGCCCATGGTGTGCAGGGTCGAGAGCACCAGGTGCCCGGTGATCGCGGCCCGCAATGCGATGTCGACCGTCTCGCGGTCGCGCATCTCACCGATCAGGATGACGTCGGGGTCCTGGCGCAGCGTGGTGCGCAGCACGCGCGCGAAATCGAGGCCGATCTTCTGGTTGACCTGCACCTGGATCACCCGGTCGAGCCGGTACTCGACCGGGTCCTCGACCGTGATGATCTTGGTGTCGGTGCGGTTGAGATGACTCAGCGCCGAATAGAGCGTGGTCGTCTTGCCGCTGCCGGTCGGCCCGGTCACGAGCACCATGCCGGCGCTGCGCTCGATCAGGCCGCGGAAGCGGCCGAGCATCGCGGGCGGCATGCCGAGATCCTCGAGACTGAGGAGATTCGACGACTGGTCGAGCAGGCGCAGCACCATCGACTCACCGTACTGGGTCGGCATGGTCGCGACGCGCACGTCGATCGACTTGCCGCCGATCTTCACGGAGAAGCGCCCGTCCTGCGGCAGGCGCTTCTCGGCGATGTCGAGGCCGCTCATGAGCTTCAGGCGGCTCACCAGCGCGCTCGCGACCCGCCGGCCGTCGATGACCTGCTCCTGCAGGTTGCCGTCGACCCGCTGCCGCACGCGCAGCACGCTCTCGGCCGGCTCGATGTGCACGTCCGAGGCCTGCATCTGCACCGCGTCCTGAAAGATCGTCTGGATGAGGCGGATCACGGGCGCATCCGGCGAGCCCTCCTCCGCCGCGAGCCGTGCCAGATCGATGTCGCCCTCGCGCAGCTCCTCGCCCACCTCGTGCGCGATCGAGGCTATCTCATCGGTGCGCCGGTAGACGACGTCCATGACCTTCATCAGATCGGCGTCGCGCACCAGCGCGAGCTTGATCGGGCGCTTGAGGCGCGCAGCGAGCTCGTCGCAGGCCAGCAGATCGGTCGGATCGGACATGCCGACCGTGAGTCCCTGGGTGTCGGACTTGAGCACCAGGGCGCGGAAGCGCCGCGCGTGCACTTCCGGCAGCAGCCGCGCGGTCGCCGCTGCGAGCTGCAGGTGCCGCACGTCGACGAACGGAATCTGCAGGTGCTTCGCGAGCGCTTCGTGAATGGCCTGATCGCTGACCAGGCCTAAGTCGGTGAGCACGCGGCCGAGCTTCAGGCCCGTGCGCTTCTGCTCGGCGAGCGCGCCCTTCAGCTGCTCCTCGCTGATGAGGCGCTGCTCGACCAGCAGCTCGCCGAGGCGCACACGCCGCTTGCGGGTCTCGGTGCTCACGGGTGCGGCCCGGCGGCGCCGGCCGCCGGATAGTCGAGCGGACCGAAGTCGCCGCTCTGGTTGAGCTCCCGAAGTCTCCCGGCCGGCTCACTGACGAGTCCCGCCCAGTCGCCCTCCGCCACCACGATCGCGCGCAGCAGGATGACCAGCTCGATGGTGCTGCGCTGGTGCTGCTCGCTGCGGAACAGCTTGCCGAGGCCCGGCAGGTCGCCGAGGATGGGTGTCTTGTAGTTGGCCTTGGTCAGTTCCTCGCGCATCAGGCCGCCGATGATCACCAGCTGGCCGCTCTTCGCCCGCACGATGCTGTCGGACTCGCGGATCTGGCTGAGCGCGAGCGGAATGGTGTCGACCGAGCCCTGCACGGTGAGGGTCTTGGTCTCATCCGTGACCTCGCTGATCGTCGGGTGGATGTGCAGGATGACCGAGTCGTCGCCGTCGATCTGCGGCGTCACATCGAGCGCCACACCGGAGAAGAACGGCGTCAGCTGCACGTTCTGGCTGGTCGAGGTGGCGGTCCCCGTCACGGTGTTGCTCTGCACGCCCGTCACGAAGAACTCGTCCGTGCCCGCCTTGATGATCGCCTGCTGGTTGTGCAGCGTCGAGACGCGCGGGCTCGACAGCACCCGCGTGTGCCCCTGCACGCTCAGGAGCTGGATGAACGCGTTGAAGTCGGCGAAATTGGCCGCGATGGTGAACGCGCTCGAGATGGGGTTGGCGACGAAGCCGGTGAGCGGGTTGCCGATGCCCGGCTGCACGTTCACGCCGCCGCTCGGGTACGGCGGCAGATAGGGGTTGGTCGCCGGCGGGGTGGTGAGCGGATTCACCCCCACGGCCGAAGGCGCCTGCTGGCCGATGAGGTAGGTGCTCGAGCCGTGCTGCAGGAGGCTCGCCCAGTTGATCCCCGCCTGGTAGCCGTCGTTCAGATCCACTTCGACGATCTTGGCTTCGAGCACCACCTGGCGGGCCACGGTGTGCGCGGTCTGCTCGAGATACTCGCTCACGTCGTGCAGCTCGTTCGGCATCGCGTGCACCACGATCAGGCCCGACTGCCGGTTGATGACCACGCTCCGTCCCGGCCTGGTGCCGACGAGCGCGTGCAGATCGGCCTCGATCCCGCTCCAGAAATCCGAGTCGGCCCGAGTCACGACCGAAGTGCCGGTGACATCGAGCGGCCGGCCGGCGGGGTCGGTGGCCGTCTGGGGCACGCCCGGGCCACTGCTGGTGGTGTTGCCGTAGGTGGAGTTGTTGCCGCTCTGCGTCACCTGCCCGGAGCTGATGCGGGTGTTGGAGACCCCGAAGCGCTTGAGATCCAGGTAGTTCAGGTGAAAGACGCGCGACTGCAGCACGGCGGGCAGCACCAGGAAGCCGCTGCGCGTGCGCCGGTAGTCGTAGCCGTACAGGTCGCGGGTCGCCTCCAGCACCTCCTCGATGGTGACGTGCCGGAGCGTGAGGGTGATGTGGCCGCCCACCTCCGGATGCACCAGCATGTTGTAGCGCGTGCCCTCGACCAGACCCTGGAAGAACGGCTGCGCCGGCGCGTTGTCCACCGAGACGTCGAAGCGTCCCTCGGCGGAGACGCGCTCGGCCGCCGCGGCGGGATCGCCGGCCGGCTGCGCGGGCGCCGCGCCGGAAACGGCGCAGGCAAGCAGTGAGGCCAGCGTGAGGGCAGTCAGTCGTCGTCTCATGGCACGTCTCTTTGCGATTGCGCGCCGCGGCGCACAGTGAGCGGTGTCGGACACCTGAGCCGCGCGAAGCGGCTATGGCCGTCCTGCGAGTAGCGGACGCCGTCCGGCGTCACCTCTTCGATCAAAGCGTTGGCGAGGCGGTCGCCGGCGCGCACCAGCCGTCCGTCGACGACCGCGACCCGCGAGCCGGCGCGGATCACGACCGCCTGCACGTGCATGGCGCCGGGCTCGGAGGCGGCGACCGCCGGGTCGGTCGCGGTCACGGGCCGGGTCGGATCGACGAGTCCGTTGCCACGCACGACGCCGGCGGCGAGGAGCAGCGGCAGGAGGCAAACAACCGCAATCGGGGAGCGCAGCTTCATAGCCCGATCCAGTCGCTGTCCATGCTCACGGTGCCGAGCTCGACCCGTACCCGGTTGAGCGGATAGCGTGTGGTGGTGAGCTCGAGGCGCCGCCAGTAGAAGCGCCACGGCAGCGCTTCCAGGGCCTCGAGGTAGGCGAGCACATCCAGGTAACGGCCTTCGAGCACGATCTCCACGGTATGCTCGTACGGCCGCGCGGTGTTGGTGGCGCTCTCGCCGGCCGCATCGAGCGGCAGCTTGATGGCCTCGAGATTGCGCAGACTGACGAGCCGCACGCCCTGCTGGCGGCTCAAGACATCGTGGATGACCTCCGCCATGCGCTCCGGCGCGATCATGCCCGCCGAGTGCGAGCTCAATTCGGCATTCACGGCGGCGAGGCGCCGCTTGAGATCCTCCGCCTGGGTGTAGGCAGCCGCAGTGCTGTCTGCGGACGCCGCCTGCGTGGTCTCGCTGATTCCGGTCTCGAGTGCGCTGAGCTGCTGCGACAGCCGGGCCGCGCGCGCATCGAGCGGCCCGAGCAGCGCCCACTTGAACGAGCCGACCAGCACGGCGAGCAACGCCGCCAGGACGAGCAGCCGCTCGCGCGCAGTCAGCCGGTCGAAGCGGCCGGCCAGCACTTGCATCCGCTCCGGCAGCCTCATGTGGATTTCTCCGTGGTGGGCGGCGCGCGCAGCGCGCCGCTCTCGGCACGGAATCGGAAGCTCTGATCGGGCGCCGCCGGGCCTGCGGGTGTGCCGGGCTCGCCCGGGTGCCCGGGAGGCGGCCGCTCGATGACGAGCTCATCGAAGCGCGCACCGGAGAGCGCGTGCTCATCGGCCAGCCCGCGCAGATAGCGCGGCACGAGGTCGGGGTCGAGTGCCGTCCCGCCGACGCTCATGGAATCCGTCATGCCGGAGAGCACCACGTGGTCGAGCCACAGTCCCTGCATCGGACGGCGCGCCAGCGCCGTGAGGCGCGCGGAGAAACCGCCGACCTGCCCGGCCGTGCCGCTGCGCAGGAGCTCGAGCGTCCGCGTGCGCACGGCGAGCTCCGCCGTGAGCGCCTCGACCCGCGCGCGCATCTGCTCCGGGGTCGCGCCGCCGGCGCGTGCCGCATCGAGCGCCGCGAGGCTCGCGTCCTGACGGTGGTGCTGCTGCTCGAGCGAGGCGATGGCACGCTCGAGGTGCGCGACGCGGTAGAGACCGTAAGCCCACACGACGAGGAGAGCGGCTGCGACCAGGGCGGTGAGACGCCAGGCGCTGGCCGCCGCGAACGGCCCGCTGCTCACGGGCGCGGCCGGCTGGTACAGGTTGATCTGCTGTCGCACGGGTTTCATGGCCCGGCCCGCTCGCTGCGCAGGGCCGCGCCGAGCGCGACCAGCCCGAGGAAATGCGTGTCCGGATCGACGCCGGCGGCCACCTCGAACAGCTCGCGCACCTCGAAGGTGCGGACTGCCCGGCCGGTCGCCGCAGCCAGCGGCCCGAGCAGCCGCTGCGCCCGCTCATCGCCCGAGGCCACGATGATGTCGGAGATCGGCGCGCGGTCGTAGTGACTCTCGTAGTAGTCGAGGGAGCGCTGCAGCTCGATGCTGAGCGCATCGGTATCGGCGTTGCCCTCGAGCGACAGCACCTCGGAGCGCTGTTGCAGATCGATGCGGCGCGCGAGGTACAGGACGCCCTGACAGGTGATCACCAGCTGCGCGAAGCCTTCGCCGAGGGCGAGCAGCGCCACGCCGCGCTCGTCCTCGGGCAGCAGGGCACTCAGGTTGCGCAGGCAGAGCTCGGGGATGTCGATGACGTCGAAGCCGCGCGCGCGCGGCTTCACCAGCTCCACCATGTCGTTCACGGCCGCGGCGCGCGCCGCCACCGCAAACACCATGCGCGCCTCGACGTAGCGGGCAGGCTCCGGGATCTCGAAGACGTCGATCACCGCCTCACTGACCGGAAAATTGACGATGTCGCGCAGCTGCCAGCGCACCGCGGCCCGCAGCTCCTCGGCCGGCACCTCCGGGGCCTCGACCATGACCAGCTGGTAGTCGGCGCTGTTCAGGACGGCGCTGAGCGCGGCTCCGGCGAGCTCGCGCGCACGGCTCAAGGGTGCGAGCACGTGCGCGGCCTGGATCTCGATCGCGGGGTGCACGGCGCAATGCCGCAGCAGCGGCCGCTGCCCGCGGCCGCTGCGCACGATGGCGAGCGCGGTCTCGCGCTCACCACGCAGGAAGCCGGCGCGCCAACCGCCGCTGTGTCTTTGCCGCAATGAACCTAGCAACACGCTGCCACCGCCTGTATCCCGGTCCGGCGCGAGCCACGGGCTTGACGCGGGACCGGACCTTTTTTCTCAAGACAGTTAGCGGTAGCAGTGCGCGAAACTTGACGCAGTACACACGGCGTCGTTACAAAAATTAACGTGGGAAGTGCGCTGATTCACAGTCAAGAAGCGGCGCGCGGGCGGCAACGGTGCGCCGGGGCGGCAAACTCCTGCCGCTTTCGTCCGGCGACGGCGCTTCAGGCCCGCGCCTCGAGGACCACGACGCTGCGCGCGCTGACGCGCTGCACGGAGGCGCTGAGCTGGCGCTGACCCGCGGGCGGCGCGATAGCGCGAGCAGCATCCGCCGCCGTGTCCACCGCGAGGTACCAGCGGCGCCCCGGGATCGCGGGCACCTCGGCCTCGACGGCCGCCTCGCTCAGGTTGAGAACCGCGTGAATGTCCGGCTCCTCGGGCCCGATTCCCGTCACGGTAAAGGCGAGCACCCCGCCGCCGGGGCCGTTCCAGTCCGGCTGATTGAGCCGTGCGCCGTGCCAGCTGATGTCGGCAAGGCCGCGCCCCGGGACGCTGGCGCCGGTGTAGAAGCGGTTGGCGGTCAGGCTCGGGTGGCGGCGGCGAAACGCGATCAGCTCACGCGTGAAGCGCAGCATCTCGCGCTCCGAGTCGACCCGCGTCCAGTCGAACCAGGAGAGCGCGTTGTCCTGGCAGTAGGCGTTGTTGTTGCCGCCTTGGCTTGCGAGCAGCTCATCACCCGCGCGCAGCATCGGCACGCCCCGCGACAGCATGAGCACGGTGAGGAAGTTGCGCGCCTGCCGGTGCCGCCGCGCGAGGATCGCGGCATCTGCGGTCGGGCCCTCCGCGCCGCAGTTCGAGCTCAGGTTGTCGTTCGAGCCGTCGCGATTCTCCTCGCCGTTGGCCTCGTTGTGCTTCACCCCGTAGCTCACCAGGTCGGCGAGCGTGAAGCCGTCGTGACAGGTGACGAAATTGATGCTGTTGCACGGCCGCCGGCCGTTGCGCGCATAGAGATCGCTGCTGCCGGCGATGCGGCTCGCGACCGCGCCGAGGAGACCCTCGTCGCCACGGATGAAGCGGCGCATCGTATCGCGATAGGAGCCGTTCCACTCCGCCCAGGAGCTGCCGGGGAACGCGCCGAGCTGATACAGGCCCGCGGCGTCCCAGGCTTCGGCGATGAGCGGCACACCCGCGAGCGTGCGCGACAGCTCGATATTCCACGGCAGCGGTGGATTGGCGAGCACCACGCCCTCGTCACCGCGCGCAAATACGCTCGCGAGGTCGAAGCGAAAGCCGTCGACGTGCATCTCCTCGACCCAGTATTCGAGGCAATGAACGATGAAAGCGGTCACCTGCGGATGGTTGCAGTTGACGGTATTGCCGCAGCCGGTGAAATCGAGATAGCGGCGGCGGTCGCGGGAGTCGAGGTGATAGACGATCTCGTTGGCGATGCCCTTGAAGTTGATCCAGGGCCCCTCGCCCGACCCTTCCGCCGTGTGATTGAAGACCACGTCGAGGATCACGCGGATGCCGGCCTCGTGCAGCGCGCGCACCAGGCGCTTGAACTCCGCCGGCTGCCGGCCCGGCCGCGCGCTGCCGCAGTAGGCCGGATGGAGACTATAGAAGGAGTGGGTGTTGTAGCCCCAGTAGTTGCGCAGCCCGCGGGCCGCGGTCGCAGCCGGCACGCTCTGCTCGTCGAAGGCCATGACCGGCAGCAGCTCGACGTGGGTGATGCCGAGCGCCTTGAGATAGGGAATCTTCTCCATGAGGCCCGCGAAGGTTCCCGGGGCGGCGACCCCGGCCGAGGGATGGCGGGTGAAGCCCCCCACGTGCATCTCGTAGATCACCGCGCCCTCGAGCGGGCGGGCGAGCGGGCGGTCGCCGTTCCAGTCGAACGCCGGGTCGCACACCACGCTGCGCAATCCGCACGGGCTCTCATCCGCAGGGTCCGCGGCGCGCGCCCGGCTCCAGCCGGCATCGCTCACGGCGCACGCCCAGGGGTCGAGCAGGAGCTTGCGCGGGTTGAAGCGGCGGCCGGTGGTCGCGGTGTCGTCGGGTCCCGCCACGCGCCAGGCGTAGTGCACTCCCGGCGCGACTCCCGCGACGAACACATGCCACACCAGGTGAGTGAGGTTGCGCTCGGGATCGAGCGTCACCACCTGGAAGGGCTGCGCGCTGTCGGCGCTTTCGTAGAGCAACAGCTCGACGGCGGTCGCGGACGGACTCAACAGCGAGAAATTGACGCCCTGCGCGCTCACCGTCGCGCCGGGCGGCAGGCGCGCTCCGGGGTGCGTCGCGTAGCGCCCTGCCCCGCTGCCTTCAGTCAAGCGAGACCCTCACCGGACGCGCGTTCCAGATGCTGGCGCAGTACTCGCGAATCGAGCGGTCGGAGGAGAATTGCCCGCCGCGCGCCGTGTTGAGGATCGACATGCGCGTCCAGCGGCTGCGATCCTGCCAGGCCGCCGCGACCCGCTCCTGGCAGGCCACGTAGTCGGCGTAGTCGGCCAGCACCAGGAAGGGGTCCGAGTCCCGCAGGTTGTCGAGCAGCGGCCGGAAGAGCTCGCGATCGCCGCGCGAGAAGGCGCCGGCGGCGATCAGATCGAGCGCCTCGCGCAGCTCTTCGTTGCCGGCGATGCAGCTCGCCGGGCGGTAACCCTCACGCTTGAGCGCCTCGACCTCCGCGACGCCGAGTCCGAACTGGAAGAAATTCTCCGCACCCGCCTCGTCGCGGATCTCGATGTTGGCGCCGTCGGCCGTGCCGATGGTCACCGCCCCGTTCAGCATGAATTTCATGTTGCCGGTGCCGGAAGCCTCCTTGCCGGCGGTGGAGATCTGCTCGGACAGATCGGCCGCCGGGTAGATCGCCTGCGCATTCCTCACGTTGAAGTCCGGATAGAACACCACCCGCAGCCGTCCGGCCAGGCGCGCCTCGTCGTTGACCACCGCGGCGACGCCGTTCACCAGGCGAATGATGAGCTTCGCCATGTGGTAGCCCGGCGCCGCCTTGCCGCCGAAGATGCAGCAGCGCGCGGGGACGTCGAGCCCGGGATCGCGCCGCAACCGGTTATAGAGCGTGATGATGTGCAGCACGTTCAGGTGCTGGCGCTTGTACTCGTGGATGCGCTTCACCTGGATGTCGAACAGCGCCTGCGGATCCACGGCGCCGCCGGTGATGCGGCCGATGCGCGCGGCGAGCGCCTGCTTGTTGAGCTGTTTCACCTGCCGCCAGCGCTCCTGGAACGCGGCATCGCCGGCGCGCGACTCGAGCTCCTGAAGTCGCGCGAGATCCGTGACCCAGCGCTCGCCCAGCTCGGCGTCGAGCAGCCGGGCGAGTGGCGGGTTCGCCAGCACCATGAAACGACGCGGCGTCACGCCATTGGTGACGTTGCAGAAGCGATCCGGCCACAGCTCGGCGAAATCCTTCAACACCGTCTGCCGCAGCAGCTGCGAATGCAGGGCCGCCACGCCGTTCACCGCGTGGCTGCCGACGGTCGCGAGGTGGGCCATGCGCACGCGCTTCTCCCCGGTCTCATCGATCAGGGAGAGCCGCGCGAGGCGCGCCGTATCACCGGCGTGGCGCTGGCGCACCTCCTCGAGGAAGCGGCGATTGATCTCGTAGATGATCTCGAGCGGGCGCGGCAGGAGGCTGCGGAACAGCGGCAGACCCCAGGTCTCGAGCGCCTCGGGCAGCAGCGTGTGGTTGGTGTAGGCGAGCGTGCGGCGGGTGAGGTCCCAGGCCTCCTCCCACGGCAGCTGCTGCTGGTCCACCAGCAGGCGCATCAGCTCGGCCACTGCGATCGAGGGGTGGGTGTCGTTCAGCTGCACCGCGAACGCTTCCGGCAGACGTGCGAGCGGCTCGCCGCGGAGCTCGAGCAGGTTGAGTACGTCCTGCAGCGAGCACGACACGAAGAAATACTGTTGCGCCAGGCGCAGCCGCTTGCCGGACTCCGGCTCGTCGTTCGGATAGAGCACCTTCGAGAGCGTCTCCGAGATCACCTTCTGCTCGACCGCGCCGTAGTAGTCGCCGACGTTGAACTCCTCCAGGTCGAACGATTCCACGGCCTCGCTCTTCCACAGGCGCAGCGTGTTGCAGGTCGCGACGTGAAAGCCGGGCACCGGGTAGTCGCAGGCGACGCCCTTCACCGTGCTCGCCGGAATCCAGCGCACCCGGTATTGTCCCCGCTCATCGGTCGCACCCTCGGTGTGGCCGCCGAAGCTCACGTAGCGACTCACCTCGGGGCGCACGATCTCCCAGGGGGTGCCCTTCTGCAGCCACTTGTCAGTCACCTCGACCTGCGCCCCGTCACGCAGCTGCTGGGCGAAGATGCCGAACTCGTAGCGGATGCCATAGCCGATGGAGGGCACCTCGGTGGTCGCCAGCGAATCGAGATAGCAGGCCGCGAGCCGACCGAGACCGCCGTTGCCGAGTCCCGGCTCCGGCTCGAGGGTGAGCAGCTCATCGAGGTCCTGGCCGAGCGCGCTCAGCGCCTCGCGCGCGCTCGCCTCGATGCCGAGGCTCACCAGGTTGTTGCCGAGCTGCGGCCCGATCAGAAACTCGGCGGACAGATAGCAGACGACCTTGACCTCCTGGGTCGCGTAGGTGCGGACGGTCTTCACCCAGCGATCCAGCATGCGATCGCGCACGCTGTAGGCGAGCGCCATGTACCAGTCATGGGGCGATGCGATGTCGGGGAAGCGCGCCTGCAGGCACACCAGGTTATCGAGCACCGCTCGGCGCAGCGCCTCCGCGCCGAGGCCGCAGCGCGTGGCGTCGGCGGTGCGGCTCTCAGTCGGGGTCTTGGGGTGGGCGTTCATGATCGTAGGTTGTTGCCGGGGTTGGGTACGAGCGGCGCATTCCAGCGTCTGATGGCCGGGATGCCATGATAGGCACTGAGCACGCACAGCGTGGCGGTATCGAGCAGGAAACGACTGCCGTCGGCGGCGGGCAACTCGGGGCAGCCGTCGCGAAAGATCATCCTAAGCACGCTGCGCGGCGCTGCGCGCGAGCGCCGCGCCGATCAGCTCCTGCGCCTCGGCCTGAATGCGCGCGAGGTGCTCGGGGCCGCGAAAACTCTCGGCGTACAGCTTGTAGACGTCCTCGGTGCCGGAAGGCCGGGCGGCGAACCAGCCCTGCGCGGTGATCACCTTGAGTCCCCCGATGGGGGCGCCGTTGGCCGGCGCACTCGTCAGGGTGGACTCGATCGGGTCGCCGGCGAGCACGGTGGCCCTGATGTCGGCGGGCGAGAACTCGAGCAGCGCCGCTTTCTGCTCGCGGGTGGCCGGCGCATCGATGCGCTCGTAGGCCGGTGCGCCGAGCTCGCGGGCGAGATCGGCATAGAGCTCGGAAGGGTCACGCCCCGTGACGGCGAGCATCTCGGCGGCGAGCAGGTCCATGATGATGCCGTCCTTGTCGGTGGTCCAGACGCTGCCGTCGCGGCGCAGGAACGACGCGCCCGCACTCTCCTCGCCGCCAAAGCCGAGCGAGCCGTCGCTGAGGCCCGGCACGAACCACTTGAAGCCCACCGGGACCTCGAACAACCGCCTGCCCGTCCGGCGCGTCACACGATCGATGATGGTGCTGCTCACCACGGTCTTGCCGACCGCGGCGCCGGCGCTCCAGTCGGGCCGGTGAGTGAACAGATAGGCGATCGCCGCCGCGAGGTAGTGATTCGACGGCATGAGGCCCGCGCTGCGCGTCACGATCCCGTGCCGATCGGAATCGGTGTCGTTGCCGCAGGCCACGTCGAACCGCTCCCGCAGCGCAATGAGCTTCGCCATCGCGTAAGCCGACGAGCAGTCCATGCGGATCTTGCCGTCCCAATCGAGCGGCATGAAACGGAAGGTGGGATCCACGGCGCCGTTGACCACCTCGAGATCGAGGCCGTAGCGCTCGGCGATCGGCGCCCAGTAGGCGACCGCCGCCCCACCGAGCGGGTCGATGCCGATCCTGAGGTGCGCGTTGCGGATCGCCTCGAGATCCACCACGGCGCCGAGATCGGCGACGTAGGCGCCGAGATAGTCGTGCGCATGCGTGGTGCCGGCGCGCCGCGCCGCCTGATAGTCGAGCCGCTTCACGGCCTTGACGCCCGCAGCGAGCAGCTCGTTGGCGCGTGCCTCGATGGCGCGCGTCGCGCTCGTGTCCGCGGGGCCGCCGTGCGGCGGGTTGTACTTGAAGCCGCCGTCGGCGGGCGGGTTGTGTGAGGGTGTTATGACGATGCCGTCGGCGAGCGCGCTGCTGCGTCCGCGGTTGTGCACCAGGATGGCATGCGACACCACGGGCGTCGGCGTGAAGCCGCCGTCGCGATCGATCATGGTCTCAACGCCGTTCGCCGCCAGCACTTCGAGCGCCGAGCGCAGCGCGGGCTCGGACAGCGCGTGCGAGTCCTTGCCCACATAGATGGGCCCGCCGACGCCCTGGCCCTGGCGATACTCGCAGATGGCCTGAGTGATCGCGAGCACGTGCCACTCGTTGAACGAGCCGTTGAGCGCCGAGCCGCGATGGCCGCTGGTGCCGAAGGCGACCCGTTGCCCGGGATCGGCGCTGTCGGGCTGACGCGCGTAGTAGGCCGCGCACAGCGCCTCCGGATCGATGAGCATCTCCGGCGGCGCCGGCTGGCCGGCCAGCGGATGTACTCGTCTCACCCCGGCCACATCCAGTCGCTGATCTCGGGCCGATCGGTGCCCTCGCTGTGGGCGTAGGCGAGGTTCTCGATGATGGCGTTCTTCATCTCCTCCTTGAGGTGCGCGGCCCGGTTGCACAGGGACGGCACACGGTCGATGACGTCGATCACCAGGTCGAAGCGATCGACCTGGTTCAGTATGGCGAGCTCGAGCGGCGTGTTGATGTTGCCCTTCTCCTTGTAGCCGCGCACGTGGATGTTGTCGTGGTTCCTGAAGCGGTAGGCGAGCTTGTGAATCAGCCACGGGTAGCCGTGAAAGTTGAAGATCACCGGCTTGTCGGTGGTGAACAGGCTGTCGAACTCGCGCTCCGTCGACCCGTGCGGATGCTCGCTGGCGGGCTGCAGCTTGAAGAGGTCCACTACGTTGACGAAGCGCACCTTCAGATCCGGAAGGCGCTCGCGCAGGATCGCGGTCGCGGCGAGCGCCTCCTGGGTGGCGACGTCGCCGCAGCTGGCCATGACCACATCGGGCACGGCGTCCTGATCGTTGCTCGCCGCGCGCCAGATGCCGATGCCCTTGGCGCAGTGGCCGATGGCCTCCTCGATCGCCATGAACTGCAGATGCTTCTGCTTGTCCGCGACGATGACGTTGATGCAGTCGGTCGAGCGCAGGCACTGGTCCGCCACCACCAGCAGCGTGTTCGCGTCGGGCGGCAGATACACGCGCGTCACCGAGGGGCTCTTGTTGGTCACCAGGTCGATGAAGCCCGGGTCCTGATGCGAGAAGCCGTTGTGGTCCTGCCGCCAGACGGTCGATGACAGCAGGATGTTCTGCGAGGCCACCGAGGCGCGCCAGCGCACGTGGTTCTTGCACGTGTCGAGCCACTTGGCGTGCTGGTTGAACATCGAGTCGACCACGTGCGCAAAGGCCTCGTAGGTATGGAAGAAGCCATGCCGGCCGCTCAGCAGGTAACCCTCGAGCCACCCGAGGAGCGTGTGCTCGGACAGCATCTCCATCACGCGGCCGTCGCGGGCGAGCTCGCCGCCGTCGGCATCCTCGGGCAGCAGCTCCGCCATCCAGGTCTTCTTGCTCACCTCGTAGATCGCCTGCAGGCGGTTCGAGGCCGTCTCATCGGGTCCGAAGACGCGGAAATTCGCCATGTTGTTGCGCATGACGTCGCGCAGGAAGTCGCCGAGCGGCCGCGTGTTCTCGTGCAGCGTCCGGCCGGGCTCGGGCACTTCGACCGCGTATTCGCGGAAGTCCGGGAGCTTCAGCTCCTTGCGCAGCACCCCGCCGTTGGCATGCGGGTTGGCGCTCATGCGCCGGGGGCCCGCGGGGGCGAGCGCGCGCAGCTCGGCGCGCAACCGCCCGTCCTGGTCGAACAGCTCCTCGGGACGGTAGCTGCGCATCCAGCTCTCGAGGAGCTTCAGGTTGGCGGGGTTGCCGCGTACATCCGAGAACGGCACCTGATGCGAGCGCCAGGAGCCCTCGATCTTGTGCCCGCCGATCTCCTTCGGGCCGGTCCAGCCCTTCGGCGCGCGTAACACGATCATCGGCCAGCGCGGCCGTTCCACCTTGGCGCCGTTGCGCGCCTTCTTCTGGATGGCGCGGATCTCGGCGATCGCCGCTTCGAGCGTAGCGGCCATCTTCTGGTGCATCTGGTCCGGCTCCGAGCCCTCGACGAAAAGCGGGTGATAGCCGTAGCCGACGAACAGCGCCTCGAGCTCCTCGTGGCTGATGCGCGCCAGCACGGTGGGATTGGCGATCTTGTAGCCGTTCAGGTTGAGGATCGGCAGCACCGCGCCATCTCGCGCCGGGTTGATGAACTTGTTGGAGTGCCAGGCGGTGGCGAGCGGACCGGTCTCGGCCTCGCCGTCGCCCACCACGCAGGCAACGATCAGCTGCGGGTTATCGAGTGCGGCACCGTAGGCATGCGAGAGGCTATAGCCGAGCTCACCACCCTCGTGGATCGACCCCGGAGTCTCCGGGGTGACGTGCGAACCGATGTGGCCGGGGAACGAGAACTGCTTGAAGAACTTCTGCATCCCGTCGGCGTCTTCGCTCTTGTCCGGGTAGATCTCCGAGTAGGTGCCTTCGAGGTAGGCGGGGCCGAGCACCCCCGGCGCACCATGACCGGGTCCGGCCATGAAGATCATGTCGAGGTCGTCGCGTTTGATGAGCCGGTTGAGATGCGCCCACACGAACGACAGCGCGGGGCTCGCTCCCCAGTGGCCGAGCAGCCGGTTCTTGACGTGCTCGGGCTTCAGCGGTTCCTTCAGCAGTGGATCGGCGCGCAGATAGATCATGCCGACCGAGAGGTAATTGCACGCGCGCCACCAGGCATCGATGAGGCGCAGCTCCTCGGCGGAGAGCGGATTCTGCGGGGAGACGTGCGGGGCTTCGCGGCTGGCCATTTCGGGTGCTCCTGGACGAGTGTCTGGCGCTCCGTGCGCCCGAGTCGAGGCTCACAGACGCTGACGACCGACGCCTCACCCGGTCGCGGCGAGAGGGCCGGCACATCTTGACGACGTTCCATTGCATTCTTACGGCGGCGCCGGTCGCGCACGCTATGGTGGACTATGCGTATGGCGCACCTGACACGATCGAGCTCAAGCCGAAGATGACGCTCGAGCGCAACGCTGGTGCAGCGCGTCATCGGGTCGCGATTCGAGAGATTGCAACCGCCAAGATCCGGGACATATAGTCGCTCAGGGTTGTGACCGGGCCGCCCGGTGGGTGTTTGTGCCCGCGAGAACATCAGGGAAGGCAACCTTGCTCCCGCCGGATCTCCTCCAGAACGCTCTCGAAACAGCCGCCGATGCCATCGTCATCAGCGACACGGCCGGCACCATCGTCTTCGCGAATCGACAGGTGACCGCGCTCTTCGGCTATCGGCCCGCGGAGGTCGTCGGCAGCAGCATCGAGCTGCTGCTGCGGGGCCGTCTCGGCTCCGCCGAGCCTCGTGGCCGGCGCAAGGACGGGAGTGAGTTTCCCGTCGAGATCAGTGTCAGCCCCATAGCGAGTAGCGGGCTGACGACGGCGACCATCCGCGACGTCACCGTGCATAAAGTGATCGAGACGGCGCTGATCGCCGCCCGCGAGGAGGCCGAGCGCGCCAACCGCGCCAAGAGCCGCTTCCTCGCGACCGCGAGCCACGATCTGCGTCAACCGCTCCAGACCCTTGCATTGCTCAACGGCGCCTTGCGGCGTGCCGTTCAGGATCCCTATGTCGTGGCGGCTCTTTCCCACCAGGACCGGGCAATCCAGGCGATGTCGCGCCTGCTCGGCGCATTGCTCGACATCAGCAAGCTCGAATCCGGCTCCGTCAAGCCCCAGCTCACCGATTTCGCCGTCGGGGCACTGTTCGAGGAGATGCGCGCCGAGTTCGAGAGCACGGCCGTTGCGAAGGGACTGACACTCGCCGTCGAGACCGAGCCGCTGGCGGTGCACAGCGACCGCGCACTGCTCGAGCAGGTGCTGCGCAACCTCCTCTCCAATGCGATCAAGTACACCCGCGAGGGCTCGGTGCGCCTGCGCGGCACGAGCCGGGGATCGCAGGTCTACGTGGAAGTACTCGACTCCGGCATCGGGATACCCGCCGGACAGATTCCCTGCATCTGCGAGGAGTTCTATCAGGTGGACCGGGCGTCGGACCGCTCGCGCGACGGCTACGGACTGGGCCTCAGCATCGTGCGGCGCATCGTGAAGCTCTTGAACCTCGAGCTCGAGATACGATCGGAGATCGGCAAGGGATCGACCTTCGCCCTGACCTTGCCGGCCGGCACGCCTCAGGCACTCGCGAGCGAGCAGGCGCCTCCGCCGAGGAGAGCGAGAGAACATCCGCAGCCAGGCAGCGCGCGGGTGCTGCTGGTCGAGGACGACGCCGCGGTCCGCGACGCCACGCGGCTGCTGCTGCGCGCGGAGAACTACGCCGTCACTGCGGTCGCCTCGCTCAAGGAGGCGCTTGCCGCCACCGATGCGGGCGCCGGCTTCGACGTGGTCGTCACCGACTATCACCTCGCCGAGGGCGAGACCGGCTTGCAGGTGGTGAGACTGATGCGCGCGCGCCTCGGTGAATCGCTGCGGGCGGTTCTGGTCACGGGAGATACTTCCTCGGCGATGCACGAGCTGCCGCGCGACGCCTACATGCGCATGGTGAGCAAGCCCGTCGAGGCCGACGAGCTGCTCAAGCTGCTGCACGAGGTGTCGGCAGCCGGGCATGCCTGATCGGCACCGCTACTCCTCTATATAAGGTGCGCGCGAGCCTGCCGAGGCCCGCCTTCAGCGCGGCGCTCGCGAGACCTCCCTCGCGAGCAGCAGTGCACCCTCGAGCCCCGAGTCTGCGAGCTCAGCGAGCACGCAGAAATCCGCCGCACTCGCCGCCTCCCCGACCCCGTAGCCGCCCAGTGCTGCGCCGAGAGCGCCGCGCAGGCGCTCGAGCAAGCGCGGCGTCGCCATCACGCCTCCGCCCCAGACCATGCGCTGCGGCGACCAGGCGAGCACCAGCGTGGCGGCGAGATCACCGAGATACGCGGCTTCGAGCTCGAGCACCGCGGGGTCCTCCGCGAGCGTGCGATCGGCTCCCAGCCGCTGCGCAACCGCCGGTCCCGCGGCAAGCCCCTCGACGCAGTTCGCATGGAACGGGCACACGCTGCGCACCGAATCGCCGGCGCGGCGCGCCAGGGTGATGTGACCGATCTCGGGGTGCAACGCGCCGGCGAGCGGCTCGCCGTCTACGACGAGACCGCCGCCGATGCCGGTGCCCACGGTCACGTAGGCGAGCGAGCGGACGCCTCGTCCGGCGCCCCGCTGCCACTCGGCGCGGGCGGCCGCATTGACGTCGGTGTCGATCGCCACGGGCACGGCGAACCGCGCGGCGAGCTGGGCGCGCAGATTCGCTCCCGTCCAGCCCGCCTTGGGAGTGCTGAGGACGCGACCGTGGTCCGGCGACGACCGATCGCGCACCAGCGGCCCGAAGGCGGCCATGCCGATCGCCGCGAGCCGCTGCCCCGGGGCAACGCTGCCAGCGATGAAGGTGGTCAACTCCTCGAGCGCGGCCTGCGGCGTGGCGGTGGTCCAGCGCCCTTCCGCCAGAGCGTGGCCAGCCGCATCGACGATCCGTGCCAGGATCTTCGTACCCCCCGTCTCGATCGCTGCCCACACCGGGTCGCTCATCGCTGGATGGTATCCGTGTCGCGACCATGCGTCGCACTGAAGTGGTGCGCGGCGCCCGCGGCTGGGGCGATAATCGGCGCGAGGGCGGAGAGTGACCCGTGGAGTGCGGCCTGATGGGCCGGACGGGAGTGGCACGCAGGTTGCAACGCCGTTTGCAAGGAGAGTTCTGTGCGCACGGAAACCACTGCCCGCCCTGCTGCGGCCCAGGTCCTGCGGCAACCGCCGTCGTTGCCGGAGGCGGAGGCGACGGACATCGATCCCTGTGAGCTACCCTTCGGCGGCTCGCCTTGCGCAGCGCTGCACGATGCCACGCTGCTCGCGGCGGCCCTCGAGGAACTCGAGGCGCAGCGGCAGGCGATCGAATGCCTCCGCGACGCCGATCTGCTGAGACTGATCCTGGTCTGAGGGGATCGTGAGTCCCCGGCGACGCCGGCCGTAAACGCCTCGCCGTTCAGTACCATCGTTTCGGCTCAACGGCTGCCGCATGCCGCGGCCGGCTGTGTCACGCTTCCGACCTCACGAGTAATCCGAAGGGCTCTCCATGGATCGTCGCACGATGATGATTGGCACCGCGCTCGCTGCAGTAGCTGCCGCGGCGCGCGCGCTGCCGCGGGGTATCGACAGCTCGCAGCAGCTGAACGCCCTGTTCGATCAGTTCATGAAGGAGAATCTCGACATCTCCCCGCTCTTCGTGACGAGCCTCGGAATGGACACCGGCGCGCGCGCCAGGCAGAAGAGCGAGATCGACGATGGCTCGGAGGCCGGCATCGAGAAGCAGAAGGCGCTGATCGCGAATCAGCTCGCACGGCTCAAGGCCTTCGACCGGGCGAGCTTGAGCGCAGCCGACGCCACCAGCTACGACGTCGTCATGTACGGCCTGCGCACCAACGATGAGGCCAACCGGGCATTCCACTACGGCACCGGCGGCGCCGGCCAGCCGTACGTGCTCAGCCAGCTGGGCGGCAGCTACCAGCAGCTGCCGTCATTCCTCGACAACCAGCACACCATCGAGACCAAGGCCGATGCGGACGCCTACATCGCGCGCCTGGCGGGCTTCGCGACGCTGCTCGACCAGGAGACGGAAGTCGCGCGGCACGACCTGGGGATGGGAGTCACGCCGCCGGACTTCGCGCTCGCGAAGACGCTGCTGCAAATGCGGGAGCTGCGCGCGCCGGCGCCCGAGCAGTCCACCCTCACCACCTCGGTCGTGCGCCGCGCCAAGGAGAAGAACCTCTCCGGCGATTACGCGCAGCAGGCGAGTCGCGTGGTACGGAACGCGATCTACCCGGCGCTCGAGCGCCAGATGGCCGTGGTCACCGAGATGCAGAAAAAGGCGGTGCACGACGCCGGTGTCTGGCGCCTGCCCGACGGCGAGGCGTATTACACCGCCTCGCTCCTCATCTGGGCGACGACGAGCAAGAAGCCCGCAGAGATCCACGAGCTCGGACTCGAGCTCGTGAAGGACCATAGCGCGCGCATCGACACGCTCATGCGCCAGATCGGCATGACTTCCGGCACGGTCGGCGAGCGGTTGCGAGCGATGTACACGGATCCGAAGTTCCAGTACCCCGATACGGATGCCGCCAAGGAGACCCTGCTCGCCGATCTCAATGCGCGCGTGCAACGCGTGCGGGCCAAGCTGCCGAAGTACTTCGGCACCCTGCCCAAGGCCAACGTCGAGATCAAGCGCGTGCCGAAGGAGATCGAGGCCGGCGCCCCGGGCGGCTACTACAACCCTCCGACGCTCGACGGCAAGCGCCCGGGCATCTATTGGATCAACCTGCGCAACACCAGCGAGCAGCCCAAGTGGACGCTGCCGACGCTGACCTACCACGAGAGCATCCCGGGGCACCATCTGCAGGGATCCATTCAGCAGGAAGCTGACCTGCCCTTGATCCGCAAGGTGTCCTTCTTCAGCGCTTACATCGAGGGGTGGGCGCTGTATGCCGAGCAACTGGCGGCCGAGATGGGCGAGTACGACGACGACCCTGCCGGCCACATCGGGCAGCTGCACGACTCCATGCTGCGTGCGGTCCGCCTGGTGGTCGACACGGGGCTGCACAGCAAGCGCTGGTCACGGGAGCAGGCGGTGAAGTACTTCGCCGACGCGCTCGGCGATCCGGAGAGCGCCTCCGCCACCGAGGTGGAGCGTTATAGCGTATGGCCCGGCCAGGCCTGCACCTACATGCTGGGGAAGCTCACGTTTCTCGCGCAGCGCGAGCGCGCGCAGAAGCTCGGTTTGAGATACGACATCCGCAGGTTCCACGACGCCATGTTGCTGCCGGGTGCCGTGCCGCTCGAGCTGCTCGAGCGCATCTACACCTGAGGCTGCTCGCTCCCGATGGTGCGCCGCCGCGCAGGCGGGCTGAGACTTACAATTCATTACCGGCGCGTGCCGCGGGATGTCCGAGGCGTGATGTCCGGTGCTAGCATCGCCGCCCATGAAAACACCAACATCTCTCACGGGTCTCCCGGCATGCCTGCTGCTGGTCTTCTGTGCCCCGCTGTGCGCGCAGGGCCCGGGATCGGCGCAGGAGCGCCTCGCCGCACAGAATGCGCTCTTCGATGAGTACTACGAGACCGAGCTCAGAACGCACCCCGAGATGGCGACGGCCTTCGGGGACTATCGCTACAACGATCGGCTGAACGACTACTCGCTGGCCGGCGAGCAAGGCGAGAACGAGCGCAATCAGGCCTGGCTCGCACGCCTGAAGGCGATCCCGACCACAGGATTTGCGGAGCAGGACAGGCTCTCGCACGAGGTCCTGGCGCGGTCGCTCGAGCAGCGCATCGCGAACCACGGCTTCAAGGAATACGAGATGCCGGTCAGCCAGATGAGTGGTCCGCAGACCCGTCTCGCCGATCTGCCGCTCTCCGCGCCGCTCGATTCGGTGAAGCACTACGAGGATTACGTCGCACGCCTTCACCAGATCCCGCGGGTCTTCAGGCAGACGCAAGAAGTGCTGCGCGCCGGCAAGCAGGACGGCCTCATGCCGGTCCGGTTTCTTCTCGAGAAGGTGCCCGCACAGTGCCTGGGCGTAATCGCAGCGGATCCGTTCCTGCTGCCCGCCAAGAAATTCCCGAACAGCATCCCCGCCGACGAACAAGCGCGGCTGAGGCAGGAAATCACCGCGGCGGTGGTGAAAGAGGTGCTGCCCGCGTACCTGGAGTTCGCCAACTTCATTGCCACCGAGTACGCCCCTGCCGGGCGCACGACGCTCGCGGTCATCTCGCTTCCGGGCGGGGGCGAGCGTTACCTCAATGACATTCGCGACCGCACCACGGTCAGCAATCTCACGCCCGATCAGATCCACCAGATAGGGCTGCGCGAGGTGACGCGCATCGAGGCGGAGATGCTGGCGATAGCCCGCCACGAGGGCTTTCAGGATCTCGCCGCCTTTCGCGAGTCCATCAAGAGCAATCCCCGCTACCGCCCGGCCTCCGCGGATGCGATCGTCGAGGACTTCCGCAAGTACCTCGCGCAGATGCAACCGAAGCTGCCCGAGCTGTTCGGCTTCATTCCGGGCTTACCCGTGACCGTGGAGCCCATGCCCGATTTCGAGCCGGGCAACGCCACGCACTACCAGTCCGGCACGCCGGACGGCAAGCGTCCCGGCCGGGTCGTGGTTGCGGTCTCGAACTTCGAGCAGCGCTCGCTCGTCAATGACGAGGCGGTCGCGTACCACGAGGGTATACCGGGCCACCACATGCAGCTGTCGGTCGCGCAGACGCTGTCGACGCTGCCGCAGTTCCGTCGTCACGGCGGCAATTCCGGCTATATCGAGGGCTGGGCGCTCTATGCGGAGCAGCTCGGCAAGGAGGTCGGCTTCTATCAGGATCCGGTCAGCGACTATGGCCGGCTGAGGAGCGAGCTCTTCCGCGCAGTGCGGCTGGTCGTCGATACAGGAATTCACTCCAAGGGGTGGAGTCGCGACCAGGTGGTGGAATTCATGCGCCAGAGCGGCGCGGTCGACGAGCCCACCATCCAGTCCGAGACGGATCGCTATATCGCCTGGCCGGCGCAGGCACTCGCGTACAAGCTCGGCCAGCTGAAGATACTGGAGCTACGCGAGCGGGCGCGCAAGGGACTCGGAAGTCAGTTCGACATCAAGAGCTTCAACGACGAGATCCTGAACGGCGGCGTACTGCCTCTCGACCTGCTGGAGGCACGCATCAACGACTGGATCCAGGCGCAGAAGCACCGCGCCAGGACCTGAGCGAATGCCCCGACGCGATCCTTCACGCACCCTCCGTCGTGCACAGAAACAGCTGCGCGGGCGGGAAGTTGCGTCGCTCGAAACTGCGCCGCACATCGCCAAAGGTCCGCTGTAGCGCGGGAAGAACACGAGCGGTGAACTGGTAGACGAGAAATGCGCCGCCCGGCTCGAGCGCGACGCGGCTCTTCACCACGATGTCGGTGCGCACCGGATCCGGCATGCTGCCGAGTGGAATCCCCGAGATGATGTAACGCGGCGCCGGGAGCGCCAGGCGCGTGAGGACCGCCTGCACTTCTGCAGCGGAATCCAGCACGACATGCAGCCGCGGGTCCGGGAAGGTCCTGTTGAGAAACCCCACGAAGTCACGGTTCGTCTCGATGGCCACCAGCTGGGTGTCGCTGCGCATGCGACGCAGGATCTCGCCGGTGAACGTGCCGACCCCCGGCCCATATTCCACGATCACCCGGGCGCGCTCCCAGTCGACCGGCTTCAGCACCAGGTCCACGAGGAAGCGCGAGCTCGGGATGATCGAGCCGAGCATGTGCGGATGCCGCAGGAAATTGCTCGCGAACAGCAGCGTCTCACCGAGTGGCTTGAGTGGCAATTGGGGCAGTCGCAGCGATCGGGCATTTTCCGGCATGGCGGGCCTCCAGTTCAGGATAGCGGCGGGCGTTTCTCGTTCATGGATGGCGCTTGGGTCCAAGTCGAGCTCATGTTCCACAGGGTCTCCTGCAGCTCGACGTCGTGCGCGAGCGGCGCGGCGGCCCGGGGAATCTGGTACTCATCGTAATAGCGCCCCGTGACGCCAGCGACACCCGGATCGAGCGCCAGGTAGAGACTGGTGCGGGCGCCTCGCTCGACATCGAACATGATGCGCGTGATGAGGGGCTTCACCACGCGCAGCCAGCGCGGCAGCAGGTTGCTGGCGA
>DATKLG010000040.1:0-20620 GCA_035542535.1 Steroidobacteraceae bacterium
CCTTTGGATGCGAAGGCAAATGAGCGGCAAATCTGGCGGGTACGACGACGGGTACGACCCCTTCGGGCAGGTGCGGAAAAGCCCTACCAATCCGTAGCTTATAGAGCTGGATTCAACTCCGGCCGGGGGCGCCAGACCCTCGTTTTACTCCGACGGGCGCCAAGCAGGGCGGCTTCGGTACCGGCTCGGCGGCCGCGAATCGATCGGGAGCCTCGACACATACTCTCTGTTGCGGGCGCTTGCGTCGGCGCACAATATTTCGATATCGTTGCAACTATGAAAGCCACTGAAGTCATCGAAGCCTTGAGCGCGCTCGCCTCGGAAGCGCGGCTCGCCGTTTATCGCTTGCTTGTCAAGCGGGGTCCTGACGGGTACACCCCTTCGGAGCTCGCGGCGCGCCTGGACGTTCCCGGTCCCACGCTCTCGTTTCATCTCAAGGAACTGGTGCGTGCGAAGCTCGTGATCAGCCGCCGCCAGGGTCGTAACCTCTACTACAGCCCGAGCATCGAGCGCATGAACGCCCTGATCGCCTTTCTCACCGAAAACTGCTGCAGCCTCGCGCAAGAGCCGTGTGATTCAAAGTGTCAGCCGCTTGCGGCTGCCCCCGCTCAAAGGAAGAGAGCATGAAGCGCTTGCACGTTCACGTCACGGTCAAGAATCTTGACGTCTCGGTTCGTTTCTATTCCCAGTTATTCGCCGCCGCGCCCAGTGTGCGCAAGCCCGACTACGCGAAATGGATGCTCGAAGATCCGCGGGTGAACTTCGCAATCAGTGAGCGGAGTGAGCGCGGTGTGCCCTCCGGCGTTGATCACTTGGGGATCCAGGTCGAGGATCGCGCGGAACTGCAGGATGTCTACGGCCGCCTGAAGCAAGCCGAAGCCCCCGTGATCGAGGAGGGCGAGACGACCTGTTGCTACGCCCAGAGCGAGAAGAGCTGGATCCAGGACCCGCAGGGCGTCCAGTGGGAGACTTTCCTAACCACAGGCGAAAGCACCGTATACGGAACGGACGAAATACGGGCCGTGCAGGAAAAGCGCCAAGCCGAGGCGTCTTGTTGCGCGCCGAGCTGCTGCTCGCCCGAGGCTGCCTAGGGAAGAGTTCCGTGCAGCTGCGAGCCGGTACCGCTCGAGACGTCTCGGGCATTCGCGCGCTTCTGGAGACCGGCGATCTTCCGACCAGCGATCTTTTGACTTCATCCCCCCAATTCATCGTCGCCTGCGATGGCGAAGATAGGATCGTGGCGGCCGGTGGACTGCAGGCCTTTGGGGATTCGGCGTTGCTGCGCTCGGTGGTGGTGGCGCCCGAGCTGCGCGGAACGGGTCTCGGACAACGCGTTGTGCGGGAGCTCGAACGGATTGCGCGAGCGAACCAGGTGAAAGAGCTGGCGCTGCTCACACTGACTGCAACGCGCTTCTTTGAGCGCCAGGGATATCGCGTGATCGCACGGCAGGAGGTACCTGAGGCTCTTCAGGGTACAGAGGAGTTTCAATCGCTGTGTCCCGTCTCGGCCATCTGTATGGCCAAGTCTCTGGCGGAGGCTTGAGGACGCGCTATGGCTGACCGACTCTACAACGTGCTCTTCTTATGCACCGGAAACTCGGCACGAAGCATCATTGCCGAGGCATTGATGAACCAGTGGGGTCGCGGCAAGTTCAGAGGCTTCAGCGCCGGCAGCCATCCCAAAGGTGCCGTACACCCGATCGCGCTCGCTTTACTCCAGCGCCTGAACCTTCCGACCGAAGGCTTGCGAAGCAAGAGCTGGGACGAATTTGCGGCGCCCGGTGCAGAACCGTTGGACTTCGTCTTCACCGTCTGTGACAACGCCGCGGCCGAGGTTTGTCCCTACTGGCCCGGTCAGCCCATGACGGCCCACTGGGGAGTGCCGGATCCGGCTGCAGTCGAGGGCACGGATGCCGACAAATGGCTGGCATTCCGGGAGGCCTTCAGGCTGCTGGACAACCGGATCAGGATCTTCACCAGCCTGCCCCTCGTCTCGCTCGATCGGATCAAGCTGCAGGAGCGTCTGGACGCAATTGGCAAGACGACAGCGCCAAAGGCTGACCAATGAGTCTTGCCAGGCGGCTGAGCGCCGAAGGGATCGGATCTTTGCTCCTAGCCGCTGCTGTCGTCGGCTCCGGGGTCATGGGCCAGCGATTGGCAGGCGGAAATGTCGCCATTGCGCTGCTGGCGAACACGGGCGCGACCGTGGCGGTGCTGGCCACACTCATCGCACTACTGGGACCCGTCAGCGGTGCGCATTTCAATCCCGCGGTCTCGCTGATCGAGGCGCTGCGAAATGCTCTGCCGTGGCGGGATGCCGGCGCCTACGCGCTCGTCCAGGTGCTCGGCTGCTGCGCAGGCGTGGTTCTGGCTCATGCGATGTTCGACCTTCCCTGGCTGCAGTCGTCGGTTCATGTGCGTACCGGGCTCTCTCAGTGGCTCGCCGAAGCGGTCGCGACGTTTGGTTTGCTCCTGGTCGTGCTGGGGCATCGCCGCCCGCAGGATGCGGCCTGGATGGTCGCGGCATGGATCGGCGGGGCCTACTGGTTCACGGCCTCGACATCGTTCGCGAACCCCGCGATCACGATCGCCCGCTCGCTTTCAGATACGTTCGCCGGAATTCGGCCGGTTGATGCGCCCGGCTTCATTGCCGCGCAGCTGATCGGCGCGCTGCTCGCACTGGCGGTGGCGAGAGTTCTGTTCAGCGCGGATCGAGTGAAGGTCGTCGAGCCGGCTCAAGACCCCCCGGCCGAGACCGCACGCGCGAGGATCAGTTCATGACCGGTCGATCCGTTCCCGTGACGATCTATCACAACCCCGCCTGCGCGGGCGCTGCGCGACTCCCGCTAGCGAAGCGCGACGGGTGCGGCGCAATCCTCGCGGTGAGAGCATGAATTGCCTGCCGTGGTCCGTCGCGGCGCTTCGATCCCGACGCGGAGCGAGTGAAAGGCCATAGTCCTCGACCTGGCCGCGGCGGATTTCGCGCAACGCCTCGTGCGATATGTCAGATCGAGGGCACGGGCCAAGTGCCGCGGTGATGACGGTATTGTGGAAGCGCGGTAAGCCGTGAAGTCCGTCGCATCAAGTTCGCTGCCGGCCGGTCACCCTCGCGATCGCCCGCTGCTGACACCGGCCACACGCTTGCAGCCCTTGTCTTACGGTGGGCATCTCATCTACCCGGAGGAGTACCCGCCATGTCGAATCCGTATGACAACGCGTCCGAGCGCATTTCGGTGCTCGGGCCGACGCTGCAGTTCAAGGGTGAACTGCACGCCGATGAGGAGCTCTTGATCAAGGGTCGTATCGAAGGGTCGATCACCCATACGCAACGCATCACCGTGTGTCCCGAGGGGACGGTCACCGCGAACGTACGCGCCATGATGATCGTCATCGAGGGGACCGTCACCGGCGATCTGCAGGCCGAGAAATCGGTGCTGGTCAAGGAGACTGCGCATCTGCGCGGCAACATCACCGCGCCGAGCGTCAGCATCGTGGAAGGCGCGCAGTTCAACGGCGGCATCGATATGGAGAGGAAGGTGGTGGCGGTGGAATCACCTCCTGCTGAGCGCGCTCAGAAAACGTCCAGCGGTGGCAGGTAAGGGGAGGCGGAGCAATGCTACAGTCAAATCCAGGCTTTGAACGGGGCCCCTCTCCGGAGCGTCCCGCCAGCAGCGCGGGCTTCGGCGCGCCCCGCCCGGCACCGACGGAGGATGCCGAGCCAGCGAAGATCCCGGTGCTCGGCAAGACCCT
The DNA here is from genome assembly GCA_035542535.1 of Steroidobacteraceae bacterium. GTDB lineage: Bacteria > Pseudomonadota > Gammaproteobacteria > Steroidobacterales > Steroidobacteraceae > 13-2-20CM-66-19. Next base: position 3,751 of record DATKLG010000040.1, read on the forward strand.
CGTGTTTCGCGGCGAGTTGACCGCCGAAGAGGACGTCATTCTGCAGGGGCGGGTCGAGGGCTCGATTCGCCACGCGCGCAATCTGATCATTGGACCGGACGGTTCGGTGATGGGCGATGTCTATGCGAGTCACCTGACGGTCGAGGGTCTGGTGGAGGGTGACCTCCATTGCAGCGAAGCGGTGGTTGTGCGGGCGACCGCCCAGGTTCGCGGCAACATCTTTGCGCCGCGGGTTGGAATCATGGAAGGAGCGACCTTCAACGGGCGTGTGGAGATGGATCCGAACGCCGCAGCCACGCAGGCAGCCGGTGCGCGACCGGCCGCCCGGCAGCCGGCGGCAGCGGCGCGCGCCACGGCGGCATCCCCGCCGGTGCCGGCTCGTCCCGGCGGCTCTGCGGCCAACGCCAGCGCGCGTGCTGCAGGCAGCCCCGCAGGCGCACAGCCTGCGGCCGCAGCGGCGCCGTTGACCAATGCGGCGGTCGATCAGGTGTTGAACGCGCCCAGCCCGACGAAGAAATGAGCGCACCCTGCCGGCTGCGCGGTGGTCGCAGCCGGCGGGGACGATCGCGAGCATTGGCGATCGTGAGGATTGCCGGGGAGAAGTCGTGTCGCGTTAAACTCCGACGCACGATGGTTACGCTGCGGTCTCGGCGCTTCGGCATCCTCCTGGGCCTCTCCGCCGCTCTGATCCGGGTTGCGCTCGCGGGTACGCCGGTCACTCCCAATCTCCTCGTCAATGGAGACGCGGAGGCGCAGCGCTGCACAGACGACTGGACCGCGCAGACCTCGGTCCCGGGCTGGCGGGGAATGCGGGGCGCGGCCAGCGTGCTGTGCCATTCCGCCCTCGGGTACACCGGCGAGACAGCGGTTTTGCCGACAACCGGTTCGCCTGGCACGGCGTTGTTCACCGCGTCCAGCGGCACGAAGCGGATCGGCAGCACAGCCGAATTCACCGTAACACCGGTCCTGCCGTAACGGCTGCCCCTTGCAGCGCGATGAGGGAGGCAGAGGCGATGACGAACCCTGCAGCAGTCGCCAGCCGAGAGCTTCTGCGGGATGCGCAGGATTTCTCCCTGGTTCTCGGCGGCCCGCTCTTCCAGCTCCTGCGTCGCGTCCGTCTCGCCGACGGTGCCCTGCACCTGCTGCGGCGGCGCATCATCGCGGTGGTGCTGCTCACCTGGGCGCCGCTGCTGGTGCTGTCGGCGCTCTCCGGTCACCTTCTCGGTCGAGCCGTCGACATCCCCTTTCTCCTGGACCTGGAAACGCACATCCGCTTCCTGGTGGTCGTGCCGCTGCTCCTGGCTGCCGAGCTCGTCGTGCACGCGCGCTTGCTGCCAATCGCGCGGGCGCTCATCGAGGGCCAGCTGATCCCCGAGGAGGAGCAGCCGCGCTTCGACCGCGCGCTGCGCTCGGCATTTCGCTGGCGCAACTCGCTGGCCGCCGAGGTGCTGATGATCGCGGCCGTCTACCTGATCGGAGTGCTGATCGTGTGGCGCCGCTATACCGCTCCGCATGCGGATACGTGGTACGTATCGACCGTGGGGGATCACTCGCAGCTGTCACCGGGCGGGATGTGGTTCGTCTGGGTGAGCCTGCCAGTCTTTCAGTTTCTCCTGCTGCGCTGGTACTTCCGCCTGCTCATCTGGACTCGCTTCCTGTGGCAGCTCTCGCGCTTGCGTCTCAACCTGTTGCCGACGCACCCGGATAAAGTGGGAGGTCTCGGCGTGCTCGGCAACACCGTCTATGCCTTCACGGTGCTGCTGGTCGCCCACGGCGCCATCGTGGCCGCACAGGTTGCCGACCGGGTGCTGTTGCTGGGCGCGACGCTGCCTGAGTTCGCGGTGGAGATCGCAGCGGTCGTGGGCGTGCTGCTGCTGGTGGTACTGGGTCCGATGTGGCTGTTCGCGCCGCAACTGTCGCGGGCCAAGCGCGCGGGACTGCTCGAATACAGCATCCTTGCGGAGCGCTACGCGCGGCAGTTCGACAGCAAGTGGCTGCGCGGCGGCGCGCCACGCGATGAGGCTCTGCTCGGCAGCGCCGATATCCAGTCGCTTGCGGACCTGGCCAACAGCTTCGCCGTAGTGCAATCGATGCGCGTGATGCCCGTCAGCAAACAGGCGGTCATCCAGCTCATCGTCGCAGTGTGCGCGCCGATCAGTCCGCTGTTGCTCACCATGATGCCGCTCGGCGAGCTGCTGAAGAAGCTGCTGGGCCTGATACTCTGATGCCTGGTGCCCGGGTCCAGCCACACCTTCCATGACCGGACGACTGTCCTGCGTCCTGGTGGCCCTTGCGGCCTGTTGCTGCCCTGCGCCGCTCTACGCTCAGTTCACCGATCCGCGGACCTATACGGTTGCACCCGTCGGTATCAGTCAGCTCGAGGTCAACTACATTCACGCCGAGGCGGACGCTTCCCTCGATACCTCGCTCGAGGTGGTCGGCGCGCACTTCGAGCAGAATGAGGCAGCCCTCTCCTACACGCACAACTTCTCCATGCTGAGCCGCCTTGCCTGGATCAAGTTGGGTGTTCCCTACGCCACGGTCAGTGGCTCGGTCGCCGGGACGAATATTTCCGGCTCGACTACCGGAGCGGGTGATTCCAGCATCCAGTTCACCATGCTGCTCAAAGGTGGCAGGGCCCTGAGGGCCTCTGAATTTGCCGCCTACGAGCCGGCGTCGACCGTGGGACTGAGCGTGACCGTCACCGCGCCTACCGGGGAGTACGATGCGGGCAAGCTGCTCAATCTGGGCTCACATCGCTGGTCCTTCAAACCAGAGCTCGCCATTTCCTGTCCCTTCGGGCCGGAGCGAAGCTGGGAGGCCGACGCCTACATCAACGTCTATTTCTTTACCGACAACACGACCTATCACGGAGTGGAAGTCCTGCGCCAGGAGCCGTTGGCCGGTGTCGAGGGGCATCTGAGCCACGACTTTACGCCGCACTTATGGGCGTCGCTGGATCTGCGTTATGGCTTTCGCGGCGAGGCCGTCGTCGACGGTGTGAGCCAGAATGATGCTCAGGAGAGTCTGGTGGCCGGAGCCGAAGCCAACTGGTCACCGAGCCCGAGCCACTCTTTCGTCCTGGTATTCGCCAAGGCCCTGGTGTACCGGAATGCGCCGTCGGCAACCGGTGTCGCGCTCAGGTACGTTTACACTTGGGAAGTGGCTTCCCGGTGAGTTTGGCGAGGCTGCCATGAGAATCCCGACGCTGCCGCTCGCCTTGGCCGCCTGCCTGACGGTCACGGTGGCGCAGGCGCACGCGCATCTCGAGAAGTCCACGCCCGCCGATGGCAGCACACTGGCTGCTGCGCCGGCTACGCTCGAGTTGACCTTCTCGGAGCCGGCACGACTGACGGCGCTCTCGATCCGGCGGGATGAGGGGGCAGAGCAGGCCGTCAGAGTGCTGCCGACCGCCGCGGAGCGAACCCAGCGAGTCGCGCTGCCGGCGCTGGCGGCCGGGACCTACACGTTCACCTGGCGCGCGCTGGCTGCGGACGGTCACGTGAGCTCGGGCGTCGTGCGCTTCACGATCGCTGCGAGCGCGCGCTGAGATACGAGTCCCGGGTCGATCGATGCCGCCGGACGCACTGTCGGTTCTGTTGCGCGCCTTGAGCTTCGTGGCGCTGCTTCAGGCCGCCGGGATCGCCATCTCCGTCACGCTGTTCGCGCGGCACCTCGCCGGAGTCGAGGCGGAGGTTCGGCGCCTCGGGGCGTGGTCGGTGGCTGCCGCGCTTCCCTTGCTGAGCGCGCAACTCAGTCTCGAGCCGGCGCGGCTGGCGGGTGCGTACGCGGGCGTCATCGACCCTGCTCTCGAGCGGATCGCGCTGACCTCACCGGCGGCAGCCGCGTTCGGCGCGCGGGTGCTCGGCCTGGCGCTGACTGCGCTCGGGCTTGTCGGGCGCGGCGCGCCGGCGCGGCTGGCGGCCTGTACGGGGAGTCTCGTCGTGGCGGCTTCCTTTGCGCTCATGGGCCATACCGCGGTGCATCGTTACCACCTGCTGCTTGGCCCCGCGCTCACGACCCACGTACTGGTCGCAGCATTCTGGCTCGGCGGCGTTCCGGTTCTGTATCTCGCAACCGTGCGCTCGGCGGCCGGTTCGGCGGCGCAGCTGATCGCAGCGTTCTCGAGGGTGGCGGTGTGGACCGTTCCGTGGCTCGCGATCGTGGGTGTATCGATGGCGGTGGCGCTCGTTCCCAAGCTCGCGGTCCTTCCGCAGCCCTACGGATGCCTGCTGCTCGGGAAGGTCCTGGGCTTCGCGGTGCTCCTTGGCCTCGCCGCCGCCAACCGCTCGAGACTCGGTCCGGCCGTGGCGCTCGGGGCCACGCGGGCTTTCAGACGCACGCTGGCCGCCGAGTACGTGCTGATCGTCGGGGTACTGGCAGCTACCGCGACCATGACGAGCCTTTACTCGCCCGAGCCGTAGCGCGGGGCCTTTGGGTGCGAGGGCTCATGCGGAAGTCTTCTTCGCCGGTTTCCTGTCGGACATGGCCGCGACCAGCTCCCGGCATCCGGAGCCGAAGCGCGACACCGCCTGAATGGCGTGGGTGAACGGTACGTCCACGGGATGGACGCGATCGGCGTCCAGGATGTAGACCGCCCCGGTGAACGGCGCCGGCACGGCGGGCACGAACACCGTGAAGCGCCCGTCGGCGAGCGTCTCGATGATGAACGCCGGCACCAGCGCGTCCTCGATCTCGGCCAGCGCCGGCTTCCAGGTCTCCTCGTGCGTATCGCCCGCCAGGCGATGCGTGAATCCCCTGACCACCGAATAGCCGGGGATCTTCTCGAGCAGCGGGTCGGCCCGCTTCCACATCCTCTGACCCCAGCGCGTACGCACCAGCAGCCCGACGAGAAGGCAGACCAGCAGGATGAGGACCAGGGCGATGGCATTCTCGAACCGCGCCCACACCGGAAGCATTCTCACAATCGGCTTCACGAGCCCCAACACCGAGCCCGCCGCCTTGAGCAGCAGCAGCAGCGCCAGGTAGATGGGAGCGAGGACCAACAACCCGGCGACGATGGTGCCGAAAATAAAGTGCACGGACCTGGACATTTGCTCAGCCCCCTTTCACGGTGCCGCCGACGCTCTGCTGCGGGTGGATCGCCGGCCGCGGCGCAACGGCCGCTGCGGCGCCTCAAAGCGGGCCATTGAGGGCGTGCATCAACGCCGCCGTATCGGCGAAACGCAGCGCTTCGGCGTGGCTGCGGTCGAGCCCGGTCTGCAGCTGCTGGCGCTCGGCATCGAGCAGCGAGAACTCGCTGATGCCCCCGGCATCGAAGCGCTGCTGCGCGATGCTGTAGCTGGCCGCCGCGTGCTGCGCGGCGAGCGCGCGCGCGTCGAGCGTCAGGGCGTCGGCCTCGAGCACCCGCAGACCGTCGGCGACCTGCTGCAGCGACTCGAGCACCGTCTCCTCGTAGGCCTCGGCCGCGGCGTCGTACGCGGCTACGGCCGAGCGCTGCTTCGCCCGCAGCTCGCCGCCGTGGAAGATCGGCTGCATGAGAGTCGCGCCGATACTCCAGATGTTGGTACCGTCGACCAGCTGGGAGGGCGTCGCGCGCTCGGAGCCGGCGTAGCCGGAGAGCGTAAGGTGCGGGAAGAGGTTTGCGGTGGCCACCCCGACGTTGGCCGCCGCCTCGTGCCACAGGGCCTCCGAGGCCCGGACATCGGGTCGGCGCTGGACCAGCTCGGAGGGCAGGGTCAGCGGCACGTCCGTCGGCAGGTGCAGCTCCCCGAGGCTGAAGTGCGCAACGGCTGCGGCCGCCGGAGGCTTACCGGTATAGACCGCCAGCTGATGATCGACCTGGGCCCGCTGCGCCCGCAGCAGCGGCAACGTGGCGCGCAGCTGCTCGAGCTGGCTGCGCTGGACGTCGAGGTCCTCGAGCGCGATGCCGCCGGCCTGATAGCGCTGCTCGCTGATCGCGAGCTGGCGGCTCCCGGCGTCGATGATCCTCTGCGTGTCCGCGACCTGGGCCTCGAGGTCCGCCTGGCGAATCGCCGCGGCGACGACGTTGGCCGCCAGGGTCAGTTGCGTCGCCTGCGTCTCGTAGGACTGAAATTCGGTCTGGGCGCGTGCGCTCTCGCGCATGCGGCGGTCGGCGCCGAAGAGGTCGAGCGTGTACGACGCGTTGATCTGGGCGTTGTAGAGGGTGAAGGGCGGCGTGGGCGGGAGATTGGTGAAGCCGAAGGCCGCCGGGTTGAACTTCTGCCGTGCGACGCCGAGCTGGGCGTCGACGCTCGGATAGAGAGTGGCGCCGCTTTGCGCGGCGAGATCCTCCTCGGCCTGGCGCAGCCGCGCCCGGGCCTGCGCGGCCGTGGGGCTGTGCGCGAGGGAATCCTCGACCAGGGCGTTCAGCGCGGGGCATTGGAAGGACTCCCACCACTTCCCCGGGAGCTCCGCACCGCTCACGAAGCGCTGCGCCGTGCCCGCGGCGGCGGCGGTCGCTTGCGGCTGGACGCCGGGGGTGTAGCTCTCGGTGACCGGAGGTGCGGGTCGCTGGAACTGAGGCCCCATGGCGCAGGCCGAGACGAGGCCGGCGGCGAGCGCGATCAGCGGCGAGGTGCGCATGACGGTTGCTCCATCAGTCGAGCGTCCTGCGGTAGAACCGCAGCGCGACGAACATCACCAGGGCGATGAACAACGCGATGGGCCAGATGTCGGTCCAGAGGTCCGGCCAGCCGTTGCCCTTCAGCATGATGCCGCGCACCAGGCGGTTGAAATGCGTGAGCGGCAGGGCCTCGCCGATGTAGCGCGCCCACCGGGGCATGCCCTGAAACGGAAACATGAACCCGGAGAGCAGGATATTCGGCAGGAAATAGAACATCGTCAGCTGCATCGCCTGCAGCTGGTTCTGCGCCAGCGACGAGAGCGAGATCCCCACCGTCAGGTTACCGGCGATGAAGAAGAGGGCGGCGCAGTAGAACGTGGCCAGGTTTCCCTCGAAGGGCACGTGGAACATGAGCGCGGCGGCGAGCAGGATGATGCTCACCTGGATCAGGCCTATGAGGATGTAGGGCACCATTTTTCCGCTCAACACCTCGAGCGGAGTGACGGGCATCGCCAGCAGATTCTCCATCGTGCCGCGCTCGCGCTCGCGCGTGATCGCGAGCCCCGTCATCAGCACCAGCGTCATGCTGAGGATCACCCCCATGATTCCCGGCACGATGAAGTACTGCGTGATGCCCTCGGGGTTGTAGAGACTGTGTACGCGCACCTCGAAGGGCGGCTGCCCGCCGGCGAGCGGTGCCAGGGGTCCCGTGAGGTCCTTGAGGGCGACGGATTGCGGCAGGTGCAGCGCCGCGGCGAGCGCGTTGCCGGTTGCCGAGGGGTCGGTGGCGTCGGCCTCGAGCAGCAGCGCCGGGCGCTCGCTACGCAGCAGGCGGCGCGTGAAGTCGGGCGGGATGCTCAGTACGAACTGCAGCTTTCCCTGGGCGAGAGCCGCGCGCGCCGCCGTCTCGCTCGGCAGCTGCTCGACGATGTCGAAGTAGTCGGAGGCCTTCATCCCTGCGAGGAAGGTGCGCGTGAACTCGCTGTGATCCTCGACCAGCACTCCGGTCAGCAGGTGCTTGGGATCGGAGTTGATGGCGAAGCCGAACAGCGCCAGCTGCATGATCGGTATGGCGATGATCATCGCGAAGGTGATGCGGTCGCGCCGCAGCTGCAGGAATTCCTTGCGTACCACGCTCCACCAGCGCCGCGCCGAAAAGAAATCCGCCCCGCTCACGCGGCGCGCTCCTCGGAGCTGAGGGACTTGTTCATGAGGTAGATGAACACGTCCTCAATACCAGTCTCGATGCGCTCGGCGCGCAGCCCGGCGGCCCGGGACGCCTGGGTGACGGACTGCTCGAGCGCGGCTCCGTCGTGTCCCGTCACATGGAGCGACGCGCCGAACACGACCGTCTGATCGACACCGCTCTGGCCTTCGAGCCGCGTGGCGAGCGCGGCGAGGTGCTCCCCGTCGATCGACCAGGTGCTCAGGTGCTGGCTGCTCACCACCTCGCGGGCCGTCCCCTGCACGAGGAGCCGCCCGTTGGCGATGAAGGCGAGCTTGTGGCAGCGCTCGGCCTCATCCATGTAATGCGTGCTCACCAGCACCGAGATCCCGAGGGCGGCCAGACGATGCAACTCCTCCCAGAAGTCGCGGCGCGCGGTGGGGTCGACCCCGGCGGTCGGCTCATCGAGCAGCAGCAGCCGCGGCTGGTGCAGCATGCAGGCGGCGAGCGCCAGGCGCTGCTTCCAGCCACCAGAGAGCTCACCCGCCAGTTGCTCGGCCCGGCCCGCGAGCCCGAGTTCCTCGAGCGCCTGGCGCACCGCGGAGACCCGCTGCGGCATCTCGTATACCCGGGCGACGAAGTCGAGATTCTCGCGGATCGAGAGGTCGTCCCAGAAGGAGAACCGCTGGGTCATGTACCCGACGTTGCGTTTGATCGCACCGCTCTGCCTGAGGATGTCGTAGCCGAGGCAGGTGCCGTGGCCCGAATCCGGCGTGAGCAGCCCGCACAGCATGCGGATCGAAGTCGTCTTGCCGCTGCCGTTCGGCCCGAGAAATCCAAAGATCTCACCCGGCTGAACCTGCAGCGACAGGTCGCGGACCACGTGCTTGTCACGGAAGCTCTTGTTGAGCCCGTGGACATCGATGGCGGGTGCGCTCCCGGTGCTCACTTGAGGCTGACCACGAGCGGCTGACCGGGGTGCAGTTTGGCCGCGTCCTGCGGCGCCGGGTGAGCCTCGATCATATAGATGAGCTTCTTACGGGTATCGTTGCTGTAGATGACCGGCGGGGTGTACTCGGCCTCTCCGGAGACGAAGGTAATTGCGGCGGGGACGTCCGCGGCGCAGCCGTCGCAGTGCAGGCTCACCTGGCGCCCGAGCGCGAGACCCCCGAGCGCGGTCTCGGGGACGAAGAAGCGCACCTTGACGTTCTGCGGCGGAAGCATGCGCACCACGGGATTGCCCGCTGCCACCCACTCGCCCTCGCGAAAGAGCGTGTCGTACACGAGACCCGCCGCCGGCGCGACGACGGCTTTCTCGCCTACCTTCCAGTTCGCCTGAGCGAGCACGGCGCGTGCCGCCTCGACCTGGCGGGACTGTGCCTTCAGCTGCTCGGCGCGCCCGGGCAGTCGTGCGACCTCGAGCTGGCTCTCGAGCTCGCTCACGTGGGCCGCATCGCTCGCCGCCTGTGCGAGCGTTGCCTCGAGCTGCTCGCGCGAGATGCCGCCGCTGCGGTACTGGGTCTCGTCGCGCTCACGCTCGAGTGCCGACTTCTGCGCCGCCGCCTGGGCCTGCGCGAGCTGCGCCTGCACGACCGCCACCTCGGGCGGGCGCTTGCCGGTCTCCAGATCGGCGAGCTGGGCCTCTGCGGCTGCGAGCTGCTGCTGCGCCTGCTGCTGGGCGGCCTTCTCATCGATGGCCTCCAACGTGAAGAGCGGCGTTCCCTGATCGACCTGCTGGCCGCGTGTCACCGCGAGGTGCTCCAGGCGTCCCGGCTGGGACGAGGCCATGTAGACGAACTCGCCCTCGACGTAGCCCTGATAGCTCGGGCCGTGCGTGCCGGAGCAACCTGCGAGGGTGAGGGCCAGCAACAGGATCACCAGCGCCATGGACTTCATCCTTGCGCAGCCCGGGGACCGCGACGGACGGGTCGGGAGAAGGCGCTGACCAGGAGCGCCTCGGCGTGGCGTGCGACGTCACGGCGATCGATTCCCTGCAATAAGGGCACCGCACGCCACATGCGCATCGTGGCGAGGGGCAGGAAGGTGAGGCCGATGACTGACAGCGGCACCAGCCGGGGCTCCAGGTGCCGATCGACTTCGCCGCGGCGCTGCGCGCTGGTGACGACGCTGATCAGGTGGCGAACGGACTCCAGGGGCAGAATCCGCATGAGCCGCTCGCCCAGTTGGCCGCCTTCGCTCACCACCTCGCGCAGCCACAGAGAGGGAAGCCAGGGATACAGCTCGGTCGCCCGCAGGATGCGTTGTACCAATCCGCGCAGTATCGGCACGATCGCGCTGCTTTCGACCACCGGCGACCACACGTCGGTCACGATCGCCAGGAGCCGCTCCTCGGCGATCGCATCCAGCAGGCGGCCGCGGCTGCTGAAGTAGTAGTGGAGCATCGCGGGAGTGAGGCCGGCCCGGGCAGCGATCTCGGCGATGGTGGTTCCGGCGATACCCTTCTCGGCGAACAGCGGCAGGGCGGCATCGAGCAGCTGCTCGCGCGCGTCGACGGCTTCGGCCTGGGGAGGGCGTCCGATGCTGCGGCGCGCGGCACGTGCAGAGCTCATGGATGGGTGATAATAATCAATTGATTAATTAATTTCAATGCCGGGTCCCGCCGGTCGGGGCGCTCCTAGGCCCTCGGGCCGGTGAGCCTGACCATGCTGACGAGCGCGGCGAGGAGGGCGAGCGCCGCGGCCGCACACAAGGCGAGATTCGAGCCGGTCGCCGGGTAGGCGCGAAAGAGAATCGCAACGCCCGCGGCCCCGAGCGTCTGCCCGATGAGGCGTGAGGTGCTCAGCATGCCGCCGGCCGCGCCGCTACGGGCACGCGGGGCGGAGGCGAGGATGGCGCGGCTATTGGGCGACTGAAACAGCCCGAAGCCGAACCCGCAGAGCGCCATCCGCCAGATGAACGCCGCGGCGCTGGCGGTTTCCGGAAGGAAGGCGAGCAGGCCGAGTCCGAGCGACATCACCAGCAGCCCGCAGCCGCCGAGCAGGCCTGCCGGGTACCGATCCGCGAGCCGACCGGCGATCGGTGCCGTGAGCGCGAGGGCCACCGGCCACGGAGTCATGAAGAGGCCGGTCTCCACGGCCGTATGCCCGAGCCTCTGTATCTCGAAGGGCAGCGCTACGAGCGCGGTCATCTGTCCGATGAACGCGCAGGTCGAGGCGGCCAGCGACAGGCGGAAGAGCCGCACGCGCATGAGATCGAAGGGGATGAGGGGTGCCGTACGCGGCAGCTCGTGCCGCACCAGCGCAAGCCCAAGCACGGCCCCGCCGGCGATCTGCGCCAACGCTACCGAGGCGGCTGAATGGTGTGCCAGCGACTGCAGCCCCGCGAGCAGGAGACCAAAGGTCCCGGCATAGAGCAGGGCGCCGCTCAGATTGAGCGAGCGGCGGGCCCGCTCGGCGTCCGGTAGCGAGTAGCGGGCGATCAGGATGGTGATGATCCCGAGCGGCACGTTGATCCCGAACAGCCAGCGCCACTGTGCTACCGCGAGCACGGCCGAGGCGATGGTCGGACCGAGCGCCGCCGAGGTAGCCACCACGAAGGCGTTGATGCCGATGGCACGGCCGAGATGACGGTGCGGATAGGTGAAGCGCACCAGCGCGGCGTTGACGCTGACGATCCCGGCTGCGCCGAGTCCCTGGACGAGGCGCGCGATGCTCAGCGTGAGGAGCGAGGGGGCGAGCGCACAGCCGAGCGAGGCGAGCGTGAAGACCCACAGGCCTGCCTGCGAGATGCGGCGGTAGCCGATCACTTCGCCGAGCGCGGCGAGCGGCAGCAGCACCACGAGAATCGCCAGTTGATAGGCATTGACCACCCAGATCGAGGCGGCGGCGCTGGCGCCGAAATCGCCGGCGATGGTCGGCAGCGCGATGTTGGTGATGGTGCTGTCGAGCACCGACATGCAGATCGACAGCACGATGGCCGTGATCGCCCAGTAGCGGCGCGGCAGCGGCAGGCCGTCGGGAGCGTCCGCATGACTCGGACTCGACATTGTCCGCATGATACTGAGCGCGGCGGCGAGGTGTCATAAGCTGGCCGGAACGGTGTGTGACACGGCTCAACTGCTGCAGCTAGAATGGCAACGGACCGTCACGAACCGAAGTCAACGATAAGCGTGTCCACCGAACTCGACGAACGGGGCGCCTGGGCCGGGGCACCGCCCGAGCGGCGCCGCGGCGAGCGGCGCCGGCAGGTGCTGCGGGCGTTGCTGCTCGGGAGCATCCATGCGCGCCGGCGCCAGCCGCGGCGGGCGAGCGAGCAGGCAGTCGCGGCGATCGACTGGCATCACCCGCAGTGGCTCGCGACCGCAGTCCTGATCGTGACGTTCTCGTGCGCCGACGCGCTGTTGACCCTCGCGCTCATCGAGCACGGCGCCTACGAGGCCAACCCTCTGATGCGGCCGCTGGTCGTCGGCTCGGCGCTCGCTTTCACGCTGGTGAAGATAGGGCTCACCGGCGGGGGCGTCGTGCTGCTTACGCTGTTGGCGCGCACGCGCCTCTTCGGGCGGCTGCCAGCCGGACTGCTGCTCTATGTGCTCCTGGCGGCCTACGGGGCCTTGCTCCTCTACGAGTCGAGCCTGCTCGGCCTCCTCTAGTCCCGCGGCGCTGGCCTCGGGGAGCCTTTTTCCCCGGGAGCGGTCTTTCCGCTAAACTACTGGCTCGCCTTCTGTTTTTCCCTCCCATGCTGGAACCGACACCCCTCTACGGCGGTAACGCCGACTTTCTCGATGCCCTCTACGAGCAGTACCTGCGCGATCCCGCGAGCGTGGACGAGCGCTGGCGGAGTTATTTCGCGCAGCTCGCGCCCGTGGGGGCCGAGCGGGCGCACGGGCCCATCAGGGACGCCATCGTGGCGCGGGCGGCCGCGCCGCGCAGCCCCGCCGGCTCGCCGGCCGTGGCCCGCCCGGCCGATGCCCGCCAGGCGGGGGTCTCGCGGCTCATCCAGGTGTGGATCAACCGCGGTCACCTCGTCGCGAGCATCGACCCGCTCTCCTTGCAGCCGCGGCCGCGGCCGCACGCGCTCGAGCTCGAGCATTACGGGCTGAACGCCGCGGATCTCGATCAGGAGTTCTATACCGGCAGCCACACCGCGGCCGTGCCGAAGCGGATGAAGCTGCGCGACATCCTTGCGCAGCTGCAATACATCTATGGCGGCAACATCGGCGCCGAGTTCGCCCACGTCTCGAACTCGGAGGAGCGCAACTGGCTGCGCGACGAATTCCAGCAAGGACGACTCACAGCGCGCTTCAGCAACGAAGAGCGGCGCGGCATCCTCTGGCAGCTCACCGCCGCCGAGGGCCTGGAACGCTACCTGCACACCAAGTACGTCGGCCAGAAGCGCTTCTCGCTCGAGGGCGGCGATGCGCTCATTCCGGCGCTCGATGACCTGATCCAGGGGAGCGGTGCGGCCGGAGTCGAGGAGGTCGTGATCGGCATGGCCCACCGCGGCCGGCTCAACGTCCTCGTGAATATCCTCGGCAAGTCGCCGGCGGAGCTGTTTACCGAGTTCGAAGGCCGCTACGACCCGCTGAAGGTGAAGGGCTCGGGCGACGTCAAGTATCACAAGGGCTTCTCGGCGGATCTGCGCACGCCGGCCGGCAACCTGCATACGGTGCTCGCCTTCAACCCCTCGCACCTCGAGGTGGTCAACCCGGTGGTCGAGGGTTCGGTGCGCGCGCGCCAGGAACGGCGCGGCGACGAGCGCGGCGGCCGTGTGCTGCCCGTGCTGATCCACGGCGATGCCGCCTTCGCCGGCCAGGGCGTGGTGATGGAGACGCTGCAATTGAGCCAGGCGCGCGGCTTCTTCACCGGCGGCACGTTCCACCTGATTGTCAACAACCAGGTCGGCTTCACGACCTCCGAGCCCCGCGACCTGCGCTCCACCATGTACGCGAGCGACGTCGCCAAGATGCTCGAGATGCCGATCTTTCACGTCAACGCCGACGACCCCGAGGCGGTGGTCTTTGTTGCGCGCCTCGCGCTCAAGTACCGCATGCGCTTCCGCAAGGATGTGCTCATCGATCTGGTCTGTTACCGCCGCCACGGCCACAACGAGGCGGACGAGCCGGCGGCGACCCAGCCCGGCATGTACCGCACGATCCGCCAGCATCCGAGCGCGCGGCGGCTGTACGCCGATCAGCTGATCGCCGCGGGCGTGCTGACCGAGGCGGACGCCGAGGGAATGATCGCGCAGTACCGCGACGGGCTCGATGAGGGACGCCCGCAGGCCCGGGCCTCGCTCGGCATGATCGGCAACAAGTACACGGTCAACTGGACCAGCTACGCGCAGGTGGACTGGACCGACCCGGTCCCGACCGGCGTCGAGCTCGCGCGGCTGCGCGCGCTCGGCGAGCGCATCACCAGCGTGCCGGAGGGCTTCAGTCTCCATCCGCGGGTGGCGCAGCTGGTGAGCAACCGCAGGAAGATGCTGGCCGGCGAGCTCCCGCTCGATTGGGGTTGCGCCGAGACGCTGGCTTACGCCTCGCTCGTCAGCGACGGCTTTGCCGTGCGCCTGACCGGGCAGGACAGCGGCCGCGGCACCTTCTTCCACCGCCACGCGGTACTGCACGACCAGAACACCGACGCCACCTGGATTCCGCTGCAGCACCTCGCCGCGGGCCAGCAGCGCGTGCAGGTGACCGACTCGGTCCTGTCCGAGGAGGCCGTGCTCGGCTTCGAATACGGCTATGCGACTACCGAGCCGGGCTCGCTCACGGTCTGGGAAGCGCAGTACGGCGACTTCGTCAACGGCGCGCAGGTGATCATCGACCAGTTCATCAGCTCGGGCGAGGCGAAGTGGGAGCGCTTCTGCGGGCTGGTGCTGTTGCTGCCGCATGGCTTCGAAGGGGCGGGACCCGAGCACTCCTCGGCCCGTCTCGAGCGCTTCCTGCAGCTGTGCGCCGAGAACAACATGCAGGTATGCGTGCCTTCGACGCCGGCGCAGATGTTCCACATGCTGCGACGGCAGATGCGGCAGTCGTTCCGCAAGCCGCTCATCGTCATGTCGCCGAAGAGCCTGCTGCGCCACGAGCTGTCGGTGTCGCCGCTCGAGGACCTGACGCGCGGCAGCTTCGCCCGCGTCATCGGCGAGATCGATGCGCTGCCCGCCGCCGAGGTACGGCGCGTCGTATTCTGCAGCGGCAAGGTGTATTTCGACCTCCTCAGGACGCGCCGCAAGGAAGGGCTGCGCGACGTGGCGCTGGTGCGCATCGAGCAGCTCTATCCGTTCCCGAGCGAGGAGTACGAGGCGATCCTCAACCGCTTCCCGAACGCGCGCGAGGTCGTGTGGTGCCAGGAGGAGCCCCAGAACCAGGGCGCCTGGTATCAGATCCGGCACCGGTTGCAGGAGTCGGGCATGGAACGCCGGGCCGTGCTCTACGCCGGCCGGGCACCTGCGGCAGCGCCGGCCACCGGCATGCCGCGGATCCACGAGCTCGAGCAGCAGGCGCTGGTGGCCACGGCGCTGCATGCCGCCGGCACCGAGGAGTCGGCGCGCGAGACCATGCGCCTCGCAGCCGTGGTGCCCGGTGGGGATGCGGCGGCTCCGGCAGGCGCGCCCGAAGGACAAGCCGCGTCGCCGACGGCGACTCAGATAAGGAAGCGCTCATGAGCACCGAGATCCGCGTTCCGCAGCTTCCCGAGTCGGTCACCGATGCGACCCTGGTTGCCTGGCACAAACAGCCCGGCGAGGCGATCCGCCGCGACGAGAATCTCGCCGACCTCGAGACCGACAAGGTGGTGCTGGAAGTGCCGGCGCCGGCGAACGGCATCGTGCGCGAGATTCGCGTCAAGAGCGGCACGGTGGTGACGAGCGGCCAGCTGCTCGCCGTCATCGACGAGGGCGACACGTCGGCGACCATGCCGGTCAAGCTGTCTCCGGCCGCGATGGCTGCCGCGGCTCAGGCTGCCGCCTCGCAGGCGGCCGCCGCACAGAGTGCGCCCGCCGCCAAAGCTGCCGCGGCGCCCGGGGCTGCGCCTGCCGGCCGGGCCGCGCCCGCTGCCGACGCCGAGGCGGGGCGCGACGGTGGCAAGCTGAGCCCCTCGGTGCGGCGCCTCGTCGAGGAGAATCGTCTCGATCCGAGCTCCATACCCGCCTCGGGGCGCGACGGGCGCCTGACCAAGGCCGACGTCGTAGGCTTCCTCGACAAGAAGCCGGCAGCCGCGGCGGGCGCGTCGGCCGTGGCGTCCGCGCCGGCGAGTACAGCTGCGCCTCAGGCGGCACCGGCGGCTCCGGCCACGGCCCGCGCTCCGGCGCCTGCGGCCCGGGCGCCCGTGCCCGGAGTCCGCGCCGAGCAGCGCGTGCCGATGACGCGGCTGCGCGCGCGGATCGCAGAGCGGCTCATCGAGGCGCAGTCCACCCAGGCGCTCCTCACCTCGTTCAACGAAGTCGACCTGACCGCGGTGAACGAGCTGCGCGCGCGCTACAAGGAGCGCTTCGAGAAGCAGCACGGCGTGAAGCTCGGCTTCATGTCGTTCTTCGTCAAGGCCTGTATCGAGGGGCTGAAGAGGTTTCCGGTGATCAACGCCTCGGTGGACGGCACCGACATCGTCTATCACGAGTACTACGACATCGGGGTGGCGGTCTCGACCGAGCGCGGCCTCGTCGTGCCGATCGTGCGCGACGCGGACGGCAAGAGCTTCGCTCAGATCGAGAAGGAGGTGGCCGATTACGCCCGCAAGGCGCGCGAGGGCACGATTGCGCTCGGCGATCTGACCGGCGGCACCTTCACGATCACCAACGGTGGGGTCTTCGGCTCGCTCATGTCGACGCCGATCGTCAATGCGCCGCAGAGCGCGATCCTCGGCATGCACAAGATCCAGGAGCGGCCGATGGTCGTGAATGGAGAGATCAAGATCCGGCCGATGATGTATCTGGCGGTGACCTACGACCATCGCATCATCGATGGACGCGAAGCCGTGCAGTTCCTCGTCGCGGTGAAGGACGCCCTGGAAGATCCGGGCCGCATGCTGCTGCAGGTTTGAGCAGCTTGTTTATGGGCCTCCAGGCCCTCATCTGAAAGCTCACTATGTCTGACACTAATTCTTTCGACGTCATCGTCATCGGTGGCGGTCCGGCGGGGTATCCCGCGGCCATCCGCGCGGGTCAGAACAAGCTGAGCGTCGCGTGCATCGACGAGTGGAAGA
>DATKLG010000041.1:0-29782 GCA_035542535.1 Steroidobacteraceae bacterium
CGAACGACGTGGCGAGCATCCAGCAGCTGCTCGAGACCCTCACCAAGGACACGCAGAACCTGCTCGGCCAGCAGGCCCGGCTGATCACCGAGCTGCAGAACGGCCTGATGCGCACGCGCATGGTGCCCTTCCAGCGCCACGTGCAGCGTCTCGCGCGCATCGTGCGCCAGGCGGCCGCCGACACCGGCAAGCGCGCCGAGCTCACCGTCGAGGGCGCCTCGGGCGAGCTCGACCGGCAGGTGCTCGAGCGCATGCTGCCGCCGTTCGAGCACATGCTGCGCAACGCGGTGGTGCACGGCATCGAGAAGCCCGAGGAGCGCGCCCGGCGCGGCAAGCCCGAGACCGGCAAGATCCTGCTCGAGCTGCATCGCGAAGGCGCCGAAGTCATGGTGCGCCTCACCGACGACGGCGGCGGCATGAACCTCAAGGCGATCCGCGAGAAGGGCGAGTCGCTCGGACTCATCGCGCCCGGACAGGCCCTGAGCGATGAGGATGCGATGCAGCTGATCCTCGAGCCGGGCTTCTCCACCGCCGGCTCCGTCACCCAGCAGGCCGGCCGCGGCGTGGGCATGGACGTGGTCGCCACGGAGATCAAGCGTCTGGGCGGCGCGCTGCACATGGAGTCCCGGGCGGGCGAGGGAACGGTGTTCACGGTCCGCCTGCCGCTCACGCTCGCCATCAGTCACGCGCTCGTGGTGCGGGTCGAGGAGGAGTATTACGCGCTGCCACTGCCGACGGTGGAGGGCGTGCTGCGCCTGTCCAAGGCCGAGGTCGCCGCCCATCTCGGGCGCGACGCCAGTTTCTTCGAGTACGGCGGCGCGAAGTACCGCTTCCAGCACCTGGCGGCTTTCGTCGGGCTCGAGCCGGCGCCGCTGCCGACGCAGGACGTGACCATCCCGGTGGTGCTGGTGCGGGCCGGCGAGCACTCCACCGGACTGGTCGCCGACGAGCTGGTGGGCAGCCGCGAGATCGTCGTGAAATCGGTCGGACCGCAGATCTCGAGCATCCGCGGCATCTCCGGCGCAACCATCCTCGGCGACGGCCGCATCGTCATCATCCTCGACATCGGCGCGCTGGTGCGCGCCGAGTGGCGCACGCGGGCGGCAGCTCCCGCGCCCGTACCCAAGGAGCGAGGCGACCGGCGCATCTTCGCGATGGTGGTCGACGACTCGATCACGGTGCGGCGCGTGACGCAGCGCCTGCTCGAGCGCAACGGCATGCGCGTCATCACCGCGCGCGACGGCATGGACGCGGTGACTCTGCTGCAGGACAACGTGCCGGACGTGATCCTGCTCGACATCGAGATGCCGCGCATGGACGGCTACGAGGTCGCGGCGCACGTGCGCAACGATCCGCGCCTGAGGGAGGTGCCGATCATCATGGTCACCTCGCGCGTCGGCGAGAAGCACCGCGCGCGCGCCATCGAGCTCGGGGTCGACGACTACCTCGGCAAGCCCTACCAGGAGGCGCAGCTGCTCGATGCGATCGCGCCGCTGGTCGAGCGGCGCCGCGCCGCGATGCGCCAGACCGCCTCGGCAAGCTGAAGCATGGCCGAGCGCGTCAACGAGATCTACAGTCTGCTGATCCCCCTGGTCGACGGGCGGCTGATCATTCCGCGCGCCTGCGTGGCGGAGGTGGTCGGCTTTCAGACACCCTCGGAGATGACCGGAGCGCCGCCCTGGTACATCGGCACCGTGCTCTGGAACAGCAAGCAGGTACCCCTCGTCTCCTTCGAGGGGACCTGCGGCCAGATGATACCGCCGGCCAGCGGCCGAACCCGCATCGTGGTCCTGCACGCACTCGGCACGCGGGTCGAAGGCGGCAACTTCGCGCTGGTGGCGCAGGGCTTTCCGCAGCTGGTGCGCGTGAGCTCGGACGTGGTGCGCCCCGATAACTCACGGGTGTTCCCGGAGCGCGCGCCGATCATCTGCCAGATCCGCATGGTTAACGAGACGCCGCTCGTCCCCGACCTCGAGCGCCTCGAGGAAATGATCGCGGACGAGACCAGCATCGGGGCGTAGAATTTCGCGACGCGCCGCACCGGGCGCGCCGGCAGGGGATCGCGTGCAATACCGTTACGGGATCGTGGCCGCGGCGGACGCTGCCACCCTGAGCGGACGCGAGCTGCTGCAGGGGATGATCGACGGGCGCTTCCCCGCTCCGCCCATGTGCGAGGCTCTCACTTTCTGGCTCACCGAGGTGGGCGAGGGAACCGCCGTATTCGAGGGGGAGCCCGGCGCTCATTTGCTGAACCCGATGGCAGTCGTCCACGGCGGCTGGACCATGACGCTCATCGACAGCGCCACCGGCTGTGCGGCGCAAACGCTGCTGCCCGCGGGCGGCGGCTACACCACCGTCGAGACCAAGGTGAACTTCTCGCGCGCGATTCGTGCCGATACCGGCCGTGTGCGTGCCGAGGCCCGGGTCGTCTCCAAGGGCCGCCAGATCATCTCCGCGGAGGCGCAAGTGAGAGACCGCGATGGTAAGGTGCTCGCGCACGGGACCTCGACGCTGCTCGTGCTGCAGGACAGGTCCTGAAGAGGTCAGTCGGCATGCCCAGAGTCGCGGCGCTCCTGCTGGCGATGTTGCTGGCGACGCCGGTCCTCGCTGCCGCGCCGCCGGGCGCGTCTGGCGCCGATTGGCCCAGGGCCTCGCCCGGCAACGCGGGTCTCGCGGCGGACAAGCTGGCAACGCTGGCCGCCGACATCCGCGCCGGCAAGTTCGTGAAGATCGGCAGCGTGCTCATCGCCCGGCACGGGCGGCTCGTGTACGAGGAGTACTTCGACGGCGGCGCGAACACGCTCCGGGACACGCGCTCGGCCACCAAGAGCATCACCGACATCCTGGTGGGTATCGCGATCGACGAGGGCAAGCTCCGCGGCGTCGATGCGCGCGTGCTCGAGCTGCTGCCCGAGCGCGCCGCGAAGCTCCAGAACCGCGATGCGCGCAAGGACCGGATCAGCGTCGAGGACTTCCTCACCATGAGCTCGCCGCTCGAGTGCGACGACTGGAACGACGCCTCGCGCGGCAACGAGGAGCGCATGTACCTGGTCGAGGACTGGGCGCAGTTCGTGCTCGATCTGCCGATCCGCGGGCGCATGCGGGTCGGGGAAGATCCGCCGGCCGCGCCGTTCGGCCGGTACTTCAGCTACTGTACCGGCGGCGTGTTCGTCCTGAGCGAGGTGCTCACTCGCGCGACCGGGATGAGAACCGACCGTTACGCGCAAGCGCGCCTCTTCGACCCGCTCGGCATCGGCAACGTCTCATGGGTCTACTCACCGCTCGGCGTGCCGCAGACCGGCGGCGGCCTGCGCCTGAGCTCACCTGACCTGCTGAAGGTGGCGCAGCTCTACCTCGATGGCGGCCGCTGGAACGGCCATCAGATCGTGAGCGAGACGTGGGTCAGGGCCTCGACCACGCCCCATGCGCAGATCGACGAGGCGACGAACTACGGCTACCTCTGGTGGCTCAAGGCATTCGGCCCCGCGGGCAAGACGCACCCGGCGTTCTTCATGACCGGCAACGGCGGCAACAAGGTGGTGGCGATTCCGGACCTCGACATGGCAGTGGTCATCACCAGCACCAACTACAACACCCGCGGCATGCACGAGCAGTCCGAGCGGATCCTCGACGACTACGTGCTCGCGGCAGTCGAGTGACGGGCTAGAGGTCCCCGAGCTCGCGCTGCAGCAGCGCGAGCGCCGCGATTGCCGCGGTCTCGGTGCGCAATACGCGCGGCCCGAGACGCAGCGCCATGAATCCCGCCGCGATCGCCGACTGCTCCTCCTCCTCCGTGAGCCCGCCCTCGGGGCCGATGAGCACGGTGACACGGTTAACGGGGCGCGGCACGTCCGCGAGGGTCCGGCCGGCCGTGGGCGAGAGCAGCAGGCGCGCCCCGGTCGAGGCGTCCGCACTGCTCGCGAGGAACTCCCTGAGCGCCGCGGGCGCTGCGACCGTCGGCAGACGATTGCGCCCGCACTGCTCGCAGGCGGCGATCGTGATCGCGCGCCAGTGGTTGACCTTGCGGTCGGACTGCTGCGCGCTCAGGCGCACCACGCTGCGCTCGGTGAGCACCGGCACGAAGTGCGACACGCCGAGCTCGGTGGCCTTCTGTACGACGAGGTCCATGCGCTCGCCGCGCGAGACGCCCTGCGCGAGGGTGAGCTCGAGCGGCGACTCGCGCTCGATCGGCGCCCGTGCACCGACGGCGACGATGACCTCCCCGCCGTGTGCCTTGTCGATGCTGCCCTCGTACTCGCCGCCCGTGCCGTCGAAGAGCGTGAGCGCGGCGCCCACCCGCAGGCGCAGCACCCGGGTGATGTGGCTCGCAGCGTTGCCCTCGAGCCTGACGCGGTGGCCGCTCGCGAGCGGATCTGCAACGTACACTCGGGTCAGGCGCATGTGGCGAGTCCGAGACCTTCGCGCGCGACTTCCACCATGAGATCGATCTCCTGCGGGGTGACCACGTACGGGGGCATGAAGTAGACGACGTTGCCGACGGGGCGCAGCAACACGCCGCGCTCGAGCGCGTGGCGATAAATCGTGAGGCCGCGGCGCTCCTGCCAGGGGTAGGGCCGGCGGCGCGTCTTGTCCTGCACCATCTCGATCGCGACGATCATGCCGCGCTGGCGCACCTCGGCGACGTGGGGATGCTCCGCGAGCTCGCGTGTCCGCGCTCCCAGGTGCGCCGCGAGCGCGCGGTTGCGCTCGAGCACGCGATCCTCGCGGAAGATCGCCAGCGTGGCGCGCGCCGCGGCACAGGCGAGCGGATTGCCCGTGAAGCTGTGCGAATGGAGAAAGGCGTTGAGCTTCACGTACTCGTCGTAGAAGGCGGCGTAGAGCGGCTCGGTGGTCATCACCACCGACAGCGGCAGGTAGCCCCCGGTCAGGCCCTTCGACAGGCACATGAGGTCGGGGCGGATGCCGGCCTGCTCGCACGCGAACAGCGTCCCGGTGCGCCCGAAGCCCACCGCGATCTCATCGGCGATGAGGTGCACGCGATGGCGGTCGCAGGCCTCGCGCAGCAGCGTGAGATACACCGGATCGTACATGCGCATGCCGCCCGCGCATTGCACCAGGGGCTCGACGATCACCGCGGCGGCCTCGTGCGCGTGGCGCGCCAGCGCGGCCTCCATGTGCACGAACTGAGCCCGAGAATGCTCCGCCCAGGTCGTCCCCGCCGCACGCTGGTAGCAGTCCGGCGAGGGCACGGTGATCACGTCCATGAGGAGCGGCCGGTAGATCTCCTTGTAGAGCTCGACGTTGCCCACGGCGAGGGCTCCCAGGGTCTCGCCGTGGTAGCTGTTCGTGAGGGTGATGAAGCGGCGCTTGTCGGTGCGGCCGACGTTGCGCCAGTAGTGGAAGCTCATCTTCATCGCCACTTCGACCGCGGAGGAGCCATTGTCGGCGTAGAAGCAGCGGGTGAGTCCCGGCGGCGCGACCGCGACGAGCTCCTCGGAGAGTGCGATCACCGGCTCGTGGGTGAAGCCGGCGAGGATCACCTGCTCGAGCGTCTCGAGCTGGGCGCGCACCGCGGCGTTGATGCGCGGGTTCGCGTGGCCAAAGAGATTTACCCACCACGAGCTCACCGCATCGAGATAGCGCTTGCCGGCGTAGTCTTCGAGCCACGCACCGCTCCCGCGCCGGATCGGGATCAGCGGCACCTGCTCGTGATCCTTCATCTGTGTGCACGGATGCCACACATGGGCGAGATCGCGCGCCACGTAGGGCGCGTTGGCGCAAGTCATGGCGGCGATTGTGGCAGAATCGACCGGCCGGCATGACCATCACCGCCGCCACCATACCTGTCAGCACGCCGCTGCGGATCGACGCCGCTACGGGTCTCCTGGCCGGCGCGCGCCAGGTGCTATCGCCGCATTACGACGCCCGGCCGGCCGGCGTGAAGCCGGATCTGCTGGTGGTGCACGGCATCAGCCTGCCGCCCGGGGAGTTTGGCGGCCCGTGGATCGATCGCCTGTTCACCGGCACGCTGCCGCTCGATACGCACCCGTATTTTCGTGCGATCGCCGGCGCGCGTGTCTCGGCGCACGCGCTGGTGCGCCGCGACGGCGAGATCGTCCAATACGTTCCCTTCGGCGAGCGCGCCTGGCACGCCGGCGAGTCGGAGTACGACGGCCGGCGCTCCTGCAACGACTTCTCGATCGGGATCGAGCTCGAGGGAACCGACGACACCCCCTACACGGATGCGCAGTACCAGCAGCTCGCGGGACTCGCCGCGGCGCTCTTCGATGCCTATCCCTCGCTCGGCCCCGAGCACATCGTCGGTCACAGCGACGTCGCGCCCGAGCGCAAGACCGATCCGGGACCGTTGTTCAACTGGCGACGCCTGAGAATTCTCCTCGAGGAGCGCACCGCGCTGCGCTGAGCTGAGGAGACGCACTGATGACGAGCGCCGCGTAGCGCGGCCTAGGCTTTGCCCCGCCGGTGGCGCCACAGCACCTCGGCGCCGCGCTCGTGCCGCGCCAGCACGCGCGCCAGCACGAACAGCAGGTCGGAGAGGCGGTTGAGGTACTTGAGGAGCTGCGGATTGAGGCTCTCGGCGCGCGCGAGCGTCCAGGCGCGCCGCTCGGCACGCCGCGCCACGGTGCGCGCGAGGTGACAGGCCGCGGCGGCCGGTCCCCCGCCGGGGAGGATGAATTCCTTGAGCGGCGGCAGCGCGTCGTTGAACTTGTCGAGCGTCTGCTCGAGGCGCGCCACCTGCTCGGCCCGGATGACCTGGTGGCCGGGGATGCACAGCTCGCCCCCCAGGTCGAACAGCTCGTGCTGCACCTCGGTGAGACACTCCGTGACTTCCGGCGCCAGCCCCGGCACCGCCAGCAGCATGCCGATGGTGCTGTTGAGCTCGTCCACGGTGCCGTAAGCCTCGACCCGCGGGCTGTCTTTCGGCACGCGGCTGCCATCGCCGAGGCCGGTGCTGCCGTCGTCGCCGGTGCGCGTGTAGATCCTGCTCAGACGGTTTCCCATTGGCCGTATCCTAAGGCATATGGCATCCAAAGAACTCCAGGCGGCGCTCGCGGCCGCGCGCGCCGCGAGCGAGGTCATCCGCGCCCATTACCGGCACAGCCCCGGGGTGCGGCTGAAGCCCGACGCCTCGCCGGTCACCGAGGCGGACGTGCTCGCCGAGGAGGTGATCCGCGCCACCCTGACCGAGCGGTTCCCTACCTACGGGTTCTTCGGCGAGGAGACCGGGCAGCACGCGATGAGCGCCGACAACATCTGGCTGGTCGATCCGATCGACGGCACCAAGGCGTTCGTGCGCGAGATCCCGTTCTTCTCGACCCAGATCGCCCTCATGCGCGCGGGCCGGCTGGTGCTCGGGGTCTCGAGCGCCCCGGTCTACGGCGAGCTCGCCTGGGCCGAGGAGGGGGCAGGAGCGTACCTCGACGAGCGCGCGATCCGGGTGAGCAAGCGTGCCGCGCTGCACGAGGCCGGGCTCTCCACGGGTAATCTGAAGAGCCTCGCGGCCTCGCCCCGGTGGCAGAGCTTCGGCCGGCTGATCGGCGCCGTCGGCTACCTGCGCGGCTACGGCGACTTCCTGCACTACCACCTGCTCGCGCGGGGTGCGCTCGAGGTCGTGCTCGAGTCGAACGTCAACATCCTCGATATCGCCGCTCTCACGGTGATCGTGCGCGAGGCGGGCGGGGTCTGCACAGATCTCGAAGGCCGCGCGATCGGGCTCGCGACCACCAGCGTGCTCGCCAGCAACGGCGCGCTGCACGCCGAAGTCCTCGGACTCCTGGCGAGCTAGGAGACGTTTCGGGCTTGCCTCGCGGGCCAATCGAAGTGCGTTTGTCCGCAAGAATCGCCGCCAGGCGATTTTTGCCATCAGGCGCTGACGAACACCCGCCGGCCGTCCTGCACGAGCTCCACCATCGGGGCGAGATAGAGCTCGCTCAGGGTTGCGGCCGTGAGCGCCTCGCGCACCGGTCCGAGCGTCCAGCGCCCGTCGCCGTGCAGCAGCAGCACCCGGTCGGCGAAGCGCGCCGCGAGCGTCGGATCGTGCAGCGTCGTGATGACGGTCCGGCCGGAGTGCGCGAGCTCGCGGAACAGGCCGAGGACCACCAGCTGGTGATGGGGATCGAGGTGATTGGTCGGCTCGTCGAGCAGGAAGATGCCGGGCTGCTGCGCCAGCAGCGCCGCGACCGCCACGCGGCGCTGCTCGCCGCCCGAGAGCGTGTCGGTACGACGTGCGGCGCAATCCTCCATGTCGACCGCGGCGAGCGCCGCGCGCGCCAGCCGCTCGTCCTCGGCCGTCTCCCACTGCCACAGCGCGAGGTGCGGGTGGCGGCCGATGAGCACCGTCTCGATCGCCGTGGTCACGAACGCGTCCTCGAGGTCCTGCGGCAGGAGGCCGAGGCGCAGCGCCACCGCGCGGCGTTTGAGGTCCCCGAGCGGCACACCCGCGAGCGCGACTTCCCCGGCTGCCGGCCGGCGCAGGCCCGCGAGCGTATGCAGCGTCAGTGTCTTCCCCGAGCCGTTGCGGCCGAGGATCGCGAGCAGCTCGCCCGGCACGAAATCGATCGACAGCTCGCGCACCAGCGCCCGCGCGCCGGCGTGCACGCTCAGGCGGCGCGCGCTCAGGGGTGCGTCCAATGGATCTCCAGCGCCGTCGCCGGGCCGACGACTTCGCTCGCAAGGTTGCGCGGCATCTCCGACTCCTGAGGGCTCAGCGCACGGCGCACCGCCATGATCTCCGCCCGGAGCTGCGGGAAGAGCCGCTGCTGCCCGGGATCACCGTAGCCGCCCGGGTAGAGAGGCTGGTCGGTGGCGAGATCGTACTTGTCGGTCGCGCCCACGGTGTGCAGCAGCTCGTGTGCAATCACGATGGCGTTGCTGCCGGTCAGCTCGCTCGCCGCAAACGCGTGCACGACACCGACGAGCCCCTTCTGCAGGCCATGCGAGTCCGGCGCCGCGTCGAGCGTTGCGGGGTCGTGATAGAGCACGAACATGCGGATCGTGGAGGGCACGCGCCCGGGCACCGTGCTCGCGTGCGCTGCATACCAGCGGAGCTTCAGACTCCACCAGGCGATGCCGAGCGGGCCGGCATCCGGCGCCAGCGCCGGCGGGAGCTCGCTCCCCTCGGGATAGAGCTCGATGTGCACCGGATCATCGAGTCTTACCCCGTAGCGATGGGCTTCGCGCACGAAGAAGGTCTCGATGGACTCCAGGTCCTTGTGGGAGAGCGCCTCGATGTAGCTATGTGCCGCGCGGCTGCCGTCGGCGTTGAGCGGGTAGATGCCGACCCAGAGCGTCTCCCGCCAGCTCTGGGTGTGGACCCGCTCGAGCCACTGCTGCAGGGCCACAGCGGCGAGCACCAGCAGCAGCAGCGCGATGCGGAGGTTTCTCCACATTGAATCAGGGCTGCAGGCGTGTGACCCGCCAGGCGCCCGCCTCGAAGGCAGTGCCGGCGGCGCTTTGCAGCGTGCGGCTCCAGCGCGCGCGGTCGTGGATGCGCCCCTGGCTGCCCTCGACCCACAGCTCGACCGCATCCGCCCACAGGCGATAGCCGCCCCAGTGTGGCGGGCGCGGAATGTCGATGTCGACGGCTGCAGCGGCCGCCGGCGTGCCCGGAACGGGCGCGCCGAAACGCCTGGCGGCGGCCGCAACCGCGCGCTCGAGCGCTGCGCGCGAGGCGAGCGGCTCGCTCTGCGCGCTGGCCCAGGCGCCGAGGCGCTTGTCCCAGGCGCGCGAAGCGAAGTAGGCGTCGCTCTCGGCGGCCGGGCTCGGCACCACCACGCCCTCGATGCGCACCTGCCGGCTGAGCGCGTCCCAGTGCATCACCGCCGCAGCGCGCGGGTTGTTCTCGAGCTGGCGTCCCTTGCTCGAGTGGTAGTTGGTATAGAACACCACGTATCCGGGCTGCGGCACGATGTCCCGGCAGAGCACCACGCGCGCGGACGGCCGGCCGTCGCGGGTCGCGGTGGCAAGCACCATGGCGTTGGCGTTCGGCTGGCGGCCCGCCGCCCAGGCCTCCGCCAGCCAGCGTGTCACCACGCCGAGAGGCTCGGCGGGCAATGGCTCGGGCAGCAGCTCCTCGCGCTCGTTCATGGGTTGCCGAAAGGATCCCGCGACATCAGGTCGACGGGCGAGGTTATGCGGTAGGCACTCGGCGCACCGGGCGGCAGTGCATGCAGCAGCGCCGTGCAGTGCTGCAGGTAACCCCCCAGTCCGGAGACGTGGCCGCGATCCTTGATGTTGGTCACTCTCAGCACCTCGCTCCCGCCATCCTGGTAGCCGAGCGAGACCGTGATCGGTACTCCGTCGTAGAAACCCGTCAGCAGCCTCTGCCCGGACGCGGTCTCCACTACGGCCTTGATGGCATTGTCGCTGCCCGGCTGGCCCACGATGCGGGCAGTCACGGGCTCGGGCGAGCCGTCCACGGTGAAGCTGAGGGCGGTGATCGGCGCGCGCGCCTGGCGGGCAGCCTTGGGGTCCTGGCTCAGGACCTCGTAGGTGCCGGCGCTGATGACGACCACGGGCGCATCGCCCGCCATCAGCTCCTGGATGTTGAGCTCCCACAGGGGTCGCGGCACGTCGTTGGAGAGATAGTTGCCGTGAACCGCGAAGCCGCACAGCGCGCTCCAGGTCTTGCTCCCCGCCCCCTGGAACCACCGCGAGATGAAGAACACGTCGTTCTGAGAGAGGTCGATGACGGGCCGCGCCGCGGCCGGCTCCGCCGGCGAGGCCGCTGCGGGTGATTGGGCAGCCGCGGCCGATGCGCCGAGTGCCGCGAAGGAGGCGATCACGAGCTGTCGGCGTGCCGCGAACTTCATGGTCTTGGTGGAGTACCCGGGGATTCGATAGGCTCGGCTCATGATAACGCTCTCGCCCATCGCGAGCCGCATCCTCCGCTGGAGCGGGCTCGTCGTGGGGAGTCTCGCGCTCATCGCGCTCGCTCTGTGCGCGTTCGCCTTCGTCGTCAACTGGCACGATGAGCCGCTCTCGCCGCAAGCGCGCGCGCTGCTCGCGCCGCCGCCGAATCCCCTCAAGCCCGAGGACAACATCTATCTCGCCATGGCGGGATTCACCGCCCCGTCCGGCGCCTCGGTGATCGCGGCCGGCGTGGACCGCATCGGCCACTACAACGAGCACCTCGATGCGGTGCTGCACGACCCCTCGGGGCAGGCGCTCGATTCCCTGACGCTGCGGGTCGCGAACGCGCTCGAGTTCGCCGGCCAGGCGGAGTTCGTGCATCCTCTCACCGCCTCGCTGTGGGACGAAGTGCCGCCGCACCGGGAGGAGATCGCGGCGCTCAGCGCGGCGAACGGCGAGCTCTATCGGCGCTACCTGGCGCTGCAGCGCCTGCCCGGCTACTACGAGACCGCGCGGCCGAGCTACCTGGCTCCGGCCGTCTACGTTCCGACCGAGGTGCGCTACCTGTTCCTCGAGGACACGGTGCTGCGACTGCGCGGCACGCAGGCGCCCGAGCTGCGTGCGGCGCTCGATGCGCTCATCGCCGACATCGGTCTGTGGCGCCGGGTGCTCACCGGGCAGGGACTCTTGATCTCGAAGATGCTGGCGCTCGCCTATCTGCAGTCGGACTACCTGGTGCTCGCAGACATGATCGCCGATCCGCGCGCCGCCGTGCCCACGGAGCCCGGCGATGCCGACCGCGTCGCGCCGGTCTTCGCGCTCGGTGACTTCGACCTCGGCGGGGCGTTTGCCGCGGAGTTTCGCGTCCAGGCATCGCTCCTCGAGCAGACCGAGTACCTGTATGCGAGCGGATGGTCCCCGCAGCCCGGAGTGCCGCGCGGCTGGACCGATTCGCTCGGGAGCAAGATCAGCGCGCACTTCTTCAAGCTCAACGCGACCGTGAACCTGTTCGCGCAGCAGGCCGGGAGCCTGGCGGCGTTGCGGCCCGGGGCCGGCGTCGCCGCCGCAGACAAGCAGCTGGCGGACTCGAGCCTCGCGGCCTGGAGCCTCATCGGGGCCTACAACCCGATCGGCAAGCTCCTCGCCGGGATCGCCGCTCCAGCGGGCGTGACCTACCCGCTGCGCGCCTGGGATGCGGCCGCGCTGCAGCGCCTCGTGCGCGCCGGGTACGAGATCCGCCGCCAGAGAATCGCGCCGGCCGACATCGGCGCGTTTCTCGCGCAGCACCCGGAATGGTCTACCCACCCCGGCGACCACCGGCCGTTCGTCTGGGAGCCCGGCAGCGCCGAGATACGCGTACAGACGATCGGCGAGCAGCCCGAGGGCCGGCGCTTCTCGATGCGCATATGGCGGGCCGCAGCGCCGGAACCGGTCAGGGCACCCGGCCCGCCCGGTCTGGGGGCTCCCCTTGCACCGCCTGCCCCGCCCCGATAGAAAGGAGGCGGATTTCCGCCAAAGGCACCCCTTCCCATGACGCGCGAGACCGTGACGCTGGAGGACCTGCGCCAGCGAGTGACCGATATCGACCGCCAGCTGATCGGGCTGGTGGCCGAGCGCAAGGCCGTGAGCGAGGAGGTGGCCCGGGTGAAGCGCGCCACCGGCCGCTCGACCCGCGATTACGAGCGCGAGCGCGAGGTGATCCTCGGCGTGCGCGCCATGGCGGAGCAGCGCGGCGTATCGCCGGCGCTGGCCGAGCAGCTGCTGCGCCTGCTGATCCGCTCGTCGCTGACGACCCAGGAGCACGCCAGCGTCGTGGCGCGCGGTGCCGGCACCGGGCGGCGGGCGCTCGTCATCGGCGGCGCCGGCAAGATGGGCGGTTGGTTCGTCGGCTTCCTCGCCTCGCAGGGCTTCGCGGTCGAGGTCGCCGATCCGGCGCCGTCCGCGGCCGGCGGGACCCACGTTGCCGACTGGCACGCCACCGATCTCAAGCACGACTACATCGTGGTGGCGACCCCGCTCGGTGCCACCGACGCGATCCTGCGCGACCTCGCGCTGCGGCGTCCGCCCGGAGTGATCTTCGACGTCGGGTCGCTGAAGTCGCCGCTGCGCGCCGGATTGATGGCGCTGAAGTCCCACGGCTGCAGGGTGGCCTCCGTGCACCCGATGTTCGGCCCGGACACCGAGCTGCTGTCCGGACGGCACGTGATCTTCGTCGACCTCGGCCACGCAGCGGCGCTCGCGAGCGTGCGCGAGCTGTTCTCCTCGACCATGGCCGAGCAGGTGGTGATGAGCCTCGACGAGCACGATCGCCTGATCGCCTACGTGCTCGGGCTCTCGCACGCGCTCAACATCGCCTTCTTCACCGCGCTCGCCGAGAGCGGCGAGGCGGCACCGAGGCTCGCGCGCCTCTCGAGCACCACTTTTGACGCCCAGCTCGAGGTGGCGGCGCGCGTCGCCCAGGACAGTCCCGAGCTCTATTACGAGATCCAGAGCCTCAACGACTACGGCGCCGAGTCGCTCGAGGCCCTGTCGCAGGCCGTCGAGCGATTGCGCACCGCGGTTCTTTCCCACGATCACGACACGTTCGTTGCTTTGATGCGTCGCGGGCGCGATTATCTCGAGGATCGGCGCACGGCGACGGAGCGGCGCGCCTGAGGGAGTGGAGGGAGCCGCAGTCTTGATGCGCCGACCGAATGCCGAACAGCGCCCGGGCGGCGCAGCCGCCGATCCGGCCGAGGCGCTCGAGCGCGAGAACAGCGCGCTCAAGGGGCGCCTGGCGACGCTCACCGAGGAGGTCACCCGCAACGCCGCGCTGCTGCGCAAGTCGCAGGAACGGGAGCTGGAGCTGCTGCGCGCCGGCTCGCTCGCGCAGCTATTCGAGCGGCTGATCGCGGGACTGAAGACTTCCTACCAGCTCGATGGCGTCACGCTCGTGCTCAACGACCCGCAGCACGAGATCCGCCACCTGATCTCGGGCGACGATATCGGCCACGACCCCCTCGCCGGGGTGACGTTCGTCGATGCGCTGCGGACCATCGCTCCGCAGCTCGCCACGCTCGAGCGGCCCTGGCTCGGGCCGTACCGGCGCGCCGACCACGAGCTGTTGCTGCCGCGACAGGCACAGGCCGCGAGTCTCGCCCTGATCCCGCTGCGCCGGCACGACGAGCTCGACGGCGTGCTCGTGTTCGTGAGCCACGACCCGCAGCGCTTCACCCGCGAGCTGGCGAGCGACTTCCTGGCGCATCTCGGGCTGGTGGCGGCGATCTGCGTGGAGAATGCCGTGAACCGCGCACGGCTGCTGCGCAGCGGGCTCACCGATTTCCTCACCGGCTTCCATAATCGCCGCTACCTGCATGCGCGGCTGCGCGAGGAGCTGGCGCGCACCGCACGCGCGCGTCTGCCGATCGTGTGCCTCATGATCGACGTCGATCACTTCAAGCGCATCAACGACCAGTACGGGCATCTGGCCGGCGATGCAGTGCTGCGCGAGGTCGCGCAGCGCATCGATGCCGAGATGCGCATCAGCGATACCGGCGCGCGCTTCGGCGGCGACGAGTTCGCCATGGTGCTCTCCCAGGCGGATCTCACCGACGGGGAGAAGGTCGCTACGCGCGTGCTCACTGCGGTGCGCCGTCAGCCGGTCACGATCGGCACCGGCATCCCGCCCGCCAGCGAGACCGTGACGCTCTCGATCGGCGTCGCAGCCGCAAACCCCGGACCCGGGCCGCACGATTACAAGGCGCTCGCCGAGCGGTTGATCGCCGAGGCGGACGCGGCGCTCTACCGCGCCAAGAGCGCCGGGCGCAACCGGGTTGCGACCTCGCCGAACGTGGTGCTCTAGCGGCGCATCCGTTCCTGCACCCTCTCGCGGGGTGCCGTGCGTATTTATCGGAGCATGGACCCGATTCCGGCACCCTACCCCGGGGAGAGACCCGTATGAAGACCCGCCTGCTCGCCGTCGCTGCCGCCTGCCTGGCCGTGCCATTGCTCGCCAGCGCCGAGGGCCAGCTGCAGATTCCCTCGTTCCCGGAGCTCCGGGCACACGCTACCGAGTCGGTCGACCTGACGCTCGGCTGGATGCCGCTGCATCTGCTCGGGTGGCTCATGAAGAAAACCGACGACCCCGACGCTGCCCAGGTCAGGGAGACCCTGAAGGGACTGCAGTCGGTGCAGATCCGCAGCTACGAGTTCAACTCCGACTATGCCTATCCGCAGGCCGCAATCGACCGCGTGCGCGCGCAGCTCTCCGCGCCCGGTTGGAGTCCGCTGGTGCAGGTGCGCAGGCGCGGCGACCAGGAGGGCAAGGGCAAGGAGAACGTCGACATCTACGTCGCCCTGGAGGATAAGAAGGTCAAGGGCCTGGTCATCATCGCGAGCGAGCCCCGAGAGTTCACCATCGTCAACATCGTCGGCACGATCGACCTTGAGCAGATCGCCAGCCTCAGCAGGACCTTCGTCCACCCGGGCAGGACGCTCGGGCAGCTGCCGCCGCAAGCGTGATTACCCGCGACCCGCGGACCCCATGTGACCGGGGACGAGGAATGCACGAGTGGCGAATTGCTCACGCAGGCGCTGGCCGGCGAGCGGGCAGCGTTCGGCGCACTGGTGCGCCGGTATCAGCGCCCGGTCTACAGCCTCGCGTTGCGCATGCTGTCGGACCGGCACGCGGCCGAGGATCTCGCCCAGGAGGTGTTCCTGCAGCTGTACCGCAACCTCGCCTCGGTCAGCTCGGAGAGCCATCTCGGGTTCTGGTTGCGCAGGGTGACGCTGCACCGGGCCATCGATCGCCTGCGGCGCACGCCGAGGCTGGAGCAGTTTGCGCCGGAAGAGCTCGGGGACGTTGCCGGCGAGAGCGCGCAGGCGGACCCGCTGCTCGAGCGCCGCTTGCGCGCCCTGGTCGGCGAGCTCTCGCCCGCGGCGCGCGCCGTCGTGCTGCTCAGGTACCAGGAGGATCTCGACCCCGTGGAGATCGCGCGCACCCTCAGGATGCCGCTCAACACCGTGAAGAGCCACCTCAAGCGGTCGCTGGCGCAGCTGCGTGAGCGCATGACCGAGAGGGTGGAGGCACTGACATGAGCGGCGGGCGGAACGACGAGGAGCTGGAACGGCGCCTGCGCGGCGCGCTCGGGGCGGTCGATCCGGGCACGGGATTCGCGCCGGGTGTGCTGGCACGCATCGCGGCCGAGCCGCGCCGCCCGGAGCGTCCGGCGCGTGCCGGGGCGGTCGTCGGCTGGCTGGCATTCGGGCTCGCGGCCTCGGTGATAATCGCGATTCTCCTGGCGCATCAATGGCAAGTGCAGCGCCTCGAGCAGGGGCGCGAGGCGCGGCGCCAGCTGATCGAGGCGCTGCGGATGACGGACGAGAAGCTCAACCTGGCGTCTCGGGTCGTGAACGGCGAGGAGCACGGCGCTCCGCAGGAACACTCGGGTGTCTAAAAGCGTGACAGACTCCTCCTCAATCCGGCCGAGACTCCTTGGCGCCGTGGCGGCCCTCGGCGCGTCCGTGGCGCTCGCGGCACCGCCGGCGCAGCTGGTGCTGCCCGAGTTCCCGGAGCTCTCCGCCAGGGCCACCGAGTCCGTCAACATCTCGCTCGATCCCTCGCTCCTCTCCCTGGCGGCGGGCTTTCTCGACTCGAGCGATCCCGGGGACGCGGCGACCAAGGATCTGATCGGCGGGCTCAAGGGCATCTACGTCCGCAGCTACACCTTTGACCAGGACTTCGCCTATCCGTTGGCGCAGGTCGACCTGGTGCGCAAGCAGCTGGCGGCTCCCGCCTGGCAGCGGCTGGTCGAGGTGAACAGCGCCCGGGAGCACACCCACGTCGACATCTACGTCGCCGTCGACCGCGGCGTAGCCAACGGACTCGCGATCATCGCGAGCGAGCCGCGCGAGTTCACCATCGTGAACATCGTGGGTGCCATCGACCTCGCCAAGCTGCACCGCCTCGAGGGCAAGTTCGGCATTCCGAAGATCGCCCTGCCGGAGGGGAGCGACGGCGGCAAGCAGCCCGGCAAGTGATGCCCATGAAAGGCGGGAGGGCGGCGCCATGAGGGCGGCGATAATTGTCCTGGGAGTGCTGGCGATCCCGACTGCGGCATGGGGTGGGAGCGAGGCGCGGCCGGAGATCCTCATCCTCGGGACCTTCCACATGGCGAATCCGGGACGGGACCTGCACAACATCCAGGCCGACGATGTGCTCGCAG
The DNA here is from genome assembly GCA_035542535.1 of Steroidobacteraceae bacterium. GTDB lineage: Bacteria > Pseudomonadota > Gammaproteobacteria > Steroidobacterales > Steroidobacteraceae > 13-2-20CM-66-19. Next base: position 17,037 of record DATKLG010000041.1, read on the forward strand.
CGAAGCGCCAGCGCGAGATCAGCGAGCTCATGGAGGTGCTGAAGCGCTTTCATCCGACCCGGATTGCGATCGAGGCGGACGTCGGCAGCACGAAGGTCACCCAGCGCTACACCGACTACCTCGACGGGAAGTATCAGCTCACCCGCAACGAAGTCGAGCAGATCGGCTTTCGCCTCGCGCGCGAACTCGGGCACAGGACGATCTATCCCGTCGACGAGGAGGGCGACTTCCCTTTCGGACGGGTGGTGAACTATGCGAAGGCGAACGGCAGGTCGGACCAGCTCGATGCCTGGCAGGCGCAGATCGAGACGCTCGTCCGGGCGCAGAACGATTACCTGGCGACGCACACCGTGCTCGAGACACTCGAGCTCATGAACTCGGATGCCGCCGTGAGCCGAGACGTCGCGGGTTACTTCGCCCTCGTGCCTTTTGGTGACCCGGCCGACTATGCCGGACCCGATCTGCTCGCGATGTGGTATCAGCGGAACATCCGTATCTACCGCAACCTCATCGCGCTCCTCGAATCGCCGGCCGAGCGGCTGCTGGTGATCTATGGGGCGGGGCACCTCGGGTGGTTGCAGCAGGATGCCGCCAACGACCCGCGCGTGCAGCTCCGGAAGCTCGCCGAATTCACCCGCTGAAGGGCCGCGCGCTTCACTTGGGATAGGGGTCCTCGAGGGCGGTGACGCCGCTCTCGAGCAGCGACTTCAGGTTGGAGATGATCTTCGGCCAGCCTCCGGAGACTGCCGTGATGAACTTCGAGGGCTCGCGGTCGATCGTATGGGTGATGGACAGCTTGACCGCCGGCCCGCTCGGCTCGAGCTCCATCGTGCAGCACGAGTCGCCCTCGGCTTTCAGCTCCGGCATCTTCTGATGCTGCCAGCGGATCACCAGCCGCCGGGGCGGATCCGCCTCGACGATCTCGCCGGCATCGAGGACCGCCCCGTCGCCGGACACCATCTTCCAGGGCGATCCGGCGGTCCATTCGCTGTCGCAATGAATCCCGAACCAGTAGCGCTGCATGAACTCGCGGTCGCTGGTGAGGGCGGACCAGAGCCGCTGCGGCGTGGTGCGGATGTAGGTCACGTAAACGAAGGTCGATCTAGCCATGGGATTTCTCCAGTCGTTTCTTCAGGTCCGAGAGCGCCTTGAGGCGCGGCCTCTCGAACTTGGCGATCCAGCGCTCGTAGATCTCCTGCAGCGGCACCGGATTGAGGAAGTGCAGCTTCTCGCGGCCGCGCCGCACGGTAGTGACCAGGTTCGCCGCCTCGAGCACGCGCAGGTGCTGCGTCACGCCCTGTCGCGTCATATCGAGGTACTCGCACAGCTCGTTGAGGGTGCGGCCGTCGTGCGCGTGCAGCAGGTCGAGGAGCCTGCGACGGCTGGGATCGGCCAGGGCCTTGAACAGCAGATCGGTCTCATGGCGCTCTGTCATCGGGGCGATAGGCAACTAAATACTTGCCTTACTATAGGCAAGTAATTTATTGCCTGTCAAGCGAAGCGCCGGGGCAGCTGGCAAATACGGCTTGCGGCTCGCTCAGCGGCCCCGTCCGCGCAGGATCGCCACGAACAGCGGCGCCCCGATCAGCGCCATGATCGCCCCGACCGGGAGCTGGCGCGGGCTCGCCAGGGTGCGCGCTGCGAGGTCGGCCAGCGCCAGCAGCATTCCGCCCGAGAGCGCCGCGGCGGGCGCGACGATGCGGTGATCGCTGGTACGGAACGTCAGACGCACGGCGTGCGGGGTGATGAGACCCACGAAGCCGACGGTGCCGGCGCTTACGACCGCGATGGCGGTGAGCGTGGCGCAGCCGAGGAACAGCACCGTGCGCCACGCCTCGAGCGCCAGGCCCACGCTGCGCGCGCGCAGCTCGCCTGACGCCAGCACGTTGAGAGGCCGTGCCACCAGCACCGCGGCCACCACCGCCAGGGCCGCCGCGGCGGCGCTCGCCCATGGCGTCACCGCCCACTCGAGATCTCCGGCGAGCCAGAACACCATGCCGCGCACGCGCGAGGTGTCGGCGAGCGACAGCAGCACGCTCACCAGGGCCCCGCACGCGCTTGCCAGCACCACGCCGGTGAGCAGCAGGCGCGGCGTGCCGCCGCTGCGCGCCAGCAGGTAGACCGCGACCACCGCGATCAGCGCGCCGCCGACCGCGGCCGACTGCACCGCGATCGCAGCGAGCCCGGCCATCATCGCGAGCAGCGCTCCGACGGCCGCGCCGCCCGACACGCCGAGCACGTATGGGTCGGCGAGCGGGTTGCGAAACAGGGCTTGCAGCAGCACGCCCGAGAGAGCGAGGAGGCTCCCTACTGCGAAGGCGGCCAGCACCCGCGGCAGGCGCACCGCGAGCAGTACGGTGCGCGTCGCCTCATCGCCCGTGCCGGTGAGAGCCGCGAGCGAGCCGCGAACTCCGGCGCCCGAGCTGCCGACCAGCAGCGACACGCAGAACACCGCCGCGGCCAACACCGCGAGCACGGCGAGGCTGCCCGGGCGTGCCCGCTCGGAGGGGCGGGCCCGCGCCAGAACGCTCGACTCGTGCGCGTCCGCGGCCATGGGACACTAGCGTACATCCTGAGGGTCACGGCGGGCGCGCCTTGTGGCAGACTCGTCCTCAACCATGAGCGACGTCATCGATCCGGACGGTTTTCGCGCCAACGTCGGGATCGTCCTGATGCGCGGGTCCGAGGTCTTTCTCGGACGCCGCACCGGCGGCCGTGGCTGGCAGTTCCCGCAGGGCGGCATGCGGGTGGGGGAGACACCCGAGGAGGCGGTGTACCGCGAGCTCGCCGAGGAGGTCGGTGTGGAGCGTGACGGCGTCGAGCTCGTCGGCTCGACCGCCGAGTGGCTGCGCTACCGGCTGCCGCCGCGCTACGTGCGGCGCAACCAGCATCCGCTGTGCGTGGGGCAGCGGCAGCGCTGGTTCCTGCTGCGCCTCACGACCGAGGAGGTCGAGTTCGATTTCGGACGCACCGCGGAGCCCGAGTTCGATCGCTGGCGGTGGGCGGGGTGGTGGGAACCGGTGCGCGAGGTGATCTACTTCAAGCGTCCCGTGTACGCCCGCGCGCTCACCGAGCTCGCCGCGCACGCCTTCCCCGGGGGGCACGGCCCGCCGCTGCCGTCGTGGTGGGACAAGGTCACGGCCCGGGGCGGCCCACGGGCGCCCATGTCCGCCTCGCGGTAGCGCGCGATGCGCTTCGTCGCTGCCATCTTCGGCCGGGGCAAGGAGACGCCGCAGATCGTGCGGCGCGGCTCCCAGGCGCGCCGCATCCTGGTGGGACTCGCGACCGCCCTCATCGGCCTCTTCGGCGTGTACGTGATCTACGAGCTCGGCCGCTACAACGCCGGCTACGACCGCCAGGCCGTCGGGCAGCAGCGCACCGAGCTCGAGGTCAAGATCGAGCATCTCGAGGCCGAGAACCGCGGGCTGCGCACCCAACTCGCCGAGCTCGATACCTTCCGCGTGGGCCGCGCGCGCGAGCAGGCCGAGGAGGCGCGTGCTCTCGGGGATCTGCAGGCGCAGGTGGCCAAACAGTCCCAGGAGCTCGCCTTCTACCGCGGCGTGGTGGCGCAGGGGGCGGCGAATCTCGGTGTGAAGATCGAGGACCTGCGCATTACTTCGAGCCCGCAGCCCAACGTCTATGTGGCGCACATGGCGCTGGTGCGCTCGGGGCGTGCCGAGACGCTGGCCGCGGGGACGCTGCTGCTCAGCGTCGACGGCGAGTTCGCCGGCGGCGAGCGCAGTCTCGAGCTGGCGGAACTGACGGGCGGCCGCCAGCGCGACCTGCGTTACGACTTCCGCTACTTCCAGGACTTCGACCAGGAACTGACCCTGCCGGCGGGCTTCAAGCCCGCGCACCTGGTGGTCGAGGTGCACTCGAACCGCAAGGATGTGACGCCGCTCTCGCAGACCTTCCTGTGGAGCGTCCAGACCTCGCCTTAGAATATCCGGGCATCGGAGGCAGCCATGTTCAGCCGTGATTCCCGCCCGCCGCATATCGATACGCTGATCGGCAAGGGCGTGCGCGTGCAGGGCGACATCGCCTTCGTCGGCGGGATGCACCTGGACGGGGCGATTACCGGCAACGTGCGCTCGGACCTGGCGCCGGGCTCGACGCTCTCGGTGAGCGAGAGCGGCTCGATCGAGGGCTCGGTGGAAGCGCCGAGCGTGATCCTGCAGGGCCACGTGCGCGGCGACATCCGCGCCGCCGAGCGCGTAGTGCTCGGCGCGACGGCGCGCGTCGAGGGCGACGTCTACTACGGCGTCATCGAGATGACACTCGGCGCGCAGATCATGGGCAAGCTGGTACGTCTCGTCCCCTCGACCCCGGCGCAGGCGGCGGCCAAGGCTTGAGAACCCGGCCGCAAGGCCCAAGTGAAAGGGTGACGGGCTGCACGGCCGTGCGGCGTGCAGCGCGCCTTTGACCGAATCCCTGCGCGCTTCTAGACTCGCTCCTCGAGGAGATTATGACCACCACCGACACGCTTCAGGACGCGACCCCTGCGCTCTCGTTCACCGATGCCGCGGCCCGCAAGGTCGGCGATCTGATTCGCGGCGAAGGCAATCCCAAGCTCATGCTGCGCGTGTTCGTGCAGGGCGGGGGCTGTTCGGGGCTGCAGTATGGCTTCGAGTTCGACGAGCAGCTGCAGGAAGGCGACACCTGCATCGAGAATCTCGGGGTGAAGCTCATCGTGGACCCGATGAGCGTGCAGTATCTCACGGGCGCCGAGATCGATTACCGCGAGGGTCTCGATGGCGCGCAGTTCGTCATCCGCAATCCGAACGCGACCACCACCTGCGGCTGCGGATCCTCCTTCGCGGCCTGACGCGTGCGAGCCCCGAGCGTATTGACCGCCCGACTCGCCGAAGCCAAATCCACCGTCCGCGCCGCGCTGCGCCCGGTCCCCGACGTCCTCGCGGCGGTCGACCTGGGGAGCAACAGCTTCCACATGATCGTGGCGCGCTATTCGCACGGCCAGCTCATCATCATCGACCGCCTGCGCGAGATGGTGCGTCTCGCGGCCGGGGTCGAGGAGAGCGGGCGGATCGACAAGGAAGTGGCGGCACGGGCGCTCGGCTGCCTCGAGCGCTTCGGGCAGCGGCTGCGCGACATGCACGCCGACAGCGTACGCGTGGTCGGCACCAACGCGCTGCGCATGGCCCACCGCAAGCAGGCCTTTCTCGAGCGAGCGCGCGAGGCGCTCGGCCACCCGATCGAGATCATCGGCGGCATGGAGGAGGCGCGCCTCATCTACTCGGGCGTCGCCCACACCATGCCGCCCGAGCCCGGACGCCGGCTGGTGGTCGACATCGGCGGCGGCAGCACCGAGCTCATCATCGGCGAGGAGCTGACGCCACTCGAGCTCGAGAGCCTGCAGATGGGTTGCGTGTCCTTGAGCGAGCGCTTCTTCCGCGACGGCAAGATCTCCGCCAAGCGCTTTGAGCGGGCGCGCCTCGCCGCACGGCTCGAGCTCGAGCCGGTGCAGGCCGCGTTCCGCACGCGCGGCTGGAGCACCTGCGCCGGCAGCTCCGGCACGGTGCGCGCGATCGGCGAGGTGATCCGGGCGCTCGAGCCCGCGGCGGCCACCATCACGCCGGCCGGGCTCGCCCGCGCCACCGAATACTGCATCGACGCGGGCCACACGCGCGAGCTGACGCTCGAGCCGATCACCGAGGACCGGCGCGCGGTGTTCCCCGGAGGCCTGGCGATCCTCGCCGAGGTGTTCAGTGTGCTCGGCATCGAGGACATGCGGATCGCCGAGGGCGCGATGCGCGAGGGACTGCTGTACGACATGCTCGGTCGCTACCGCCGCGAGGATGCCCGCGAGCGCACCGTACGGGCCATGCAACAGCGCTATCACGTGGACGCGGCGCAGGCCGAGCGGGTCGAGGCCACGGTACGCGACTTCCTCGAGCAGACGCGCGACAGCTGGAAGCTCGAGGAGCCGCTCGCGCACCTCGCGCTCAAATGGGCGGCACGGCTGCACGAGATCGGGCTCGATGTGTCCCATTCGGGCTACCACCGCCATGGCGCCTATCTGCTCGAGAACGCCGACATGCCGGGCTTCCCGCGCGAGGAGCAGCGCCTGCTCGCGCGCCTGGTGGGCGCGCATCGCCGCAAGCTGGCGCTCGATGGCGTCGAGGAGCTGGTACCGCCCTGGGACCGCCTGGCCGTCTATCTCATCCTGTTGCTGCGCCTCGCGGTGCTGCTGCACCGGGGCCGCAGCGCCACCGCGCTGCCGGCGATCGGGCTGTCGGTGACGCCGCGCACGGTCGAGATGCGCTTCCCGGCGCGCTGGCTGCGCGACCATCCGCTCACCTCCGCGGATCTGCAGCAGGAGGTCGCTTACCTGCGCGCCGGCGGCTACCGGCTGCGGGTGTTCGGCGGGAGCTGAGATCTCAGCCCGAAGGGCCGGGTCCGGCCGCGTAGACCGACAGCAGCTCCATCTGCGCGTTGACCGCCTTGGCCTCGCCGCGCCGCACGCGCTCGTAGGTGCCGTCGGACCGCAGCAGCCACGCCTGGCAGTTGTCGCTCAGGCAGAAGTCGAGGTCGCGCTGGATGCGCTCCTCCTGCGCCTTGTGGCGGATCGGGAAGGCGACCTCGACGCGGCGGAAGAAGTTGCGCTCCATCCAGTCGGCGCTGGCGCAGAACATCTCGGGCTTGCCGGCGTTCTCGAAGCAGAACACGCGCGAGTGCTCGAGGAAGCGCCCGACGATCGAGCGCACCGCGATGTTCTCCGAGACACCCGGCACCCCCGGGCGCAATGCGCACACGCCGCGTACCACCAGATCGATCTTCACCCCGGCGCAGGAGGCCCGGTACAGCGCCTCGATCGCCTCCGGGTCGACCAGCGAGTTCATCTTGGCCGTGATGCGTGCCGGGCGCCCGGCGCGCGCGTGCTCGGTCTCGCGCGCGATCTTGGCGAGCACCATGTCGTGCATGCCGAAGGGCGACTGGGTCAGGCGGTTGAGCTTGGGTGTCTGTGTGAGGCTGGTGAGCTGCAGGAACAGCTCGTGGACGTCCTGGCCGACCTCATCGTCGCAGGTGAACAGGCCGTAGTCCGTGTACTGCCGCGCGGTGCGCGGGTGGTAATTGCCGGTCCCGAGGTGGCAGTAGCGGCGAATGCCGCCGGACTCGCGCCGCACGACCAGCGCGAGCTTGGCGTGTGTCTTGTAGCCCACCACGCCGTACATGACGTGCGCGCCCGCTTCCTGCAGCCGGTTGGAGAGCTCGATGTTGGCTTCCTCGTCGAAGCGCGCCCGCAGCTCGACGATCACCGTCACATCCTTGCCGGCGTTGGCGGCGGCCACCAGCGCATCGACCAGCGGCGAGTCGTGGCCCGCGCGGTAGAGCGTCTGCTTGATGGCGAGCACCTGGGGGTCGGCGGCCGCCTGCCTGAGGAAGTCCATTACCGGCGCGAAGCTCTGGTAAGGGTGGTGCAGCAGCAGATCCTTGTGGCGGATGACGGCGAACAGGTCCGTGGCGCCGACGAGGCGCTTCGGCAGCCCGGGCGTGAAGATCGGGAACTTGAGGTCCGGCCGCTGCACCAGGTCGTAGAGCGCCGTGAGGCGGTTCAGGTTCACCGGCCCCGGCACGTAGTAGGTGTCCAGGCCGTTCGAGCCGAACTGCCCGTGCAGGAATTTCACCATGTCCTCGGGGCACTCGCTCGCCACCTCGAGCCGCACGGCCGCGCCGTAGCGCCGGTGCATGAGCTCACCCTCGAGCGCGCGCCGCAGATCGTCGATTTCCTCCTCGTCGACGAACAGGTCGCTGTTGCGCGTGACGCGGAACTGGTAGCAGCCGATCACGTGGATGCCGGTGAAGAGCTTCGGCACGAAGGTCTGCACGATGGTCGAGAGCAGCACGCAGGCGCGCACCCCGGCCTCCGGCGGCAGCGGCACCACCCGCGGCAGCGATCTCGGCGCCTGCACGATGGCGAGCTCGCTGTTGCGGTTGAAGGCATCCTTGCCCTCGAGGCGGACGATGAAGTTCAGGCTCTTGTTCTGGATGCGCGGGAAGGGCCGCGAGGGGTCGAGGCCGAGCGGGGAGAGCACCGGCTCCACCTCGCGCTCGAAGTACTGCTCGAGCCACTGGTAGGCGGCCGGACTCCAGTCGCGGCGCTCGAGCAGCGGCGCTCCCTCCCGGGCGAGCGCCGGCAGCAGCAGCTCGTTGAGGCAGCGGTACTGGTCCGCTACCAGTCGCGTGGCACGGTCGTGGATCGCGGCGAGCTGCTCCGGGATCGACATGCCGTCCGCTGCCGGCTGGCCGCCGCCGAGCTCGATGAGCTGCTTGAGGCCGGCGACGCGGATCTCGAAGAACTCGTCGAGATTGCTCGAGGAGATGCACAGGAACCGCAGCCGCTCGAGCAGCGGCATCGACTCATCGAATGCCTGATCGAGGACGCGCTGGTTGAACTCCAGGAACGACAGTTCCCGGTTGATGTAGTGCTGCGGCGCCTTGAGATCCGGAGCGTCCATGAACCGCTGAGCATACCAGCCGGGCACGACGCTTCCGTGAACCGTCCTCAGTTCGGGGTCTTGGTCGGCGCCGACTTCACCTCGACCAGGATGTACTCGAGCGTCGTCTTACCGACGTTCTCGGCGCTGTGGGCTTCCTCGCCGTCCATCCACGCCTGCTCGCCGACCTTCGGGGTCCACATCTCGACCTTACCGTTGGCGTAAGTGACTTTGAGCGTGCCCGCCCTGGACACGTAGTACCAGGCGGCCGGGTGCGTATGCATCGGCTCCTTGGCTCCCGGCTTGAAGGTCGACTGCAGCACGCGGACATACTGGTTCTCGACCAGCACCTTATTGGTGGCCGGAGAGACTTTGAGGACGTCCTGCGCCGATGCACTGCCTGCCATCAGCAGCCCGGCGACGACGGACAGAGATACGTTCGTTCTCACTTGCGTTCCCCCTGTATGGGACCCTTCGGGTCCCTTAGTTCTTGTGTCAGCGCGAGAGTTCTTGCGTCAGCGCGAGACCAGCATCGGCCCAACCGCCTGGTCGAGGGAGCTGAGCAGCGGATCGGCGTGCGCGCGGAAGTCGGCCAGGTAACCTGCGGCGATCGGAGCCGCCGCCGGCAGGAGCACCGTCTGGGGGTTCTTGAACGTGCCGTTGACCCGGTACTCGTAGTGCAGGTGCGGCCCGGTCGCGAGCCCCGTCATTCCGACGTAGGCGATGACCGTCCCCTGGCTCACGTGGGTGCCGGCGCGCATGCCGTGGGCGAAGCGGGACAGATGCCCGTAGACCGTGGTGATGCTGTGGGTGTGCTCGATCTCGATCAGGTTGCCGTAGCCGCCCATGACGCCGGCGAAGCGAATGACGCCATCGCCTGCGGCCCGCACCGGCGTGCCGCTCGGAGCGGCGTAGTCGACGCCCTTGTGGGCGCGGATGCGGTTGAGGATCGGGTGCATGCGCGCGCTGTTGAACCCGGAGCTCACGCGGCTGAACTCGAGCGGCGCGCGCAGAAACGCCTTGCGCATGCTGCGCCCGTCGGGCGTGTAGTAGCTGGTCACACCGGTGGGATCGCGATAGCGCACCGCGCGGTACTCGCGTCCCTGGTTCACGAACGAGGCGGCGAGCACCGGACCGTCCTTGAGGTAGTGCCCGTCGCGCCAGACCTCCTCGTAGGTGACGACGAACGAGTCCCCGGGCCGCACGTCGAGCACGAAATCGATGTCCCAGCCGAAGATGTCGGCGAGCGCCATCGCGGTCTGATCGTGGGCGCCCGAGGCCTCGACGGCCTCGAAGAGCGAGCTGTTGATGCGCCCGCCGACGGTACGGGTGATGGTCTGGAGCGGGTTGTCGAGGACATCGGCTTTGAGGGCGTCACCTGCGCGGGTCACCTGGAGCGTCTGCCCGTCGTTGAGGCGGCGCTGGAGCCCGAAGAGCTCGCCGTCCTTATGAGTGAAACGCAGCAATTCGCCCGGATGCAGGCTGTCGAGATGCGCCTTGAGTCCCGGCAGAGCGCGCAGCGTGGCGAGGTCGGCGAGGTTCAGCTTGAGGCGCCGGAAGATCTGGTCGAGCGTGTCGTTGCGGCTCACGATCACATCGATCGAGGTGAGCGCGAGACGCGCGCCGTCGAAACCCGCCGCAGCGGCGATCCGCGGAGCATCGGCGGCCGCGCGCGCCGCCGGGGCTGCGGCCAGCGTGCCGCTCGGCACGGGGAGCGCGCTCGCCGTCGCGGAGGCCGCCGGGCCCGCGGCGGCCCCGAGAGGATCAGCGGCGGAGGCCGCCGGCGCGGCGGCGCCCGGGAGCTGCGTGCCGTCCGGGTTTTGCGGGGCGCCGAGCCCCCCGCTCCACAGCGACCAGGCGACGACGCCGCAGGCGGCCGCCTGGAGGAAGAAAGCGAACGAAGGTTTCGGGAGACGTGAACGCAGTGCCATCGACTAGACTTAGCTCATTGTCTTATCGGAAGTTCTAACGAGCGCGAACCGTACCGGGCTTGGGAGCCGTGGTCAATGTATGTTAAGTGTCCGAGGCTGAACCTTACCTGTCGGCCGGCGGTGGGTCCGCAACGGGCTTCACGGGAAAGAGGATGAATTTCGAGCAACAGATCGCAGAGCTCGAGCGCGGTGCGAGCGAGGTGCTGACGCGGCCGGAGCTGGCGAAAAAGCTGCAGCGCGGCACGCCGCTGCGCGTCAAGGCCGGATTCGATCCGACCGCGCCGGACCTGCATCTCGGACACACGGTGCTGCTCAACAAGATGCGGCAGTTCCAGCAGTTCGGCCACGAGGTGACCTTTCTCATCGGCGACTTCACCGGGATGATCGGCGATCCGAGTGGGCGCAACGCCACCCGCCCGGCGCTCACGCTCGCGGAGATCGAGGTCAATGCACGCACCTACGAGGGTCAGGTCTTCAAGATCCTCGACCGCGAGCGCACCTTCATCGACTTCAACTCCCGCTGGCTGTCGCCGCTCACGGCGGCGGACGTGGTACGGCTCGCCGCGCACTACACCGTGGCGCGCATGCTCGAGCGCGACGACTTCGCCAAGCGCTACAAGGCCGGCCAGCCGATCTCGATCCACGAGTTTCTCTATCCGCTCGCACAGGGCTACGACTCGGTCGCGATGCGCGCCGACGTCGAGCTCGGCGGCACCGACCAGAAGTTCAACCTGCTGGTGGGGCGCACGCTGCAGGAGGCCTACGGACAGGAGCGGCAGGTCGTGCTGACGATGCCGCTGCTCGAGGGCACCGACGGCGTCAATAAGATGTCGAAGTCGCTCGGCAACTACATCGGCATCACCGAGGACCCCGACAGCATGTTCGGCAAGGTGATGTCGATCTCCGACACCCTCATGTGGCGCTATTACGAGCTGCTGTCGTTTCGTCCCCTCGAGGAGCTCGCGCGTCTGAAGCGCGCGGCGCAGGAAGGCCGCAACCCGCGCGACATCAAGCTCGAGCTCGCCCACGAGATCGTGGCGCGCTTCCACGATGCGGCGGCCGCCGAGCGCGCGCAGAGGAATTTCATGGCGCGCGTCAGCGAAAAGGCGGTGCCGCAGGACCTGCCCGTGAAGGTGATCCCGGTGGAGGGAGCGGGGCTGCGCATCGCCAATCTCCTCAAGGAAGCGGGACTCGCCGCCAGCACCTCGGAGGCGAACCGCAAGATCGACGAGGGGGCCGTCAAGCTCGACGGCGCACGGGTCAGCGACCGGGGGCTCATGCTCGGGGCCGGCTCCGAGCACGTCTTCCAGGTCGGCGCCAGGCGCTTTGCCCGGGTGAGGCTCGAGCCGAAGCCATAGCTGAAGCCATAGCTATGGAGGGCTGAGGCCGAGCGGCTGTGACGCGGTTCTCGGGGCCGGCCCGACCCTGGTCTTCTTGCCGCCCCCGGCGCCTGTTTCTGGCCGCTCAGGGCATTGAAAGGGGCACTTGAGCCCCCACCTCAAGAACTCTGCCCCGCTTTTGGACCCCCTTTCGCGCCCGATCGGGCGGATCCGGGTCTCAGGCAAAGCCCCTCCCCCCGAATAAGAGGGTCTGGGCAGATGACAGTGCGTTGACAAGCCGTTTCGGGGGGCTATACTGCGCGCCCCTCGCAGCCTCGGCCGGGAATGCGGCCTGGGCGGCGAGTCTGTGTGTCTTTACTTATTGGAGGCGTATAGCCCGATGGCTATACTGCCCGCCCTTTTTCCCGCAGCCTGCAGCGCTCGCGGGTGCTCTTTAAAAGTTTGGCAGGTAATTTGTGTGGGGACTCGCGTCGATGTGCCTTTGGCGCAAAAGACCGAGTGACCAAAGATGTCCAGCAGTAGTTGGAGCCATTTTTGGATTTACTCTTCGATGTTGATTCTCAAAATCTTCAAGTGAAGAGTTTGATCCTGGCTCAGATTGAACGCTGGCGGCGTGCCTAACACATGCAAGTCGAGCGGTAACAGGCGTAGCAATACGTGCTGACGAGCGGCGAACGGGTGAGTAACGCTTCGGAATCTGCCCAATGGTGGGGAATAACCAGCCGAAAGGTTGGCTAATACCGCATGAGCCCTACGGGGGAAAGCGGGGGATCGCAAGACCTCGCGCCGATGGATGAGCCGAAGCCGGATTAGCTAGTTGGTAGGGTAACGGCCTACCAAGGCGACGATCCGTAGCTGGTCTGAGAGGACGACCAGCCACACTGGGACTGAGACACGGCCCAGACTCCTACGGGAGGCAGCAGTGGGGAATATTGGACAATGGGGGAAACCCTGATCCAGCGACGCCGCGTGTGTGAAGAAGGCCTGCGGGTTGTAAAGCACTTTTAGTGGGGATGAAA
>DATKLG010000042.1:0-49595 GCA_035542535.1 Steroidobacteraceae bacterium
TCGGCCTGCGTGAGCGTCGCCGGCCCGTCCTTCAGGTGCGCCCACTCGGCCTCGACTTCGTCGCGGAACTTCTCGGCGCCGAGGTCCTTGACGAGGATCTTGATGCGCGCCTTCCCCAGGTTGTCGCGCCGGCCGTAGCGGTTGTAGACGCGCAGGATCGCGTCGAGGTAGGTGAGGAGGTGCCGCCACGGCAGGAAAGCCCTGATTTCCTTTCCGAGAACGGGGGTTCTTCCCAGGCCGCCGCCGACGAGCACCTTGAAGCCGATCTCACCTTCGGAATTCCTCGTCGCGTGCAGCCCGATGTCGTGCACCGCTACCGCGGCTCGATCTGCGCGTGCCCCGTTCACCGCGATCTTGAACTTGCGCGGCAGGAAGCTGAACTCCGGGCTGAAGGTCGACCACTGCCGGATGAGCTCGCACCAGACGAACGAGTCGACGATCTCGTCGCGGGCGACGCCGGCGAAGTGGTCGGTGGTGACGTTGCGCACGCAGTTGCCGGAGGTCTGGATGGCGTGCATCTGCACCGTGGCGAGCTCGGCGAGGATGTCGGGTACGTCGGCGAGCGCCGGCCAGTTGAGCTGCAGGTTCTGCCGAGTGGTGAAGTGGCCGAGGCCGCGGTCGTAGCGGCGGGCGATGTCGGCGAGCTTGCGCAGCTGCGCCGAGCTCAGCAGGCCGTAGGGGATCGCGATGCGCAGCATCGGCGCATGGCGCTGCAGGTAGAGCCCGTTGCGCAGGCGCAGCGGCCGGAACTCCTCCTCCGGGAGCTCGCCCGCGAGATGGCGGCGCGTCTGATCGCGAAATTCCGCGACCCGTTCCTCGACGAAGGCCTGATCGAGCTGATCGTAGCGATACATGCCCCGCCGAATATATTCGCGCCCGGCGGGGACGCTAAATACCCTGTGGTTGGGTGCGGCTTTTCCCGGGTTATGAGCGTATGCAACACTAGCGGGGCGCGGCGCGCACGGCGCCGCAGGCGCGGGGAGAACGGTCGTGGCGGGACTTTACTTCGAGGAGCTCGAGCCGGGCCGGCAGTTCGAGCATGCCGTGCGGCGCACGGTGACCGAGGCCGACAACGTGCTGTTCAGCACCCTCACCATGAACCCGGCGGCCATCCATCTCGACGCCGAGTATTGCCGCGGCACGCCCTTCGGCGTGCCGCTCGTCAACAGCCTGTTCACCCTCGGCCTGCTGGTGGGGCTCTCGGTATACGACACGACCTTCGGTACGACCATCGGCAACCTCGGCTTCGAGGAGGTGCGCTTTCCGAAGCCGGTTCTGCCCGGCGACACCCTGCGCGCCTCGACCACGGTGTTGTCGAAGCGCGAGAGTCAGTCGCGTCGGGACTCCGGCATCGTGGTGTTCGAGCATCGCGCCTTCAACCAGCGCAACGAGGAAGTCGCCTTCTGCCGCCGTGCGGCGCTCATGCTGAAGAAGCCCGCATGAGCGATGAGCCCCGGCGAGGCGCGCTGCGCTCGTGGCTCTTCGTCCCGGGCGACAGCGAGCGCAAGCAGGCCAAGGCCCTCGAGAGCGGCGCGGACGCGCTGATCCTCGATCTCGAGGACTCGGTCGATCCGGCGCAGCTGCCGGCGGCGCGGGCGCGGGTGCGCCAGCTGCTCGCCTCCCGCGCTGCGCACTCTGCGCCCGAGCTCTGGGTTCGCATCAACACGCCGCAGGGCCGGGCGTGGCGCGCGGACCTCGCCGCGGCATTCGGCCCGACGGGCAAGCGCAAGGGCACGGGCGGGGGCCAGGCCCCGGCCGGGGTCGTGCTGCCGAAGGTGTCGCGGCCCGCGCAGCTCGGCCAGGTCGCCGATCACCTGAGCGCGCTCGAGAGGGCGCGCGGGCTCGCGCGCGGCGCCACGCGGCTGCTCGTCATCGCGACCGAGACGCCGCAGGGGCTCTTGTCCCTGCCGCAGTATCCGGCCGCGCTCGCCGCCAGACGCGGCGTGGCCACGCGGCTTGCGGGCCTCACCTGGGGAGCCGAGGACCTCGGCGCCGCACTCGGCGCTACGGCCAAGCGCGACTCCGCGGGAGCGCTGACCTTCACCTTCGCTCTGGCGCGCAGCACCTGCCTGCTCGCCGCCGCGGCGCTCGGCGTTCAGGCGATCGATGGCGTACAGGCGGACTTTCGCAATGCCGCCGGCCTCAGCGACGAGCTCGCGGAGGCGCGCCGTGACGGCTTCTCGGGCAAGCTCGCGATTCATCCGGCGCAGGTTGACGCGATCAATGCAGCCTTCACGCCCACCGAGGAGGAGCGGGCGCACGCACGGCGCGTGCTGGCCGCGTTCGCCGCCGCCGGCGGGGCCGGCGTCGCGAGCCTCGACGGGCAGATGATCGACCGGCCGCACCTCGTGGCCGCGCGGCGCGTGCTCGTCGCGGCGGGGCTCCTGCCCGAGGAGGCGTGAGGGCGATGACGCGGCGTCTGGTGAGCTCCGGTTCGACCTTCGAGGCCGAGATCGGCTATTCGAGGGCCGTCGTCGATGGCGAGTGGGTGTTCGTCTCGGGCACGACCGGCTTCGACTACGCCACGATGTCGATCTCCGCAAGCGTGGTCGAGCAGACCGAGCAATGCTTCCGCAACATCGCGGCGGCGCTCGAGAGCGCCGGAGCCGCGCTCGAGGACGTGGTGCGCGTCACCTACATCCTGCCGAACGCGGCGGACTTTCCCCGCTGCTGGCCGGTGCTGCGCCGGCACTTCGGCGCGGTGCGGCCGGCGGCCACGATGCTGGCGGCGGGTCTCATCGATGCGCGCGTGAAGATCGAGATCGAGGTGACCGCCCGCAGGACGCGCGGCGCGGGCGGCTCCTCAGGGGGTGGTTGACCTCGCCGGCTCGAGCGCGAGCAGATCCTCGGGCGTATCGAGATCGAGCTCGGCGGCCGGCATCGGCACGCGGATCACCCGGTCGGCGCTGCGGCGCAGGACCGAGCGCGCGCCGCTGTCGCCACGGAGCGCCGCGAGCTCGGTGAAGGCGCTGCGCGGGAAGATGGCCGGTGCACCGGAGGTGCCGGCATAGAGCGCGGCGGTGATGCACTGCGGGCGCCTGCGCCACGTGCCCGCCAGACGCCTGAGGTCATCGCTGGTGACGGCCGCCTGGTCGGCGAGCACCAGCATCGCTCCGGCGCAGGCGGCCGGCAGCCGCGCGACGCCCGCGCGGATCGAGCTCGCGAGTCCCTCGCGCCACTGGCGGTTGACGACCACGGAGCCGGGCGAGTGCCGCAGGAGCGGCGCCAGCTCACCCGCTCCCGCGCCGAGCACCACGATGAGGGCGTTGCCGGTCACCTCGGCCGCGCGGGCTACGACCGTGTGCAGGAGCGGGCGGCCACCGATGCGCACCAGCTGCTTCGGGGACCCGAAGCGCGTCGAGGCACCGCCGGCCAGCACGATCGCGTAGAGGCGATCGCCGGTTCTGCCGAAGGGAGCGGACCCGGGCATGGCGCGGTCGCTACGCCGGTCCGGGCACGAGGGCGAGCTGACGGTGCAGCAGTCCGATCTCGTTCATGACTCGAGCGAAGTATCACATGACACATGAAATGTAAGCATATGATAAATAGTGAGAAGTTTATCGATACAAACGAAACTCACAGCACGACGGCCGGCAACGCCTCGGATGCCAGTATGCCATCCTCGCGCGAGCGCGCCGTGCGGCGCGGCCGCACCTTCATGAGCCGTTGCGTGTACCCGCAGGCCTTCAGTAGAGTCCCGGCGTCTCTGGCATTTCGCCTTCGAAGAATCCCAACTCGATGAGCAGTACCGATCCCTGGGTCGTGCACAAGTTCGGGGGGTCGAGCGTCGCTGACGCCGACTGTTTCCGCCGCGTGGCCGACATCCTCGAAGCCCTGCCGGGTGCGCGCCTGGCGGTGGTGCTGTCGGCTTGCCGCGGAGTGACGGATGCCCTGTTGCGGCTCATCGCGCTGGCCGAGAGACAGGACGAGGGCTATCGCGGCGAGCTCGTGCAGCTGCGCGCCCGTCATGCGGTCATCGCCGAGACGCTGCTCACGGCCGAGTCGGCACGGCTCTACCTGGCCGGCTTCGATCGCGATTGCGCCGACCTCGAGGGCATCCTGCACTCGGTCAAGCTGACCCGTTCCGCGGCACGCAACGTGAGCGATCTGATCGCCGGCTACGGCGAGCTCTGGTCGACGCAGTTGTTCCAGCGTTTCTTCGAGCAGCGCGGCCGGCGCGCCGGTCCGGTGATGTGGGTCGACGCTCGGCGCGTGGTCGTCGCCGAATGGGGTCCGCTCGGCCCCGGCATTCAGTGGAACGAGTCGCGGGCGCAGCTCGCGGCGCTGGTGCCGGCGGAGTTCACCGGCACACTGATCATCACCGGGTTCGTCGCCTCGGACCGGCGCGGCGTGCAGACCACTCTCGGCCGCAACGGCAGCGACTTCTCCGCCTCGATCTTCGGCGCGCTGCTCAAGGCTGCCGAAATCCACATCTGGACGGACGTCGACGGGGTGCTGTCCGCCGATCCGCGTCGCGTACCCGACGCCACCGTGATCGATTCGCTCTCATACAACGAGGCGATGGAGCTCGCGTACTTCGGCGCCAAGGTCATCCACCCGCAGACCATGGCGCCGGCGGTCGGCGACGGGATCCCCATCTGGATCCGCAATACCTTCGCGCCCGAGAAGAGCGGAACGCTGATCTGCGCGCACCCGGCTTCGACTCTCCCGGTCAAGGGGATTACCAGCATCGAGCGGGTTGCGCTCATCAACCTCGAGGGTACCGGCATGATCGGCGTGCCGGGTACGGCGCATCGTCTGTTCGGCGCGCTGCGCGAGGAGGGCATCTCGGTCATCCTCATCTCCCAGGGGAGCTCCGAGCACTCGATCTGCTGCGCCATTCCGCAGGAGCAGTCCGAGCGTGCCGTGGCCGTGACGCGCCGCGCCTTCGAGCGCGAGCTCGCCGAGGGACAGATCCAGAGCGTCGACGTCGACCCGGATCTGGCCATCCTCGCCGTGGTGGGCGACGGCATGGCGGGAACCCCGGGCATAGCCGCCAAGGTATTCGCGGCGCTCGGGAGCTCGACCGTCAACGTACGCGCCATCGCCCAGGGCGCCTCGGAGCGCAACATCTCGGTAGTGGTCGACGGCCGCAGTGCCACGCGTGCGCTGCGCGCGGTGCATGCCGGGCTCTATCTCTCGCCGCACACCCTCTCGATCGGCGTGATCGGGCCGGGCACCGTCGGTCGGGTGTTCCTCCAGCAGCTCGCCGCCCAGAGTCTCAGCCTGCGCGAGCAGTTCCGTCTCGACCTGCGCCTGCGCGGCGTGATGGCCTCGCGGCGCATGGTTCTCGGCGACCCGACCGTCGCGCCGGAGGACTGGCGCGGGCAGCTCGAGAGCCGGGGCACCGCGTCCGACCTCGCCGCCTTCGTCGATCACGTGCGCGTCGACTACCTGCCGCACACGGTGCTGGTGGACTGCACGGCGAGCCCGAGCATCGCCGCTCACTATGCCGAGTGGCTCGGAGCCGGCATTCACGTCGTGACGCCCAACAAGCAGGCCAATAGCGGCGCCCTCGAGCTCTATCGGCGGGTGCAGCAGGCGCGTCGCGCCGGCGGCACGCATTACCTCTACGAGGCCACCGTCGGCGCCGGGCTCCCGGTGGTGAACACCCTGCGCGACCTGCTGCAGACGGGGGATGAGGTCACGAGCATCGAAGGGATCCTCTCGGGCACGCTCGCCTATCTCTTCAACGTCTACGACGGTCGCACACCTTTCTCGGAGATCGTGCGCGACGCGCGCCAGCGGGGTTATACGGAGCCCGATCCGCGCGACGATCTCTCCGGCACCGACGTCGCCCGCAAGCTGATAATCCTCGGGCGCGAGATGGGACTCGCGCTCGAGCTCGCCGACGTCAAGGTCGGGAGCCTCGTGCCAGAAGAGCTGCGCCGCGGATCGATCGCCGATTTCATGGAGCAGCTGCCCCGCTTCGACTCGATGATGCGCGGTCACCTCGATGCGGCCCGGGCCCGCGGCCGGGTGCTGCGCTACGTCGGCCGCCTGAGCGCCTCCGGCGAGGCGACCGTCGGCCTCACCGAGCTGCCGCAGGACCATGCGTTTGCCAACATCGCGCTCACCGACAACGTGGTTCGCTTCGCGACGCGCCGCTATTGTGACAACCCGCTCATCGTGCAGGGGCCGGGAGCCGGACCTGAGGTGACCGCGGGCGGCGTGTTCGCGGACCTGCTGCGCCTGGCCGCTTACCTCGGGGCACGGCTGTGAGCAGCGCGGCGCCGCGCGAGCGCGCGACCGCCTTCGCGCCGGCGTCGGTCGGCAACGTCGCCATCGGCTTCGACATCCTCGGCTTCGCGGTGGAGACCCTCGGGGACCGGGTGACGGTCACGCGCCGCGCGGCACCCGGCGTCGCGATCGCGGCCGTGCGGGGCATCGCCGGGCAGCTTCCGCAGGAGCCGCACGACAATACCGCCGGGCGCGCGCTGCTCGCGATGCAGGAGGCGCTGCAGCCCGCCTTTGGCTTCGTGCTGGAGATCGAGAAGGGCATCCCGCTCGGCTCGGGCCTCGGTGGCTCGGCCGCCTCCGCCGTCGCCGCCGTGGTTGCGGCCAATGCCCTGCTGGACGTCCCCCGCAGCCTCCCGGAGCTACTGAAGTTCGCCCTGGCCGGCGAGGCGGTGGCGAGCGGCGGCGCCCGTCACGTCGACAACATCGCGCCCTCGCTCTACGGCGGCCTCGTTCTCACGGTCGGCATCGATGCGCCGCGCGTCAAGCAGATCCCGGTGCCCGCCGCCGTACGCGCGGTGGTCGTGCACCCGCACATGTTCCTCGCCACCGCCAGGGCGCGCGCGATCCTCAAGGGCAGCGTCGAGCTGTCGGATTTCGTGTGGCAGACGGCGAACCTCGCCGGCTTCATCTCCGGGTGCTACACGGACGATCTCGACCTGATCCGCGCATCGTTCGAGGACGTGGTGATCGAGCCGCAACGTCAGGCGCTCATACCCGGATTCCAGGAGGTGAGGCGGGCGGCGATGCAGGCCGGCGCACTCGGCTGCTCGATCTCGGGGGCGGGGCCTGCCATGTTCGCCTGGGCCCTCGAGGCGCAGGCTGCGGCGATCCTCGAGGCGATGCGGCGCGAGTTTGAGGCCAAAGGCCTCGCGAGCAACGGCTGGATCGTCGACGTGCGGGGTGGCGGCGCGCGGGTCGTCGCGGACCGATGAGCGAGGGCTTCGGTTTCGTCAGCTCGCGCAATCCCGCGGCACGCGTCGGCTTCGGTGCCGCGCTGCTGCAGGGGCTCGCCCCCGACGGCGGCCTGTATGTGCCGGCCGCGTGGCCGCGCCTCACGCTGGAGGATTTCGCGGGCGCTACGGCGCTGCCCGAGGTCGCGCAGCCGCTGCTCGCGCCCTTCCTGGCGGGTGACCGCCTCGGTCCCGATCTCCCTGCGCTGGCGGCGGAAGCGTTCACATTCCCCGCGCCGCTCGTGCCGCTGACACGCGACGGCCGGCTGTCGATGCTCGAGCTCTTTCACGGGCCGACGGCGGCGTTCAAGGACTTCGGGGCGCGATTTCTCGCCGCCTGCTTCGCGCGGCTGCGCAGCGGCGCGACCCGGCCCCTCACCATTCTGGTCGCGACCTCGGGCGACACGGGGGGCGCGGTGGCGGCAGCGTTCCACCGGCGGCCGGGCATCGAGGTCGCAGTGCTCTTTCCGCGGGGACTCGTGTCACCGACCCAGGAGCGCCAGCTTACCTGCTGGGGCGACAACGTACGCTCGCTCGCGGTGCGCGGCACGTTCGATGACTGTCAGCGCCTCGTCAAGCAGGGCTTCCTCGACGCGGGGTTGCGCGCGCGCGGCGCACTGTCCTCGGCCAACAGCATCAACCTCGGCCGGCTCCTGCCGCAGGCCGTCTACTACGCCGCCGCGAGTCTCGCCATCTGGCGTGAGCACGGCGAGCGTGCCTCGTTCATCATCCCGAGCGGCAATCTGGGCAACTCGCTCGCCTGCCTGTGGGCGCGGCAGCTGGGACTGCCGATCGCGGACGTCGTGCTCGCCCACAATGCCAACCGCGCCGTCCCGGACTACCTCGCGAGCGGCGAGTATCGCCCGCGTGCGAGCGTCGCCACGCTCGCCTCGGCGATGGACGTCGGGGATCCGAGCAACCTCGAGCGCCTGCGCGCGCTCTTTCCGCAGCTGCCGCAGCTGCGCGCGGCGGTGAGCGCCGTGAGCGTGAGCGACGCGGAGATCCGCGAGCGCATCCGGGCCGGCTTCCGCACCTATGGGCAGATCTGGTGCCCGCACACCGCCACGGCGGCCGAGGCCTGGGAGCGACTCGCACCGGAGCAGCGGGCGCGCGGCCGGTGGGTCCTCGTGGCGACCGCGCATCCGGCCAAGTTTCGCGAGATCGTCGAGCCCCTGATCGGGGGCCATGTGCAGGTCCCGGAGACGCTCGCGCGGCTGTTTGCGCGACCCGCGCACTGTGTTGAAATCGAGCCCACACTGGGGGCGCTGCGTAGCGCGCTCGAAGCTCCGGGAGGTTCGTGGACGACTTGAGTAAGTTACCGCCCGGGCTCTGGGCTGCGGTGCTCGGCGCGGTGGTGCTCGGACTCGTGCTGTGGTGGCTGTGGCGCTGGTACAGCGGCTTCCGGGCGCGCCGGGCGCTGCGAGCCGCGGTCACCGGCGGGGCGGCCGATCATCTGGCCGATGCGCTGGTTCCGGACGGTATGGGCGGCGGCTTCCACGTCGACTTCCTGCTGCTCACCATGCGGGGGGTCGTGGTGATCGACCTGCGCGACGTCCGTGGCAACATTTTCGGCGGTGACCAGATGGCCGAGTGGACCGTCATGGACGGCGCGCGCCGCTTCACCTTCACCAATCCCCAAGGCGCCCTCTACGACCGCATCGCCGCGGTCAAGGCCGTGGCCGGGGACGTCCCGGTCGAGGGCCGGATCGTCTTTACACGCCGCGGCAAATTCCCCAAGGGACTGCCCAAGTGGACGCTGATGGTCGACGCCCTGAGCGCCGAGTTCCCGTCCATCGAGTACGCCCCGCACGCGGATGCGACTGCGCCGCTGAGCGAGGGCTGGCGGCGGCTGAAGGACGCCGTGAAGCCGAGCTACATGGCGGACATGCGCTGAGGGCTCAGGAGACCGTGCGCGCGTGGTCGGCGAGCACGAGCGACACGCAGGCGGTGAGCTTTTTGGCGTATTCGATGTGGAGGAACTCGTTCGGGCCGTGCGCGTTGGCGTGTGGTCCGAGCACCCCGGTGATGAAGAACTGCGTGCGCGGAAAGCGCTCACCCAGCATTCCCATGAACGGGATGGTGCCGCCGCAGCCGAGATGCACGGCGTCGCGGCCGTAGACGGCCTGGCTGGCGCGCCCGATCGAGTGCTCGAGCCACGGTGCGAGGCTCGGTGCGTTCCAGCCGGTGTTGGCGGACCCCGGTTCGAAGCGAACCTCGGCTCCGTAGGGCGGGTCGCGCTCGAGAGCCTCGCGCACCGCCCGGGCGGCGCGCGGGGCATCACAGGTCGGGGGAGTGCGCAGCGAGATCTTCACCGTGAGCTCAGGCAGCAGCACGTTGCCCGCGGTGGCCGTGGGCGGCAGGCCGTCCGCACCCGTGACGGCGAGCGTGGCGCGCCAGGTGCTGTTGACGATGAGCTCGGCGGGGTCGTTCGACACCGGCTGCACGCCGCGTGCCCAGGGAAGCTTCCCCGCGACCGAGCCACCGAGCACCTGCGCGGCCACCACCGCCTGGGCACGCCGGTCGGGCGGCAGCGTCACGTGCAGCTCATCGAGCAACAGGTCGCCGGTAACGGGGTTCTCGATGCGTGCGAGCAGCTGCTCGAGGATGCGGAAAGGGGTCGGCGCGATCCCGGTCGCCATGCCCGAATGCACGCCCTCGGTGAGCACCCGCACGGTGAGTGCGCCCACGAGGTTGCCGCGCAACGAGGTGGTGCACCAGACCTGCTCGTAGTTGCCGCATTCGGCATCGAGGCATACCACGAGCGAGGGCTCCGGTATGGCATCGCCGAGCGCGGCGAGATGCGCCGGGAGGTCATCGCTGCCGCTCTCCTCGCAGGCTTCGATCAGCACGACGCAACGCGGCAGGCGTACTCGTTGCTGCTTGAGCGCGGCGATCGCGGTGAGGGAGCTGAATACGGCATAGCCGTCGTCGGCGGCGCCGCGTCCGTACAGCTTGCCGTCGCGGATGACGGGCTCCCAGGGGCCGAGTCCCGGCAGCCAGCCGGTGAACTCGGGCTGCTTGTCGAGGTGGCCGTAGAGCAGGGCGCAGCCGGGGAGCTCCCCCGGAACGTCGATCAGCAGGAGCGGTGTGCGGCCCGCGAGGCGGCGCACCTCGACTCGCATGCCGGGGAGCGGCTGCTGCCGGCACCAGTCGGCCATGAGCTGTACCGCCTTGTCCATGTGCCCGTGACGCTCCCACTCGGGGTCGAAGTCCGGGGACTTGTTCGGGATTCGCACGTAGGCAATCAGCCGCTCGAGAATGGACTCATCCCACGCGGTGCCGACAAAGGTGCTGAGCTGCTTGAGATCCATAAGTGTATTTCTCGATTAAATATCAAGGTCTTGTGTAATGAAGCTCATGTTATTACGAGCCAGCGGCGCGACCCGGGAGGCGAAACAGCTCGCGCGCTCCCGCGGTGCTCGAGCGGGCGAGACTCTCGAATGTCTCGCCACGGGCGCGCGCCACCACGGCAGCGATGTGAGGGAGGAAGGCCGGCTCGTTGCGCCGGGATGGGGGCCGCGGCGTGAGATCGCGCGGCAGCAGATAGGGCCCGTCGGTCTCGAGCAGCAACCGGCCCGCGGGGATGTGGCGCACGAGGGGCACGAGATGAGCCCCGCGCCGCTCATCGCAGATCCAGCCGGTGATACCGATTGCGAGGCCGAGCTCGAGGTAGGCATGCAGCGCAGCGCCGTCGCCCGTGAAGCAGTGGGCGACGCCAGTATGACGCACCGCGTGCTCACGCAGGATGGCGACGAAATCCGCATGCGCAGCGCGCTGATGCAGGAACAGCGGCTTGCCGAGGCGGGCGGCGAGCTCGAGCTGACGGTGAAAGGCCTGTCGCTGCGCCTCGCGAGGCGAGAAGTCGCGGAAATAGTCGAGACCGCATTCACCGAACGCCACGACCTCGGGCGCCCGCGCCAGCTCCTCGAGCTCGGGCAACCGCTCGGGGGTGAGCTCGCTCGCGTGGTGCGGGTGTACGCCCGCGGTGGCGAACAACACGCCGGGATGCACCCGCGCGAGCGCGATGGCGCGGGCGCTGCCGGCAAGCGTCGCTCCCGTGACCAGCATCTGCGCGACGCCCGCCGCCCGGGCACGCGCGAGCACCGCCTCGCGGTCGACGTCGTAGCTGTCGTGTCCCAGATTGATGCCGATGTCGATGAGCGCGGCACAGGGTGCCTCCGGGGCAGCGACCGTCGAGGCGGCTGTGCTATGGTTCTGCATGCGCGGGAATATTCTACTGCCGGCGGCGGCGGCGCTTCTCGCAGCCAGCGCACTCGCCTCCGCGGCCGAGACCTCGTGGCGCGACATAGAGAGCCGCATCCAGTACGGTTACTACACCGAGGACGGGGCGGCGCTGCGCAACCTGCGCGGCCTGATCGCCGCCGACGAATCCCACGACCGGCTGCACGGCTATTACTCGGCGCTGCTCGCCTGGCGCGAGTCACAGCTGGCAGCGCTTGGGGTGGCGAGCTCCCGCGGGGTCTCGGCTGCCGAGCTGGCAAAGCGCTGCGTGAGCGAGGCCGACAACGTACTCGCGGCGCAGGCGGATTTTGCCGCTGCCCGGGCGCTGCGCGCGGCCTGCCTCGGGAGCCCGCTGAATGCGGGTAACTCGGTCATTTCGGGCCGCGGCGCGCGCCAGGAGATCGAGCGCGCGCTCAAGTCCTCGCCGCACGATCCGCGCGCGCTGCTGGTGGACGGTATGAACGAGTACCAGCTCTCCGGCGGCAACAAGGATCGCGCGCTCGGCAAGCTCCGCCGGGCGGTCGCCGCCTTCGAGGGCGAGCGCGCCGGCCTCGAGCAGCTGCCGGGATGGGGCGCGGCAGAAGCCTATCTCTATCTCGCGCGCAACCTGCTCGATCATGCCGACGCGGTCGCCGCCCGCGATGCGCTCGAGCATGCGCTGCTGATTGCACCCGAGTTCGCACAGGCGCGGCGTCTGATGGCGCACATCCTCGGCGGGTGACAGGGCGCCGCGACGCCCGTCGCCCAACAGTCGGCCGGGCGTCCGGCCGACACCGCCCGCCGCATCCGGGGTGCGCGCACGCCGCGCAGCCATGCAGCGGCACGCTCCCTGATGATATCGTTGCGCGCCTGTGTGGCCGGGACGCGAGGAATGGCGGCGGATAAGAAAGCGCTGTTGGGACAGCTGCGGATCGATCGTGAAGCGGAGCCGGCCGGCCAGCCACCCGGGCGGCGCGCCTGGATCGTCGGCGGCCTGGTCGCGCTCGGCGTGCTGCTCGGCGGCGGCGCCTGGCTGGCGCTGTCGGCGCGCGGGGCGCTGCCGGTGCATACGGCGCCGGCGCAGCCGGTGGCGGGAGGAGGCGGCAGTGCCTCGGTGCTCGATGCCACCGGCTACGTGACCGCACGGCGCGAGGCGACCGTGTCGGCACAGATCACCGGAACGGTGACCCAGGTGCTGTTCGATGAGGGCGATCACGTGACCGCGGGACAGGTCATCGCGCGGCTCGACGCCACGGCGCAGAAGGCGGCGCTGGCGCAGGCGCAGGCGCAGTTGCAGTCGGCCCAGGCGCTGCTCCGGCAGGACGAGGCGCAGCTCGCGCAGAGCGTGCGCGACGTGGCGCGGGCCGAGGATCTGGTCAAGCGTAACCTGGTGTCGCAGCAGGCGGTCGAGCAGGCGCGCACGCAGGTGGACACGGGAACCGCGCTGGTGCAGTCGCAGCGCAAGCAGATCGAGGTCGCGGAGGCCAACGTGCGCGCCGCGCAGGTGCAGCTCGACTACTGCAC
Organism: Steroidobacteraceae bacterium; assembly: GCA_035542535.1. Classification (GTDB taxonomy): domain Bacteria; phylum Pseudomonadota; class Gammaproteobacteria; order Steroidobacterales; family Steroidobacteraceae; genus 13-2-20CM-66-19. Next base: position 12,936 of record DATKLG010000042.1, read on the forward strand.
CGTGCGCGCGCCGTTCACCGGCGTGGTGATCGCCAAGGCCGCCCAGGTCGGCGAGATCGTCTCGCCGTTCTCTGCCGGCGGCGGCTTCACGCGCACCGGTATCGGGACCCTGGTCGACATGGATTCGCTCGAGATCGAGGTCGACGTCAACGAGGCCTACATCAACCGCGTCGAGCCCGGGCAGCCGGTCGAGTCGGTGCTCAATGCCTACCCCGACTGGCGCATCCCCTCGCACGTCATCGCGATCATTCCGACCGCCGACCGCTCCAAGGCGACCGTCAAGGTGCGCATCGGCTTCGACACGAAGGATGCGCGCATCGTACCGGACATGGGTGTGCGAGTCTCCTTCGAGGAGAAGGCTCATGCCGGCGAGTCCGCGCAGCAGCGGCCGCGTGGCGTGCTGGTGCCGGCGGGGGCGCTGCACCACGACGGCAACGAGGATGTGGTATTCGTGCTGAAGGACGGCCACGCGCGGCGGCGCGCCGTGACCGCCGGGGCGGGCAGCGGCGATCCGCGGCTGCTGCTCGCAGGAGTGAGCGCCGGCGAGAGCGTCATCGTCGATGCGCCGGAAGGACTGAAGGATGAGGCGGCGGTAACCGAGGTCAAACAATGAGTGAGCCAAATGCTGCGCCGGGGCCCATGGTCCAGGTGCATAACGTCACCAAGGTCTACGAGCGCGGCAAGCAGAAGATCGAAGTGCTGCACGGGCTGACGCTCGAGATACCGCGGGGCGATTTCGTCGCGCTCATGGGACCCTCGGGTTCCGGCAAGACGACGCTGCTGAATCTGATCGGCGGCCTCGACAAGCCGAGCTCGGGCGAGATCACCGTGGGCGGCAAGCGCATCGACCAGCTCGGCAGCGGGCAACTCGCCCGCTGGCGCGCCCACAACGTGGGCTTTGTGTTCCAGTTCTACAACCTCATGCCGGTGCTCTCCGCCGAGAGCAACGTGGAGCTGCCGCTGCTGCTCACCAGGCTGTCGGCGGCGCAGCGCCGCAAGAATGTGGCGGTGGCGCTCGAGGTCGTGGGGCTCGCCGACCGCGCCAAGCACAAGCCGAGCGAGCTGTCGGGTGGCCAGGAGCAGCGCGTCGCGATCGCCCGCGCACTGGTGTCGGACCCGCAGCTGCTGGTGTGCGACGAGCCGACCGGGGATCTCGACCGCAAGACGGCGGACGAGATTCTGGGGCTGCTGCAGGTGCTGAACCGCGAGCACGGCAAGACCATAGTGATCGTCACACACGATCCCAAGGCGGCCGAGTTCGCGCGGCGCACGCTGCACCTCGAGAAGGGCCAGCTTCTCGAGCAGGCGGCCTGAGGTCCCGGGGACCCGACATGACCCGCACCGGTTTCGTCATCGCGAACCTGTTTCGCAAGCGCGCCCGCACGACGCTGACGCTGCTCTCGGTGATCATGGCGTTCCTGCTGTTCGGGCTGCTGCAGTCGGTCAACTCGGTATTCAGCTCGGGAGCGGATTTCGTCGGCGCGACGCGCCTGTTCACCCAGGCGCGGGTGTCGTTCACCGTGGCGCTCCCGGTGAGCATGGTGCCGAAGCTCGAGGCGGTGCCGGGTGTGGCACGGGTCGCCTATCAGCAGTGGTTCGGCGGCGTGTGGCAGACCAACACTCCGCTCATCATGTTCGCCCTCGACCCGCAGCGTTATCACGATGTCTATCCCGAATGGAAGATGCCGGAGGCGCAGTGGCAGGCCTTCGCGCAAACTCGCACGGGACTCATCGTCGGCCGGCAGCTTGCCAACCAGTACGGCTGGAAGATCGGCCAGAAGATTCCGATCTCCTCCAACATCTGGCCGCAGAAGAACGGCAGCAAGGCCTGGCAATTCGACCTGGTCGGCATCTTCGACGGCAAGGACGAGGACTGGCAGAAGCGCACCAACCTCGCCTTCATCCAGCAGGACTACTTCGACGAGGCCAACCAGTTCGGTATCAAGGGCCGCACGAACTTCTTCATTCTGAAGCTCGCCCCCGGCGCCAACGCAGAGACCATCAGCAAGACGGTCGACGCCATGTTCGAGAACTCTCCCGACGAGACCAAGACGCAGACCGAGAAGGATTTCAACATCAGCTTCGTCAAGCAGATCGGCGATATCGGGCTGCTGGTGCGCTGGATCCTGTTCGCGGTGTTCTTCACGCTGCTGCTGGTGGTCGGCAACACCATGGCGCAGAGCGTGCGCGAGCGGATCCCGGAGCTGGCCGTGCTGAAGACCCTCGGCTTCTCCGACGGCAGCGTGCTCGGCTTCGTGCTGGCCGAGGCCTTCGCTCTGGTGCTGTGCGGAGGGCTCGTGGGGCTGGCGTTGGCCTCGCTGGCGGGCGCGATGGTGGAGAAGGCCACCGGCGGTCAGTTCCTGCTGTCGCTGGATGCGTATGTGTGGCTCCTGGGGGTGGTGGCCATCGTGCTGATGAGCCTCGCCGTCGGGCTGCTGCCGGCGCTGCGGGCGCGGCGGCTGAAGATCGTGGATGCGCTGGCCGGCCGCTGAGTGAGGAGACCCAAGCCGTGTTGCGACAGGCCTTCGCCATTACCAACATCAGCGTGCGCAGCATTCCGGACCGCTGGGCGCCGTCGCTCGTGATCGTGATCGGCCTCGCCGGTGTCGTCGCGGTGTTCACGGCGCTGCTGGCGATGGCGGCCGGGTTCGAGAGCACGCTCAAGGCTACCGGCAGCCGCGATAACGCCATCATCCTGCGGGGCGGCTCGGATGCGGAGCTCAACTCCGCCTTCGACCGCGACTCGACCGACCTCATCAAGCAGGAGCCCGGAATCCGGCCGGGCGCCGACGGCAAGCCGCTCGCCTCGGCGGAGCTGATGGTGATCGCGGAGCTGATCCGCAAGGACGACGTCAAGAGCGGCGCTAACGTCACGCTGCGGGGCGTCGAGCCGGCGGCATTCGTGTTGCGCCCGCAGCTCAGGATCGTCAACGGCCGCAACTTCACCCCGGGGTTGCGCGAGCTGATCGTGGGTCGCGGCGTCCTCAAGCAGTTTCAGGGTGCCAACATCGGCCAGACGCTGCGCATGCGCGGCTCCGCGTGGCAGGTAGTGGGCGAGTTCGAGGCGGGCGATTCGCACGACAGCGAGATGTGGGCCGACATCAACGTCGCCCGCTCCACCTTCGGGCGCCTCGGCGCGAGCTCGGTGCTCGCGGCGCTCGACGGGCCCGACGGGCTCGGGCGGCTGAAGGCCGCCATCGCCGCCGAGCCGCGTCTGTCGATAGACGTGCTGCGCGAGCAGGACTACTTCAGCAGCCAGACCAAGCAGTTTCGCGCGACCATCGGGGTACTCGCTGGCGTGGTCACGGTGATCATGGGGCTCGGCGCGGTGTTTGCGGCGCTCAACAGCATGTATGCGGCGGTCGCCGCGCGCGGCAAGGAGATCGCTACGCTGCGCGCGATCGGTTTTGGCGGCGGGGCGGTCGTGGTCTCGGTCATGACCGAGGCGCTGCTGTTGGCCCTGGCTGGTGCCGTGCTCGGCGCCCTGATCGCCTACCTGCTCTTCAACAATCTCTCCGTGGCGACGCTCGGCCAGAGCTTCACCCAGGTGGTGTTCAGCTTCAAGGTGACTCCCGAGCTGGTGGTGCGCGGGCTCATCATTGCGCTCGCCATCGGCATGGTGGGCGGCTTCCTGCCGGCGCTGCGCGCCGCGCGAGTGCCGGTGGCCACGAGCCTGCGCGAGCAGTGAGGGCTCAGGCGTGCGCGAGTGCCGCGCACAGCGTCCGCACATCGTCCTCCGGCTGGTCCCAGGAGACGACGAAGCGGGCTTCGCCGGCGGCTTCCGCGCCCCAGTCGTAGAAATCGAAGCCGGCGGCGCGCAGCGCCTGCGCCCCCGCCACGCCGAGCCTGACGAACACCTCGTTGGCCTCGACGGGGTGCAGCAGCGCGGCCCCCGCCGCCGCGCCGATGCGCTGCGCGAGGGCGTTGGTGCGCGCGGCGTTACGCTGCCAGACGCCCGACTCCACGTAGGCGAGCAGCTGCGCCGCGACGTAGCGCGACTTGGACAGGAGGTGGCCGGCGCGCTTGCGGCGCAGCTCGAAGTCGCGCACCAGGGCGGGGTCGAAGAACACCACGGCCTCGGCGGTCAGGGCCCCGTTCTTGGTGGCGCCGAAGGACAGCACGTCTACCCCGGCGCGCCAGGTCACATCGCCCGGATGGCAGCCGAGGAAGGCGAGCGCGTTGGCGAAGCGCGCCCCGTCCATGTGTACCCTGAGTCCGGCGCGGTGCGCGAGCTCGCACAGCTGCGCGACGTGCGCGGGCCGGTAAACGGTGCCGAGCTCGGTGGCCTGGGTGAGCGACAGCGCCGCAGGCTGCACGCTGTGCAGGTGGCGCGGGTGGGCGGCGAGCGCCGCTCCCACGGTCTCGGGGGCGAGACGCCCGTGCTCGCCCGGCAGCAGCACGAGCTGCGCGCCGCCGGAGAAAAAACCCGGCGCGCCGCATTCGTCCACGGCGATATGCGCCTCCTGATGGGCAAAGATCGCCCCATACGGCGGACTCAGGGTGGCGAGCGCGAGCGCATTGGCGGCAGTACCCGTGGTCACCGCGAAGGCGCGCACCGGCGTGCCGAAGTGCGCACCGAGCACCGCATCGAGGCGCTGCGTCCACTCATCGTCCCCGTAGGCGCGCGCCAGCCCATGATTGGCCGCGTGGATTGCCGCCAGGATCTCGGGGCAGGCGGTCGCGGTGTTGTCGCTGAAGAATCGCAAGTACGGTGGCTCCTGGTGCCGAAGATCACGCCCTCAGTCGATGCGCCAGCGGAACGACCAGGCACCGAAGGCGAGGAATGCCAGCGTGGTGACTGCAAGATACACGAGATGAGGCGCGATCTGCGCCATGCCCGCGCCATCGAGCATCACGGCCCGTGCGGCATCCAGCAGGTGCGTGAGCGGGAACAGGTTCGCTACCCACTGGACCCAGCGGGGCGAGCCTTCCAGCGAGAACCAGATGCCCGACAGCAGCATCATCGGCCAGGTGAGGAGATTCAGCAGGCCGCCGACCAGCTCCTCGCTGGAGAAGCGCGCGGCGATGGTGAGCCCGAGCGCGATCAGGGACAGGGCTCCGAGCACTGCGAGCAGCGCCAGCAGCGCGGTGCTGCCCGCGGAGTGGAAGTGGATGATGGCGCCGATGCCCGCATACAGCACCGCGGTCACGAACAGGATCAGGGTGAGGCGCGACAGCACCTGGGCCGAGAGGAACTCGAAGGCCGTGAGCGGGGTGGCATGCAGGCGCTTCAGAAAGCCGCTCTTGCGGTAGCGCAGCACCACGTAGCCCACCCCGAACAGGCAGCTGAACATCATGTTCATGCCGAGGATGCCCGGGAACAGCCAATCCACATAGCGCAGGGCCTTGCCGGTGACCGGCTCGCGCCGTGCGCCCGGCTCGGCGGCGAGCAGCAGCTTCTCCGTGACGTAGCCCTTGGGTGAGTCGGTGTTGACCCAGTAACGGGTCCCGTCGCCGAAGTCGACCAGCAGATCGAGCTGCTGGTGGGTCAGCTTGCGCAGCGCCTCGGCGGGCCCGGTGAGCGGCACGAACTCCACGTAGCGTTCGGACAGGAAGGGATGCGTGCGGACATCACCCGCAGCGCCGAGCACGCCGACCTTGAACAACGGACGTTGCGGGCCGCCGAACACGAAGCTCATGCCGATCACCACCATGATCGGCAGCAGCAGCGTGAACAGCAACGTTCCCCGGTCGCGCAGGAACTCCAGGTTGCGGGCGTGGAACACCGCCGCCAGGCGGCGAATCACGGCCGCAGCTCCTTGCCCGTGAGCTCGAGGAACAGATCCTCGAGGTTCGGCGGCCGCACGCGCAGGTTGTGGAGCGGCACCTGCGCGGCGAGCAGAGAGCGCAGCGTGCCCTCGAGATCGTGCGTGGTGATCTCGACGCGGTCGCTCGTCTCGATCAGCTGCAGCTCGAGCGCGCGCGCCGTCTCGGGGAACTCCGCGCGCGGCAGCTCGAGCAGCACCTCGGCGAAGTGCTCGCGCAGCAGGCGGCGCGGGGGTCCCTGGGCCACGATACGGCCGCGGTCCATGATCGCGATCTCATCGCACAGCAGCTCCGCTTCCTCCATGTAGTGGGTGGTGAGGACGATGGTCTTGCGGCGTGCCTTGATCGACTCGACCAACTGCCAGAAATTGCGCCGCGCCTGCGGGTCGAGCCCGGTGGTCGGCTCGTCGAGAAACAGCACTGCCGGGTCGTTGACCAGCGCGATGGCGAGCAGCAGCCGCTGCTGCTGCCCCCCGGAGAGCTTGCGCGCATCGCGGGCGGCGAGCTGCTCGAGCGCGCAGATGCGGATCACCTCCTCGATCTGGAGACCGTGCGTGTAGAGCCCGCGGAACAGTGCGATGCACTGGCGCACGGTGAGGAAGTCCTGCAGCGCGGTCTTCTGGAAGAGGATCCCGGCGTCCTCGCGGAAGCGCGCGCCGAGCGGCTCGCCGCGATAGCGCACCTCGCCCGAGGTCGGCGGGAGGATGCCCTCCATGATCTCGACCGTGGTGGTCTTGCCGGCGCCATTGGGGCCGAGGAGCCCGAAGCAGATGCCTTCGGGGACGCTGAAGCTCACCCCGTCCACCGCAGTGGTAGCGGGATACTGCTTGACGAGGTTGCGGACCTCGAGGAGGGGCGTGCTCACGGTCGCGCGATCCTAGCGGATCGGCGCACGGACGTCTTGCAGCGGGCGACGGTTGCCGCACGGCCGGCGACGTGTACCATCAGCCGCCATGACCACGCGAGAGCACGACAAGTCGGGGCGCGTCGACCTGGCCGACGAGGCCGTGCACTGGGATCTCGGCAGCTCGCTCTCCTACGGCGAGTACCTGCACCTCGACCAGCTGCTGAGCGCCCAGCACCCGCTGACCCGCGAGCACAACGAGATGCTGTTCGTGATCGTGCACCAGGTGTCGGAGCTGTGGATGCGTCTCATGCTGCACGAGCTGACGGCGGCGCTCGCGTGTGTGCAGCGGGACGACCTCGACCCGGCCCTCAAGATGCTGGCGCGCATCGCGCGCTCGCAGACCCAGCTCATCGCCGTGTGGGACGTGCTCTCGACCATGACGCCGTTCGAGTACAGCGCGTTCCGCAATGCGCTCGGCCGCTCATCGGGGTTCCAGTCGGTCCAGTACCGCATGCTGGAATTTCTCTTCGGCAACAAGAACGCCGAGATGCTCGGCGTACACAAGCGCGATCCGGCCGCGTACGCGGCGCTCGAGCGCGCCCTCGCCGAACCTTCGCTCTATGACGAGGTGCTGCGGCTCCTCAGCCGCCGCGGCTACGGAATTCCCGACGATTATCTGTCACGCGATTTCCGCGAGCCCTACGTACCGAGCAAGCAGGTCGCCGGCGCCTGGCTCGGCGTCTACCACAATGCAGACGCGGATTGGGACCTGTACGAGCTGGCCGAAAAGCTGGTCGACCTCGATCACAACTTCCAGCTGTGGCGCTGCCATCACCTGAAGACCGTGGAGCGCATCATCGGCTACAAGCCGGGCACCGGCGGCACCGGCGGCGTGTCCTACCTCGCCAAGGCGCTCGCGCTCAAGTTCTTTCCGGAGCTGTGGCAGATCCGGACGTCGATGTGAGCCGAAGCTGCGCTGCACCATGGCCTCCGGCGGCGTCAGCCGGCAGCTCGCACGCGCTTACATAATCCCCAACCCGCGAGCGTAACTGGCCGGGCGTGCGCCTGGTTGCTGCTCATGTTGAGCGCTTGTATCGTGTGGCGTGCCGACATCCAACAAGACGAAGGGGAAGTCATGAACGCATCATTCATCCGGCGCGCCGGTACGGCGGGCGCGTTGCTGCTCATCCTCGCGATCGGCGCGGTGAGCCCTGCCGCTGCCTACACCTGGTCGGAGATCCTCATTCCCAGCATAGGCCCACTCGGCCTGTCCGCCGGCATCAACGACAGGGGCCAGGTCGCAGTGAACAATGCCGACAACAGCAAGAGCGGCATCTATCAGCATGGGACCTTCACGCCACTGCCGGCGCCTCCAGCCGGCTATTCGACCGTCAGCGCCATCGGCATCAACAACAGCGGCGTCATCACGGGCGGCGCTTTCCCCCCTTCAGATCCTACTCACGAGCAGGGTTACGTGCTCGTCGGCTCTCACTACACCTTCTTCTCACGGCCAGGATGGAGCAACACCGAGGGGCGCGCGATCGGTCCGTCCGGTCTCGTGACCGGTTACAACTATGACGATGCCTTTACTACCTGTGCAGGTTTCGTCTACAACCCGGCAAGCGGCGTCTTCACCGACGCGACTGCGCCTGGATCCACCGGGTGCTTCTCAACAGCACAGGGGATCAACGCCTCCGGGCGCATCACCGGCGATGGCCGGCAGCCCGACGGCACGGGGCGGTACGGCTTCATCTGGCAGCAGGGCACGCTGGTCCCGGGCGGTCACACGCTCGCGCCCTTCCTTGCCCAGATCAGGGTGGCCGGCGCGAACACGGCTGCGCGCGGCATCAACGACGCCGGTGTCATCGTCGGATTCACGAACGCTGGCTTCGGGTTCGTGGGGAGCGACTCTCGCGGCTTCGAAGTGCTCATTCCCCCGGGTGGCGACGCTTCGGGAGTCACGGTCGCGTGCGGGGGCATCAACAATTTCCGTCAGGTTGTCTGCCAGGTCACCGACTCTGCGGGCAATACTCGCGGCTTCATCGGCACGCCGGGTGAAAACGAACAGTAGGGCGGGGTGCAGGCTCGCAGCATATCCGGACGTCCATGTGATCCGTCCCTGCCTCTGAGGCCAGCCTGGCGGCGGTGGCCCGACCGGCCGGTCTGCCTCGCAGCCACAACTACGTATTGAGGTCGAATGCTGCACGCCTAAGCTCGTGCGGGGAAGGGTCTTCCATTGCCGTGCAATAGGAATTCGCGATGTCGGATACGTTGTTTCTGTTGCGCCTCGAGCATGGAAATCTGAGCAAGCTGCTCGGGTTGATCGAAGATCAGGTGACGGCGGGCGACACCGGCAAGGCCATGGACGTGGAGTTGCTGAGCCTGGCGTGCGAATACTTCTCCGACTATCCGGACCGATGTCATCACCCGAAAGAGGACCTCGTCTACAGGCTATTGAGCAAACGCGCTCCGGACTGCAGCTCCGGCCTGCGCGATCTGCTCGCGGACCATCGTCGGCTGCACGAGCTCACGGAGGCGTTCGCCGCAGCCGTGCGCCAGCTCCGCGAGCAGCCGCAAGCCACCGCGCCAGGCCCGCGGCAGGTCATTCGGGAATTCACCGAGCACTATCGGCAGCACATGCGCAGCGAGGAAGAACTGTTCTTTCGGCTGGCCGAGAAGCGTTTGTCCAGGGACGACTGGGCCAGCCTCGATTTCGCGCTGTTCAACCGGGATGATCCGCTGTTCGACCATGCGGCGGAAGTGCGCTTTGCGCTCTTGCGGCAGCGGATTGAAGACCTGGGCGAGCAGGGGAGAGCGCGGCGGTCCCTGGCCGACGCCACCCTGGCACTGCGAAGACTCTCCGGGATCGAGAGTTTCAACGAGGCGATGAAATCGGCGGGACAGCCTTTCCGCCTCGCACGGTTTGCCGAGGACGGATACGGACTCGAGCGCGAAGGCGAGCTGTTGTTCCGCGTCCCCGCATGCTCACCTGAGCAAGCCGCCTGGTGTGCCTACTGCTATCTGCGCGGCCTTGGCCGTCTCTAGCGCGCGCCCAGGGCCGCAGGCGGGTCGAGGTAGTACGTGGGAAACAGCGTCTCGAGGTTACGGACCTTCGGCAGGTCCACGAAGACGATGTAAGGCGTTGCCGGATTCTTCAGATAATAGTCCTGGTGGTAGTCCTCGGCGCGGTAGAAGCCCTTGAGGGGCTCGAGCTGCGTAACGATCGGCTGCGCGAAGGCCTTGCCGTCGGTCAACTGCCGGATGTAGCTCGCGGCGATGCGGCGCTGGCCGTCGTCGCCGTAGAAGATCACCGAACGGTACTGCTTGCCCGTATCCGGACCCTGGCGGTCGAGCTCGGTGGGGTCGTGGGCCACGGAGAAGTAGATCCGCAGCAGCTCGCCGTAGGTCAGCTGTGCCGGGTCGAAGGTGACCTGCACCGATTCCGCGTGCCCGGTGTTGCCGCTCTCGACGTCCTGGTAGTTGGCCTTCGAGTGCGGACCGCCGGAATACCCGGCCAGCACCTCGTGCACGCCGCGCACGTGCTCGAACACTTCCTGCATGCCCCAGAAGCAGCCGCCGGCGAGCACCGCGGTCTGCGGGCGGCCCTGCTGGCGCGGGTTGTCCACTGCCGGGGCCGGCAGCACCGCGGGCGCGGCGGCCGCTGCGGGGGCACCCGGAGCGAGTAGCACCGCGACGAGCGGTAGCGCGGCGAGCAGGCCGTGGAGCTGAAGGGGACGCATGGTGTTTACCCCCGGGGAGTGGAGTTGAGAGCGGACGTCGATGTGACGGGCGCCCGGGAGGCCCCCGGCGCGCGCGCGGCGGAGCGGGCCCGCACGACCCGATAGAGCAGCAGCAGCGCGAGGATGCCGCCGTAGATCAGCGGCTCACGCACGTCGCGCTTCACCTGCCAATAGAAGTGCCAGACACCCAGGACGGCGATCACGTACACGAGGCGATGGAGCGACGCCCAGCGGCGCCCCAGGCGGCGCATCATGCCGTTGGTCGAGGTCGCGGCGAGCGGGATCAGCAACAGGAGTGCAGTAAAGCCGATGGTGATGTAGGGACGCTTGGCGATGTCGGCGCCGAGCGTGGACCAGTTGAGCTCGAGGTCGAGCACGACATAGACCGTGAAGTGCACGACGGCATAGAAGAAGGCGAACAGCCCCAGCATGCGGCGCAGCCGCAGCAGCTGCGGCAGGCCGAGGAGATTCCTGACCGGGGTGACGGCGAGGGTTATCAGCAGAAAATTGAGTGCCGTCTTGCCGCACTCGTGCTCGAGCTTCTTGACGGGGTCGGCCCCGAGGCTCGCCCCGAGCCAGCCGAACGCGCCGCACACGAGCCACACGAGCGGCGCGATGCCCGCCACGAATACCAGCGGCTTATAGACGTAGCGGTAGCGCTGCGTGACGTTCAAGGCTCACCACATCGGCACCCACGGCCGGGCTCAGAAATTGCGCCGCAGATCCATGCCCTGATAGAGCGAGGCGACCTCATCGGCATAGCCGTTGAAGAGCAGCGTCGGCCGACGCTGAGCGAAGAGCGGCGCGCCGATGCGCCGTTCGCTCGCCTGGCTCCAGCGCGGATGATCGACCGTCGGGTTGACGTTGGCGTAAAAGCCATACTCATTGGGAGCCGCGATGTTCCAGGTGGTGCGCGGCTGGCTGTCGGTGAAGCGGATCTTCACGATCGACTTGATGCTCTTGAAGCCGTACTTCCACGGCACGATCAGCCGCAGCGGCGCGCCGTCCTGATTCGGCAACTCTACACCGTAGAGTCCGACCACCATCAGGGTGAGCGGATGCATGGCCTCATCGATACGCAGCCCCTCGACGTATGGCCATTCGAGTACCGGGACGCGCTGCCCGGGCATGCGGTTCGGATCGTGGAGGGTCGTGAACTCGACGTACTTCGCGCGCGAGGTCGGCTTGAAACGCGCAAGCAGCGCGGCGAGCGGAAAGCCGACCCACGGCACGACCAGGGACCAGGCCTCGACGCAGCGGAAGCGGTAGATGCGCTCCTCGAGCGACTGCCCCTTGAGGATGTCCTCGAGCGTGAAGTTGCCGCGCACTTCTGCTTCGCCGTCGATGCGCACGCTCCACGGCTGGGTGCGGAAGGCGCGCGCATTCCTGCTCGGATCCTCCTTGTAGGTGCCGAATTCGTAGAAGTTGTTGTAGGTGGTGATCTCCTCGTACTTGTTGGCAGCCTCGCTCACCGAGTAGCGCGGATTCGGGGCGTAGCTGAGTGGTTTGGCTCCCGCCGGCGGGCCCTCGGCCGCCGGCGCCAGGGTGCTGAGGCCCCCGGCGAGCGCCCCGGCAATCAGTGCGCGGCGGCTGAAATATGCCTCGGGTGGCGTGATCTCGGACGGGGCAATGCGCGGCACAGTCATGCGTACCTCCAGAGAAATAGACCGGCCTCAGGCCCGAAAGGTTACACCCTCGCGCACCTTGCGCCGTGAGCGGGCGATCAGCGCCATTCGAGGCACCTGAGCCCGAGCCGCTCCGCGGCGGAGCGGCTGCGGCGGCTGCCGTTCACGAGCACCCCGCGGTCGGCGAGGCACAGGTGCGCGAGGTCGCTCGCGGCGTTGCCGTAGGCGGTGACCGGGCGTCCCGGATGGCGCGCGCGCAGCGCCTGCAGCGCGCGGGCCTTCTCGGCGCCGCGGCAGTTGCGCCCGGCCAGTGCGCCGTCGAGAGTATCGCCCTGCCACCGGAGCGGGGTGCACAGCACTTCGGCGAACCTGAGTGCCTGCGAAATCGACGGTACGTAGAGATCGACGCTCGCGCTCATCAGCACCAGCGTGTCTCCCTGGGCACGATGTCTCTCGATGCAGGCGAGCGCCTCCTGCCGCATCCCGTGTGCGAGCAGGTGCGGTACGAAGCGCGCCGTCCAGGCGTCGAGGGTCTCGCGCGACAGGCCCCCAAGCGCCGCCCGGATGAAGGCCGCCTTGAGCTCGCCGTGGTCATGGTGGCGCGCAAAGCGCAGCAGCGCCGGCAGCACGCCTAAGGTACGCGGCGCGCGCGCCGGGTGACGGTGCAGGAAACCGTGCACGTAGGGCCAGAGGGTGTCGTGCCGCGTGATCGTCCCGTCGAGGTCGAAAACGGCGACGCCACGCGGCGCGGGTGCGCCCGCGCCGGCCGGGTCGGCGATGCTAGCCGCCGGAGGCTCCCGCGGCGAGCTGGCGCAGCACGTACTGAAGTATGCCGCCGTGCCGGTAGTACTCGCGCTCCTTCGGCGTGTCGATGCGCAGGCGCGCCTTGAAGGACCTGGCGGCGCCGCCCGCGGGAGTGGCCGTGACGGTGACCTCACGGGCATCGCCCTGGGTCAGGCCCGTGATGTCGAACACCTCGTGGCCCGTGAGCCCGAGCGAGGCGACGCTGTCACCCGGCAGGAACTGCAGCGGCGCGACTCCCATGCCGATGAGGTTCGAGCGGTGGATGCGCTCGAAGCTCTCGGCAATGACCGCGTGCACGCCGAGCAGCATCGTTCCCTTGGCGGCCCAGTCGCGCGAGGAGCCGGTGCCGTACTCGCGTCCGGCGAGTACCACGAGCGGCGTGGCTTCGCTCCGGTAGCGCATGGCGGCGTCGTAGATCGAGGTCTGCTCGCCGTCCGGGAGGTGCAGCGTGACACCGCCCTCGACACCCGGAACCAGGAGATTGCGCAGGCGGATGTTGGCGAAAGTCCCGCGCATCATGACCTCGTGGTTACCGCGGCGAGCGCCGTAGGAATTGAAGTCCTTCGGCTGAACACCCTGGTCCATGAGATAGCGCGCCGCCGGGCTCGAGCGCGCGATGTTGCCCGCCGGTGAGATGTGATCGGTGGTGACCGAGTCGCCCAGCACGGCGAGCACGCGCGCGCCACGCACGTCCGCGAGCGGCGGCGGTTGCATGGTCATGCGATCGAAGTACGGCGGGTTCTTCACGTAGGTCGACTTCTCGTCCCAGGCGTAGCGCTTGCCCGCCGGCACCTGAATGCCGGTCCAGTTCTGGTCGCCCTCGAACACGCTCGCGTAGCTCGAGCGAAACATCTGCGAGTCGATGCAGCGCTTCAGGACCTCCTGCACCTCGGCATCGCTCGGCCAGATGTCGGCGAGCAGCACCGGCTTACCGTCGCGGCCGGTGCCGAGCGGCTCGCTGGTGAGGTCGACGTCGAGCGAGCCAGCGAGCGCGTAGGCGACCACGAGCGGCGGAGAGGCGAGGAAGTTCATGCGGACTTCCGGATGCACGCGGCCCTCGAAGTTGCGGTTGCCGGAGAGCACCGAACAGGCGGTGAGATCGCCTTGCTTGACGGCTGCGGAGATCTCGGGCTTGAGGGGGCCGGAATTTCCGATGCAATTATGCACACAGACGGTGCCAGCTACGAAGGCATGCAGCTCGCTCACCGATATATCGAACACGGGATGATAGCCGGCCGGTCGGCGATCGATCACAGCTAGCGATAGCGTCGGCAAAGTGAGCGACTCTTTATCGGTGCAATACCGCTTAAGCCCCTGCGCCGCGCCGCGAGGCTCGAGCCGCGCAAACCACCGGCGCGCACCAATCTCTTCTAACACTTCGACGGGAGATGGAAAGTCGCAGAGCTCGCGATGCAATGCTCGGAAGCGCCTGCCCTCCGGGGTGGGTAGTCCACGAAAGCAGTCATGGCCTTCGAGAAGCGCATAATGTGGGAATGCTACGGTCTCATGCGTCATCAACTCCGCGGCGGCCATCCGGCGGAATTGTTGAAAGGAGAGCGCCCAGTCTTTGCGCATCGCTTCCATCCGGTCCACCATCCACAGACGCTGGCGGTTGATGGTGTCGATCGTGCGCCAGTACACAGCTGCCGCGCTTGCGCGAAGAGATTTCTCGACGCAGTAGCGGTAGCCTACCCGCTCGACGAAGGACAACCCCTCAGGAAGAACCAGACGCACTTCGACGCGTTGCTCGCCGTCGCGGGCGGCTGGATACGTTGATTGGGAACGCCGCGTCGGGTAGGTGTAGATATTCGCGCCCCGAGCCTTCACGCCACATCGCACGAGGAGGGCGATGATCTGTCGCATGACCTCCCTGAGCGCATCCACGTGCTCGGGCAAAGTGCTTTGGGCGAACGCCGGCGGCCCGAATACCGCTTTCGCTTCGCTGGCTCCTTGTCTCCTCAGTACCGGCCCATGTCCATCCGCACCGAAGAGGGCCGCACAGAACTCGCGTACCACGGCCACGGGACACCCTGGGTCCATGACAAACTCTGGCAGCGTGCGCCGCTGGGTTATTCTGCGGCCGCGACTGACTCCGGCAAGCGAGGCGATGGCTGCGGTCAGCTCCGCCGGAAGGACGACGGTCCATTTTCGCTCGTCATAGCGTTTGGCCACGGGACGTTTGGCGGTAAGGAGCTCAATGTCATCCAGCGCCGCTTCCCGATCGAGAGCTTGGCCAAGGTGCATTCGTCCTTGCCCCAGCAGACTGATGGAGCCGTCGCTGATGAGATGACCGACGAGGCGCGCGAACGCGAGCGTGCGCTGGCGCGCGCGTTCGTTGCTTAGATTGAAGGTCATCCCGCCGGCAACCAGCTCATAACCTGCTTCATCCGGTGCTGGCCTGTCTACGGGCGCCTCGAGCCCCGTGACCACTCGATCGCGTCCCAGGCGTAGCTCGCCCGCCTCCACCCAACGGCCATCGGCGCACAGGACTTTATGGTCGGGCGTACACACGATGGACCGTCCATCCTGCAGCACCAACGACACGCACTCGCGCTCGCCCTGGACCATCATCTCGGTCTGCGTTGCCACCCCAAGCCGCAGATCGACCGTCGGGCCGTAGACCCGGGCGCCGCCCGCAAGGGGTAGTTGCTCGATCCGCCGGCTCGTACCGTTGGCGAGCAGCACGGGCGTGCCTGCCGAGATACAAGTTGTACAACCGTAGCCCACGAGATCGAATCCAATCGCCGCCAGATCATCGAGCACGCCGGCCTTCCTGAAGTAATCGGTCACGACGCGCGATCCCGGCGCGAGGCTGGTCTTCACCCACGGCTTGGCGGTGAGGCCCCGCTCGCGGGCCTTGCGGGCGAGGAGCCCGGCGCCGAGCATGACCGAGGGGTTGGAGGTGTTGGTGCAGCTGGTGATGGCCGCGATCAGTACCGCGCCGTCCTTCAGCTCGACGTTCTGTCCGTTGAGCGTTGCAGGTGCGGCTCCCGTGCCGCTCTTGCGCGCGGCGCGCTCCTCGGCGGCCTTTTTCGCGTTGGCCTCGTAGACCTTCTTGGCGTTCTGCAGGGGCACGCGGTCCTGTGGGCGGCGGGGGCCGGCGAGACTCGGCTCGACCTTTCCGAGGTCGAGCTCGAGCTCGTCCGTATAGCGGACCGGCGTGGCGCCGGGGTTGCGCCACATGCCCTGGGCGCGCGCATAGGCGCCGACCAGGTCGATACGCTCGCGCGGGCGCCCGGAGAGCTCGAGATAGCGGACCGTCTCCGCATCGATCGGAAAGATGCCGCAGGTGCTGCCGTACTCGGGCGCCATGTTGGCGATGGTCGCGCGATCGGCCAGCGGCAGATTCGCCAGGCCGTCGCCGAAGAACTCCACGAACTTGTCGACCACGCCCTTCTTGCGCAGCGTCTCGGTGACGGTCAGCACCAGATCGGTGGCCGTGGCGCCGGGCTGCAGGCGTCCCTCGAGGCGAAAGCCGACGACCTGCGGGATCAGCATGGTCACGGGTTGTCCCAGCATGGCGGCCTCGGCCTCGATCCCGCCGACGCCCCAGCCGAGCACCCCGAGGCCGTTGATCATGGTGGTGTGCGAGTCGGTGCCGACCAGGGTGTCGGGGTAGGCGCGGCGCGTGCCGGCCGACTCGGCGTCGAAGATCACGCGCCCGAGGTACTCGAGATTGACCTGGTGCACGATGCCGGTGTTCGGCGGCACCACCGAGAAATTGCGGAAGGCGGTCTGCCCCCAGCGCAGGAAGGCGTAGCGCTCCTTGTTGCGGCTGAATTCGATGGCGGTGTTGGCGGCGAGAGCCGCGGGTGTGCCGTACTCATCGACCTGCACGGAATGATCGATGACGAGCTCCGCCGGGTTGAGGGGATTGACGCGCTCGGGATCGCCGCCGAGGCGCACGATCGCATCGCGCATGGCCGCGAGATCGACGATGCAGGGAACGCCGGTGAAGTCCTGGAGAATGACCCGTGCGGGAGTAAAGGCGATCTCATGCACCGGTGTGGCCGCCGGGTTCCAATCGAGCAGCGCCTCGATGTCGGCCCGCGTCACGCTCACGCCGTCCTCGCAGCGCAGCAGGTTCTCCAGCAGCACCTTGAGCGAGTAGGGGAGGCGCGCGACCTTGTCCTGCGGCAGGGCGGCGAGACTCCATATCTCGTACGTGCGCTCGCCCACTTTGAGCGTCGAGCGCGCCCGGAAGCTGTTCGTCATGCGTGTCTCCGCTGGCTGCGGGAATTATATAGAGCGCGGCGCGCGGCTGCCGGTCGGCGCAGGCCGACGACGGGATCAGGCGGCCGCCGACCGGTCGAGCGGCGGCGCCACGGTCTCGATGACGGCGCCTCCCAGGCAGCGACTGCCCTCGTAAGCGACCGCATACTGGCCGGGGGTAACGGCGCGCTGCGGCTCCGCGAACGCGAGATGCACCGAGCCGTCGGCGCGCGGCGTGAGGAGCGCGCGCTGGTCGGCCTGGCGGTAGCGCACCTTGACCGTGCAGCGCACCGGCCCCGCGGGCGGGGGGCTCAGCCAGTGCCACGGCCCGGTGGTGAGCGCCAGGCTCGACAGCAACGGATGGTCATGCCCCTGCACGACGATGAGGGCATTGCGCGCGGCTTCCTTGGCCGCGACGTACCACGGCTGCTCGGCGCGGCCACGACGGCCGCCGAGGCCGAGGCCGGCGCGCTGCCCGAGAGTATAGAAGACGAGCCCGCGGTGCGTGCCGAGGGATTCGCCCTCGGGAGACTCGACCGGCCCGGGCGCGCGCGGCAGGTAGCGCTCGAGGAACTCGCGGAACGGCCGCTCGCCGACGAAGCAGATGCCGGTGCTGTCGGGCTTGTCGAATACCGGCAGCCCGGCCCGGCGCGCCCGCTCGCGCACCACGCGCTTCTCGAGCCCGCCAAGCGGCATGAGGGTCCGGGCGAGCTCGGCGGGCGCCACTGCGTGCAGGAAATAGCTCTGGTCCTTGGCGGCATCGCGTGCCTTGTGCAGCTCGATCCCGCCCGCGCCCTCGACGAGGCGTGCATAGTGCCCGGTGGCGAGGCGCGCCGCTCCGAGCCGCTGCGCGTAGCGCAGCGCGACGCCGAACTTGATCTCGCGGTTGCAGAGCACGTCGGGGTTGGGTGTGCGTCCGGCGCGGTGCTCGGACAGGAAGTGCTCGAAGACCCGCGCACGGTACTCGGCGGCGAAGCTCACGGGATGCAGCGGGATCGCGAGCCGCTCCGCGACCTGGCGCGCGTCCTGGAAGTCCTGCGCCGCCGTGCACCAGATATCATCCGCCGACTCCTCCCAGTTGCTCATGAAGAGCCCCTGCACGTCGTAGCCCTGTTCCTTGAGGAGCAGAGCGGCCACGGCGGAGTCGACGCCACCGGACAGCGCGACGATGACGCGCGAATCAGCCGCAAGCGCCGGGGCAAAGGTCATCGGGAAATTGTACCGCGCGGTGGGCGCGGTCGCCGCTGCGCAGGCGGCTTCAGCCGCGGCGGGCGGCGCGCAGACCGTGCTCGGCCGCGCTGGCGTTCCACACCTGGTCGAATTCCTGCAGATAGGCGCGCGCGGCCGCCGGGTTGTTGATGTCGGCGACGCCGTCCCAGGTATCGGCGCGCAGCCGGTAGACGATGGCGCGATCATCGGCGATCAGATACGCGGAAGCGCGCTGTGGCGACTGCGCCGCCCCGTAGCGAATGTCGATGCAGCTCGACAGGCGCCGCCCCATGGCGACGAAACGGTTGCTGTCGCGCATCACGCGCGTCGGCTCGGCGAGCAGCACGCGCACCTTGGAGAAGCTGCGCGTCAGCACGAAGTGCTTGATGATCTCGAGGAAGGCCGACTGGTCGTAGAGATCGGGCTCGAGATCCGGAGTGAAGATGGAGATGAGACGCTGCGCGGTGCCGGCGATCTCGTTGACCGCGGTGCGCACCTCGGCCAGGGTCGTGAGGACGCTCAGGGTCTCGGCGGCGCTCTGGCGCGGCGACCCGCGGCCGTTCGCGCCGCTCACGGACTCGGGCGCGTAGCGCGCGTTGGCGAGCTGCGCCCAACCGTTCTTCAGATCGAGTTCCCCGGATATTGCCACTTCTGGCGCCCACCCCCGCCGGCACAAAGTGCAGGCTGCGAGCGATCTTAGTGAGCGCGCGAGCTTTTTCCTTGTCGAACCGGTCACGCTTTGAGGGGGCGCCGCGACTGCAGTAAGTCAAAAACGCGGCGCAGTTCGCACTTGCAACGGGCTTATGTCGTGTCCTGGCGACAGTCGGCGCTGGAACGCCGGGGGCTTCAGATCCAGCGAGCCAGCCTTGCGGCGAGGCCCGTGTAACCGGCCGGCGTCAGAGCGCGCAGCCGTGCCTTGTCCGCCGCAGGCAGCGGCAGAGCGTCGATGAACTCTCCGAGCGCACGCCGGTCGACGGCGCGTCCGCGTGTGAGCTCTTTCAACCGCTCGTAGCCGGCCGGTACGCCGGCGGCGCGCAGCGCGCTCTGTACGGCCTCCGCCAGAACCTCCCAGGCGCCCTCGAGATCACTCGTCATGCGCGCCGTATCGGCCTCGACGCGCGCGAGGCCACGGCCGAGCGCGTTCCAGGCGATCAGCGTGTGGCCGAGCGCGACTCCGAGGTTGCGCAGGACCGTCGAGTCGGTGAGGTCGCGCTGCCAGCGCGAGATCGGCAGCTTCTCGGCAAAGTGCCGCAGCAGCGCATTGGCGAGCCCGAGGTTGCCTTCGGCATTCTCGAAATCGATCGGGTTCACCTTGTGCGGCATGGTGGAGGAGCCGACCTCGCCGGCGACGGTGCGCTGGCGCAGGTAACCGAGCGAGATGTAGCCCCACAGGTCGCGGCACAGGTCGATGAGCACCACGTTGACTGCGGCGAGCGCGTCGCAGTACTCGGCGATCCAGTCGTGCGGTTCTATCTGGGTCGTGTACGGGTTGTACTCGAGGCCGAGCGTGTCGACGAAGGCGCGCGCCACCGCCGGCCAGTCCACAGCCGGCAACGTGGCGGCATGGGCGTTGAAGTTGCCGACCGCACCGTTCCATTTGCCGAGGATCCCGACCGAGGTCCAGCGCTTCTCGGCGCGCATCAGCCGCGCGGCGAAGTTGGCGAGCTCCTTGCCGAGCGTGGTGGGACTCGCCGCCTGCCCGTGGGTGCGCGCCAGCATGGCGCTCTCGGCGTAGCGGTGGGCGAGCGCGACCAGCTCGTCGATGCGCGCCCGCAGAACGGGCTGCAGCTGGCCGCGGGCACCGGCGAGCAGCCGCGCGTAGGCGAGGTTGTTGATGTCCTCGGAGGTGCAGCCGAAGTGCACCAGCTCGAGAGTGGCGGCCGTTGCGCCGGCGGCGGCGAGCTGCTCACGCACGTAGTACTCGACCGCCTTGACGTCGTGGTTGATGCGCGCCTCGATGGCCTTGACCGCGGCAGCGGCGCCCTCGTCGGGAGCGGCCGCGAGCTGTTGCGCGCGGGCGCGCACTTCAGGGGCGAGCGCGGCACCGGGGAGTTCCGGCACCGCGGCGCTCAAGGCCAGCAGCCACTGCGCCTCGATGCGCAGCCGCTCGCGGATCAGCGCCGCTTCCGTGAGCCAGGTACGCAGCGGAGCCGTGATGGCGGCGTAGCGACCGTCGACGGGCGAGAGGGCGTCGAGGGCGCCGGGTGCGTCGCTGGGGGTGGCGGGCATGCGTTATTATGATAACGCATACGGCCGTCCGGCCGGGCGCCCCGCGCAGACTGCGGGCGATGAGCGGAGTGCACTCAATGACGACTTCCTTCCGGATCGAGCACGACAGCATGGGCGAGCTCAAAGTGCCGGCCGATGCGCTGTGGGGCGCCCACACGCAGCGGGCCGTCGAGAATTTCCCGGTGAGCGGGCAGCCCATGCCGCCGGGCTTCATTGCCGCGCTCGCGCTGGTCAAGCAGGCGGCCGCGCGTGCCAACCGGCGCCTGGGGCTGCTCGAGCCGAAGGTGGCCGAAGCGGTCGCGGCGGCGGCGGCCGAGGTGGCCGCCGGGAAGCATGCGGCGCAATTCCCGATCGACGTGTTCCAGACCGGCTCCGGGACCAGCACCAACATGAACGCCAACGAGGTGATCGCGGCGCTCGCGAGCGCGCGCCTCAAGAGCGCCGTGCATCCCAACGACCATGTCAACATGGGGCAGAGCAGCAACGACTCGATTCCCACGGCGATCCACCTGAGCGCCGCGCTCGCGCTGCGCGGGGCGCTGGTGCCGGCACTCGCGCATCTGCGCGACCTGCTCTCCCGGCGCGAGCGTGAGCTCGCCCGGACGGTCACGACGGGGCGCACCCACCTCATGGATGCCATGCCGGTCACGCTAGGACAGGAGCTGTCGGGCTGGCGGACCCAGATCGAGCACGGCATCGCGCGCCTCGCCGCGGTCGAGCCGCGTCTGCTCGCGCTCGCACAGGGAGGCACGGCCGTCGGCACCGGGATCAATGCGCATGCGGACTTCGGCCGCCGCTTCTGCGAGGAGCTCGCGGCGATCACCGGCATCGCGTTCGTGCCGGCAGCCAACTACTTCGAGGCGCTGTCGTCCCAGGACACGGCGGTGGAGCTGTCCGGCCAGCTCAAGGTGATCGCCGTCAGCCTGATGAAGATAGCCAACGATCTGCGCCTCATGAACAGCGGGCCGCTCGCGGGGCTCGGGGAGATCTCGCTTCCGGCCCTGCAGGCGGGCAGCAGCATCATGCCGGGCAAGGTGAACCCGGTGATTCCGGAGGCCACCACCATGGTCGCAGCGCAGGTGATCGGCAACGACGCCGCCATCACCGTCGCGGGGCAGTCCGGCAACTTCCAGCTGAACGTCATGCTGCCGGTGATCGCCCGCAACCTGCTCGAGAGCATCGCGCTGCTCGCCAACGTGTCGCGCCTGCTCGCCGACCGGGCGATCGCGGGCTTCAAGGTGAATGAGGCGCGCATCGCCGAGGCGCTCGATCGCAATCCGATCCTGGTGACGGCCCTGAACCCGGTGATCGGCTACGAGAAGGGCGCGGCGATCGCCAAGGCAGCCTACGCGCAGGGACGGCCGATCCGGGACGTAGCCCGCGAGATGACCGGTCTCCCGGCCTCCGATCTGGCGAAGCTCCTCGATCCCGCCGAGCTCACCCGCGGCGGCATCAAGGGCGGCACGAGCGGCGGTGGCTGAACGGGGCCCAAGGAGCGCCAGCGAACGCGACTGGGCGTCCATCATCCGCAGCGCTCTGGCCGGCACCGCTCCGCGCCACGACGCTGCGGACTGGATACTCCCGGGAATGTCCGCGGCCGACAGCGAGACCTACCGGCGCGCGCTGCCCGCCGCTCCGACGCCCGCCGCGGTCTTGATTCCGCTCATCGAGCGCGAACGCACCACGGTACTGCTCACGGAGCGCTCGGCGGGGCTGCGCACTCACGCCGGCCAGGTGAGCTTCCCCGGCGGACACATCGAGGCGAGCGACCCGAGCCCGGCCGCCGCGGCCTTGCGCGAGACGCGCGAGGAGATCGGCCTCGACGAGGCGCTGGTGTCGGTAGCCGGCTACCTTTCGGACCACATCGTCATCACCGGCTTTCGCATCACGCCGGTGGTGGGCTTCGTGCGCGCCGGCTTCACGCTGGCTCCGGATCACAAGGAGGTGCAGGGCGCGTTCGAGGTGCCGCTCGATTACATCTTCGATCCGGCCAACTGGCAGCGCGAGCGCCGCCGCCTGCTCCGCAGCGGCGCGGAGGTCGAGTTCTGGGACATCCCCTTCGAAGGGCGCACCATCTGGGGCGCGACCGCCGGGATATTGCTGACGCTCTATCGCCTGTGCGTCGGTCCGCTGCCCTACGAGCGCACCGGATGAGCGATCCACAGCGCGCACTCGAGGCGCTCGTCGCGCTCATGGCCCGCTTGCGCGATCCCGCGCGCGGCTGTCCGTGGGACCGCGAGCAGACCTTCGCCAGCATTGCTCCCTACACGATCGAGGAAGCCTACGAGGTCGCCGATGCGATCGAGCGCGACGACCGGGAGCGGCTGCGAGACGAGCTCGGGGATCTGCTGTTTCAGGTGGTGTTTCACGCCCGCATGGCCGAGGAGCGCGGCTGGTTCGATCTGGCAGCCGTCGCCGAATCGATTCACGGCAAGCTCGTGCGCCGCCATCCGCACGTGTTCGCCGGAGCCGCCATCGAGGCGCGGCAGCTGCCGCGTGAGTGGGAGGCGCAGAAGGCACGCGAGCGCGAGCAGGCCGCCGTGGGCGCCGAGGAGCGGGCGACGCTCGCGGGAGTGCCGCGGGCGCTGCCGGCGCTGGTGCGGGCCGCGAAGCTCGGGCGGCGCGCCGCCCGCGTGGGCTTCGACTGGCCGGACGCCGCCGGGGTGCGCGCCAAGGTGGCGGAGGAGCTCGGCGAGCTGGACGCCGCGGTCACCGCGGGTGCGCACGGCGCGCGGGACGCGGAGCGGCCCGCCGACGACACGATCGCCGAGGAGCTCGGCGACCTGCTGTTTGCCGTCGCCAATCTGGGGCGGCATCTGGAGGTCGATGCGGAGGCGGCCTTGCGCTCGGCCAACGCGAAGTTCGAGCGGCGCTTCCGCGCAATGGAGCGCGCTGCCGCCGAGCGGGGCCGCCCGCTCGAGCGACTGTCCGCGGCGGAGTGGGACGAGCTGTGGCGGGAGGCGAAGCTGAACGGCGGCTGAAGAGGCG
The DNA here is from genome assembly GCA_035542535.1 of Steroidobacteraceae bacterium. Lineage (GTDB taxonomy): Bacteria > Pseudomonadota > Gammaproteobacteria > Steroidobacterales > Steroidobacteraceae > 13-2-20CM-66-19. Next base: position 36,356 of record DATKLG010000042.1, read on the forward strand.
CACGGCGGGCGCAGCGTGCGATGGAGGCAGGGCATGCGTTAGGCTTGATCGCTGCCATGAGCGCGCGACGATTAATTGCATTGAGCGTGCTGCTGGGTTGCGGCCCGGCCGGCGCGAGCCTCTTGAGCGCCGCTCCGCCCCCTGCGCCGGCTGCCGGCGCGAGCTCAGCGGTGAGCCTCGACGAGGCGGTGAGGATTGCCGAGCAGCGCTTCCATGCGCGGGTCGTGAAAGCCGAGACGCAACAGGGTAACGACCGCACCCTGTACGTGCTGCGCCTCCTCGATGAGGCGGGCCGGGTATGGACCGTGCGCGTGGATGCAGCGAGCGGCGCCGTGCTGTGAGGCGAGCCCACGGGGGGACTGGATGCGTGTACTGGTGGTGGAGGACGAGGCGGCGCTGCGCGAGACGCTGAAGACGCGCCTCACTGCGGCGGGCTTCACGGTGGACGTGGCGGCGGATGGCAACGAGGGACTGTTCGCCGGAAGCGAGTATCCGCTGGATGTCGCCATCATCGATCTCGGGCTCCCGGGGCTCCCCGGACTCGAGGTGATCCGCCGCCTGCGCGCCTCGCGCAAGGTTTACCCGATCCTGATCCTCACGGCGCGCGACAACTGGCAGGACAAGGTCGAAGGCCTGCAGGCCGGCGCGGACGACTACGTCGCCAAGCCCTTTCACTTCGAGGAGGTGCTGGCGCGCGTTCAGGCGCTGCTGCGCCGCTCGGGCGGCTGGGCGAGTCCCTTGCTCCGCTGCGGTCCGGTCGAGCTCGACACGCGCGCTCAGACGGTGCGCGTCAAGGCGGCCCCGGTCGAGCTCACGACGTTCGAGTACCGCATTCTCGAGCACCTGATGCTGCGCGCCGGGGACGTGATCTCCAAGAGCGAGCTCACCGAGCGGCTGTACGACCAGGATTTCGAGCGCGACAGCAACGTGATCGAGGTGCTCGTGGGGCGGCTGCGCCGCAAGCTCGACCCCGAGGACGAGCTGCGACCGATCGAGACGCTGCGCGGCCGCGGCTACCGCTTCGCACTGCCGCGCGATCCCGCGTCCTAACGGCGCGCTACGCCCGTGCATTCGCTCAGCCGGCGGTTGCTGGTCTCGGTCGCGGTGCCGCTGGCGCTGTTCTCCGGCGCGATGATCTGGGTACTCGACTCGGGCTTCCGCGCGCTCTCCGAGCGCTCGCTCGAGGAGCTGCTCGACCGGCAGATGGTGGCGCTCATCGCCTCGGCCGAGCCGCAGCCGGACGGGGGCTATGCGCCGGCGCCGCAGACTCTCGATCCGCGCCTCGCCACTCCGCGCTCGGGGCTCTATGCACAGATTCACTCGCTGCATCACCTGTGGCGCTCACCGTCGACGGCCGGCCTCGCGAGCGACTTCGGGCCGCTGCTCGACCGCGGCGGCCGGCGTGTGACTTTCGCCACCTTCGGGCGCGAGCACCGCGTTGCCATCGAGAGCCGCTCGATCCAGTTCGCGGACGATCCCGAGGAGCCCAAAGGATTCACCTTCAGCGTCGCGTTGAGCCTGACGCCCTACGAGGAGCAGCTGTCGCGCTTCCGCCAACAGCTGAGCGGTTGGTTCATCGGGATGACCGTGCTGCTGCTCGCGGTGCTGGCGGCGCTGCTGCGCTGGGTGCTGCGGCCGGTGCGGCGCATGGAACGCGAGATCCACGAAGTGGAGGAGGGGCGCAGCGATACGATCGGGGATGGCTACCCGCGCGAGCTTCACGGCGTCGCGGTGAACCTGAACGCGCTGCTGGCCGGAGAGCGCCGGCGCCTGGCGCGCTACCGCGACACGCTCGGCAATCTCGCGCACAGCCTCAAGACCCCGCTCGCCGTGATCCGGGCGACTCTGCCGGGGGACGCGCAGCGCGGCACCATCGCCGCGCAGATCGACCGGATGAGCGGCATCATCGAACACCAGATGAAGCGCGCCGCGACTTCCGGCGGGGCGCTCGTCGGACAGGCGCCGGTCGATCTGGCACCCGTTGCCTCGGAGCTGCGTGCCGCGCTGCTGCGCGTCTACGCGCACAAGGACCTCTCGCTCGAGCTCGACGTGGCGCCCGGGAGTCTGTTCGTGGGCGACCGCGGCGACCTGACGGAGATTCTCGGCAACCTGCTCGACAACGCCTGCAAGTGGTGCCGCAGCCGTGTGCGTCTCGGTGCGCGTAGCGAGGAGGGCGCGGCCGCACGGCAGCGGCTCGTCGTCACGGTCGAGGACGATGGCCCCGGGATAGCTGCGCAGGATCGCCCGCGGGTGCTGCAGCGCGGGGTGCGCGCCGACGAGACCGTCCCGGGCCACGGGCTCGGCCTCGCCATGGTGCGCGAGACCGTCGACCTCTACGGTGGCGCGCTCGAGGTGGACGAGTCGCCGCTCGGCGGCGCGCGCCTGACGCTGCGGCTGCCGGGGCGTTAGGGCGCCACCTTGAACTCGATCCCCTGCGCGAGCGGCAACTGGCGGCTCCAGTTGACGGTGTTGGTCTGGCGGCGCATGTAGGCCTTCCAGGCATCCGAACCCGACTCGCGACCGCCACCGGTGTCTTTCTCACCGCCGAACGCACCGCCGATCTCGGCGCCGGAGGTGCCGAGATTCACGTTGGCGATGCCGCAATCGCTGCCCGAGGCCGACAGGAACGCCTCAGCGCTCTGCAGGCGGTCGGTGAAGATCGACGAGGAGAGCCCGTGGGCCGAGGCGTTCTGCGCCGCGATGGCCTCGGCGAGCGATTTCACGGGAATGAGATAGAGCAGCGGGGCGAAGGTCTCGGTCTGCACGATCGGCCAGTCGTTGCGGGCGCGCACGATGGCGGGCTCGACGAAGTTCCCCGGCTGATTCAGGGCCCTGCCGCCGTAGAGCAGCTCACCACCGGCCGCCTGCGCGGCCGCGACCGCCGCCAGGTAGGCCTCGACCGCCTTGGCGTCGATCAACGGCCCCATCAGCGTCCCGGGCTCGAGCGGATCGCCGATACGGACCTGCTGGTAGGCGTGGATGAGGCGCTGCTCCAGCTCCGCGGCGACGGCCACGTGGACCAGCACCCGGCGCGTGGAGGTGCAGCGCTGCCCGGCGGTGCCAACCGCGCCGAAGACGATCGAGGGCACGGCCAGGTCGAGGTTCGCACTCTCGTCGACGATGACGGCGTTGTTGCCGCCGAGCTCGAGCAGGCTCTTGCCGAGACGCCTGGCGACCCGCTCGCCCACCGTCCGGCCCACTTCGGTCGAGCCGGTAAAGGAGATGAGGGCGACGCGCCGATCCTCCACGAAGCGGGTGGCGAGGCCGGTGCCGCCGTCGATGAAGATCTGAAAGACCGCCGGCAGACCCGCGGACTTCATCACGCCGTTGCAGATGTGCTGCACGGCGAGCGCAGTGAGCGGGGTCTTGTGCGAGGGTTTCCACACACAGGCGTTGCCGCAGATGACGCCGAGCAGCGCGTTCCAGGCCCACACGGCCACCGGGAAGTTGAACGCCGAGATGATGCCGACGATGCCGAGCGGATGCCATTGCTCGCTCATGCGATGCTGTGGGCGCTCGGAGTGCATCGACAGGCCGTACAGCATGCGTGACTGCCCGACGGCGAAGTCGGCGATGTCGATCATCTCCTGCACTTCGCCGAGGCCTTCGGCGAGGATCTTGCCGTTCTCGAGCGAGACCAGCGTGCCGAGGTCGGCCTTGTGCCGACGCAGCTCCTCGCCGAGGAGCCGCACCGCCTCGCCGCGCTTCGGCGCGGGGACCTCGCGCCAGGCGCTCGCTGCCGCACTCGCGCTCGCGATGACACTCTCGTAATCGGCGGCGCTGGCCGGGCGTACCTGCGCGATCAGCGCGCCGCTCGCGGGACTCCTGACGTTGAGGAGCGGGGCCTCGGTGCTCGTCGACCAGCCGTGCTGGCCGGACCAGGTGCCCGGGTTGACGGCCGCCAGCCCGAGGCGCGCCAGCAGCGCGTTGACGTCCACGGCGCTCATCGCAGTGCCACCTGGCGATGACGCTGGTGGCCGGTCTTGCCGGCCACCACCACCTCACCGGAGAGGTGCTTGGTGCCGCCGGGCGCGTAATAGCGGCCGAAACGGTTGGCGACGATGTCGGTGAGGCGGAACTGCTCCTGGGCGATGAATCCGTGATAGCGGCCCGGGTGCGCCAGCACCAGATCGACCACGGCGGTGATGCCGGCGGCGGTCGACACCTGGATGGCCGACCAGAGCCGTCCGGCGATCATCTGCGGATAGATCTTGTTGACGTAGTTCTCTTCGCGCAACTGTCCGTCCTGCCTGCCGGTCACCGCGGCGTAGACGATCACGACATCCTGCAGCGTCTGCGGCACCGCGTTCTCGAGGATGCGCTTCAAGGTGCCGCGATCCTGATTGAGCTTCAGGTCGTTCATGAGGAGGCGCATCTGCTCGCAGTGCCCGGGGTAGCGCATGGTCTTGTAGTTCATGGTCTCGCAGCGCGCGCCGTAGGTATCGGCGAGCGAGCCGAGCCCGCCCGAGGTGTTGAAGGCCTCATAGCGCATGCCGTCGATCTCGATCTCCTCGAGCCCCTCGAGCGGCGCAACCTCCGCCATACGGCCGTCGCTGATCGCCTGGCAGGGATTGCCGTACTCGTTGATGAGACCCTCGGTGGACCAGGTGAGGGAATACTTGAGCACGTTGTTGGGGTGCTGGGGCAGGGCGCCGACGCGCAGCTTCACCGAGCGCAGCTCATCGAAGTGCGTGATCAGCTCGGCCGCGGCGATGCTGATGAAGCCCGGCGCCAGCCCGCATTGGGGCACGAATGCCTGCGAGGCTCCCGCCGCGATGGCGCGTACCGCACGCGTCACTTCCACGTCCTCCGTGAGGTCGAAATAATGAGTGCCGGCGCGCCGCGCCACTTCGGCGACCGCGCGATTGCAGTAGTACGGCAGGCCGGAGACGACGGCGTCGGCCGGGTGGGCCGCGAGATGCCGCTCGAGAAGCTCCGGCTGGCTCGCATCGAGCGCACAGGCCGCGAGCTCGAGACCCCCGTGCGCACGCGCCACGGCCTCGGCCGCGGCACCGTCCATGTCGGCCAGCTGAACCTTGTAACTACCGGATTCTGCTAGTAATCCGGAGATCAGGGCGCCGATCTTGCCGGCGCCCAGCATCAATACGCGTCGCATAGGGGACCCTCGAAAAGGCGCGCATTCTGCCTTCGATGAGCCCGCAACGCCAGCCACTTGAGGATGCTAGGATCGATTCGTATGCGCTCTCCCGAGACCACCACCTGGCACAGCGCGAGCTGGCAGACGCGACTCGCCCAGCAGCAGCCGGTCTACAGCGACCCGCAGGCGCTCGAGCGGACCGTGGCCGAGCTGTCCCGGTTGCCCCCGATCGTCGTGTCCTGGGAGGTCGAGGCGCTGCGCGCGCGGCTCGCTGCGGCGCAGCGAGGCGAGGCGTTCCTGCTGCAGGGCGGGGATTGCGCCGAGACCTTCGCCGACTGCGAATCGGACACGATCGCGAAGAAGCTCAAGATCCTGCTGCAGATGAGCCTGGTGCTGCTGCACGGGCTGAAGAAGCCCATCATCCGCGTCGGGCGCATGGCGGGCCAGTACGCCAAGCCACGCTCGGCGGACACCGAGACCCGCGGCGGGCTGACGCTGCCGAGCTATCGCGGCGATCTCGTCAACCGGCCGGAGTTCACGGCGGCGGCGCGCGCCGCCGATCCGATGCTGCTGCTGCGCGGCTACGAGCGCGCGGCGCTCACGCTGAACTTCGTGCGCGCGCTGGTCGAAGGCGGGTTTGCCGACCTGCATCACCCGGAGTACTGGGATCTGGGGTTCGTGCACCAGGCACCGCTCAAAGACGCCTACCAGCGCATCGTGCGCGCGATCGGCGATGCGCTCGATTTCTTCGAGGGCATCAGCGGCCGCCAGGTGCACGAGGCGACCCTGGTGGATTTTTATGCGAGCCACGAGGGGCTGCACCTGCACTATGAGCAGGCGCAGACGCGCTTCATCCCGCGCCAGAACCGCTGGTACAACCTGTCGACGCATCTGCCCTGGATCGGGATGCGCACCGCGGCGCTCGATGGCGCGCACGTCGAGTACTTCCGCGGGATCTCCAACCCGATTGCCGTCAAGGTGGGCTCGGCCATGGATGCGGCGTGGCTGCAGGGCCTGGTGACGACCCTCAATCCGCAGAACCAGCCCGGGCGGCTCACGCTCATCCACCGCTTCGGGGCGAAGGAGGTCGAGACCGCGCTGCCGAAGGCCATCGAGGCGGTCCGGCAGACCGGTCAGACGGTGCTGTGGGTGTGCGACCCCATGCATGGCAACACCGAGACGACCACCGGCGGGCTCAAGACGCGCCGCTTCGAGAACATCCTCAAGGAGCTCGAGCTCGCGTTCCGCATCCATGCGGACCTCAAGTCCTATCTGGGCGGCGTGCACATCGAGCTGACGGGCGAGGACGTGACCGAGTGCACCGGAGGCGCGCGCGGGCTCACCGACCAGGACCTGGCCAGGGCCTACCGCTCGAGCGTGGATCCGCGCCTGAATCACGAGCAGGCGCTCGAGCTCGCGATGCTGATCGCCGAGCGCAGCCAGAGCCGCCGCGCAGAAAAGCGCGTCTGAGGCGCGCCCTGCGCCGCGCCCCGCAGGTCCCATGCGCTACGAGCACATCGTCGTCCCGGATGCGGGGCGCCGCATCGGCGTCAACCCCGACTTTTCGCTCATCGTGCCCGAGAACCCCATCATTCCCTTCATCGAGGGGGACGGCATCGGCGTCGATGTGACGCCGGCCATGCGCCGCGTGGTGGATGCCGCGGTCGAGAAGGCGTACCGCGGCCGCCGCCGCATCTGCTGGATGGAGCTCTACTCGGGCGAGAAGGCCAACGCGCTCTACGGGCAGTGGCTTCCCGATGAGACCCTGGAGGCGCTGCGAGAGTTCGTGGTCTCCATCAAGGGACCCCTCGGCACACCCGTGGGCGGTGGCATGCGCTCGCTGAACGTCGCCATGCGTCAGACGCTCGATCTCTACGCTTGCGTGCGGCCGATCCGCTACTTTCCCGGCGTCTCGAGCCCGATGCAGGACGCCAGCCTCACCGACATGGTGGTGTTCCGCGAGAACACCGAGGACATCTACACCGGCATCGAATGGCCGGCGGGCTCCGACGAGGTGCACAGGCTCATCGCCTTCCTGCAGCGCGAGCTCGGGGTTCATGCCATCCGGTTTCCTTCGAGCTCCGGCATCGGCATCAAGCCGGTATCCAAGGAGGGCAGCCAGCGCCTCATTCGCAAGGCGATCCGCTATGCGATCGAGAACGACCGCGTGTCGGTGACGCTGGTGCACAAGGGCAACATCATGAAGTTCACCGAGGGGGCGTTCCGCAACTGGGGATACCAGCTCGCCCGGGAGGAGTTCGGCGCGCGCCCGATCGGCGCGGGACCGTGGTTGTCCTTTCCGAACCCGCTGAGCGGCACCGACATCGTCGTGAAGGACGTGATCGCGGACAATTTCCTGCAGCAGGTGCTGCTGCGGCCGGAGGAATACGACGTCATCGCGACGCTCAATCTCAACGGCGACTACGTCTCGGATGCGCTCGCCGCCCAGGTGGGCGGGATCGGCATCGCGCCCGGAGGCAATATCGGCGACGGACTCGCGGTGTTCGAGGCGACGCACGGCACGGCGCCGGGCTTCGCCGGCAAGGACCGCGTCAATCCAGGCTCGCTGATCCTGTCGGCAGAGATGATGCTGCGCTACCTCGGCTGGCGCGAGGCCGCCGATCTCATCATCAAGGGCGTGACCAACACCATCGCGCACAAGGAGCTGACCTACGACCTGGCGCGGTTGCGCGAGGCGATCAAGGCGGGCAAGCGCGAGCTCGCGGCGCGCAAGAACGTCGAGGAGGATCTGCAGCGGCTCATCCCCGGCGCCACGCTCATGAGCACCTCGGGCTTTGCGGGTGCGGTCATCCGCCACATGGATGACCTCCCGCAGGCGTGACGTGCGGCGCAGCGCCGCCTACGACCCCGGCTGCACGCGCTGTCCGCGCCTCGCGCGCTACCTCGAGGCGACACGCGAGCGTCATGCGGGCTACTGGGCCCGGCCGGTGCCTTCCTTCGGGGCGAGCGCCCCGCGGCTCGTCATCGTAGGCCTAGCCCCCGGTCTGCACGGCGCCAACCGCACGGGACGTCCCTTCACGGGCGACCACGCCGGGATCCTCCTCTACCGGACACTGTACGAGCAGGGGCTCGCGACCGCGCCCGAGTCTGCCGCCGCCGACGATGGGCTGAGGCTCCTCGGCGCGCGCATCGTGAACTCCGTCAAGTGCGCGCCGCCGGGCAACAAGCCGCTGCCCGAGGAGGTCCGTTGTTGCAACGCCTACCTGCGAGAGGAGCTGGCGGGCCTGCGCGCGGTGCGCGTCTACCTGGCGCTCGGGCGCATCGCGCACGACGCCCTGCTGATGGCGCAGGGGCTCAGGCGCGCGGATTTCCCGTTCGCCCATGGGCGCGAGCACGCGCTCGACGAGGCAAGATGGCTCATCGACTCGTATCATTGCAGCCGCTACAACACCCAGACCCGGCGGCTGACGCCGGAGATGTTCCGCGAAGTGATGGCCCGGGCGTGCAAGCGCGCGGGCCTCGGGCACCCGGACCCAGGCTGACCGTGTTCGATCCCAAGGAATACATCGCTGCGCTCCCGCGACGCCCCGGCGTCTATCGCATGTTCGGGGGCGGCCACGAGCTGCTGTACGTCGGCAAGGCACGCAGCCTCCGGGACCGCGTCGCCACTTACTTCGCCGCCCGCAACGTCGATCCCAAGGTCCAGGCGCTGGTGCAGCAGATCACCGCCATCGAGGTCACGGTCACCAACTCCGAGACCGAGGCGCTGCTGCTCGAGTACAACCTCATCAAGGAGCACAGGCCGCGCTTCAACGTGGTGCTGCGCGACGACAAGAGCTTTCCCTACATTCATCTCGACTCGCGCCACGAGTTCCCGCGCCTGTTGTTCTACCGCGGCCCGCGCACGCTGCCCGGCCGCTACTTCGGCCCGTTCCCGAGCGCGGGCGCGGTGCGCGATACCCTCAATCAACTGCAGAAGCTGTTCCGCATCCGCAACTGCCGCGACAGCTTCTTCGCCAACCGCACCCGCCCGTGCCTGCAGCATCAGATCGGCCGCTGCTCGGCGCCCTGCGTCGGGCTCATCACGGCCGCGGCTTACGCGCAGGACATCGAGGCGGCGGTCAAGGTGCTCGAAGGCCGCAGCGACGAGGTCAACGCCGAGCTCGCCACTCGCATGGAGGAGGCGGGCGCGCGGCTCGAGTTCGAGCGCGCGGCCCAGGTGCGCGATCAGCTCGCGGCCCTGAAGCGCATCCAGGCGCAGCAGGTCGTGACGGCCGGCGCCGAGCGCGACGCGGACGTGCTGGTCATCATCGGCGAGGCGGGCGAGTACTGCGTGAGCGTCATGCTGGTACGCGGCGGACGCAATCTCGGCACGACCAGCTACTTCCCGCGGGCGGCACTGGCCGAGCCGGATGAGGCGCTCGCTTCCTTCGTCATGCAGTACTACGCGGACGCCGAGCCGCCGCCGGAAGTGCTGCTCGGCCAGGCTCTTCCGGATGCGGCGGCGCTCGCCGAGGCGCTCACCGCCCGCACCGGGCAGAAGATCGAGGTGCGCCATCCGGCGCGCGGGCTCGCCGCCCGGTGGGTCGAGCTGACCCGCGACAACGCAGTCCAGGCGCTGCGCATGCGGCACGCACAGCGCGCCGGTGTCGAGGAGATGCTCGCCGAGCTGACGCGGACGCTCGATCTTCCGGAACCGCCGGCGCGGCTCGAGTGCTTCGACATCAGCCATACGGGCGGGGAGGGCACGGTCGCCTCCTGCGTGGTGTTCGGTCCCGAGGGTCCGCTCAAGAAGGAGTACCGCCGCTTCAACATCACCGGGGTGACGCCAGGCGATGACTACGGGGCGTTGCGGCAGGCGCTCGAGCGACGCTACAAACACGTGCGCTCGGGCGAGGTGCCGGCCCCGGATCTGTTGCTGATCGATGGGGGCGCCGGGCAGATCGCCGAGGTTCATGGGGTGCTGGCCGAGCTCGGGTTCGCAGACCTCGCGCTGGTGGGCGTCGCCAAGGGGCCGGACCGCCGCCCCGGACAGGAACGGCTGTTCGTCTATGGCTCGCCGGCGGCCGTGATTCTCGAACCGCATTCTCCCGCGTTGCGCTTCATCCAGAGAATCCGCGATGAGGCGCATCGCTTCGCCATCACCGGCCACCGCCGCAAACGCGCCCGGCGCTACAACGAGTCGGTCCTCGAGGTGGTCCCTGGCTTAGGTCCCGCCAAGCGCCGGGCACTGCTCAAGCACTTCGGCGGACTGCAGGGCGTGATGCGAGCCGGCGTCGCGGACCTCACGCAAGTGGCCGGAATCGGCGCGACGCTCGCCCGAAGTCTTTATGATCACCTCCACCCGGGCTCCTGATGGAAGCCTCGAGACCGATGGCCTGGAACGTACCCAATACGCTGACGTGGCTGCGCATCGCGGCCATTCCGCTCATCGTGCTTCTCTTTTATATGCCGTATCCCTGGTCGGATCCGGCGGCAGGGCTGTTGTTCGCGGCCGCCGGTATCACCGACTCGCTCGATGGCTACTTCGCGCGCCGGCTGCAGCAGACCTCGCGCCTCGGTGCCTTCCTCGATCCGGTCGCCGACAAGCTCATTGTCGCCGTGGCCCTCGTCCTGCTGGTCAGCAGGGATCCGCGCTGGTTCATCGTCCTCACCGCCGCGATCATCATCGGCCGCGAGATCACGATCTCGGCCCTGCGCGAGTGGATGGCCGAGATCGGCGCGCGGCGCAAGGTGGCGGTCTCGCAGCTCGGCAAGTACAAGACCATCCTGCAGATCGTCGGGCTGTCGCTGATGCTCTATCGCGTGCCGCTCTTCGGGCTTCCCACCTATCCGCTTGGGGTGGTGCTGACCGTGATCGCTGCCGCGGCGACGCTCCTCTCGATGATCCTGTACCTGCGCGCGGCGTGGCCTGATCTAAGGCGCTAAGATGCGCACGTAAGTTAATGTATTCACACAGAGAAATATCCCTGGTCACGGGCGGGCCTTTTACCGGGCGCACGACCCCGCTCGCCTTGACTTCCCAGGGGGTGTACATAGAATTCGCCGTTCTGATTCGGAAGCGGGCTTAGCTCAGTTGGTAGAGCGGTACCTTGCCAAGGTACAGGTCGACGGTTCGAACCCGTTAGCCCGCTCCACTCCTCCGATCCCTCGCTGGTCGGCCAAGGCCGAAGGAGAACGACACGAGCTCACCGTGAGGCTAGGTGGCAGAGTGGTCATGCAGCGGCCTGCAAAGCCGTCTACGCCGGTTCGATTCCGACCCTAGCCTCCAGAATCCTGTCCTGCCGTGTATCGCCGAATCATTCTGTGTCCAATAAGTATCTGATTTAAGGCTTGAAACTGTCTATTCGTGTTCAGGCGCGTCCAGGGGCAGCCTAGCTTTGACGAGGGTAAAAGGTAGGGGTATGGTCGACCTAACATTTCCAGTACCCCACTCCTGTGGCCTTCCTCACCGAGACCCGAATTCGCGCTGCGAGAGCGTCTGACCGGCCGTATAAGCTGTTCGACGAGCGCGGACTCTTCATGCTCGTCACGCCCCCGGGCGGTCGCCTGTGGCGCTTGCGCTATCGCATGCACGGGCGGGAAAAACTCATCTCCCTGGGGGCGTATCCCGACGTCACTCTCAAGCGCGCGCGAGAGAAGCGCGACGACGCCCGCAAGCTGATCGCGGACGGCATCGATCCCAGCGCCAGACGCAAAGCGGAGCGGGGCGCTCGGGCGGAGACATTTGAAGCAGTCGCGACCGAATGGCTGCAGCTCCAAAGCCAGGCGCTCTCGGCGGAGACCCTCTCGATTCTCGGCACGCGGCTCAAGAGCTTTCTGTACCCGTACATTGGCAATCGCCCGGTGGGGGTGATCAGTGCGCAAGAGCTGCTCGCGGCGCTGCGCCGCATAGAGGCCCGGGGGAGGCACGAGACCGCGCACCGCGTTCGTGCTCTGGCAGGCAGGGTGCTTCGCTATGCAGTGGCTACGGGCCGCGCGCCCCATGATGTGGCGGCCGACCTCAAGGACGCGCTGGCGCCGGTAAAGTCACGGAACTTCGCCTCGCTCACGGACCCGGCGCGCGTCGGGGAGCTCTTGCTGGCGATCGACAGCTACGACGGACAGCCCGTTACGGCGATGGCGCTCAGGCTCGCACCGCTGGTCTTTGTCCGACCCGGAGAGTTGCGGGCTGCGGAATGGTCCGAGTTCGATCTTGCCAATGGCGAATGGCGGATTCCCGCGAACCGCATGAAGATGTGCGAGCAGCATATCGTGCCGCTCGCGCGCCAGGCCGTCGCAATTCTTCGCGAGCTCGAGCCGCTCGCCAGGCGTGGTCGCTACGTATTTCCGTCTCTCCTCACACTCAATCGTCCGATGTCGAATAACACCATCAATACGGCGCTGCGGCGGCTCGGGTACGCGAGCAACGAGCAGACGGGTCACGGATTTCGCAGTATGGCGAGCACCCTCCTCAACGAGCAGGGGTTCTCGCCGGATGTCATCGAACTGCAGCTGGCGCACTCGGAGCGCAACAAGGTTCGCGCGGCTTACAACAAGGCGCAACGGTTGCCGGAGCGTCGCAAGATGATGCAGGCGTGGGCGGACTATCTGGATGCCTTGCGCGAGCGGGCGCGCAGCGCGCGAGATCTGCGCCCGGTCTGGCCGTAAGGGCAGAGTCCGACGCGATGAACCAGTGGAGCTCAAGAGTCCTCGCTGAGAGTCGGCTGACGATTGCTGGCGGTCTTCTCCGAGGTACGCTCCGGCTTCTTTGGTACGCGGTCCGTCTACCGGTGTTCACGTTCCTCGTGATCCTCGAGCCCGTCGTCCGCTTCATGCTGGGGGCGCTCGCGCTGCTTGGGGTTCTCACGGCGTTGTTCTTCAGGCTTTACGGCGTGCCGCACTTTCCCTTCGCCCTGATGCTTGGTGCGTCGGTGGGGCTGGGATTGATGCTGGTCGGCTATTACGCGCTGCTGCGCTTGTTTGCCAGATAAGCACGCGGGCACGACATGCGCTTCGACTGGGATCCACGAAAGGCCGCCGCGAACCGAACAGGGAGACACTATTCGCATCTTCAGCGCCAGGCGTGCAATGCGGTCGGAACGGAAGCTGTATGAAGAAGGGTAAACGATCAAACGGGAAGGAGATGCGGCGGGAATACAAACGCTCAGACTTTCCGAAAGGATTGGTGCGCGGAAAATA
>DATKLG010000043.1:0-12936 GCA_035542535.1 Steroidobacteraceae bacterium
CTCCAGCCAGTCCTCGGGCTGCGACATGTAGTTGAAGAAGACCCGCGGCTTGTCGCGGGCGTCGGCGGACGCGAGCCGCACCCAGCCTCTGCTCTGTGAGCGCATCGGCCCGACGTGCGCCTGGAAGCCGTGCTCGTGCGCGAGCGAGGAGCCGTCGTAGCTCACCGCCATGGGCAGGAAATGAAACTGGATGTCGGGGTAGCGCACCCCCGCACGGCTGCGGATGAAGCCGCCGCTCTCGAAGTGATTGGAGATCCCGAGCCCGTCGTGCCGCAGCAGCCAGCGCAGTCCGATGAGCGCCTTGCGCCAGGGACTCAGCTGCGAATAGAGCGTGATCGGCTCACGGCAGGCCATCTGAAAGTAGAACTCGAGGTGGTCCTGCAGGTTCTCGCCCACGCCGGGCAGCTCGTGGACGACGCCGATGCCGAGCGCTGCGAGCTCGGCGCGCGGCCCGATTCCGGAGAGCTTCAGCAGCTGCGGCGAATTCACCGGGCCGGCGCACACGATCACCTCGCGCCGTACCCGCACTTCGTGCCGCGCCTCCCCGACGCTGTAGCAGACGCCCACCGCGCGCCGTCCCTCGAACAGAATGCTGGTCGCGAGCGCATGCGTGCGCACACGCAGGTTGGTCCGCTCCATCGCCGGGCGCAGGTAGGCGTTCGCGGCGCTGCAGCGCCTGCCCTCTCCCACCGTCATCTCGAAGTAGCCGAAACCCTCCTGCTGGAAGCCGTTCACGTCGGGGGTGAAGGGGTAGCCCGCCTGCCGCCCGGCCTCGAGCCAGGCTTCGTGCAACGGATTGTCGAGCAGGCCGCGGCGGGTCGCGAGCGGGCCCTCCGTCCCGCGGTACTCATCGCCCCCTCCGGCACGGCGCTCGGCACGCCTGAAGTACGGCAGCACGTCGCGATAGCCCCAACCCGAGGCGCCCTCGCTCTCCCAGCGCTCGAAGTCGAGTGGGTTGCCGCGTACGTAAACCATCCCGTTGATCGAGGAGGAGCCGCCCAGCACCTTGCCGCGGGGCGTGTGCAGCCGGCGGCCGTTCAACTGCGGCTCGCTCTCGGTGTAGTAGCCCCAGTCGTACTTCGGCATATTCATCGGAATCGAGAGTGCGCTCGGCATCTGGATCCAGATGGAGCGGTCCGAGCCGCCGTACTCGAGCAGCAGGACCTGGTCACGCCCGTCCTCGGTAAGACGGTCGGCGAGCACGCAGCCCGCCGAGCCCGCGCCGACGATCGCGTAGTCGACGGTTTCCTGCTCCACCGCGCCGCCCGTCAGTAGGGTGACTCGACGTCGGCCATGGCGACGTAGACGCTCTTCAGCTGCGTGTAGTGCTCGATGGCGGCCCGGCCGTTCTCGCGCCCGAGCCCGGACATCTTCACGCCGCCGAACGGCAGCTCGATCGGGGTCACGTTGTAGTGATTGATCCAGCAGGTGCCGGCCTGCAGCTGCGCGATCACGCGATGGGCGCGCGTCAGATCGTTGGTGAACACGCCGGCCGCGAGCCCGAACTCAGTGGCGTTGGCGCGCGCGATCACCTCGTCCTCCTCGGCGAACTCCAGCACCGACATGACCGGGCCGAAGATCTCACGGCGCACGATGTCCATATCGTCGTGGCAGTGCTCGAACACCGTCGGCGCGACGAATGCGCCACGCGCGAGCTCGCCGCTGGTCACGCGCACGCCGCCGGTCACCAGCCGCGCGCCCTGCGCCCGGCCGCGCGCGATGAACCCGAGTACCTTCTCCATGTGCTCCGCCGAGATGAGCGCACCCACCTGGGTGCGCGGGTCGAGCGGATCGCCGACGCGCAGCGCGGCAGCCCGCGCGCGCAGCCGCTCGACGAACGCCGCGCGGATGCTGCGGTGGACGAAGACACGCGTGCCGTTCGAGCACACCTCGCCCGCGGAGTAGAAATTGCCGAGCAGCGCACCGGCCACCGCGTTGTCGATCTTCGCGTCCTCGAACACGATGAGCGGCGACTTGCCCCCGAGCTCGAGCGTCACCTGCTTGAGCGTCGCAGCCGCGTCGGCCATGACCGCCCTGCCGGTACTCACTTCTCCGGTGAGCGAGATCTTGCGGATGGCGCGGTGGCGGGTGAGCAGCCGCCCGGTCTCGGCGCGTCCCTGGACGACCTGGAAGAGCCCCTCCGGGAGCCCCGCGGCCGCGAAGATCTCGGCGAGACGCAACGCCGTGAGCGGCGTGAGCTCGGCGGGCTTGAAGATCATGGCGTTGCCGCAGGCGAGCGCCGGCGCGCTCTTCCAGCAGGCGATCTGCAACGGGTAGTTCCACGCGCCGATTCCCGCGACCACGCCAAGGGGCTCGCGCCGCGTGTAGCCGAAGGCCTTCGGTCCCAGATCGAGGTGCTCGCCGGCGAGTCCGGCGGCAAGCCCCGCGTAGTACTCGAGGCAATCGGCGCCCGAGAGGACATCGACCGCCTCGGTCTCCTGGATGGGCTTGCCGGTATTGCGCGTCTCGAGCGCGGCGAGCTCGGCGTTGTGGGCACGCAGCAGCTGCGCGGCGCGGTGCAGCACGCGCCCGCGCTCCGCTCCGGTGAGCGCCGCCCAGCGCTTCTGTGCCGCGAGCGCCCTGTCCACCGCGGCGTCGATCTGCGCGGCCCCATCCACCGCGAGCTCGGCGAGCTGCTCGCCGGTCGCCGGGTTCACCACGCTGAGCGTGCCGGCCAGTCTGAAAGTGCCGCGGTCGCCCGGCGCCCCGCCCGCGAGCTCAGCGGCCGCCGGCGCGCGCTGCTGCCCGAGGTCACGCAGGCGCCCGTCCACGAAAGCGGTGAGGAGTGAGCGCGCGCTGCCGCTGTCGGCTTCCTGCCATTGCGACAGCGCGGCGCGCAACCACACCCCGTCGATCATGGCGGCGATCATGGCGGCAAGGGTGCGCGCGTCCTCGCCCGCAATCATGCAACGCAGGTCGCTGCGCAGATTCGAGAGCATGCGGCGCTGGTACGCCGTCTGCACTCTCCTCAGTCCCTCGAAGTGCAGCACCTGACCCCAGAAAGCGAGCCAGGCGTTGCCGGTGCGCCGGTCGAAATTCTCCGGCCCGAGATTGGCATCTATGACCGCCTGCACGCGTGCGCGGGGAGTATCCGCGAGCGCGAATCGCTCACGCATGCGCACCGCGACCACACGAGCGAGCGAGCGGAAGGTGGCCTCGAGGAGGCCGTCCTTGTCGCCGAAATAGTGAGCGACGAGCCCCGCAGACACATCGGCGCGGCTGGCGATCTGCGCGAGCGTCGTGCCGACGTAGCCGACGTCGGCGAGACTGTCGATCGTCACCTCGATGAGCTGGGCGCGCCGGGCCTCTTCCAGCTCATCCCGCGGCACCGCGGTGGCGGCGCGCCGGGAGTCTCTCACGGACATTGACTGCCTGTTCAATGCTGGACTGCGTCGGACCCGACTCTGGGAGCGGAGAGCGCCCTGGTGCGACGGTCTTCCCCGGGAGACACCCCGTGTCGGCTCAGTAACTTGCCGGGTTTATGCTACTTGACACACGATCGATTAAACGGCTATTCAAGCCAACAAGAGCATGATGAAGTCGGCCGCCCGCGCACGTCAAGTGCGTGCCGATCTGAGAGAGGGGAACGGCGTGGATGAGAGCAGGCCTGCCGCACACCACGACAGCGGCCTCGAGCACTTCGGCTACCGGGAATCGCTCGCTCGCAGCATCGGGGCCTTCGGCAGCTTTGCGGCCGGCGTCAGCTACATCTCCATACTCACGGGCACTTTCCAGCTGTTCTACTTTGGCTTCGGCACCGCAGGTCCCGCATACCTGTGGTCCTGGCCGCTGGTGCTGATCGGTCAGCTGGCGGTGGCGCTGTGCTTCATGGAGCTCTCTGCCAAATATCCGATCGCCGGATCGGTCTACAACTGGTCGAAACTCCTCGGCAGCCGCATCGTCGGTTGGTCGTCGGGTTGGTTGATGCTCACCGCTTCGATCGTCACGCTGTCGGCCGTGGTGCTGGCGCTGCAGCTCAACCTGCCGCGGCTATGGCGCGGCTTTCAGATCGTCGGCGACGGCACGGGTGCCTACGATTTCGCCACCAACGCGGTGATTCTCGGCACCGTGCTGATCGTATTCACCACCGTCGTCAACGCGCTCGGCGTGCGGCTGATGGCGATGATCAACAGCGCGGGCGTATTCGTCGAGCTGATTGCCGCCTGCCTCATCGCCCTGTTTCTCGCACTCAACATCCGCCGGAGTCCCGAGGTCTTCTTCTCCACCGGCGGCTACGGCGGCGGCACGAGTTGGGGCTATCTGAGCGCGTTCCTCGTGGCGTCGCTCGCCTCCGGATACGTCATGTACGGCTTCGATACCGCGAGCTCGCTCGGCGAGGAGACGCACGAGCCCCGGCGCACCGCGCCTAAGGCCATTCTGCGGGCGATACTCGCGTCCTTCGTCATCGGCGGCGCGATCCTGGTATTCGCGATCATGGCCGCGCCCGATCTGCATGACCCGAGGATCGGCAGCGGCGACGGCGGCCTGCAATACATCGTCGAGCAGGTGATGTGGGGTCCGCTCGGTAAGATCTTCCTCGTGTGCATAGTGGTCGCGGTGACGGTGTGCTCGCTCGCCGTGCATACCGCGGCTATCCGCCTGAGCTTTGCGATGGCGCGCGACAACGCGCTGCCTTTCGGCGAGAGGCTCGCGCGGGTGAATGCCGAGACGCGCACGCCCATCGTCCCCGCCGTCGTGATCGGTGTGATCGCCGAGCTGATCCTGGTGCTCAACATCGGACAGCCGAAGATCTTCACGGTGCTGACCTCGATCGCAGTCATCATGATTTATCTCGCCTACCTGATGGTGACCGGCCCGCTGCTCCTGAAGCGCCTGAAGGGCCAATGGCCGCCCGCCGACCTTGCGGCAGGCGGCTACTTCACCATGGGCCGCTGGGGGATGGCCGTGAACATCCTCGCCGTACTGTGGGGTGCGGGAATGGCACTCAACCTGGCCTGGCCGCGCGAGTCGGTCTACGGCACGCCCTGGTACAACACCTGGGGCGCGTTCGTCTACATCGCCGTGATTCTCGGCGCGGGTCTCGGGTGGTACGCCCTCAAGGGCCGTCATCACATCGGCACGCTCGAGTCCCACTCGCGAACCCGAGGGGCCGGCTCGACCCGAGCCGGCTGCTGACTCGACACGTCGCCCATGTCGCAGGCGTTCAAGTCGGCTGGCGCGCGGGTGCTCGCCGCGCCTCGCCCGCGCGGCGCATGATCCGCCACCCCGCGACCAGCCCGCTGCGCACCCCCACATGACACCCTTCTCCGCGCTGTCGCTCCTGAGGATGGGCCTGAGCGGCCAGCGCGGCTGGCAGAGACAGTGGCGCAGTCCCGAGCCAAAGAGCACTTACGATGCGGTCATCGTCGGCGGTGGCGGCCACGGGCTCGGCACCGCGTACTACCTCGCGCGCGAGCACGGCCTCACCAACATCGCGGTGCTGGAAAAAGGCTGGATCGGCGGTGGCAACACCGGCCGCAACACGACCGTCATACGCTCCAACTACCTGTTCCCCGAGAGCGCGGCGATCTACGACCATGCGCTCAAGCTGTGGGAGGGCCTCTCGCAGGAGCTCAACTACAACATGATGTTCTCGCAGCGCGGTGTGCTGATGCTGGTCCACAGCGTGCACGATGCGCAGGTGGCGCGGCGCCACATCCACGCCAACCACGCCGCGGGCGTCGACAACGAGTGGCTCACGCCCGAGGAGGCGCGTGCCTTTTGTCCGCCGCTGAACAATGGCGACATCCGCTATCCGGTGGTCGGCGCGGCGCTGCAGCGGCGTGGCGGAACGGCGCGGCACGACGCGGTGGCCTGGGGCTACGCGCGCGGCGCGGACGCGCTCGGCGTCGATATCATCGAGAACTGCGAGGTCACCGGCATCCGCCTCGCGCCCGGTGGTGCGGTGGAAGCCGTCGATACCACGCGCGGACGCATCCATACGCCGCGCGTCGGAGTCGTGGCCGCCGGCCACAGCAGCGTCATCCTGAGGATGGCCGGCGTCGCACTGCCGCTCGAGAGCTACCCGCTGCAGGCGCTGGTGTCGGAGCCGGTGAAGCCGATATTTCCCTGCGTCGTCATGTCCAACACCATCCACGCCTACATCAGCCAGTCGGACAAGGGCGAGCTGGTGATCGGCGCGGGCACCGACGCATATACCTCTTACACCCAGCGCGGCGGGTTGCACATCCCGAGCCATGCGCTCGAGGCGATCTGCGAGCTGTTCCCGACGTTCCGCCGGCTGCGCATGCTGCGCAACTGGGGCGGCATCGTCGACGTCTCGCCGGACCGCTCGCCCATCATCGGCAAGACCCCCGTGCCGGGGCTGTACGTCAACTGCGGCTGGGGAACGGGCGGGTTCAAGGCGACGCCCGGCTCCGGGCACCTTTTCGCCTGGACCATCGCCCATGACGAACCGCACCCTCTCAACGCGCCGTTCACGCTCGAGCGCTTCCGCGACGGCACTCTGATCGACGAGGCCGCGGCGGCCGCGGTCGCGCACTGAGGCGCCGCCATGCTCCTCATCGAATGCCCCTACTGCGGCGAGCGTCCCGAGCCGGAGTTCGTCTACGGCGGACAGGCGCACGTCGCCCGCCCGGCACGGCCGGCACAGGCGAGCCCTGAGGAATGGGTCGAGTTCCTCTATCTGCGCGCCAATACCCGCGGGGTGCATGCCGAGCGCTGGCGCCACACCCACGGCTGCGGCCGCTTCTTCAACGCGCTGCGAGACACGACCACCGACCGCTTCCTCGCCACTTACCGCGCGGGCGAGCCCGCCCCGCAACCGCCCGGCGGCCAGCCGTGAGGGCACGGCGCTCATGACCGCGGAGCTGCGCACCCCGTTCGGCGGGCGCATCGAGCGCAGCCGCGTCGTCAACTTCAGCTTCGACGGCCGAAGGTTCCGTGGCTGCGCCGGCGACACGCTCGCCTCCGCACTGCTCGCCAACGGGGTGCATCTGCTCGGCCGTTCCTTCAAGTACCACCGTCCGCGGGGCGTCCTGGCCGCCGGCGCCGAGGAGCCGAGCGCGCTCGTCACCGTGCGCCGCGACGAGGCACGGTGCACGCCGAATCTGCGTGCTACGCAGCTCGAGCTCTACGAGGGGCTCGAGGCGTTCAGCCAGAATCGCTGGCCCACGCTCGGCTTCGACCTGGGCGCCGTCAACGACCTGCTCGCCCCGTTCATCCCGGCGGGCTTTTACTACAAGACCTTCATGTGGCCGCGCAGCGCCTGGCAGTGGCTCTACGAGCCGCGTATCCGCGCGGCGGCAGGACTCGGGCGGGCGCCGTCACGCCCGGATCCGGATCGCTACGCCGGACGCTTCGCGCACTGCGACGTGCTCGTCGTCGGCGCCGGGCCCGCGGGCCTCGCCGCAGCGCACGCCGCTGCCGCCGGCGGCGCGCGCGTGGTGTTGTGCGATGAGCAAAGCGAGCCCGGCGGCTCGCTGCTCTCCGACCGGGCGGGCGATGAGCCCACGCTCGAGGGCCGACCGGCCTCGCTGTGGCTCAGCGAAACGGTGGGCGCGCTCGCGCGCCACCCGCGCGTCACGCTTCTCACGCGCACGACGGCCTTCGGCTACTTCCCGCACAACCTGGTGGGACTGTGCGAGCGTCTAACCGACCATCGCGCCGCGCCGCACCCGGATGCGCCACGCGAGCGGCTCTGGCAGGTGCGCGCGCGGGAAGTCGTGCTCGCCGCCGGCGCCATCGAGCGGCCGCTGGTATTTCCAGGTAACGACCGTCCGGGGATCATGCTGGCCGGCGCGGCACGCACCTACCTCCATCGCTACGGCGTCGTGCCCGGCACGCGCGTGGTCGTAGTTACGGCCTGCGACGAGGCCTACCGCGCGGCGCTCGACCTCGAGCACGCCGGAGTGACGGTCGCCGCCATCGCCGACGTACGACCACACGCCGGCCCCTGGGCGCAGCGCGCGCTCGAGGCAGGCGTGCCGGTGCTGCCCGGGGTCACGGTCCTCGGCACCAGCGGACGCCGGCGTGTCGCGAGCGTCGAGCTCGGACGCATCGAGGCGGGCCGCGTGAGCGCCACCGAGACTCAGCCCTGCGACCTGCTGCTGATGTCCGGCGGCTTCACGCCGAGCGTGCATCTGCACTCGCAGTCGCGCGGCAAGCTGCTCTGGGACGAGGGGCTGCAGGCGTTCCTGCCGGGCGAGCCGGCGGAGCGCACGGTGAGCGCCGGTGCCTGTCGCGGGGTGTTCGGGCTCGACGCAGCATTCGCCGACGGCGCCGCCGCGGGCGGCGCGGCCGCCCGCGCCGCGCTCGCGCCGGGCCGCCGCGGCGTACACGCCGGCGCACCCGCGGCGCGCCGGGTCGCCGCGGCTGCTACCAGCACAGAACCCGCGGCTGGGTTCGTCGGCGCCCTGCCGCAGCCGCAGCGCGCACGCTCGAGGGCCTTCGTCGACTGGCAGAACGACGTCACGGCCAAGGACCTGGCGCTGGCGATGCGCGAGGGCTTCCGCTCCATCGAGCACGTCAAGCGCTACACCACCACCGGCATGGCGACCGACCAGGGCAAGACCTCCAACATCAACGCGCTCGGCATCGTGTCGCGCGCTCTCGGCCGGAGCGTCCCCGAGGTGGGGATGACGACTTTCCGCATGCCGTACACGCCGGTCTCTTTCGGCAGCTTCGCCGGTGTCGCCCGCGGCGAGCTCTTTGATCCGGTGCGCACCACCCCGATGCACGGCTGGGCAGCCGCCCAGGGAGCCGTGTTCGAGGACGTAGGATTATGGAAGCGCGCCCGCTTCTTCCCGCGCGGCGGCGAGGACCTGCATGCGGCGGTGGCGCGCGAGTGCCGCGCGGTCCGCGGCGGCTGCGGCATCTTCGACGCCTCGACCCTCGGCAAGATCGAGGTGGTAGGGAGCGATGCCGTGGCATTCATGAACCGCATGTACGTCAACTCCTGGGAGCGGCTCGCCGTCGGCCGTGCGCGCTACGGCGTGCTGCTGCGCGATGACGGCTACGTCTACGACGACGGCGTGGTGGCGCGGGTCGCCGCCGACCGCTTCCACGTGACCACCACGACCGGCGGCGCGCCGCGCGTGCTCGCGCTCATGGAGGATTACCTGCAGACCGAGTGGACCGATCTCAACGTCTGGCTGACCTCGACCACGGAGCAGTGGGCGGTGATCGCGGTGCAGGGTCCGGCGGCGCGCGCGGTGCTCGCCGGCCTCACCGACATCGATCTCTCGCCGCAGGCCCTGCCGCACATGAGCGTCGTGCAGGGTTACATCCTTGGTGCGCCGATGCGCCTCTTCCGTGTCAGCTTCACCGGCGAGCTCGGCTTCGAGGTGAATGTGCCGGCCGATTTTGGCCCCGCAGTGTGGGAGGCCATCTGGGAGGCTGGCCGGGCGCACGGCATGACGCCCTATGGCACCGAGGCCATGCACGTACTGCGTGCCGAGAAGGGCTACATCATCGTTGGACAGGACACCGACGGCACCGTGACGCCCGACGACGTGGGGCTCGGCTGGACGATCGGCAAGGGCAAGCCCGACTTCGTCGGCCTGCGCTCACTGCAGCGGCCCGCCATGAGCACGCCGGACCGACGCCAGCTCGTGGGGCTCCTCACCACCGACCCCGAGGCGGTGCTCGACGAAGGAGCACAGATCGTTGCGGAGCGCGAGGCGGCGCCGCCGATGCGACCGCTCGGGCACGTGACCTCCGCGTACTACAGCGCGGTGCTGGGACGCTCGATCGCGCTCGGACTCGTTTCCGGCGGGCGGGCACGCCTCGGGCAAACGCTCTACGTACTCAGCCCCGCGGGCGCGGTGCCCGTTCAGGTCAGCACGACGGTGTTCTACGACCCCGAAGGAAAACGCCTCCATGCCTGAGCTCCGCGCGCTGCGCCGCTCGCCGCTGCTCGCCACGAGCCCCGCCGTGCGCCCGCTGCCGCCGGCCGCCCGCTGGATCCTGCGCGGCGACGCGCGGGTGCGGGTCGCCGCGGAATCGGGCCTGAAGCTCGCGTTGCCCGAGGCGGCCTGCCGGGCGTCCATCGCGGGCGAGTCCGCGGCGCTCTGGCTCGGACCCGACGAATGGCTGCTGATAGCGGCGGAGCGGATGGCGGAGGAGACCGCCGCGGCGCTCGCCGCGGCGCTCGCGCAGCTCCCGCACTCGCTGGTAGATGTCGGTCATCGCCAGATCGCCCTCGAGGTGAGTGGGCGCGATGCGCCGACGCTGCTCGCCGCGGGGTGTCCGCTCGATCTCGAGGCGAGCGCGTTTCCGGTCGGGATGTGCACACGCACCATGCTGGCCAAGGCCGAGATCGTCCTGTGGCGCACCGCGCCCGAGGTATTTCGGATCGAGGTCTGGCGCTCGTTCGCCGCTTATGTGACCAGCTTCCTCCGCGAAGCAGCGCACGGGGTCCCCTGAGGCCGGCAGCGACTCAATCGGGCAAGGCATTGTCGCAATTGGAGCGCCAGCCACCTCATCGGTGGCTACACTGCGCCGCAGGCGGTCAGCGGCGCCGGAGAATCATCCCGTGAAGACGCACGTTCGGGTCCTCGTCATCGGCGGCGGCGTGGTCGGGGTCAGTACGCTCTATCACCTCGCGAAGAAGGGCTGGACCGACATTGCGCTGATCGAGCGCTCCGAGCTCACCGCCGGGTCGACCTGGCACGCCGCGGGCCTGCTGCCGCTCTTCAACATGAGCTACACGGTCGGCCAGCTGCACAAGTACTCCGTGGATCTCTACAAGCAGCTGCCAGCCGAGACCGGCCAGGACGTGAGCTTCCACGTGACGGGGAACCTGCGCCTCGCGACCCAGCGCGACCGCATGGACGAGTACCAGAAGTACTGCGGCACCGCCAACACCATCGGTGTGCCCTTCGAGGTGATCACGCCCGCGCGCGTCAAGGAGCTGTGGCCGCTCATCGACCTCGGCGGCAGCGCCGACACGCCCGCGATCGTCGGCGCGCTCTACCACCCGCACGACGGGCACATCGCACCGGCCGACCTGACGATGGCGCTGCGCAAGGGCGCGCGCAATGCGGGCGCCGAGATCTACGAGCATACCGAAGCGACCGCGTTCGAGCGCACGCCCTCCGGCGAATGGAGGGTGCGCACCGCGCAGGGCGACATCGTGGCGCAGCACATCGTGCTCGCGACCGGCAACTACGCGCGTCAGACCGGTAGGATGCTCGGCCTCAACGTGCCGGCGATCCCGGTCGAGCATCAGTACATCGTCTACGACGAGTCGCCGGAGCTTCTCGCCTACCGCAAGGGCGGCGGGCGCGAGCTCGCGGTGCTGCGCGAGTCCGACCAGTCGTACTACCTGCGCGAGGAGCGCATGGGCTGGATCCTGGGTCCCTACGAGAAGGGCGCCCCGGCGCGCTTCGCCGACGGAGTCCCCGAGTGGTTCGGACGGAGCCTGTTCCCCGGCGATCTCGACCGCCTGGTGCCGCACGTCGAGGCGGCCACGCGCCGTGTGCCGGCGCTCGAGAACTGCGGCATCAAGGACATCGTCAACGGACCGATCTCCTATACCCCCGACGGCAGTCCCCTCATTGGCCCGGCGTGGGGCCTGCCGAACGTCTGGCTCAACGAGGGCCACAGCTTCGGCGTCACCGCCGCGGGCGGCGCCGGCTGGCAGCTCGCCGAGTGGATCGTCGAGGGCGAGCCCGGCATCGACATGCTGGCCGTCGATCCGCGCCGCTTCGGCGCCTACACGGCCAAGCGCTACGTCGTTCAGAAGAACGAGGAGACCTACCGCAACGTCTTCACGATCCACTACCCCGACGAGGAGCGCCCCGACGCCCGTCCCGCCAAGACCAGTCCGGTCTACGACAAGCTGAAGGCGCGCGGCGCGGTCTGGGGACAGCGCTACGGCTGGGAGCGCGCCAACTGGTTCGCGCCGCCGGGCATCGAGCGCCGCGACCGCTGGAGCTTCCGCCGCAGCAACTACTTCGAGCATGTCGGCAACGAGGCGCGCCTCATGCGCGAGCGCGTCGGCGTCATCGATCTCACGCCCTTCACCAAGCACGAGGTCACAGGTCCCGGTGCCGAGGCCTGGCTCGACGGCCTGGTCGCCAACAAGGTGCCAGCCAAGGTCGGCCGCATGGCGCTCTCGCACGCGCTCACGCGCCGCGGCGGCATCCGCTCCGAGTTCACCATCACCAGGATCGCCGCGCAGCATTTCTATGTGGTGAGCGCCGGCGCCGCGGAGCGCTACGACAGCGACTATCTGGTCAAGGCCCTGCCGGCGGACGGCTCGGTGGGACTGCGCAACATCACCAACACGCGCGGCACTTTCGTGCTCGCAGGGCCGAAGTCGCGCGAGGTGCTCGCACAGCTCACCGACACGCCGCTCGACAACGCCTCATTCCCCTGGCTGACCGCGCAGGTGATCGAGGCGGGCCTCGCGGTCGATGTGTATGCGCTGCGCGTCAACTTCGTCGGCGCGCTGGGGTGGGAGCTGCACTTCCCCGTCGAGTACGCGCATGCGCTGTTCGATGCGCTCTTCGAGGCGGGTAAGCCGTACGGCATCGGCATGGTTGGCATGCGCGCCATGGAGTCGCTGCGCATGGAGAAGTCCTACCGCATGTGGGGCAGCGATCTCACTCCCGACTACACGCCCTTCGAGGCGAGCCTCGATCGCTTCGTGCGCATGGGTAAGGGACCTTTCATCGGCCGCGAGGCACTCGAGAAACAGCTCGAGGCGGGCGTGCCGAACCGTTTCGTCACGCTCGAGGTGCATGGTGTCAGCGACG
The DNA here is from genome assembly GCA_035542535.1 of Steroidobacteraceae bacterium. Classification (GTDB taxonomy): domain Bacteria; phylum Pseudomonadota; class Gammaproteobacteria; order Steroidobacterales; family Steroidobacteraceae; genus 13-2-20CM-66-19. The sequence continues at coordinate 12,723 of DATKLG010000043.1, forward strand.
CCGATCCTCTCGGGAACGAGCCCTTGTTCGATTCGGGCGGCCGCATGGTGGGCCGGGCAACCTCCGGCTACTACGGCCATTGCCTGAAGAAGAGTCTCGCGATCGGCTACGTGCGGACTGAGCACTCCGAGCCCGGCACGCGGCTCGGCATCCAGATCCTCGGTGAGCGCAAGCAGGCGACGGTGCTGCGCGAGTCGCCCTACGACCCTGAGAA
>DATKLG010000044.1:0-22615 GCA_035542535.1 Steroidobacteraceae bacterium
TGATCGGGGTGGGGCGGCCCGGCTCCACCGCGGCCACGCGCTTCTGCAGATCGGTCACGTCCTTGATGGCGCTCCCGCCGAAGCCGGTGATCACGTCGCCCGGCCGGAGCCCGGCGCCGTCGGCGGGGCCGTCCTTCATCACCTCGGCCACCAGCACCCCGGCGTCTTCTCGGACCCCGAAGCCGGCGGCCAGCTCCGGCGTCAGGTCCTGGATGACCACGCCGAGCCAGCCGCGCACCACGCGGCCGCGGGCGATCAGCTGGGTCATGATGTCGCGCGCCATGTTGATCGGGATGGCGAAGCCGATGCCCTGCCCGCTCGAGACGATGGCGGTGTTGATGCCCACCACGCGACCGTCCAGGTCGAGCAGCGGGCCGCCCGAGTTGCCCGGGTTGATCGAGGCGTCGGTCTGGATGAAGTCCTCGTAGCCGTCCGGGTTGATCCCCGAGCGCGACAGGCCGCTCACGATGCCGGAGGTGACCGTGTGCTGCAGCCCGAAGGGGTTGCCGATCGCGACCACGAAGTCGCCCACCTCCATGCGCGCCGAGTCGCCGAGGGCGATCTGCGCCAGGCCCTCGGGCACCGGCTTGAGCTTGAGGACGGCGATGTCGGAGGGGGCGTCGCTGCCGACGATCTCGGCCTTGAGGTCGCGCCCGTCCTGCAGCGTCACCGTGATCTCGGTGGCGTTCTCAACCACGTGCGCGTTGGTGAGGACGTAGCCGGTCTTGGCGTCGAAGATGACACCCGAGCCTGCGCTCTGGAACGGGCGCTCGCGCGGGCCGGTGTCGGGGGGCACGTCGAAGAAGCGGCGGAAAAAGGGGTCATCGAGCAGCGGGTTCTGCTGGCCGCGCTCGCGGATGGTGCCGCGCGTGGCGATGTTGACCACCGCGGGCGACACCTTCTTGATCATCGGGGCGAGCGTCGGCAGCGGGCTGTCGCCGACGATCGGCGGCAGCGCGGCCGGCAGCGGGCCCGCACCGAGGGCGAGCATGAGACCGAGGAGTGCTGCGGTACGCTTCATGCCCGCTCGATTTTAGCCCAGGGCCCGGCCCCGGGCGGTACGGCAAAAACGGAGCGCCGGCAGCGCGCGGGCGCTGCCGGCGGATCCTTCAGCCCATCGTCCCTCAGGCCGCTTCGACGGAGATGCGGCGCGGCTGCGCCTGCGGGCGCTTCGGAATGGACAGCTCCAGCACGCCATTCACGTGGCTGGCCTTGATGGCCTCGGCATCGGCGGACTCCGGCAGCGTGAAGCGACGCAGGAACGAGCCGCTCGCCCGCTCGATGCGGGTGTAGCCGTCGTGCTCGCTCTTGTTCTCCGTGCGGCGCTCGCCGCGCACCGTCAGCACGCCCTTCTCGGACGTGACTTCGATGTCCTTGCCCTCAACGCCCGGCAGGTCCGCGGTCACGACGAAGCGGTCGGCTTCCTCGCGCACGTCCACCTGCGGGATCCAGCTGACGTTCGACTCGAACGCGTCAGCGTTCTGGCTCAGGGCGCGATCGAGCTGCTGGTGAAGGCGGCTCACGAGCGCCCAGGGCTCGTATCGCAGAATCGCCATGATTGAAATCTCCTCTGAAGGTAAGTTGAAACCGTTCGCGCCCGCGGCGCTGTTGCACACCGATGTGTGTGCGCGCGCGACGGTTTCAAGTGCCCGCGGCACACCGCGCGCGGACCGTTGCGCTCACTCCCCGCCGCCCCCATACCAGGAACGTGAGCGAGCTGGCGGGCCTGGGCGTCGCGGCCGGCCCTCAGGCGGGGGCTCCGGCGCGGCCGGCGCAGCCGGCGCGGTGCTCGGGTTGTGGGCAGCCTGTGCAAAAGCTGTGCTCCTCTTGGGCACAAGATATTGGGTCTGCGACGGGGCCGGGAAAGCGGCGCGTTCGTCGAGAAATCGATGGGGATTCTACGGCGCAAAATCGCGTATCTTTATGAAAATCAACAATAAAAATGACCTTACAAAATCTGATTGCGAAGCTTGACGCTCCCGGACACCGTCATTAGGCTCTTGACCCCGACACAAGATCTTGTGTTCGCCACAAGCGATCAAGGGTCACGCGGTCGGGGGGAGGTTTCAGGGACCTGACTGTCATTCCAGAAGGCAGCAGGTACCGGTTAGCCACGCGGGGCTCGTCGAGCCCGGAGACTCATCGGCATTCCCTGTAATCCGTTGCAGAAGGCGTAAGAACACTTCGGAGCGCCGCGGATTAATGAACACAGTGGTCAAGATTGAAACCAAGGACGTCGACACGATTCCTTTCCAGGAGGCGTCGCTCGACATCTGGGACAAGAAGTACCGTCTCAGCGCCAAGGACGGCACGCCCATCGACCGGACGATGGACGATACCTACAAGCGCGTCGCGCGCGCGCTCGCCGACATCGAGCGCGAGGACGTGCGCGACCACTGGTACGAGCGCTTCCTCTGGGCCCTGCATCGCGGCGCGATCCCGGCCGGGCGCGTGACCTCCAATGCCGGTGCGCTCGAGCACAAGCCGGCGACCTCGACCATCAACTGCACGGTCTCCGGGACGATCCGCGACTCGATGGACGACATCCTGAAGAAGGTGCACGAGGCGGGGCTGACGCTCAAGGCGGGCTGTGGGGTCGGCTATGAGCACTCGACGCTGCGCCCGCGCGGCGCCTACGTCTCCGGCGCCGGGGCCTATACCTCGGGTCCCCTGTCCTTCATGGATATCTTCGACAAGATGTGCTTCACCGTCTCCTCCGCCGGCGGCCGCCGCGGCGCGCAGATGGGCACCTTCGACGTCGGCCACCCGGACGTCATGGAGTTCATCCGCGCCAAGCGCGAGAACGGCCGGCTGCGCCAGTTCAACCTGTCGCTGCTGATCACCGACGAGTTCATGGCCGCGGTGCGCGAGGATCGCGAATGGAAGCTGGCCTTTCCGCTGACGCAGCGCGAGTTCGAGGCGGAGCGCCCGGACCTCGGCGACGCGCGCAAGTTCGTGTGGCGCGAGTGGTCCGTCCACCAGGGCTACGTCGTGAACGACGAGGGCCTGGTGGCCTGCAAGGTCTACAAGACTCTGCCGGCGCGGCGTGTCTGGGACGTGATCATGACGTCCACCTACGACTTCGCCGAGCCCGGCTTCATCCTCATCGACCGCGTAAATGAAATGAACAACAACTGGTGGTGCGAGAACATCCGCGCCACCAACCCGTGCGTTACCGCGGACACGCGTCTTGCGACGCGCTATGGGCTGGTGCGCATCGGCGATCTCTACGAGGCCGGCGTCGACATCCAGGCGACGGTCGACAAGCGTGCCCTCGGCGAGGGTGAGGGCGTAACGGTACGCCCGGCGGTGCCGGCGTTCATGACCTCGCCGTCGGCAGATGTGTATCGCGTGACCACGAAAGATGGCTATGAGATCAAGGCCACCGAGTGGCATGAGTTCTACACCACGCGCGGCAAGCTCAGGCTGAAGGATCTGAAGCCGGGCGATGAGCTGCTGGTGCAGTCCGGCAAGGGCCAGTTCGGCGGCTGCGGGAGCGAGGAGCTCGGCACGCTGCTCGGGCTGATTACCGGCGACGGCCACTTCACCAATCGCGGTGCAGGCGAAAACGCCGCCGTGGTGAACCTCTGGGGCGAGGACCGCAGTTACGCTGACGAGGTCGTCGCATACGTCAATTCCCTGATCGCCGGCTGGGCACAGGCGCCGCGCGGCTATCGGGTGAGCGCGGTTCCGGTGCCGGAACGCAACCTCGTCATGATTCGCTCCGTGATCCTGGCGCGAGTGCTCGAGCACTACGGGTTCACCGCCAAAGCCAAGACTCAAGTGCCGGAGATCATCTGGCGCGGAAACGAGGCATGCGTCCGCGGGTACCTGCGTGCATTGTTCCAGGCCGACGGAACGGTACAGCGTGACGACAAGAACGCGTACTGCACGATCCGTCTCGCATCGAGCCTGCCGTCACTGCTCAAGGATGTGCAGATGCTGCTGGCGAATTTCGGCATCTTCTGCCGGATTCTCAAGCGTCGGGCTGCGAGCGAGCGCGTCCTGCCGGACGGCAAGGGCGGCCGGCGCCTCTATGAATGCAAGGCCGACTACGAGCTGATCATCGGCTCGGAGTCGCGCAATCGCTTCATGGATGAGATCGGCTTCATCACCGATGAGAAGAACAGCAAGTATCGCGAGTGGCGCGAGCTGCACCCGTCGACACGCAAGCAAGCGTTTGTCAGCGCCATCGCGAGCATTGAGCACGCCGGCAAGGAGGCGGTGTTCGACACCACTCAGCCTGACCGGAACAACCTGATCTTCAATGGTCTCGTGACAGGGAACTGTGGCGAACAGCCATTACCGCCCTACGGCTCCTGCCTCCTCGGCTCGGTCAACCTGACGCGCTTCGTGCGCCATCCTTTCACGGACTTCGCCGAGTTCGACTGGAACGAGTACCGCGAGGTCGTGAAGGTGTTCACCCGCGCGCTCGACAACGTGGTGGAGGTCAACGGCCTGCCGCTCGAGAAGCAGCGCGAGGAGATCCTGCGCAAGCGCCGCCACGGCATGGGCTTCCTCGGGCTCGGCAGCACCATGACGCTGCTGCGCCTGAAGTACGGCTCGCCCGAGGCGGTGCAGTTCACCGAGGACGTGTCGCGCGAGATGGCGGTCGCCGGCTGGGAGGCGGCGCTCGAGCTCGCCCGCGAGAAGGGACCGGCGCCGATCATGAACGAGGAGTTCACGGTCACGAAGGAGATGCTGCGCAAGCGTCCGGAGATGGCGCGTGACGGCTGGCGGCCGGGCGCGAAGATCGCCGGACGGCTGCTGCACGCCAAATACAGCCGCTACATGCAGCGCGTGGCGGAGGTCGCGCCGCGCCTGGTGCACGAGCTCGCCGAGACCGGCGCGCGCTTCACGCATCACTCGTCGATCGCCCCGACCGGCACCATCTCGCTGTCGCTCGCCAACAATGCGTCCAACGGCATCGAGCCGTCGTTTGCGCACCACTATTTCCGCAACGTCATTCGCGAAGGCAAGAAGTCGAAGGAGAAGATCGACGTCTATTCGTTCGAGCTGCTCGCCTACCGCGAGCTCGTCAATCCCAACGCCGCGCCGGGGGGCACGACCGATGCTGAGAGACTACCCGAGTACTTCATCGCTTCCGAGGACATCACCCCCAAGGAACACGTTGAAGTGCAAGCTGCGGCCCAGAAGTGGGTCGATTCATCGATTTCTAAGACGGCGAACGTGCCTACGGATTTCCCCTACGAGAGATTCAAGGACATCTATCTGTATGCACACGAGCAGGGGCTCAAGGGCTGCACCACCTTCCGTTTCAACCCCGAGGCGTTCCAGGGCGTGCTGGTGAAGGAGCAGGACCTGAAGAACACGGTCTACAAGTTCACGCTCGACGACGGCACGGTGATCGAGGCACGTGGCGACGAGGAGATCGACTACGACGGCGAGATCCACACGGCGGCGAACCTGTATGACGCGATCAAGGAGGGCTACTTCGGCAGGTACTGAGACCTGACACGGGAGTACGACAGCCATGACCATCAAGATCGAACGCAAGATCGTCAAGTACGCGGTGCAGAAGCCCGAGGACAAGGCTGCCGCCAAGGGCGGCGACAAGGAGCGGGCGCCGGAGATGAAGCTCGTGCCGCAGCCGGCCGAATCCGAGGAGGTGCGCGACAAGAGCGGGCGCGCCGCCAAGGTCATCCGCATGCACGAGAAGGTCGAGCGGCCGGAGATGCTGATCGGGCAGACCTACAAGATCAAGACTCCGATCTCCGATCACGCGATGTACGTGACCATCAACGACATCCTGCTAAATGAAGGCACCGAGTACGAGCAGCGCCGGCCGTTCGAGATCTTCATCAACTCGAAGAACCTCGACCACTACCAGTGGATCGTGGCGCTGACGCGCATCATCTCCGCGGTTTTCAGGAAGGGCGGCGACGTCACCTTCCTGGTCGATGAGCTGAAGGCGGTGTTCGACCCGCGCGGCGGCTACTGGCAGCCGGGCGGCAAGTTCATGCCCTCGATCATCGCCGAGCTCGGTCACGTCATCGAGAAGCATCTGCAGGCGATCGGGCTCATCAGGAAGACCGAGCTCGACGTGCACCAGCGCAAGCTGGTCGACGAGAAGCGCGCCGAGTACGAGGCGCGCGCCAGGCAGACCGATGCCTTCGCCAAGGGGCATTTTCCCGAAGGGGCGCAGCTCTGTGCCCGTTGCAGCACGGCGGCGGTCGTCATGATGGACGGCTGCATGACGTGCCTCAATTGCGGCGACTCCAAGTGTGGTTGAGCGGCTCAGCAGACAGACCAACCGAACTGACAGAGTAGGAATTGGTCCCTGAGGCAGCCGCGGTGGCTGCCTCTTTTTTTGCCGCCGGCCGCTGGCGCGGGCAGCGTCTCAGTCGAGCGCCGCCGCGAGCTCGAGACTCTCCGGGACAGCGAGACCGCCGAACTGGCGGTCGGTCTCTTCCAGGAGCTTCCTCGCCTCGCCGTTGCGGCCGCCGTCGATGAGGGAGCGAATCCGTGCGAGGCGCGCCGCCAGACGCTTATCGAGGACGCGACGGCAGGCATTGAGCTTTGCCGGCTCGGGCCGCACGTGAGCGGCGAGCGCGCCCAGCGCCCGGGAGAGCGCCGCAGGGCCTGCCAGCTCGTGGCCTGCGCCGGGGGTGATCTCGGCGGCGGTGTCGAACGCGCACCATTCGCTCATCGACTCGAGGCTCGCACGGTCCATCGCCAGGCGCGGCAGGTCGTGCTCTCCCGTGACGAATACGATTCGCGTCGACTCCTGGAAGCGCTCGAGCAGCGCTCGCTCCGGCGGGCTCGGCGGCCCGGCGTCGAGCGGGTCGCTGCCGGCATTGAGCAGCGCCCCGCGGAACAGGTCGGGATAGCCGAGCGCCAGGCGCAGCGCGATGTGCGAGCCGCCGGAGAAGCCGCCGACGTACACGCGCAGCGGATCCACACGGTAACGGCGTATCACGTTGTAGGCCGCGAGCAGAGCCAGCGGCTCGCGGCGTCCGACGGGGTCGGCGGTGTTCGCCGAATGCGCGGCGCTGACGAAAATTGCGCCATGGCGATCGAGCACCGTGTCCCAGCCGTGCGGCAGCTGCGCCTCGTCCCAGGGGGGAATGAACACCAGCAGCGCATAGCCACCCGGCGGCTCCTGTGGGGGCACGTACAGCACGAAGCGCTCCGCGGACAGATCGATCGACTGTTCGCGCAGGTGCTCCCCGGATCTCTCGAGCGAGCGCCGCACCGCGCGCGCGGTGAGCGGGCTCAGGAGCCGGCGCATGATCTCCGCGCTCGTCGAGAGCGGGGAATATTCGCTGAAGGTCGGTGTGGAGGAATCGGGCGCGGCGACCGCGGCTGCCGCGGGCGCGAGCACTCCGACGGCCGCCAGAGCCGGCAGCATCACACGCACGCGAGCCCCATGCCGCCGCATCGGCCCGATTCTGCACCTTGTCAGTCGCGGATATTTCGCCGACGATCGGGCGGCGAAAAAAAACCCCGCTGGAGGCGGGGTTGTCGGTCGCTTGCTTGTGTGGAGGAGCGTCTTCTCGTTGTTATACGGTGCGCTCGGTGCCCGGCTTGTTGCTTTGGTTCCGGACCCGGCATTTCTTGTCCGAAGGCCCTGGCTCGCTTGCTTCCCAAACATGCGGCTGTGCCGCTGATGGGTATATATGAGCAACACCCGTGCCAGGAATCCCGGGCACTGAAGGGATGCGACATGTTGCAGCCGGGGCACCGTACAAATGTGACGCGGCGCACACTAATAGGCTCCGATACCCTGTCGCGGCCATCCGCGGCGGGAACCGGCACGACCTGCGTTTCGTCCCCCGACAGCGAAAGTGTCAAGAGATTCGACAGTTTCCAGAGAGCTTGTCTTTCACCGAGGCGCCTCCCTGAGCCGCACGTCGTTGAATCTCTTTGAGAACATGAGCTTCATGAGGGTGTAAATGAAGCCGACACCCCGCCAAGCATGCGCTCGAGCGATCGTTTTCGCCTGGCTGTGCACGCTCTGGGTCGCACCGGCCAGCGCCTCGGAGGGGACGATGCCGCGGCCCGCGGCGCTCGAGCCCGACGTGCAGTTCTGGATCCGGGTGTACACCCAGGTCGACACCAACGCCGGCTTTTTGCACGATCAGTACAACCTCGGGGTCGTCTACGAGACGCTCCATTTCGCACCCGACTCGGCGCAGAGCGCGCGCGAGCACGAGGTGGACTCGCACCGTGAGCGCATCGCTGCAGCGCTGCGGCGCATCGCCGCCGCGGGTGACGCTCCGCTCGCCGAGGAGGATCAGCGCATCCGGGAGCTGTGGGGTGCGGCGGGCCCGGCGCGGCTGCGCGAGGCGGTGGACGACATCCGCTTCCAGCTCGGGCAGGCGGACCGTTTCCGCGCCGGCCTGATCCGCGCGGGTGCGTGGCAGACGCACATCGCCGAGACGCTCGCCAACCGCGGATTGCCGGCCGAGCTCGCGGTGCTGCCGCACGTCGAGTCCTCGTTCAATCCGGCCGCCTACTCCAAGGTCGGCGCGGCGGGCCTGTGGCAGTTCATGCGCTCGACGGGCCGGCGCTACATGCGCATCGATGCCTCGGTCGACGACCGGCTCGATCCGTTCCGCTCCACCGAGGCCGCCGCGCAGCTGCTCGCGTACAACTACCGCGTACTCGGCACCTGGCCGCTGGCGCTCACCGCCTACAACCACGGTACGGCCGGCATGCTGCACGCCAGGGAGTCGCTCGGCACCGACGACATCGTCACGATCCTGCGCCGCTACAACAGCCGTACCTTCGGCTTCGCTTCGCGCAACTTCTACGTGTCCTTCCTCGCCGCTCTCGACATCGATCACAGCCCGGAGAAATACTTCGGTGCCGTGCAGAAGCAGAGCGAAGCGCGCTTCCACCTGGTCGCGGTGCCGGGTTTCGTGTCGATGGCGACGCTCGAGCGCGTGCTGAGCGTCGACCCCGGTGAGTTGCGCGCGCTCAATCCGGCGCTGCTGCGCCCGGTGTGGGATGGTCAGCTGCGCGTGCCGCGCGATTACCGGCTGCGGCTGCCGCCGCAAGCGGAGCAGTGGACGCCCGAGCTGCTGGCCCGTCAGCTGAGCCCGCGCGAGCTGTACGCGGGGCAGCCGCAGCCCAAGCGCTACAAGGTGCAGGAGGGCGATACGCTCGCCAGGCTCGCCGACCGCTATGGCGTGCCGATCGAGACGCTGGCGCGGATGAACCGCATGCGGGTGAGCGCCGCGCTCAAGGTCGGGCGCAGCATCAACCTGCCGGAAGGCGCCACGCTGCAGGTGGCATCGGCCGCGGCGACTGCGCCGGGAGCTCCCGCCGGCAGCGCGGCAGACCTCGGGGCCGTGTCGCCGGTGGTGGCACAGCGCGAGAGCGCCGAGGACGCCGCGGCGCTCGCCACCATCACGGTGACCGCGAGCCGCATGCAGCCGGTGTCGGCCGCGCAGGCCGAGGCCCTGAGTCCCGCGCTCGGTCCCGCCGCCGACGCCCAGCCGAGCGTCGACCCCACCGACTACAGCGTGAGCGGCGATGACTCGATCCGCGTCGCCGGCGACGAGACTCTCGGTCACTATGCCGACTGGCTCGGCGTGAGCGCGCAGCGCCTGCGCGACCTGAATCGGATGAGCGGCAAGCAGCCGGTGCTGGTCGGGCACCGCCTGAAGCTCGATTTCCACAAGGCGACCCACGATGCCTTCGAGCAGCACCGGCGCGAGTATCACCAGGAGCTGCAGGCGGCGTACTTCGCCGCGCACCGCATTTCCGGCACCGAGATCTACATCGCGCGCCCCGGGGACTCGCTCTGGACGGTCACCAAGCGCGCCCGGCTGCTGCCCGAGTGGCTGCTGCTGCAGTACAACCCGAGCGTCGATTTCAGCGAGTTGCGGGCCGGGACACAGATCGTGATACCGCGAATCGAGGACGTGGGGGGCAGCGGCTGAAGGCTGTGATCCAGGTACATGGCGCAGTACGTCACGCTGGCTATAATCGCCACAAGCTTGTTCGTGGACTTCGGAACGTCATGAATTTCAGAGACTTGGCCGCGGCCCTGGTGCTCGCCGGCGTCAGCGTCGCCGCACACGGTGACTCGCTGTCCGTTGCCGAGCCGGCCGCGCTCGCCAGCGAGGCGCTTCCGGCGGTCGATCGCGTCGTGGTGAAGAAGGCCGAGCGGCGGCTGTACCTGATGCACGGCGGTAACGTCGTGCGCTCCTACCGCGTCGCGCTCGGGCTCTCCCCGGTCGGGCAGAAGGAGCGCGAGGGCGATTTCCGCACACCCGAGGGCAGCTACCGTCTCGACGTGCGCAATCCGCGCAGCGACTACTTCCTGTCGATCAAGGTGTCGTACCCGAACGAGACGGACGTGAAGCGCGCGCGTGCGCGGCACTGGGACACCGGCGGCTCGATCATGATCCACGGGCAGCCGAACTTCATGAGGCACGATCCGGACTATTACGCCAATAATGACTGGACCGACGGCTGCATCGCCGTGTCCAATGCGGATATGGTGGAGATCTGGATGCTGGTGCCCGATTCCGTGCCGATCGATATCGATCCCTGAGCGTTTCGCGCACCATCGCCACCCTCAAGTCGTGGCCAGCGACCTCTCAGAATTCGTCGACGCGCGCGTCGGTCCGCGCGGCAGTCTCGAGAGCCTTTCCCAGGCCGAGATCGACAAGCTGCTGGATGCCGGTCAGGCGGGGCTGTATCCGCTGTTCCGCCGCTGCGCGCTCGCCGTGCTCAACTCGGGGGCCCGCACGGACAACGCCAAGGAGATCTTCGACCGCTACCGCGAGTTCGAGATCCGCATCGTGCGGCACGCCTGGGGCGTGAAGCTCGAGATGCGCAATGCCCCGGCGTCCGCGTTCGTCGACGGGCAGATGATCCGCGGCGTCAAGGAGCACCTGTTCGCGGTGCTGCGCGACGTGGTGTTCACCTCCAACGAGATCGTGCAGAGCGGCCGTTTCGACCTCGCCGACTCCGCCTCGATCACCAATGCGGTGTTCCACGTGTTGCGCAACGCACGCATCCTCGAGCACAAGGTGCGTCCCAACCTGGTGGTGTGCTGGGGCGGCCACTCGATCACGCGCGAGGAATACCAGTACACCAAGGACGTCGGTTATGAGCTCGGCCTGCGCGGCCTCGACGTCTGCACGGGCTGCGGTCCGGGCGCCATGAAGGGGCCGATGAAGGGCGCGACCATCGGGCACGCCAAGCAGCGCATCGAGGGCGGGCGCTACATCGGCATCACCGAGCCGGGGATCATCGCCGCCGAGCCGCCGAATGCGATCGTGACGCAGCTTGCGATCATGCCGGACATCGAGAAGCGCCTGGAGGCCTTCGTGCGCCTGGCGCATGGCATCGTGGTGTTTCCCGGCGGCGCCGGTACCGCCGAGGAAGTGCTGTACCTGTCCGGCATCCTGCTCGATCCGGCCAACCGGCAGCAGCCGTTTCCGATCGTGCTGACGGGACCGAAGGACAGCGCCGCCTATTTCGAGCAGATCTGCCGCTTCATCGGCGGCACGCTCGGGCCGCAAGCGCTCGAGCGGCTGACCGTCATAGTCGATGACCCGCCGGAAGTCGCGCGCCGCATGGTGCGCGCCATGCAGGATGTGCGCGAATTCCGCCGCAAACACAACGATTCCTACAACTTCAACTGGCTGCTGCAGGTGCCGGTCGAGTTCCAGCGGCCCTTCGAGGTCACTCACGAGTCGATGCGCGCGCTCGAGCTCAGGCGCGACCAGCCGGTGCATCAGCTGGCCGCGAACCTGCGGCGCGCCTTCTCAGGAGTGGTCACCGGCAACGTCAAGGACTTCGGCATCAAGGCGATCGAGCGGCTCGGCCCCTACGAGCTCGCCGGCGATCCGGGCGTCATGCGGCTGCTCGATGAGCTGCTCGCCGCCTTCGTCGCGCAGAAGCGCATGCGTCTGCCCGGCAGCGCTTATCGCCCCGTGTACCGGCTGGTGGCCTGAAGCGGCGCCGCCGTTACATAACGCTCTGCCGGTCGCACATTTTTCCGTCGGGGTACGAGAGCTGTGTCATAGCCGTGTCCGCACGGCGACGCGCTGCGGTTTGTATGTGAACCAGGTCCTGCGCTCGCGCAGCTGAAGACCGTACGCTGCGATGCAAGTAATCAGGAGCTTTCCATGAGCTCATCGAACAGGACCCGGGACGACGTCCCCGCGGGCAACGAGCCCGCGGCAGCGAGCGACCCGAGTCCCACCGGAGGCGCGGACGCCTACGCGACCTGGCTCGATCGCATGCAGCGCGCCCGCGCGCGGCAGGCGGCGATCACCCGCAACCTCTACACCTGGTCGAACTACAAGAGCTGGGCGGACCAGGTGCGCGATTCCTGGCAGGGCAGCGACAGCGGCCTGAAGGCTGCCCCCGCCACGCCGAAGTCCTCGAAGAAGTAACTCGCCCGGTAGTCTTTGCTGAGCGGCTCTCAGCCCGCCTGCGCCGCGGCCACCGGGTGCCCCGGCCCGTCCACTTCGACCAGCCCGTCCCCGAGCCCGCCGAGCGCGCTTCCCGCGGGCGCAGCTCCCGAGGGCTGCGGCGGCGGCGCTTCGCCAGCCGCATCGGCCGGCGCCGCCTCCGGGGGATCCTGCGCAGCTTCCGGGGGGGCTCCGCGCGGGCTCAAGGTGCTGTCGGGCGCTCCCGTGAGCCAGCTCACCAACGGCCCCCATTGCTCGAGGTCCTGCTGCGCGACGTAGCTCTTCATCTCGTGCACGCCGATACCGGCCTCGGCGGCGCGCACGTAGTTCTGCGAGTCGCGGATGATGGCGACGATCGGGATGCCGAGCGTATGCAGGAAGCGGATCAGCGACTGGTACATGAGGGTGTTGCGCCGCACGCGGTTGGCGATGACGCCGATGCGGTTCTCCTCACGGCGGATCTTGGCGACCAGCAGCAGATCGCCGATGCAGCGCGAGCAGGTATGGATGTCGATGTCCGAGGGCAGCACCGGGACCAGGATCTTGTGAGCGTCGCGCGTCATGTCCGGGAGCTGGCGCGGCTCGACCGCCGCCGGGGTGTCCACGATCACGTGCGTCGCGCTGTCCGGCACCCGCAGCTGGAACGAACGGGTGGTGCGGCTGTCCTTCTCGAAGGCGGCGATGACCTGAATCGGCGGCTGCGCCGCCTGGCGCTTCCTCACCCAGCGAACCGAGGAGCCCTGAGGATCGAAGTCCATGAGAAGCGGCCGATGGCCGCGCGTGGCGAAGTAGCTCGCCAGGTTGGTCGCAATGGTCGTCTTGCCCGAACCGCCCTTAGGGTTCAGGACGACGATGCGCTGCATGGTGGCTGGCTTCTGTCATGTCGAAATGACACGCGTCTCATCCAAGCCTACGCACGGCCGCAGGCAGCCGCAAGCCGACGTCCGATTGTGAGGGCGCGCACGTCAGCGCGCGCCGCGGCCCCGTAGAGTCCGTCAACGATGGAAGTCTTCCTGCACCTTTGGGACGAGCTCGACGATCTGACCGCCGTCTGTCGCCACGTGGCGACCGGCGCCGCCGCGGAGCTCCTCGAAGGCAGCATGCCTCTCCTTGCCGGCGCTTCGGCTCTCGGGGTGTCCCTCCTCGACGGCCTGTACCGTCAGCTGCTGCGCCTCTCGGCCTGAAGCCCGCACCGTTCCCGCCGCCTGAGCCCCTTGCGGACCCACGGACGGGGCCCGCCGCGTTTGCGCGCCGCACCCCGAGCTTGAAAATCTCCCGCTGACTCCCAAGATCGCCCGACGGAACCGCCGCATTTTCGACGGCGGCGGACGGCGAGCATGCAGGCCACAGAAAACCCTCAGGCGGGCGCCAATCGCGCCGGCGGCAACGACTCAGGCGCGGGTGCGGGGACGGCCCGGCAGACCCACGGCTTCCAGGCGGAGGTTCGCGAGCTGCTGAAGCTCATGATCCACTCCCTCTATAGCCACCGGGAGATCTTCCTCCGCGAGCTGATCTCCAATGCCTCCGATGCCTGCGACCGGTTGCGTTTCCTCGCGATCGCAGACAGCGCGCTGCTCGCCGGCGACACGGAGCTCGGCATCCGCATCGACGCCGACCCCGCGGCCGGCACCGTGACCATCACCGATAACGGCATCGGCATGAGCCGCGAGGAGGCGGTCGCCAATCTCGGCACCATCGCCCGCTCGGGAACCGCCGAGTTCTTCCGCACCCTTCCGGGGGACGAGCAGAAGGCGTCGCAGCTCATCGGCCAGTTCGGCGTCGGCTTCTATTCGGCCTTCATCGTCTCCGATCGCGTCGAAGTGCGCTCGCGCCGCGCCGGGGCGCCGCCCGAGGCGGGGGTGCGCTGGGAATCGAGCGCGGACGGGGAGTTCACCGTCGAGGATGTGACCCTGCCCGCGCGCGGCACGAGCGTGACGCTGCATCTGAAGGAGGACGCGCGCGAGTTCGCCGACCCGCTGCGCCTCCGGGCGCTGATCCGCCGCTATTCGGACCACATCGGCTTCCCGGTGCGCATGCCCAAGGAAGGGGAGGCGACGCTCGACTACGAGGTGGTGAACCAGGCGAAGGCCCTGTGGACACTGCCGCGCACGCAGGTAACGGACGAGGAGTACCGGCAGTTCTACCAGTACCTCGCCCACGACTTCACCGACCCGCTCGCCTGGAGCCACAACAGGGTCGAGGGCAAGCGCGAGTACACGAGCCTGCTCTATATCCCCGCACGCGCCCCCTTCGACCTCTACCAGCGCGATGCAGTCCGCGGGCTCAAGCTGTACGTGCGGCGCGTGTTCATCATGGACGACGCCGAGCAGTTCCTGCCGCTGTATCTGCGCTTCGTGAAGGGCGTGGTCGACTCGAGCGACCTGCCGCTGAACGTCTCGCGGGAGCTGCTGCAGCAGGAGCCGGAGGTCGAGGCGATCCGCTCGGGGCTCGCCAAGCGCGTGCTCGACCTGCTCGCCCGCCTCGCGAAGGATGAGCCGGAGAAATACGCCACCTTCTGGAAGGAGTTCGGCGCGGTGCTGAAGGAGGGCATCGCCCAGGACCAGGCCAACGAGGCCGCGCTGCTGCCGTTGCTGCGCTTCGCGAGCACCCATCAGGCCGATAACGCCCCGACGGTGAGCCTCGCCGACTACCGCGCCCGCATGCAGCCCGGCCAGGAGCGCATTTACTACGTGATCGGCGAAACGCTCGCCGCGGCCCGGGCCCATCCCGCCATCGAGCGTCTGAAGGAGCGCGGACTCGAGGTGCTGCTGCTCGCCGAGCGCATCGACGAGTGGGTGATGGGTCAGCTCGAGACCTTCGAGGGCAAGCGTTTCAAGGACGCCGCCCGCGGCGATCTCGAGCTCGGAGGTCTCGCGAGCGAGGCCGACAAGGCGCGTCACGACGCCGAGCTCAAGGAGAGCAAGGGGCTGCTGAAGCGCATCAAGGACTCACTCGGCGAGCGCGTGACCGAAGTACGGGTCAGCGACCGCCTCAGGGAATCGCCGGCGCTCCTGGTGCTCGGCGAGCACGACCTCGGCGACCGGCTGCGGCGCATCCTGACCGCCGCTGGCCAGAAAGTCCCCGAGGGCAAGCCGCTGCTCGAGGTGAACGTGACGCACCCGCTGGTCAGGTATCTCGACGGGCTGTCCGATGCCGCGCAGTTCGCCGAGCTCGCGCAGCTGCTGCTCGAGCAGGCGCAGCTCGCCGAAGGAGCCGCGCTCGAGAATCCGCCGGACTTCGTGCAGCGCCTGAACCGCCTGCTGGTGCGGCTCGCCGCCCCGGGCAGCTGAGTCCCTTCGAGCGCGCTTACAATGCGCGCGTGGTGCTGAAGCCCCCGCACGCCGAGCGCTTGAGTCTGGCAGGTCCCGCCGGGACGCTGCAGACGCTGGTCGAGACCCCGGTGACGGACCACGGCGAGCCGCTCACCGTGCCGGCCTTCGCCGTCGTGTGCCATCCGCATTCGCTCTTCGGCGGCACCCTGGACAACAAGGTCGTCTACACGGTCGCACGCGCCTGCGAGCAGCGCGGGGCGCCGGCCGTCCGCTTCAATTTCCGCGGCGTGGGCGCGAGCGGCGGCAGCTACGACGAGGGACGCGGCGAGAGCGACGACGCGCTCGCGATCATCGCCTTCGGCAGGCGGCGCTGGCCGCAGGCGCCGCTCTGGCTGGCGGGCTTCTCCTTCGGCGGCGCGGTGGCCCTGCGCATCGCGGCGCTCGCCCGCCCGGAGCGTCTCGTGCTGGTGGCGCCTGGAATCACCCGGCTCGAGCGTGCCGACTTCGATGGCGCACGCGCGGCGCAGCCGACCTGTCCGTGGCTCATCGTCCAGGGCGATGCCGACGACGTCGTGCCGGCGCCGGCGGTGCTCGCCTGGGCGGCTGCGCGCGAGCCGGCGGCCGGTGTGCCGGCACCCGAGGTGCGCGTGCTGCCGCAGGCCGGCCACTTCTTCCACGGGCGCATCAACGAACTGCGCGAGGCGGTGCTGGCCTTCCTGCCCTGAAAAGCAAAAGCCCGGGCGGAGCTGTTGCTTCCGTCCGGGCCTTCTTGCCGCGCGCTGCGCGCGGGGAACCCTCAGGTCTCAGGAGTTGACCATCCCCTTCAGGCTCTTCAGCGGCAGGCAGCGGACCTTCTTGCTGGCCGGCTTCGCCTTGAACATCATCTTCTCGCCGGTGAAGGGGTTGACGCCCTCGCGCGCCTTGGTGGCGGGCTTCTTGACGACCTTCATCTTCAGCAGCCCGGGCAGGGTGAACAGGCCGCTGCCGCGCAGGCTCTTCTTGATCACGCCCCCGAGCGAATCGAAGACGCTTCCGACCTGCTTGCGGGACAGCCCAGTTTCTTTGGAGATGTGTGTCAGGACTTCCGACTTAGTCGGTGCGCCACCCTTTTTCGCCATTGTTCGGTACTCCTCGAGGATTTGTTGGTTGCTTGCCACGCGCGCCGATTGTCGTCGCGCGAAGAGAATCGGCGCGGAAAATAGCACATGCGCGCGCTTTGGCAAGCGGTTTTTTTCCGCCGCCGCTCGTGAAATGCCTTTTTTCTAAGGGTTTTTTCCGCAGGCGGGCAGCGCCGCGGTGCGGGAAGCGCTTGCCCGATGCTGCGACTCCCGGTGCGAAGTGCGCGCTAAGCGTGTGTTCCGTCAGCGCGGACGCGCGCCTCAGCGGATGAGAATGAGGAGCGC
Source organism: Steroidobacteraceae bacterium (assembly GCA_035542535.1). GTDB lineage: Bacteria > Pseudomonadota > Gammaproteobacteria > Steroidobacterales > Steroidobacteraceae > 13-2-20CM-66-19. The sequence continues at coordinate 17,077 of DATKLG010000044.1, forward strand.
CTGGATGGCGATCGTGGCCCAGAGCGGCGAGAAATCGAGGCCCGCGATCGGCGGAATGATGCGCCGGAATGGCCGCAGCACCGGCTCGCACAGCGAAGTGAGCACCGACTGCAGCGGCGAATAGCCGCCGGGGGCGATGAAGCTCAGCAGCCAGTAGATGAGGATCGCATAGCAGTAGGTCCAGAGCAGCGTGTGCGCGATCTCGAGCCCGATCGCGTCGAGCCAGGTGAGCCAGTCGGGGAGTCCCCCGCCGCGCAGAGCCGAGAGGACTGCGACCTCGATCCCGGCCACCAGGATCACCGCCACGACCGAGGCGGTGTCCACCTTGCCGATCGGCGGCAGCACGCGCCGCAGCGGCACGATCAGCGGGTTGGTGAGCTGCACGACCGCCTGCGCCAGCGGATTGCGGAAGTCCGCGCGGGTCAGCTGCAGCAGCAGACGCGCCAGTACCACGAACAGCGCCAGCGACAGCAGCGTCTCGACGATGTAGTTGACGGCGCTCATGCAGCGGGAGTCGTGCGCGGCGCTGCCGCTGCGCCCAGCTCGCGGCTGCGGCGGGCGGCGGCCCCGACGGCGCGGGCGACGGTGCCCTTGAAGTCCGCCGCGGCGAACGCCGCCAGCGCCGCCTCGGTAGTGCCCCCCGGGGAGGCGATCTCGGCACGCAGCCGTGCCAGATCGGTAACTCCCGAGTGCGCGAGCACGCCCGCGCCGTGCAGCGTGGCGGCGGCGAGGATGCGCGCCACGGGCGGTGCGAGCCCGAGTCCCTCGGCGGCCTCGGCCATGTATTCGGCCAGCAGGAAGAAATAGGCCGGCCCGCTGCCGGAGAGCGCGGTCACGACGTCGAGGTGATCCTCCTCGCTCACCCACACGAGCCCCCCGACCCCGCGCGCAACGTGCTCGGCAGCCGCGCGCTGCGCGGCGCTCACGGAGGGCGGAGCGTACAGCGCCGTGGCTCCGGCGCCGACCAGCGCCGCCCGGTTGGGCATGGCACGCATCACCGGCACGCCCCGGCCGCACCACGCCTCGAGCGTGGCGATGCGCACGCCAGCGACCATCGACAGCACGAGCGGACGCTGCGTGCGCAGCAGGGAGCTCACGCCTTCGAGCACCGCACCGGCATCCTGGGGCCTGACCGCCACCACGATCACGGCGGCGCCATCGACCGCGCGCGCGTTGTCGGCGGTGGCGGTTACGCCGAGCTCGTGCGCAAGGCTGACGCGCGCGGCCTCCGCCGTCTCGCCGATCGCGATGCGTTCCGGCCGGATTCCGGAGCGCAGCAGCCCGCCGACGAGCGCGCGGCCCATGTGGCCGCCGCCGAGGATCGCGAGTGGCTGGTCAAACATGCCGGGATTGTAGCCGACCGTCCCGCGGACCGAAGAGGGCGGTGCCGATGCGCACGATCGTCGCGCCTTCCTCGATCGCGGCCTCGAAGTCCGCGCTCATTCCCATCGAGAGCGTGTCGAGCCCGGCGCCGGCGGCATTCAACTGCGCGTACAGCTGCCGCAGCTGGTGGAACCAGGCATGCTGGCGCGCCGCCTCGGTCTCCTCGGGCGGAATGCACATCAGGCCCCGGAGCCTGAGGCGCGGCAGGGCGCCTACGGCGCGTGCCAGCTCGGCGAGCTCCGCCGGCGCGGCCCCGCCCTTGCTGGCTTCGTTCCCGAGATGCACCTGCAGGCAGACATTGAGAGGAGCCGCCCCCTCGGGGCGCTGCTCGGAGAGCCGCGCGGCGATCCTGAGGCGATCCACCGCGTGCACCCAGGCGAAGCGCTCCGCGAGCGGGCGGGTCTTGTTGGCCTGGATCCGGCCGACGAAGTGCCAGGTGAGCTGCCGCTCCCGCAGCGCATCAAGCTTCTCGAGCGCTTCCTGCAGATAACTCTCGCCGAAGTGCTCGAGGCCGCAGTCGGCGGCCGCCTGCACTACCTCGGGGGGCTGGGCCTTGGTCACGGCAAGGAGTGTGACCGAGTGCGCACTCCGGCCGGCCCGGGCCGCCGCCTGCGCCATACGCTGCTGCACGGCGCGCACTCGCTCGGGTAAATTCTGCGGACCCCGTAACATATTGAAGGTGTGACCCCTCCGTTATACTGCCGCCGCTCGGGCGCGCCCTTTATTGTCGCTTCGCACCGCGCTGCAGGCACCGTTCCAGGGAGCATCAATGGCCGTCGATATCGCGCAACTCCTGGCGTTTGCCGTCAAGAACAACGCCTCGGACCTGCATCTGTCCTCGGGAGTGCCGCCGATGATCCGCGTCGACGGCGATATGAAGCGCATCAACATGCCGCCGCTGTCGCACAAGGAAGTGCACTCCATGGTGTACGACATCATGAACGACAAGCAGCGCAAGGCCTATGAGGAGTTCTTCGAGACCGACTTCTCGTTCGAGATTCCAAAGCTGGCGCGCTTCCGCGTCAACGCCTTCAACCAGAACCGCGGCGCGGGCGCGGTGTTCCGCAACATTCCCTCGGTGATCCTCTCGCTGGACGACCTGAACGCGCCGAAGATCTTCCGCGACCTGTGCATGCTGCCGCGCGGTCTGGTGCTGGTCACCGGCCCGACGGGCTCGGGCAAGTCCACGACGCTCGCCGGCATGGTCAACCACTGCAACGACAACCGGCCCGACCACATCATCACCATCGAGGACCCGATCGAGTTCGTGCACGAGTCGAAGCGCTGCCTGGTCAACCAGCGCGAGGTGCACCGCGACACCCTCGGCTTCAGCGAGGCGCTGCGCTCGGCGCTGCGCGAGGATCCCGACGTCATCCTGGTCGGTGAAATGCGCGACCTGGAGACCATCCGCCTGGCGCTCACCGCCGCCGAAACCGGCCACCTGGTCTTCGGCACCCTCCATACCAGCTCGGCCGCCAAGACCATCGACCGCATCGTCGACGTGTTCCCCGGCGAGGAGAAGGACATGGTGCGCTCGATGCTGTCGGAGTCGCTGCGCGCCGTGATCTCGCAGACGCTGCTCAAGAAGAACGGCGGCGGGCGCATCGCGGCCCACGAGATCATGATCGGCACGCCGGCGATCCGTAACCTGATCCGCGAGGGCAAGATCGCGCAGATGTACTCCTCGATCCAGACCGGCGGCGCACAGGGCATGCAGACCCTCGACCAGTGCCTCTCCGAGCTCGTTACCAAGGGACAGGTCAGCAAGGAAGAGGCGCGCTACAAGGCGCAGAACAAGGATGCGCTGTAGGGCTCGGGGGACGGAGCAGGAGGACTGATCTATGGACCGCGATCAAGCCATCAAGCTGATGCAGGACCTGCTGCGCCGGGTTACCGAGAAGAAGGCCTCGGACCTGTTCATCACGGCGGGGTTCCCGCCGGCCATCAAGATCGACGGCGAGATCCGGCCGCAGTCCGAGCGCGCGCTCACCGCCGAGCAGTCGGCCACCCTGGTGCGCGCCATCATGAACGACCGCCAGACCAAGGAATTCGACGCCACCAAGGAGTGCAACTTCGCGATCGCGCCGCCCGGCATCGGGCGCTTTCGCGTCAGCAGCTTCGTGCAGCAGGGCGCCATCGGCTGCGTCATCCGCCTGATCAACGCCAAGATTCCCACCTTCGAGGAGCTCGACCTGCCGCCCATCCTGAAGGAGGTGGTGCTGTCGAAGCGCGGACTGTGCATCATCGTCGGCGGCACCGGCTCGGGTAAGTCGACCACGCTGGCCGCGATGGTCGGCTACCGCAACGAGAAGACCCGGGGCCACATCGTCACCATCGAAGACCCCGTCGAGTACGTGCATACCCACAAGGGCTGCGTCATCACCCACCGCGAGGTGGGCGTCGACACCGAGTCCTGGCACAACGCGCTCAAGAACACGCTGCGCCAGGCTCCGGACGTGATCCTGATCGGCGAGATCCGCGACCGCGACACCATGGAGTACGGCATCCAGTTCTCCGAGACCGGCCACCTGGTGCTCGCAACGCTGCACGCCAACAGCGCCAACCAGGCGCTCGACCGCATCATCAACTTCTTCCCCGACGAGCGGCGCGATCAGCTGCTCATGGACCTGTCGCTCAACATCCGCGCCATGGTGTCGCAGCGGCTGATTCCGCGCGAAGCCGGAGTGGGGCGCATCGCGGCGATGGAAATCATGCTGAACTCGCCGTTGATCCAGGACCTGATCTTCAAGGGCGAGGTCGCCAAGATCAAGGACGTGATGTCGCGCTCCACGCGCCTCGGCATGAAGACCTTCGACCAGGCGCTGTTCGAGATGTACGAGACCGGCTTCATCTCCTACGAGGACGCGCTGCGCAACGCCGACTCCAAGAACGAGCTGCGGCTGCGCATCAAGCTCGAGGGCAAACGCGAGGCGAAGACCGTCGAAGACGCCGCCGCGCTGCAGGTCGTCGAGGAAGAGCCCGGACGCAACATCTGATGGCCAAAGAAGCCAAAGCACAGTCCCTGGAGACCACCACGGGGACGCAGGCGGCGCTTACCGGCGCGGAGGCACTGGCGACGGTCAGCGCCACCGCCGGTCACCCGACGCTCAACACCAAGCCGCTCTTCAAGCTGATGGTGGAGAAGAAGGCCTCGGATCTGTTCTTTACCTCCAACGCGCCCATCAAGATCAAGATCGAGGGTCAGATCCTGCCGGTGAACCGCCAGGTGCTCACCCCCGAGACGGTGAAGCAGACCGCCTTCGCCATCATGTCCCCCGAGCAGCGCGAGTACTTCACGCGCGAGTTCGAGCTCGACTTCGCGGTGTCCGAGCCCGGGCTCGGGCGCTTCCGCGTCAACGTCTTCATGCAGCGCGGCTACCCGGCGATGGTGATGCGCTACATCACCGCCGACATGCCGCGGCTCGATGCGCTCGGGCTGCCCGAGGTGTGCTCCGACCTGGTGCTGCTGAAACGCGGGCTGATCCTCATGGTCGGGGCCACCGGCTCCGGCAAGTCCACCACGCTCGCGGCGATGATCAATCACCGCAACGAGAACTCATCCGATCACATCGTCACCATCGAGGACCCGCTCGAGTACCTGCACACCAACAAGCGCTCGATCGTCAACCAGCGCGAGGTGGGGCTCGACACGAAGTCCTACGCGCGTGCGCTGCGCGGCGTGGTGCGCGCCGCGCCGGATGTGATCCTGATCGGCGAGATCCGCGACCGCGAGAGCATGGAGGCGGCCATCAACCTCGCCGGCACCGGCCACCTGGTGCTGGCCACGATGCACGCCAACAACTGCGCCGAGTCGCTCGACCGCATCATCAACATGTTCCCGCGCGAGCAGCACAATCAGATCTTCCTCGACCTGTCGCAGTACCTGCGCGCCATCATGGCGCAGCGCCTGGTCATCGGGGTGGACAACAAGCGGCTCGCGGCGCTCGAGGTGATGATCAACACGCCGCACATCCAGACGCTGGTGAAGAAGGGCGACGTGGTGGGCATCAAGGAAGCCATCAACGCCAGCTCCGAGCGCGGCGTGCAGAGCTTCGACCTGGCGCTCTTCAACCTCTACCGCGCCGGGCGCGTGCCACTGGAAGAGGCGCTCACCAACGCCGATTCGCGCGCCAACCTCGAGGCGAAGATCAACTTC
>DATKLG010000045.1:0-38941 GCA_035542535.1 Steroidobacteraceae bacterium
GTGTCCTTGCCGATCAGCACGGTGCCGCCGTCGGGGGCCAGCACCCGCGCGGCGGCGCTGGCGAGATGCAGCGCGAAATCGACCGTCATCGGATGGTCGCCCACCCGGCCGCGGACGCCGTCGGTTCCGAAGTATCGTCGACCCATTTAGCTCTCTCTTACAGCAGCCACCAGCTTCAATGCCTCGACCGTGGCCGCGACGTCGTGAGCCCGAACGATCCGTGCTCCCGCGAGCGTCGCCATCACGGCCAGCACCACGCTGCCGAGCACCCGCTCACCCCCGGGGCGCCCGGTCAGTTTGCCCACCAGGGACTTACGCGACAACCCGACCATCACCGGCGGCCCGGCCGAGGCGAGCTCGCGCAGCCCACGCAGCAGCGTCAGATTGTGATCCAGAGTCTTGCCGAAGCCGAATCCCGGGTCGACGACCAGCTGCTCGGCGGACAGTCCCGCGGCGCGGCACGCGCGCACCCGCTCGGCGAGAAAAGCGCCCACTTCGCCCACCACGTCCCGATAGACGGGCGCGAGCTGCATGGTGCGGGGCTCGCCCCGCATGTGCATGAGGCATACGGCGCAGCCGCTCTCGACGGCCGCCTCCAGCGCCCCGGCCTCGCGCAGCGCGCGCACGTCGTTGACGAGCCCCGCGCCGGCGGCGGCGGCCGCCCGCATGACCTCGGGCTTGCTCGTGTCGACGGAGATCACGGCTTCGGTCGCCGAGCGCAGCCGCTCGATGACCGGAACGACGCGACGCAGCTCCTCCTCGAGGCCTACCGGGGCGGCACCCGGCCGGGTCGACTCGCCCCCCACGTCGATGAGAGCGGCGCCCTCCTCGGCGAGGCGCACGCCGTGGCGCACGGCTGCTTCGCTGTCGAGGAAGCGTCCCCCGTCGGAGAACGAGTCCGGCGTCACATTGACGATCCCCATCACGACCGGATGGGTCAGGTCGACGATCTGGTCCCGGCAGCGGAGCGATACGCTCAGTGCTGACCCGCCGGTATCGCGCCGCTCGGAGGCTCCGCCTTGGGCGGCTTGTTCGACAGGGTCTCGTCCCATCCCGCCGGCGGCTTGGGTTGCTTGCCGGCCATGAGATCCCTGAGCTGCTCCTCGTCGATCGTCTCGTACTTCATGAGGGCGTCCGCCATCGTGTGCAGCTTGTCGAGCGCGCTCACGAGGATCTCGCGTGCGCGTTTGTAGTTCGCCTCGATGACGCGCCGCACTTCCTCGTCGATCGCGTGCGCGGTGACATCCGACACCTGCTTGTGCTGGGTGACGCTGCGCCCGAGGAACACCTCGCCGGTCTCCTCCGAGTAGGTGAGCGGTCCGAGCTTGTCGGACAGGCCCCACTTGGTGACCATGTTGCGCGCCAGCTCCGTGGCGCGCTCGATGTCGTTCGAGGCGCCGGTGGTCACCGACTCGGGCCCGAAAATCAGCTCCTCGGCGATGCGCCCGCCGAACAGCGTCGCGATGGCGCTCTCGAGGCGGCGCTTCGAGAAGCTGTAGCGGTCCTGCTCCGGCAGAAACTGCGTGACTCCGAGCGCGCGGCCGCGCGGAATGATGGTCACCTTGTAGACCGGATCGTGCTCCGGGACGGTCATGCCCACGATGGCGTGACCCGCCTCGTGATACGCGGTCATCTTCTTCTCGGCCTCGCTCATCACCATGGAGCGTCGCTCGGCGCCCATCATGATCTTGTCCTTGGCCTTCTCGAACTCGTCCATGCCGACGATGCGCTTGTTGGCGCGCGCCGCGAACAGCGCCGCCTCGTTCACCAGATTGGCGAGATCGGCCCCGGAGAAACCCGGCGTGCCGCGCGCGATGAGCGCGGGCTTCACGTCGTCGGCGAGCGGCACGCGGCGCATGTGCACGCGCAGTATCTGCTCGCGGCCGCGCACGTCGGGCAGCGGCACGACCACCTGGCGATCGAAGCGACCGGGACGCAGCAGTGCCGGATCGAGCACGTCCGGGCGGTTGGTCGCGGCGATGACGATGATGCCTTCGTTTCCCTCGAAGCCGTCCATCTCCACCAGCAGCTGGTTGAGCGTCTGCTCGCGCTCGTCATGCCCGCCGCCTAGGCCCGCGCCACGATGGCGGCCGACGGCGTCGATCTCGTCGATGAAGATGATGCACGGCGCGTGCTTCTTCGCCTGCTCGAACATGTCGCGCACGCGCGATGCGCCGACGCCCACGAACATCTCGACGAAGTCGGAGCCGGAGATGGTGAAGAAAGGCACCTTGGCCTCGCCGGCGATGGCGCGCGCCAGCAGCGTCTTGCCGGTTCCGGGCGAGCCCACCATGAGGACCCCTTTCGGGATCTTGCCGCCGAGCTTCTGGAACTTGCCGGGGTCCTTGAGGAAGTCGACGATCTCGCCGACCTCCTGCTTCGCCTCGTCCACCCCCGCGACGTCGGCGAAGGTGACGCTCACCTGGTCCTCGCCGAGGAGCCGCGCCCGGCTCTTGCCGAAGGACATGGCGCCGCGGCCGCCGGATGCGCCCTGCATCTGGCGCAGCATGTAGACGAATACCACGATCAGGAGCAGCGCCGGAGCGAGCTGCAGCAGCAGCTGGCCCATGTAGTTCGGCGGCTTGGGCGGCTGTCCCTCGATGCGCACGTCGGCCTTCTCGAGCGCGCCGATGAGAGCTGTGTAGTCGGTCTCGGGGTTGAAGGTCTTGAACGCGCTCTTGTCCTTGTGCTCCCCATAGATCATGTCGCCCTGGAGCACCACCGACTCGACACGGTTGTTCTTCACGTCGTCGAGGAAGGTCGAGTAGGCGATCTGCTGGGGCTGCCCGGTCGTCGGCATGTAACGGCTGAAGACGAGCAGCAGCACGATCACGATGACGACCCAGAGGAGGATATTCTTTGTCAAGTCGTTCAAAGGCTTCCGTCCTTTAGGCCAGGGGGTGCTGGGAGGCATCCCGGACCTTCGCGAACCTATCGGAACCTACACCAAGCGAAACTTCATGGCCAGCAGGTACATCTCGGGGCTGCGGGCGCGGGAGGCCTGTGGTTTGACCAGCCTGACCCGTGCGAATTCGCTGCGGGCGGTTCTCACCAGGTCCTCGAAGCCGGCCCCCTGGAAGACCTTGATCAGGGCATCCCCGCCCCGCTTCAAGACGCGACTTGCCATATCGAGCGCCAGCGCCGAGAGGTGCATGGACCGGGCCTGGTCGGTGACGTCGACCCCGCTCATCGCCGGGGCCATGTCCGAGAGCACGACGTCGACGCCGTGCTCCGGCAGCAGCCCGAGGATCTGGCCGAAGACCTCCTCCTCGCGAAAGTCCCCCTGCACGAACTCGACTCCGCTCAGAGGCTCCATGGGCAGGAGGTCGGTGGCCACCACCCGGCCCTTCGGTCCCAATCTCCCCCGGGCGTACTGGCTCCAGGCCCCGGGGGCGGCCCCCAGGTCGAGGCAGACCGCACCCGGCTTGAGCAGCCTCTCGCGCTGATCGATCTCCTCGAGCTTGAACACCGCCCGCGAGCGCCAGCCTGCGGCCTGGGCCCGCTGCACGAACGGGTCGCTGAAGTGCTCCTTGAGCCATCGATCGCTGCTTTTCGACCTCTTGGGCATCGACGCTGAATCTACCTCTACAATGAGTCCATGAGGAAAACCACGCCCCGAAAGGCGGGGCCGGCGGTGTCCGCGTCGGACCCGGCGGCCGGGGCGGACATCCCGGCACCCGAGCTCACCGAGCGCCAGCGCCGGCACCTGCGCGGGCTGGCGCATCCGCTGAAGCCGGTGGTGCGCCTGGGTGCCGCCGGCCTCACGGACGCCGTCGCCCGCGAGACGACCCGGGCCCTCGCCGATCACGAGCTCATCAAGGTGAAGGCGCCGGGCGGGGACCGGGAGGCGCGCGATGCCCTCTTCGGCGCGCTCGCCGAGCGCACCGCGAGCGCCCTCGTGCACCGCATCGGCAACGTCGCGGTTCTCTACCGGCCGAATCCGCGCTTGCCGCGTATTCTCATTCCGGACTAGCCCCGTCGCACCGCGACGATCTCGTAGGAGCGCACCCCGCCGGGCGCCGCGACGTCCACGACATCGCCCTCGGACTTGCCGATGAGAGCGCGCGCGATCGGAGAGGTGACCGAGATGCGTCCGGCGCGGATGTCCGCCTCGTCCTCCCCCGCGATCTGATAGACGACGCGGGCGCCGCCGGCCTGGTCCTCGAGCTCCACCGTGGCGCCGAACACGACTTTGCCGGTGTCCGGCAGGGTCGCCGGATCGATGACCTCGGCGTTGGCGAGCTTGCGCTCGATCTCCGTGATGCGCCCCTCGATGAATCCCTGCTGCTCGCGCGCCGCGTGATACTCGGCGTTCTCCGACAGATCCCCGTGTCCGCGCGCTTCGGCAATCTGCCGGATGACCGCCGGCCGCGCCTCGGACTTCAGACGCTTCAACTCCACGCGCAGGGCCTCGGCACCGCGCAGCGTCATGGGAGTGCGTCTCATGCCTCGGAGGCCTCGAGGTGCAGATCCTGCAGCCGGTTGACCTCGACCTCGTCGAGGTGATCGAGCGCCTCGAGGGTCGCGAGCCCGGCGGCGAGCGTCGTGTAGTAGGTGACGCGCCGGTGCACGGCCTCGCGTCGGATGGAGTTCGACTCGCGGATGGCGAGCTTGCCCTCGGTGGTATTGACGATGAGGTCGATCTCGTCGTTCTTGATCATGTCGACCACGTGGGGGCGGCCGTCGCGCACCTTGTTGACCCGGCGGCAGGCGACGCCCGCCTCGGTGAGCGCGCGCGCCGTGCCCTCGGTGGCGACGATCTCGAAGCCGCGCTCGATGAGCTTCCTGGCGAGTTCGATGGCACCGGGCTTGTCGCGGTCGCGCACACTGATGAAGCACACTCCCTTGCGCGGCAGCGTCACGCCCGAGGCGCTCTGCGCCTTGGCGTAAGCCTCGCCGAAGGTGCGGCCGGTGCCCATGACCTCGCCGGTCGACTTCATCTCGGGACCGAGGATCGGGTCCGCCTCGGGGAACTTGTTGAACGGGAACACCGCCTCCTTCACCGAGAAGTAGTGCGGTATGCGCTCCACCGCGCCGACCAGCTGCTTGAGCTTGCGTCCGGTCATGACGCGTGCCGCGATCTTGGCGAGCGGCAGCCCCGTGGCCTTGGAGACGAACGGCACGGTGCGCGAGGCGCGCGGGTTGACCTCGAGCACGTAGATGACGCTCGCCTGGATCGCGAACTGCACGTTCATGAGGCCGATCACGTTGAGCGCCCGCGCGAGCCTGCGCGTCTGCTCGCGCAGCTCCGACTGCGTCTCGCGCGAGAGGCTCACCGGCGGCAGCGAGCAGCCCGAGTCGCCCGAGTGGACCCCGGCCTGCTCGACGTGCTCCATGATGCCGCCGATCAGCACGTCCTCGCCGTCGCATACCGCATCCACGTCCACTTCGATGGCGACGTCGAGAAAGCGGTCGAGCAGCACCGGGCTGTCGTTCGAGACCCGGACGGCGTTGGTCGTGTAGGTGCGCAGGTCCTCCTCGTTGAAGACGACCTCCATGGCGCGCCCGCCGAGCACGTACGAGGGCCGCACCACCAGCGGGAACCCCACCTCGCGCGCCAGCTGCACCGCCTGATCCTCGGTGCGCGCCGTGGCGTTGGCGGGCTGCTTGAGAGCGAGCTTCCGCACCAGCGCCTGGAAGCGCTCGCGGTCCTCGGCGACGTCGATCGAGTCGGGCGAGGTGCCGATGATGGGCGCCCCGGCGGCCTCGAGCGCCCGCGACAGCTTGAGCGGCGTCTGTCCGCCAAACTGCACGATGACGCCCTCGGGCTTCTCCACGGCGAGGATCTCGAGCACGTCCTCGAGCGTCAGGGGCTCGAAATACAGGCGGTCGGACGTGTCGTAGTCGGTCGAGACGGTCTCGGGGTTGCAGTTGACCATGATGGTCTCGAAGCCGTCCTCGCGCAGCTGCAGCGCCGCGTGCACGCAGCAGTAGTCGAACTCGATCCCCTGGCCGATGCGGTTCGGGCCGCCGCCCAGGATCATTATCTTGCGGCGATCGGTGGGCTGCGCCTCGCACTCCTCCTCGTAGGTCGAATAGAGGTAGGCGGTGGAGGTGGCGAACTCGGCCGCGCACGTGTCGACGCGCTTGTAGACCGGTCTGACCTTGAGCTCGTGGCGCTTGTCGCGGATCGCCTTCTCCGGCATGTCGAGGAGGCGCGCCAGGCGGCTGTCGGAGAAGCCGCGGCGCTTGAGCGCGCGCAACCGCTCGGCGGCGAGCGCTCCGAACCCATGAGTGCGCACCTCGGTCTCCTCGCGCACGAGCTCCTCGATCTCTGCGAGGAACCACGGGTCGATGTGCGTCAGCTCGCCGATGCGCGCCGCCGTCCAGCCCGCGCGGAACGCGTCCGCCACGTACAGGAGGCGATCCGGTCCCGGGGCGCGCAGCTCGTGCGCCAGCCGGTTCTGGCTCTCGTCGGTGAGCGGCAGGGTGAGCTGCGGCGTGAGTCCGTCGAGACCGGTCTCGAGGCCCCGCAGCGCCTTCTGCAGCGACTCCTGGAAGGTGCGGCCGATCGCCATGACCTCGCCGACCGATTTCATCTGGGTGGTGAGGCGGTCGTTGGCGGCCGGGAATTTCTCGAAGGTGAATCGCGGGATCTTCACCACCACGTAGTCGATGCTCGGCTCGAAGGAGGCCGGCGTGACGCCCCCGGTGATGTCGTTCTTCAGCTCATCGAGCGTGTAGCCCACCGCCAGCTTGGCGGCGATCTTGGCGATCGGGAAGCCGGTCGCCTTGGAGGCGAGCGCCGAGGAGCGCGACACGCGCGGATTCATCTCGATGATCAGCAGCCGTCCGTCCTTCGGGTTGACGGCGAACTGCACGTTCGAGCCGCCGGTATCGACGCCGATCTTGCGCAGCACCGCGATCGAGGCATCGCGCATGCGCTGGTATTCCTTGTCCGTGAGCGTCAGCGCCGGGGCGACCGTGATCGAATCGCCGGTGTGCACGCCCATCGGATCCAGGTTCTCGATCGAGCAGATGATGATGCAGTTGTCCTTGTGGTCGCGCACCACCTCCATCTCGAATTCCTTCCAACCGATCACCGACTCCTCGAGCAGCACCTCCCCGGTCGGCGAGGCATCGAGGCCGCGCGCCACGATCTCCTCGAGCTCCTCGCGGTTGTAGCCGATCCCGCCGCCGCTGCCGCCGAGCGTGAACGACGGCCGCACCACCACCGGATAGCCGATCTCGCCGGCGATGGCGAGCGCCTCATCGAGGCTGCGGGCGATCTGCGAGCGCGGCGTCTCGAGGCCTATCTCGCGCATCGCGTTGCGGAACAGCTCGCGGTCCTCGGCCATGTCGATGGCGGCACGGGAGGCTGCGATCAGCTCGACCTCGTACTTCTCCAGCACGCCCTCGCGCACCAGGTCGAGCGCGGTGTTGAGCGCGGTCTGCCCGCCCATGGTGGGCAGCAGTGCGTCCGGGCGCTCCTTCTCGATGATGCGCGCCACGGTGCGCGCATTGACCGGCTCGATGTAGATGGCATCCGCCATCTCCGGGTCGGTCATGATGGTCGCGGGATTGGAGTTCACCAGGATGACGCGGTAGCCCTCCTCGCGCAGCGCCTTGCAGGCCTGGGCGCCGGAGTAATCGAACTCGCACGCCTGGCCGATGATGATCGGGCCGGCACCGATGATCAGGATGCTCTCGATGTCGGAGCGCTTCGGCACCTCAGCGCCCGCCCGCCTGCTGGCGGCGCAGAGTGTCCTCGGCAAGCTTCAGTTGCGCCTGCAGTCGCCGCAGCATCAGGTGGTTGAAGCGCTCGAACAGCGCGCGCATGTCGTGCGGGCCGGGGCTCGCCTCGGGATGCCCCTGGAAGCCGAAGGCCGGGCGATCGGTAAAGGTGAGTCCCTGGAGCGAGCCGTCGAACAGCGACCGGTGCGTCGCCTTGAGGCCCGCGGGGAGCGTGGCCTCATCGACCGCGAAGCCGTGATTCTGGCTGGTGATGAACACCCGGCCCGACTCGAGGTCCTGCACCGGATGGTTGGCGCCGTGATGGCCGAACTTCATCTTCACAGTCTTCGCGCCGGCGGCGAGCCCGAGAATCTGGTGACCGAGGCAGATGCCGAACACCGGTATGTCGGTCTCGAGGAGCTTGCGGGTCGCGGTGATTGCGTAGCTGCAGGGCTCGGGATCGCCGGGGCCGTTGGAGAGGAAGATGCCGTCCGGCTCGAGCGCCAGCACTTCCTCCGCCTTGGTCTGCGCCGGCACCACCGTCATGCGGCAGCCGAAGTCGGCGAGCAGCCTGAGGATGTTGCGCTTGATGCCGAAATCGTAGGCGACCACGTGCAGCCGCTGCGCCGAGCGGATCGGCGGCCGGGCCGGATCGGGCCAGACCGTTCCGTCGTTCCACTGGAAGGTGCGCTTGGTGCTCACCACCTTGGCGAGATCCATGCCCTTGAGGCCCGGGAACTTGCGCGACAGCTTGATGGCCGCAGCCTCGTCGGCCTTCTCTCCGGTCATGATGCAGCCGGCCTGTGCGCCCTTCTCGCGCAGGAGGCGGGTGAGCCGGCGCGTGTCGAGCCCGGCGATGGCGACCAGCTTGCCGCGTTCGAGAAATTCGCGCAGCGACTCGTTCGCGCGCCAGCTGCTCGCCAGCGGCGGCAGATCGCGGATGATGAGTCCCGCCGGATAGATCTGCGTCGCTTCCAGATCCTCAGGCGTCGTGCCGGTGTTGCCGATGTGGGGGCAGGTCAGCGTGACGATCTGACGTGCGTAGGACGGGTCGGTGAGGATTTCCTGATAGCCGGTGAGGGCGGTGTTGAAAACGACTTCGCCTGTGGTGTTGCCTTTGGCTCCGACCGACTGTCCGCGGAAGACGGTTCCGTCGGCCAGTGCGAGCACCGCAGGTACGCTCACCTGATCACTTCCCCTTGACGCACATATACAAAGCGGGAGGAGTTCTCATCGAACATCCTCCCGCCTTGCATGGACTAACCCGTACACGGATTAGGCAGAAATTTTACGTGCCTGGCGGCCGATGTGTCCATGGAAAATTCCCCGCGCCGGCCTGGCCGCCAAGCTAGAGTCGTGTCGACAATATATTTCTAAGATGATGTTTTAGAAACTATAAATTCACGCATGCTGTAACGTCCCGGTGGCTGAGACACGAGCCAGAGCGCAGCCGTCAGGGCACCCCGGGCAAAGATCGCCCGGTCGGTCGCCCGGTGGCTGAGAGCGAGCTGCTCCCCGTGTCCCGTAAAGAGCACCGTGTGCTCGCCGACGAGGTCTCCGGCGCGCAGGCTCGCAATGCCCACCTGCCCCTCGGGGCGCGGCCCCTGTGGCGGAGCGGCGCCGCTCGCCGCGCTGCCCGTGGGCAGCGGCAGCCCGCGCGCGCCGGCGGCGGCTCTCGCCAGGGTGAGCGCGGTGCCCGAGGGCGCATCGAGCTTCTGCCGGTGATGGGCTTCGATCACATCGATGTCGAAGCTGTCAGGGAGTCTGCCCGCGCTCTGGCGCACCAGCTCGACGAGGAGCGCGACCGCGATGCTGGTATTGGGAGCCACCATGAGCGGGATGTCGGCCGCCGCGGCGGCGAGCGCCGGCTCGAGCGCCGCGGCGAGCCCGGTGGTGCCGAGCAGGAGCGGCTTGGCCGCCGCGCGGCAGGCCGCGAGGTTGGGACCCGCCGCGGCGGCGTTGCTGAAGTCGAGCGCGATGTCCGCGTCGCTGAGCGCGCGCTCCAGATCGCTCGTGATGAGGAGGTTCGTCGCACCGAGGCCAGCCAGCTCCCCTGCATCGCGCCCGAGCGCGAGGCTCGCCGCCCCCGCCACCGCACCGGTGACGATGAGCTGCGGGAAGGCCGGCGCGGCGCGCAGCAGCGCGAGACCCATGCGTCCGGTGACGCCGATGACCGCGACGCGCTTGAGGGGCGGCTGACCCGGGTGGGAGGGCACGGCGCGACGCTCCGGTCCCGCTAAGCCTTGCCGCGCTCGACGCCGAAGAAGCGCTTCACTCCCTCGAGGAAGCCCTTCTCGCGCGGCGCGTGCTTGCCCGGGTGGACCTTGAGCGATTCCTCCAGCGAGCGGATGAGCTCGCGCTGCTCCGCGGTCAGGTGCACCGGGGTCTCGACGGCGACGCGGCAGAAGAGATCCCCGCGCGCGCCACCGCGCACCGGCTTCACGCCCTTATCGCGCAGGCGAAACACCCTTCCTGACTGCGTCTCCGCGGGAATCTTCAGGATCACGTCCCCATCGAGGGTCGGCACGGCGACCGAGCCGCCGAGCGCCGCCGTGGCAAAGCTCACCGGCACCTCGCACGAGAGGTGCTCGCCGTCTCGCTCGAAGATCGGGTGCTCGCGCACGTGTATCTCGACGTAGAGATCGCCGGGCGGTCCGCCGTTGCGCCCCGCCTCGCCCTCGCCGGCGAGACGCACCCGGTCCTCGGTGTCGACGCCCGCCGGGACTTTGACCGAGAGCTTGCGCGTGCGGCGCACGCGGCCCTGACCGAGGCAGGTGTCGCAGGGGTTGCGGATGACCGTGCCCGTGCCGCGGCAGCGGGGACAGGTCTGCTGCAGCTGAAAGAAGCCCTGGCTGATGCGCACCTGGCCAGCGCCTCCGCAGCTCTCGCAGGTCGAGGCCTGACTGCCCTTGGCGGCGCCCGAGCCATGGCAGGTGTCGCATTCGGCGAGCTTCGCCACCTCGATCTCCGCGGTGGTACCGAACACCGCCTGATCGAGGTCGAGCTCGAGCTCGTAACGCAGGTCTGCGCCGCGGAACACCTGCGAGCGTCCACCACGGCGTGCGCCACCGAAGATGTCGCCGAACACGTCACCGAAGATGTCGCTGAAGGCGTCTCCGGGGCCGAAGCCCCCGCGCGCGCCGCCGCCGCGCGCCGCCGCTTCGATCCCGGCGTGTCCGTGCTGATCGTAGAGGGCGCGCTTGTGCGCGTCGGTGAGCACCTCGCAGGCTTCCTTGGCCTCCTTGAAGCGCTCCTCCGCATCCCGGTCGTTCGGGTTGCGGTCCGGGTGATACTTCATCGCCAGGCGCCGGTAGGCCTGCTTGATCTGCGCTTCGGTGGCGCTGCGCGGTACGTCGAGTACCTTGTAGTAGTCGCGCTTGGACATGGGCCGTGCGACCGGCCCCCTTATGAGGCCTTACGGCCCTTGTCCTTCACCTCTTCGAACTCCGCGTCCACCACGTCGTCCTTGCCCGCGCCGCTGCCAGCGCCGGCGGCACCGGCACCCGCGGCACCCGCCGCGGCCTCAGGTCCCGCGGCCCCGCCCTGGCTCTCGGCGTAGGCGCGCTGAGCGATCGCGCTCGATGCCTGCGCGAGCGCCTCGGTCTTCTTCTCGATGGCGTTGCGGTCGTCGCCCTTGAGCACGGTGCGCAGATCCGACACCGCCGACTCCACCTTGGCGCGCTCGGCCCCGTCGACCTTGTCGCCGAGGGTCTGGAGCGACTTCTCCACCGCGTGGATCAGGCCATCGGCCTTGTTGCGCGTCTCGACCAGCTCCTTGAAGCGCTTGTCCTCTTCCGCGTGCGCCTCGGCGTCGCGCACCATTCGCTTGATCTCTTCCTCGTTGAGGCCGCTCGAGGCCTTGATGACGATCTTCTGCTCCTTGCCGGTGGCCTTGTCCTTGGCCGACACGTTGAGGATGCCGTTGGCGTCGATGTCGAAGGACACCTCCACCTGCGGCATGCCGCGCGGCGCCGGCGGGATGTCCGACAGGTCGAACTTGCCGAGCGACTTGTTGTCGCTGGCGCGCTCGCGCTCGCCCTGCAGCACGTGAATGGTCACGGCCGTCTGGTTGTCGTCCGCGGTCGAGAAGGTGTTCGATGCCTTGGTCGGGATCGTGGTGTTCTTCTCGATCAGCTTGGTCATGACGCCGCCGAGCGTCTCGATGCCGAGCGACAGCGGCGTCACGTCGAGGAGCAGCACGTCCTTCACCTCGCCGGCGAGCACGCCCGCCTGGATCGCGGCACCGACCGCCACCGCCTCGTCGGGATTCACGTCCTTGCGCGGCTCCTTGCCGAACAGATCCTTCACATACTTCTGCACGAGCGGCATGCGCGTCTGGCCGCCGACCAGGATCACCTCGGCGACGTCGGACGTGGAGACGCCGGCGTCCTTGAGCGCGGTGCGGCAGGGACCCACGGTCTTCTGGACCAGGTCCTCCACCAGCGACTCGAGCTTGGCGCGCGTCAGCTTGATGTTGAGGTGCTTCGGGCCCGAGGCATCGGCCGTGATGTACGGCAGGTTGATGTCGGTCTGCTGCGTCGAGGACAGCTCGATCTTGCCCTTCTCGGCCGCCTCCTTCAGGCGCTGCATGGCAAGCGGGTCCTTGCGCACGTCGACGCCGGACTCCTTGAGGAACTGCTCGGCGAGGAAGTTGATGATGCGCAGGTCGAAGTCCTCGCCGCCGAGGAAGGTGTCGCCGTTGGTCGAGAGCACCTCGAACTGGCGCTCGCCGTCGATCTCGGCGATCTCGATGATCGAGATGTCGAAGGTGCCGCCGCCCAGGTCATAGACGGCGATCTTGCGATCGCCCCCCTGCTTGTCGAGCCCGTAGGCCAGTGCGCCGGCGGTCGGCTCGTTGATGATGCGCTTCACCTCGAGTCCGGCGATGCGGCCGGCATCCTTGGTCGCCTGACGCTGGGAGTCGTTGAAGTAGGCGGGCACCGTGATGACCGCCTCGGTCACCGGCTCGCCGAGATAGTCCTCGGCGGTCTTCTTCATCTTCATCAGCACGCGCGCCGAGATCTCGGGCGGGGCCATCTTCTTGCCCTGTACGTCCACCCAGGCGTCGCCGTTGTCGGCCTTGACGATCTTGTAGGGCACCATCCCGATGTCGCGCTGCACCACCTCGTCCTCGAACTTCCGTCCGATGAGGCGCTTGATCGCGAACAGGGTGTTCTGCGGATTGGTGACCGCCTGGCGCTTCGCCGGCTGACCCACCAGTACCTCGTTGTCCTTGGTGAAGGCGACGATGGAGGGGGTGGTACGGTCGCCCTCGCTGTTCTCGATCACCCGGGGCTTGCCGCCCTCCATGATGGCCACGCACGAATTGGTGGTGCCGAGGTCGATGCCGATTACCTTTGCCATGAGCTCACTCCGAGGCGGGATCTGTGAAATAAAGAGGGATGGTCTAGGGCTACTTTCTAGGGGTGGCGGGCGGCGCTTTCAAGGCGCCCGGGCCACGATGACGCGGGCCGGGCGCAGCAGCCGGCCGTTGAGCTCGTAGCCCGGCTGCACCACCTGCAGCACCGAGTTCGGCTCGGCCGTGGCGGATTCCTGGGCCATCATGGCCTCGTGGCGCGCCGGGTCGAAGGGTTCGCCCAGGGGGTCGATCACGGAGACTCCGAGCTTCTCCAGCGCCTTCTGGAGGAGCTTGAGGGTCGCCTCCTGGCCCTCGGCGAGGCTACGGGCGTCGGCCCGTCCCGCGTTCTGCACCGCAAGCTCCAGACTGTCGCGCACCGGCAGCAACTCCGCGGCGAACTTCTCGAGCCCATAACGGTTGGCCGCCTCGATGTCGCGGGCGGCGCGCCGGCGTACGTTCTCGAGGTCGGCCACGGCTCGCAGATACTGCTCCCAGTGGCTGCGGGCGCGCTCCTCGGACTCTCCCAGGGCCTGCTGCAGCCTCTCGAGCTCGACCAGCTGCGAGGCCGTCTCCGGCAGCACCGTGGTCGGCTCTCCGGCAGACCCCCCGGGGGCGTCCCGTCGGGATTCGTTTGCGCTCATCAATGGCTCTCCTGCGCGCGCCGTAAGTCGCGCCACGCGGGCAGCGTGGGGCTCAGCGGCGCGAATTCAAGGCAGCGCCGAGCAGTTTCGCGGTCATGTCGACGATCGGGATGACGCGCTCGTAGGCCATGCGCGTCGGGCCGATCACCCCCAGCACCCCGACCACCGAGTCCCCGTCGGCGTAGGGGGCGGTCACTACGCTGCAGTCGTCCAGGATCTGGTAGCCCGATTCGTGCCCGATGAAGATCTGCACGCCCTCGGCCTTCAGGCTGTGGTCGAGCAGGTGCAGAAAATCGCGCTTCTCGTTGAAGGCCTCGAACAGCCGCCGCAGCCTCTCGACGCTGGTGAGCTCGGCCACGCCCATCAGGTTGGTCTCGCCCTTGATCACGTACTCGAGCCGTCCCTCGCCCCCGCCCTCAAAGACCTGCTGCGCGACCGAGATCGCCTCCAGCATGATCTGGTTCATGTGCGCATGGGCTTCGGACAGCTGCCGCAGGATCTCCTGGCGTACCTCGCCGAGCGTGCGGCCGCGGAACTGCTCGTTGAGGTAGTTCGAGGCGCGCTTGAGCTCATCCGGCGAATAACGGCGCTCGAGCTGGATGATGCGGTTCTGCACCTCGCGGTCGTTGAAGACCAGCACCACCAGCACGCGGTTCTCGGACAGGCCGACGAACTCGATCTGGGTGATCGAGGCCGAGCGGGCGCGCGGTACGGTGACGACCCCGGCGAGCTGGGTCGCGCTCGAGAGCAGCTGCGACACCGCGGCGATGAGGTCGGTCGAGCTGTCGCGGTTCGCCTCGAACTGCCGGCGGATCTCGGCGGTCGCGGCTTCATCGAGCGGCCGCAGCTGCAGCAGCGTGTCGACGAAGAAACGGTAGCCCTTGTCGGTCGGCACGCGCCCGGCCGAGGTGTGCGGCGAGGCGACGAAGCCCTGCTCCTCGAGATCGGCCATGACGTTGCGAATCGTGGCCGAGGACAGCTGCAGGCCCGACTCGCGCGACAGCGAGCGCGAGCCGACCGGCTGGCCCTCGCGGATGTAGGTCTCGATGAGGATCCGCAGCAGGTGCTGTGCCCGCTCGCCCAGCGCCTCTTCCCGAGCTTCGTACGCCATGGATCCCTATCATGCACAGCCAGCGCGGGAAGGCCAGTGGGCCGTGGCAGGCGGCGGGGCCCACGCAGCGTCCGCGACTGTGACCGCGGCATTGGCTCGAAGCCGCGCCCCCATGCTACAAAGGCCCGCCTCGCGATGCTGGCGAGGCGTTTACTTAAGGCTTGAGCGGATGGCCCTCCCCGTTCGCAGCTGCGCGCTGATCGGCCGATTCACCGATCTGCGCGTAGCCGAGACCGTCAATGTGCTGCTGCCGCACCTGAAGAGCCGCGGCGTGCAGGTGCTGCTCACCGAGGCGGTGCCCGGGAGCGACGCCACGGGCGTCGTGCGGGTCGAAGCCGCCGCGATCGGCCAGCGCGCGGATCTCGCGATCGCCGTGGGGGGCGATGGCACGCTCCTCTACGCCGCGCGCCTCGTGGCCCGGCACGGGGTGCCGCTCCTCGGGGTGAACCGCGGGCGCCTCGGCTTCCTCACCGACGTCATGCCCCAGGATATGCTGCCCTCGGTCGATGCGGCGTTGCGCGGCGAGCTCGAGGCCGACGAGCGGCCGCTGCTCAGCGCACAGCTGCACTCGGCCGGCGGGGGAATCGCGCAGGCGTTGGCGCTCAATGACGTCGTGATGCAGAAGCACGATACCGGCCGCACGCTCGACTTCGAGACGCGCATCGATCAGCGCTACGTCAACACCCACGACGGCGACGGCATCATCGTGGCGAGCGCCACCGGCTCGACCGCCTACGCGCTCTCGTGCGGCGGCCCGATCATCGAGCCGCACCTCGACGCGCTGGTGATCGCGCCGATCTGCGCCCACACCCTGTCCGACCGGCCGATCGTGCTGTCCTCGCGCTCCGTCATCGAAGTGGTGCTGCTCGAGCGCGCCGACACCCAGGCGAACGTCTCCTGCGACGGCATGCGGCTCGGAGCCATCGAGCCGGGCGATCGGCTCGAGGTGCGCGCGGCGCGCGAGCGCGTGACGCTGCTCCATCCGCCCGGCCACGACTACTACAAGCTGCTGCGCTCGAAGCTCCACTGGGGGCGCGGCAGCTTCGAGCGCTGACGGGCGGACCCATGCTGACGCATCTGCAGATCCGCGACTTCGCCATCATCGATGCGGTGGAGCTCGAGCTGCGCACCGGGCTCACGGTCCTCACCGGTGAGACCGGCGCCGGCAAGTCGATCGTCGTGGACGCGCTGCAGCTGCTCGCGGGCGGCCGCGCGGGCGCTGAGGTGGTGCGCCACGGTGCCGAGCGCGCCGAGATCTCCGGCACCTTCGATCTCGCCCAGGCACCGCGCGAGCTCAAGCAGTGGCTCGAGGAGCAGTCGGTGGGCGCCGGCGCCGAGCTCGTCATACGCCGCGTCGTGGGAAGCGACGGGCGCTCGCGCGCCTACCTGAACGGCCAGTCGGTGCCGGTGCAGTCGCTGCGCGACGCGGGCAACATCCTCATCGACATCCACGGCCAGCACGAATTCCAGTCCCTGACGCGTGGCGCGGCGCAGCGCGAGCTGCTGGACGCCTACGGCACGCTCACGCCGCTCACCGATCAGGTCGGGATCGCGCACCGCGTCTGGCTCGGACTCCTCAACCGCACGCTCGAGCTCGAGAGCAAGGCCCGCGACCGCGATGCGAAGCTCGACCTGCTGCGCTATCAGGTGCAGGAGCTCGACGGGCTGCACCTCAAGGCCGGAGAGCTCGCGAGCCTCGGCGAGGAGAGTGCACGGCTCGCCAACCGCGGGCGCCTTGCGACCGGCGCGCAGGTGGCGCTCGGGGAGCTCTACGACAACGACGCCGCGAGCGCGCACGCCGGGATCGCCCGCGCGCTCGCCGCGCTGCGCGGCCTCACCGGGCTCGACGGCAAGCTCGGCAGCGTCCTGCCGCTGCTGGAGGAGGCCGCGGTACAGGTCCGCGAGGCGGCGCGCGAGCTCGAGCGCTACGGCGAGACGCTCGATGTCGATGCGGCGCGCCAGGATGAGGTCGAGCGGCGCCTGGCGGCGATCGAGGAGCTCTCGCGCAAGCACCGCGTGCCGCCGGCCGAGCTGCCGGAGCGCGCCGCCCAGCTGCGCGCCGAGTTCGAGGAGCTCGAGCGGGCCGAGGTCAATCTCGCGCAGCTGCGCAGGGAGCTGGCCGCGGCGCTCGAAGGCTACCGTACCCGGGCGCAGGAGCTCTCCGGCAGGCGCCAGAAGGCGGCGCGCGCCCTCGCCAAGGACATCACGGCCCGCCTGCAGACGCTCGGCATGGCGGGCGGGCGCTTCGAGGCCGACGTCACCCAGGACGGCAATGCCGATCCCGCGCAGCACGGCATCGATCAGATCGAGTTTCGCGTGAGCGCCAATCCCGGTCAGCCGCCCCGCGCGCTCGCGAAGGTGGCCTCGGGTGGGGAGCTCGCCCGTCTGTCGCTCGCGGTACAGGTCTCGTGCACGGCCGAGGACATGCACTGCATGGTGTTCGACGAGGTTGACGCAGGCATCGGCGGCGCGGTCGCGGAGATCGTCGGTCGGGAGCTGCGCCGGCTCGGCGAGCGCAGCCAGGTGCTGTGCGTGACCCACCTGCCGCAGGTCGCCTGCCAGGCGCACCACCACCTGCGGGTGACCAAGCTGACCGACGGGCGCACCACGCGCACGACGCTGGCCGAGCTGACTCCCGGCGAGCGCGTCGAGGAGCTGGCTCGCATGCTGGGCGGGGTCGAGGTGACCGACAAGGCGCGCGAGCACGCACGCGAGATGCTGAACGCGGCCGAGCGCGGTACCGCGCCGGGCGCCAGGGGTAGCGCACGCGTGCCGGCGGCGCGGCGCCGCTAGCGCCGCAGTCAGCTCGTCTTGTGCTTGCGGTGGGCGCAGTTCGGGCGCTGGCAGTGCCCGTACAGAATCAGCGAGTGGTCGCGGATCGTGAAGCCGAGCTTGTGGGCCACGGCGGTCTGGCGCGCCTCTATCCCTGAGTCCACGAACTCCTCGACGCGCCCGCAGTCGAGACACACGATGTGGTCGTGGTGGGTGCCCTGGTTGAGCTCGAACACCGCCATGCCGTCCTCGAAGTGATGGCGCGTGACGAGGCCCGCGGCTTCGAACTGGGTGAGCACCCGGTAGACCGTGGCAAGGCCGATGTCCTCGTTGGACTCGAGGAGCGTCCGATAGATGTCCTCGGCCGAAAGGTGGCGAGTGGTGCTGCCCTCGAGTATCTCGAGGATCTTCAGACGCGGCAGCGTCACCTTCAGGCCGGCTTTGCGCAGGTCCTTACCTTCCACGCACCTCTCCAGTGAGCCGCGGCGGCCCCCCGGCCCCGCGGACGATTCCCGATCGGTTATTATCGCCCCAACCGAGATTATCTCAACGGACCCGCATGCGCCTACCCTCGACCGCTCTCGCCGCCCTGGCTGCGCTCACGATCCCGCTCGGCGGCTGCATCTACCGCATGAACATCCAGCAGGGGAATTATCTCGAGGGTAAGACCGTTTCCCAGCTGCAGGTCGGCATGACGCGCACCCAGGTGCGCTACCTGCTGGGGTCGCCGATGATTCCCGACATCTTCGACCGAGACCGCTGGGACTACCTCTACTATTTCCGCAGCGGCCACCTCGAGCGGCCCGAGCGGCGCCATCTGGTGGTGCTGTTCAAGGACGACAAGGTCGCGAGCTTCAAGCACGACAACATTCCGAACGCCGCACCGCGAGCGCCGGACGACGACATCTCGGTGAGCAAGTTCCCGAAGATCTAGCGAAGATTCAGCGGCGTTTGCCCGCCTGGCGACGCTCGCGCTCGACGCGCTCGCGGCGGCGCGCGCGCGGATCGGCACGCAGCGGCCGGTACAGCTCGATGCGGTCGCCGTCCTCGAACCTGACATCGCGTGCCCGGGCCTCGCCGAACACACCGACCGCGCCCCGCTCCCACAGCGCCGGGTCGAGGTCGGCGGCCTCGCGCTGCGCGGCGCGGCGCGCCGCCGCGAGCGCATCGGCGATGGTCGCTGCGGCCGGCAGCTCGAGGCTCCACAGGTGCTGGCGCTCGCGGGTCGCGCAGGCGACCACGCAGCGCTTTGCGCCGGGGGCGGCACGCCCGGAGCTCACTCAAATCCCCGCGCCCGCGCGACGAACGCATCGACCAGCGAGCCGACGGTGTGCGCAAAAACCGGCTCGAACATGAGCCCGGTGAGCGCGCTGCGGAAGGCGAAGCGCATGCTGAGGTCGACGCGGCAGCCGTCGGCGATCGGCGTCAGCAGCCACTCGCCCTCGAGCGTGCGGAACGGCCCGCTCACGAGGCGCATGTAGATGCTGCGGTCGGCCTCGAGCGTGTTGCGCGTGGTGAACTCTCCGTGCAGCGCCCCCTGGCGCACGCCGATCGTGGCGACGATCTCCCGGGGCGTGCGGGCCTCGACGCGCGCGTGCGTGCACCACGGCAGGAACTGCGGGTAACTCTCTACGTCGTTGATGAGCTCGTACAGCCTCGCCGGTGACTGCCCGACGAGCGCCGAGCGCTTGACCTCGCGCATGGCCCATTGTCCCATTAGCCCCACCGATGACCAAAGCCGAGAGTGCCCCGCGACTTATCGCCGAAAACCGCAAGGCGCGCTTCGACTATTTCATCGAGGAGCGCTACGAGGCCGGGCTCGCTCTGCAGGGCTGGGAGGTCAAGGCCATGCGTGCCGGGCGCGCGCAGCTCAAGGAAGCCTACGTCTACCTGCGCGGCGGCGAGGCCTTCCTGATCGGCGCGCATCTCTCGCCGCTGGCGGCTGCCTCGACGCACGTGAGCCCCGATCCGGTGCGCACGCGCAAGCTTCTGCTTCATCGCAGCGAGCTTCAGGGGCTCATCGGCGCGGTCGAGCGCCGCGGCTACACGCTCGTGCCGCTCGAGCTCTACTGGAAGAACGGCCGCGCCAAACTGCAGCTTGGGCTCGCCAAGGGCAAGAAGCAGCACGACA
The DNA here is from genome assembly GCA_035542535.1 of Steroidobacteraceae bacterium. Lineage (GTDB taxonomy): Bacteria > Pseudomonadota > Gammaproteobacteria > Steroidobacterales > Steroidobacteraceae > 13-2-20CM-66-19. The sequence goes on from DATKLG010000045.1 coordinate 19,689, forward strand.
AGCGCGCGGTCGAGAAGGACCGTGATTGGCAACGCGCCAAGGCGCGGCTGCTGCGGGGCAGGTGAGCCAGACGCGCGCTTGAGGTATGCTGGCTGCGTACCTTGAAGGGGGCGACCGGTTTCGACGTGGGTCACGAACCTTCAGGGGCGTACCGAGGCGCAGTGCCCTCGTAAATAATGCTGCAAATCATAGTTGCCAACGACGACAACTACGCTCTGGCTGCCTAACCGCAGCTGACCTCTGACCAGTTCGTGCCTGTGCGACTGAATCAGGGGACGCGTTCACAGGATCGCGCTCCGGCGATGCGAGCAGGCCGTTGCGTTAAGAGTCACTGATCGCTGGCGTGGCGTCTTCCCTGCTCCTCGGGTAGCGCCGCGCGAGAACCAATGAGAGAGCTACGTACGTAGATCCTGAAGTCTAGGGCTTACGGACGGGGGTTCGATTCCCCCCGCCTCCACCAACGCGAGCGGACCCCGGCCGAAAGGCCGGGGCATTCGAAGAGCGCTTGGCTGGAGAGCGCGTGAGCAGACCCCGCGAAGCAGATCGCAAGCCCAATGTTAGAAACTCATCTACTTTCGCCTCGTAGACCCCAATAGAGGGCCTCCCGGACCCATAGTTAGATGGTTTTCTAACATTCGCCAAGAAAACGCTCCCGCGGGGCACCTCATCGCCCCGCCTGGCTCAGCCCTCCTGCGGACTACCCTTCCCCTCGGGCGACCGGCCGTCGAATGACGTGAGGGGTCCGTAGAGATCCGGCCGGCGGTCGCGGAACACGAACCAGTTGTCCCTGACCTCGCGCGTCGCCTCGAGATCGAACCTGTGCACCAGCACCGCATCGCCCTCCTCGGGCGCCTCGGCAACTTTCGCCCCCATGGGGTCGGCGATGAACGAGGAACCGTAGAAACGGATGTAGAGACCTTCCGGGTTCTGCAGCGAGCGCTCGAGGCCGTAGCGATTGGACGCGATCAGCGGCGTCAGGTTGGCCGCGGCGTGCCCCTGCTGCGTGCGCTGCCAGTGCTCACGCGAGTTCACCGGCACGGCGGGCGGCGGCTCGGTGCCGATCGCCGTCGGGAAGAACAGGAGCTCCGCCCCCATGAGTGCCATGACGCGCGCCGTCTCCGGGAACCACTGGTCCCAGCAGATCCCGACGCCGATGCGCGCGAAGCGTGTGTTCCACACGCGAAAGCCGGTATCGCCCGGCGAGAAATAATTCTTCTCCTGATAGCCGGGGCCGTTGGGGATGTGCGACTTGCGGTAGAGGCCGAGATTCGTGCCGTCGGCATCGATGATCGCGATGGAATTGAAGTAGGCAGGCCCCGAGCGCTCGAAAAAGCTGATCGGGAGCACCACGCCGAGCTCGCGCGCCACGGCGCTGAAGTGGCGCACGGCGGGATCGTCGGCAACGTCGTGCGCCAGGCCGAGGTGCCGTGCGTCCTGCTCGATGCAGAAGTACGGCGTCTCGAACAGCTCCGGCAGCAGGATGATCTGCGCCCCCTGCGCGGCGGCGGCACGCACCAGCTGCTCCGCGCGGGCGATGTTGCCCCGCGTGTCCCAGCCGCAGGACATCTGCAGGGCCGCGACCGTCACCGGCCGCGCCGGCCTCGAGAAATGCTCCGGGTCGCTCGACATCGCTCACCTCACCTCTTGCGCGCCGCGAGGGACTCGTTCACCTGAGCGGTGATGCGCATCGCGGTTTCGAGCGCCGTGAGCCCGGCCTCCCCGGAGACCACCGGCGCGCGGCCGGTACGAATGCAGTCGAGGAACGAATCGATCTCCGCCTTGAGCGCATCTCCCTGGTCGAGGCTCTGTTCCTCGATGCTGACCGGCAGCTCCCCCGGGGTGCCGCTCGGCGTGCGCTTGCGAATGTGCGTGACGATCTTCTGCTGCAGGTCGAGCGACAGATAGGCGTCGTCCTCGAAAATACGCAGCTTGCGCTCGGTCTTCAGGCTGACGCGCGAGGCGGTGGCATTCGCCACGCAGCCGTTCTCGAAGCGCAGCCGCGCGTTGGCGATGTCGATCTCCTCCGAGAACACCGGGGTGCCGACCGCATCGATGGTGCTGATCGGCGCGCCAACGATCGTCTGCACGATGTCGATGTCGTGGATCATCAGATCGAGCACCACGTTCACGTCGGTGCCGCGCTCGCGGTAGGGCGCGAGCCGGTGGCACTCGACGAAACGCGGCGAGTTGAGATACGGCATGGCAGCCAGGATCGCCGCGTTGAAGCGCTCGAGATGTCCGACCTGGAGGATGCGGCGGGCACGGGCGGCGAGCGCGATCAGCTCGCGCGCCTGGTCTGCGGTCTCGGTGATCGGCTTTTCGACCAGCACGTGCGCGCCGCGCTCGAGAAACTCGCGGGCGATCCGGAAGTGCGCCGGCGTCGGCGTCACGACGCTCACCGCATCCACCGTCCCGAGCAGCTCGCGGTAATCGCCGAGGGCGCGCGTCTTGAGCTCGGCGGCTACCTGGTCGCGGGCCTCCGCGCGCGGATCGACCACCGCGAGCAGCTCGCAGCCCTCGGCCTGCGCGTACTTCTGGGCGTGGAACCGGCCCAGGTAGCCGACCCCGATGACGGCGGCTCTGATTTTCTGCATGAGAACGTTATTATGCCCGCCCGCGCGCCGACGCCCGGACAAATCCATGGCAATCGAGCCCCCCATCGAGCGATCGGAATCGCAGGCGCGCCCCCGCCGCCCCTGGCCCTCCATCGGCCCCTTCACGCGTCTGCAGCGCGAGCTCATCGTGGCCGGTGGCGCGCTGGCGGTCGGGCTGCTCGTGATGCCGTTCCTGATCTGGGCCGGCGGCAATCGCGTGCTCGGGCCCTATACCCACGGCGAGAACCCCAAAGCCGGCCCATGGGCGCTGTTCGCCGATTATGTTGTGGGGCTGGCGCACGGCTCGGCGGTCTTCTGGGTAGTGGCGCTCGGCCCCCTGGCGCTGCTGCTGCTCACGAGGGGGTTTCTCGCCCTGCTGCGCATGGTCCCGGCGCTCAGGCGCGGATGAGCCTGCCCCGCGGGTCGGCAGCGCCTGCCTCAGGCCGGCCAGTAGAGCCACACCACCAGGGCGAACACCGCGACGGTCGCGGCGTGTGCGGCTCCCCGCCAGGGCCGCTCGCGCAGCTGCCCGTAGAAGCTCGCACCCGTTACCGCGGCGAAGGCCGTAAAGACTACGATCGCCCGCACCAGGTGGGAATGCTCCGGGGCGAAGCGCTGCTCGTCCGCGGGAAGCAGCAGAATCACGATCCAGGTCATGATCAGCCCGGTCGCCAGGGCTACCGCCGACCCGGCGAGAATGGCAAGCAAAGCTGTTAAAGGCTTCACGCTGTGAGGACCGCACTTGCGAAAGACGAACGTAAGGCTCTAGCCTACGTGCAGGAGTTTACCGAACCTGTGAGCTGCCCCCCCCGATGACCGACTCCCTGCGCCGTTCCTCTGGCTGGATAACTGCGTGCCTGCTGGCGCTGGCGGCACTCGCGCTTGCCGGCTCCGTACAGGCTCCGGCCAGCCCTTCGCTCCTGCCACCGGGCGCCATAGCCCCGACCGACACCCAGCGCGCCACCGCCCGCAAGATCGGCCGCATCCTCGAGGAGGCCCATTACAGCCACGCGCCGATCGATCACAAGATGTCGGACGTGGTGTTCCAGCGTTACCTCGAGTTCCTCGACCCGCAGCGCAGCTACCTGCTCGCCGCGGACGTCAGCGAATTCTCGGCCTACCGCTTCCAGTTCGACGACATGATCCGCACCGGCAACGTCGACCCGGCGTACCTCATGTTCGCCCGCTTCCAGCAGCGCAACCGGGAGCGCATGCAGTACGCGCTCGGGCTGCTGAAGACCGAGCCCGACTGGACGCTCGATGAGTCGTACGAGTTCGAGCGCCTGCACGCGCCCTGGCCCACGGACCAGGCGCAGCTCGACGACCTGTGGAGACGACGCGTCAAGAACGACGCGCTGTCGCTGATCCTGGCCGGCAAGCAGTGGCCGGAAGCCTCCGACATCCTGCGCAAGCGCTACGAGCGCGTGCTGAAGCGCATCGATCAGGTGACCAGCGAGGACGTGTTCGAGAACCTGATGAATGCCTACGCCCGCGCCTTCGATCCGCACTCGAGCTATTTCTCGCCGCGCAGCTCCGAGGAATACCGCATCCAGATGAGCCTCAACTACGACGGCATCGGCGCCTCGCTCCAGGTGGTCGACGACTACGTCACCATCATGAACATCATCGACGGCGGCCCCGCCGCGGTTGCCGGCACGCTCAAGACCAACGACCGCATCACCGCCGTCGGCCAGGGGCGCGAAGGCGCGCTCACCGACGTCATCGGCTGGCGGCTCGACGACGTGGTGCAGCTGATCCGAGGCAAGGCGGGCACCAGCGTCCGGTTGCAGGTACTGCCGGGTGGCGCCGCGCCCGGAAGCCCCGAGAAGGTGCTGGAGTTCGTGCGCAACAAGATCACGCTCGAGGCCCAGGCCGCCCACAAGGAGGTCAAGACCGTGGCGCGCAACGGTCGCACCTACCGCATCGGCGTCATCACGGTGCCCGGGTTCTATCAGGACGTCGCCGCGCAGAACGCCGGCGACGAGAACTACCGCAGCACCACCCGCGACGTCGCCAAGCTGCTGAAGGAGCTGCGGGCCGAGAACATCGACGGACTGGTGCTCGACCTGCGTGGCGACGGCGGCGGCTACCTGCCGGAGGCGACCGCGCTCACAGGGCTCTTCATCAACCACGGGCCGGTGGTGCAGCTGCGCGACACCTCCGGAAGGCTCGAGGTACTCGACGACCCGGAGAACGCGCCGGCCTACGACGGACCGCTGGTCGTGCTGGTCGACCGCATGAGCGCCTCGGCGTCCGAGATCTTCGCCGGCGCGATACAGGACTATCACCGCGGGCTGATCCTCGGGCAGACGACCTTCGGCAAGGGCACGGTGCAGAACCTGGTGCCGCTCGATCGCTGGTCGAAGGAGCCCGTCAACGGCCAGCTGACCGTCACCATCGGCAAGTTCTACCGCGTGACTGGCGAGAGCACGCAGCACCGGGGCGTCGAGCCGGATATCCCGCTCGCCTCGGCGCTCGATACCAAGGAACTGGGCGAGAGCGCGCTCGAGTCGTCGCTCCCGTGGGACCGCATCGCCGGCGTACCCTTCAAGACGAGCACCGCGCCGGCCGGCGGGCCGAGCGTGGCGACGCTCGCCTCGGCGGAGGACGTGCGCGCGCAGCACGATCCGGACTATCGCTGGCTGCTGTCGGACATCGCCGCCATCGACAACCTGCGCGAGCAGCACAGCGTGTCGCTGAACCTAAAGGTGCGGCGCGAGGAGCGGGCTCGTGAGGACAAGGAGCGGCTCGAGCGCGAGAACAGCCGCCGTGCCGCCAAGAATCTGCCGCCGCTGAAGAGCGTGGCGGATCTCGACAAGGCCAAGGATGAGCAGCCCGACGTGATGCTCGATCAGGCCGCGCAGATCATGACCGACATCGTGGCCGTGCGGCCCGGCCCGCCGCAGAAGACCGCCCGCGCCGGGTAATCAGCGCAGCAGCACCCTGAACAGATCCCAGGTGTCCTCGGCGAGCACGTTGGGGACGTGCGGCACCGCCTCCGCCGCCGCCGCGAGCGAGTCGCTGGTCGGGCAGGTATCGGTGGCGCCGCGATAGCTCACCGCGGGCTTGAGTCGTTCGGTGTGCGCTCGGATCTCCTCGGTGAGCCCCACGCGGCTCTCCAGCAGCCGCTGGGCGCGGCTGATCTGAGCCATCAGCAGGACGCACTCCTTCGGCGATCCGTAGACATCGGCCGCCGACCGCCGGCCGGTGGCCTCGCGCGCCATCGTCAGCAACGGCTCCTGGATCACGTGCAGCCGCGCGCACAGCACTTCCGCATAGGCGATGGCTGCGAGATTGATGGCGCGGCGAGCATCGAGCGACAGGCCCGGAAACCCCGGCAGCTCCTCGAGATTGACCGACTCGAGCTCGCGCTGCTTGTCGGTGAAGGCGGCGCTCGCCGCCGCGGCTGCCGCCTGCGCGCCGTGCAGGCGGCGCTCGACGGACCTGCGCTTGAAGTAGTGCCAGAAGCGCGTCAGCTTTACGAGCTCGCTCTCGAGGCTCGCGACCAGGGCGGCGGCTTCCTCGCTCAGGGCGTGGGCCGCGGCCACCTGACTCTCGGCAGCCTGGCGGCGTGCGAACTGCTGGCGATTGTGGAGCGCGAGGTGGAGCTTCCTCTCACGCTCGTCCTGCTGGCGCGACAGGTCGGTGACGAACTGCTGGATGAGCTCGCGCCCGCTCTGCCACAGGCGGCGCAGCTGATAGAAGGTCAGCGTTGCATAGGCCGTGTCGTTGCTGCTGAGACGCGCCTCGAGCTCGGCCAGCATGTCCTGGGCGCGCTGCGTGGCCGCCTCCTGCTGCTTGACGAGATCCTTGAGGCGGTAAGTCTCCTCCTCCAGCCCGCCATAGGCCTTCTTGAGCTCGGCACGATTGCGGAACAGCTCGATGACCCGATGCTCGGGATCGGGCGTGGCGCGTTCGGGGCGCAGGTTGAGCTTGAGGAATCCGAGTTGCCGCAAAGCGTTCATGAGAAGTCGGGCGGGCGACCGCCCCTTCTCATGCGCCGGCGGTGAGCCTTGTGCGGGATGAGAAGCGATGACCTCGCTCCACGCAGTATTCCAGCCACTTGTTTAACATCACGTTGCGTGCCCAGCGCTGATCCAGTTCACGCTCCGCGCGGGTACGCAGCAGCTTCAGTACCGGCTGGCTGTGAATCGCCGCCCACTGCTGCGCCTCGACCAGGTGCGCGTCGTGGTAGATGCGCAGCCGCATGTCCGGATAGCGGTCCGCGCCCTCGGGCTCGGGCAGCAAGTAGCTCAACGCGAGGGTGCTCGTGTAGGGCGAGCGCTCCGTCACGGTGAGAACGAGATCACAGTCCCCGGCGACGCACGAGCGGTGGCTGCCCGCCAGGGCGGCGAGCTCCCCCGCCAGCCATCCGAGGCGGATGAAGTTGCTCTCGTACAGTCCCATGAGCGCGACGAAGCTGCGCGGCCGGGCGCGCCATGAGACACGAGTCAGTGTGTCGTTCGCGAGCACGCCCCGACTATAGCGCTTCAATGCCGCTGCGCAAGCCGATGAGTGCGCGATTTTGTCGCCGCTGCACGACCGCAGGCTCTTGCAAATTCCGTGCGACGCGGCGTGACGCGTTACTCAGGGACGCAAACGCCGCTCGATTCCGGTAGTGTTGAGAATCCGGCTGGCAATCTCCTCGATCGAGCGCTCGGTCGTCTCGAGCGAGGGGATCGCATAGCGCGCGAACAGTGCCTCGGCCGCGCGCAGCTCGTATTGCACCTGTGCCCGCGAGGCGTAGCGGCTCTCGGGGCGGCGCTCGGCGCGGATCTGCTGCAGCCGCTCGGGCTTGATCGTGAGCGCGTACAGCTTGGTGCGATACGGCTCGAGCCGCGCCGGCAGCTTGCCGCTCTCGAGATCATCCTCGGTGAGCGGATAGTTAGCCGCGAACACCCCGTATTGCAGCGCCATGTACACGCAGGTCGGCGTCTTGCCGACGCGCGAGACTCCGACCAGCACCACGTCAGCGTGCGCATAGTCGCCGCCGGTGCCGTCGTCGTTGTGGAGCGCGAAGTTGGTGGCGTTGATGCGCGTGGTGTAGGCGGCGAGATCGGCCATGCCGTGCGCCCGCCCGGCGCGGTGCGTCGAGCGCATGCCGAGCTCGCGCTCCAGCGGGCCGACGAAGGCGGCGAAGAAATCCAGGAACAGGCCGTTGGCGCCGGCGACGATGTCGCGCAGCTCGTCCTGCACCAGAGTGCTGAACACGATCGGCTTGAGGCCCTCCTCGGCGGCGGCGCGGTCGATGCGCCGGACCACCTCCTGCGCCTTGTCAATGCTCGACACAAATGGCAAAGTCACTGCGCGAAATTCCACGCCCTCGAACTGGGTCATGAGACTGTGGCCCATCGTCTCGGCGGTCACGCCGGTCTGGTCCGAAACGAAGAAGATGGTTCGACGGCTCATGGCTTTGCCAGTGTTTCACCGCAAGCGCAGCGGAGCAAGCGTTTGAACGCCTACGTGATCCCTTTCGAGCGCGTGAGTCTGCGCGAGGTCGAGACCGTCGGCGGCAAGAACGCCTCGCTCGGAGAGATGATCGGCGCGCTCGCCAAGCTCGGAGTACGCGTGCCGGGCGGCTTCGCCACCACCGCGCAGGCCTACCGGGAGTTCCTCGCGCAGGGTGGACTCGATGCGCGCATCCGCGCCGAGCTCGCCACTCTCGACGTCGACGACGTAGTGAAGCTCGCCGCCGTCGGCGCCCGCATCCGCGAGTGGATCCTGGCGACGCCCTTCAGCGCGCCGCTCGCCGCGGCGGTGAGCGCGGAGCTCGCGCGCATGAGCGGCGGGCGCGAGGTGGCGGTCGCGGTGCGCTCCTCGGCCACCGCCGAGGATCTGCCGGACGCCTCCTTCGCCGGGCAGCAGGAGACCTTCCTCAACGTGAGCGGCGAGGCCGCGGTGCTCGAGGCCATGCACCGGGTGTTCGCCTCGCTGTTCAACGACCGCGCGATCGCCTACCGCGTGCACCAGGGCTACGACCACGGCGCCGTGGCGCTGTCGGCCGGCGTGCAGCACATGGTGCGCAGCGATCTCGGCGCGAGCGGCGTCATGTTCACCCTCGATACGGACTCGGGCTTCCGCGACGTGGTGTTCATCACGGCCGCGTGGGGGCTGGGGGAGACCGTGGTGCAGGGCGCGGTCAACCCGGATGAGTTCTACGTGTACAAGCCGGCGTTGCGTGCCGGCAAGTACGCCATCGTGCGGCGCAATCTGGGCGGCAAGGCGCTGAAGATGGTGCTCGCGCCGGCCGGCAGCGCGGCCCGCGTCGCGACCGTGGAGGTCGCGGAGGCCGACCGCCAGCGCTTCTGCCTGAGCGACGCCGACCTCGAGACGCTCGCCCGCCAGGCGCTCGTCATCGAGGGGCATTACGGCCGGCCGATGGACATCGAGTGGGGCAAGGACGGGGCCAGCGGCGAGATCTTCATCCTGCAGGCGCGCCCCGAGACGGTGCAGAGCCGCGCCGGCCGCACCATCCAGCGTTACACCCTCAAGGGCCGCTCGCGCGAGCTCGCGAGCGGCCGCAGCATCGGCCAGCGCATCGGCGCAGGTCCCGCGCGCGTCATCCGCGACGTGAGCGAGATCGCCCGGGTGCAGTCGGGCGATGTGCTGGTGGCGGACATCACCGATCCGGACTGGGAGCCGGTGATGAAGCGCGCCGCGGCGATCGTCACCAACCGCGGCGGCCGCACCTGCCACGCGGCCATCATCGCCCGCGAGCTCGGGATCCCGGCGGTGGTCGGCTGCGGCGATGCGACGCAGCGCATCCGCGACGGCCAGCCGGTCACGGTGTCGTGCGCCGAGGGCGACACCGGACACGTCTACGAGGGGCTGCTCGAGTTCGAGCGCAAGCAGATCGAGCTCGACTCGCTGCCGAAGATCCCCGTCAAGATCATGATGAACGTCGGCAATCCCGACCGCGCCTTCGACTTCGCCGGCATTCCCAACCATGGCGTGGGCCTCGCGCGCCTCGAGTTCATCATCAACCGCATGATCGGCGTGCACCCGCGCGCGCTGCTCGAGTTCGAGCGGCTCGACGGCGAGCTGCAGCAGCAGATCCGCGTGCAGATGGCCGGTTACTCCGACCCGGTCGGCTTCTACGTCGAGAAGCTCGCCGAAGGCATCGCGCAGATCGCCGCGGCCTTCGCCCCGGAGCAGGTCATCGTGCGTCTGTCCGACTTCAAGTCGAACGAGTACGCCAATCTCATCGGCGGCGAGCGCTACGAGCCGCACGAGGAGAACCCGATGCTCGGCTTCCGTGGCGCCGCGCGCTACACGGACGAGAGCTTCCGCCCCTGCTTCGAGCTCGAGTGCCGCGCGCTCAAGCGGGTACGCGACACCATGGGACTCACGAACGTCGCGGTGATGGTGCCGTTCGTCAGGAGCGTGGCCGAGGGGCGCCAGGCCGTCGAGCTGCTCGCTGCCAACGGCCTGAAGCGCGGCGTCGACGGCCTGCAGGTCATCATGATGTGCGAGCTGCCGACCAACGCGCTGCTCGCCGAGGAGTACCTCGAGCACTTCGACGGCATGTCGATCGGCTCGAACGACATGACGCAGCTCACTCTCGGCGTCGATCGCGACTCGGCGATCGTGGCGCGGCTCTTCGACGAGCGCGACGCCGCGGTGAAGCGGCTGCTCGCCATGGCGATCACCGCCTGCCGCAAGCGCGGCAAGTACGTCGGCATCTGCGGGCAGGGGCCGTCGGATTACCCCGAGCTCGCGCGCTGGCTGGTCGAGCAGGGTATCGAGAGCATGTCGCTGAATCCCGATACCGTGATCGAGACCTGGATGTTCCTGGCGCAGCACCCTGCCAGTTGACTGGAAAAATCGCCTGCGGCGATTTTTCGCACATCAGCTTCCTCAGATGCGGGACCGGTCGCGTATGCGCGCCTCGGCGGCGGCGCGCTCATTGTCGTCGAACGGCTCCACTTCGACGTGCTCGATCGTGGCTGGGTCGAGGCAGCGCACGTTGACGCTGTAGCCGTCGGGGTTCGATCGCGGCACGTAGAAGGACTTCACGCCGCAGCGGCGGCAGAACAGGTGGCGCGCGGTACCGGTATTGAAGCGGTACTCGCTCAAGTCTTCGGCGCCGCGCAGCAGGCGGAAACGCGTGCGCGGCACGATCAGGTGCTGATAGCCGCTCATGCGGCAGATCGAGCAGTTGCAGTCGCTCGCCGTCAGTCGCGCCGGCGCGTCCACCTCGAATGCGACCGCGCCGCAGTGGCAACCGCCCCGATGGGTCACCAGACTCACGCGCCCGCCGTCCCGGCCCAGGCGGGCGCCAGCAGCCGCGCGCGGTAGTGACGCAACTCGCGGATCGACTCGTGGATGTCGGCGTGCGCGAGGTGCGTGCCCTGCTTGACGAAGCTGTCGGCGACCGCCGGCGCCCAGCGGCGCGCCAGCTCCTTGAGCGTGCTCACGTCGAGATTGCGATAGTGGAAGAAGCGCTCGAGCTCGGGCATGTGGCGCGCCAGAAAGCGCCGGTCCTGGCAGATGCTGTTGCCGCACATGGGCGAGCTGCCGGCGGTGACCAGGGAGCCGAGGAATTCGAGGGTCCGCTGCTCGGCCTCGCCGACGCCGACACGGCTGGCGCGCACCCGCGCCAGCAGTCCGGAGGAGCCGTGCTGGCGCTGGTTCCAGTCGTCCATGCGCGCGAGCACCTCCTCGGGCTGATGGATCGCCAGCACCGGCCCGTCGGCCAGCACCGTCAGCTCCTTGTCGGTGACGACCGTGGCGATCTCGATGATCGAGTCGGAGTCGGGCTTCAGCCCGGTCATCTCGAGATCGATCCAGATCAGGTAGTCCGCGCTCGGCATGTGGCGTCGGTGGTGGTAGCGTGTCGCTTCGGTGCGCGACCGAATGCAACGAGTGTAACAGACGCCCCGCGGCGTCCCCCCATGAGCGAGACAGTCGAGGCACGTGTAGTCGCCACCTTCGGCCGTCACATGACGGTGCGCGATGCCGCCGGACGGCGGCTGCGCGCCCGCCCCTTCGGCCGCTCCGTCACGGTCGTGTGCGGCGATGAGGTGCGCTGCCGCGCCGACCCGCGCCACGATGAACTGCACGTCGTCGAGATACTCCCCCGGCACGGCGCCCTGTACCGCACGAACGCGCGCGGCCACGCCGAGCCCGTGGTGGCAAACCTCTCGCACCTGCTCGTGGTGCTCGCGCCCGTGCCGGTGCCGGATCTCTTCGTCGTCGACCGCTACCTGGCCGCGGCGGCCTCCGCAAACATCGCGGCGACTCTGGTAGTGAACAAGGAGGAGCTGGGAGTCGATGCGGCTCTTGCGGCCGGCCTCGCGGCCTACGCCGCGGCCGGCTACACCACGCTGCGCTGCTCGGCGCAGAGCGGCGCGGGGAGCGAGGCGCTGCTCGAAGCGCTGCCCCCAGGCGCCGTCGCGGCGCTCGTCGGGCAGTCGGGCGTCGGCAAGTCATCGCTCATCGCGCGACTCCTCCCCGGAGAGCAGATCGCGATCGGCGAATTGGTGCGCGAGGAGGAAGGGCGCCACACCACGACCGCGGCGCGACTCTTCGATCTGCCGGGAGAGCGCGCCCTCATCGACTCGCCGGGGGTGCGCGACTTTGCGCCCGCGCTCGAGAGCCTCGAGCCGCGCAGCCTCGGCTTCGTGGAGGTCGAACGCCTCGCCAGCGAGTGCCGCTTCCTCGACTGCCGGCACATGCGCGAGCCCGGCTGCGCGGTGCGCGCGGCGGCCGAGGCTGGCGCGCTGCACGCGCGGCGCTACGAAAGCTACCGGCGCCTGCGCCGGTTGGGTGAGGACTTGAGCGCCGCGCGCGGTCCCGGGCGCAAGCGCTAGACGGATTGCCGGCCCGCGAGGGCGTGCGCCAGCGTACCCCCGTCGACGTACTCGAGCTCGCCGCCGACCGGAACACCATAGGCGATGCGGCTCGCGCGAATGCCGCGCCGTGCCGCGAGCTCACCCAGGTAGTGGGCGGTGGCCTCGCCCTCGACCGTTGAGTTGGTGGCAAGGATGAGCTCGCGGACGCTCCCCTCGTCGAGGATCGACTCGAGCTCGCGCAAGCCGAGCTGCTCCGGCCCGATCCCGTCGAGCGGCGAGAGGTGGCCCATGAGGACGAAGTAACGACCGCGGTAGCTGCCCGACGACTCGATCGCCACGACGTCGGCCGGGGATTCGACCGCGCAGAGGAGCGCGCTCTCGCGCTGCGCGGCGGCGCAGATCGAGCACAGCTCGGCCTCCGTGAGCATGCGGCAGCGCCGGCAGCGCACCACGGACTCGAGCGCCTCATCGAGCGCGCTCGCCAGGGCGCGTGCCCCGGGGCGGCCCTCCTGCAGCAGGTGGAACGCCATGCGCTGGGCGGTCTTCGGTCCGACTCCCGGCAGGGTGCGGAGCGCCTCGATGAGCTGCGTCAGATGCGGCGAGTGCTTCATCACCTAGAACGGCAGCTTCATCCCCGGCGGGAGCGAGAGGCCGGCGGTGAGATGGCTCATCTTCTCCTGGACGCGCGCCTCGACCTTGTGCACGGCGTCGTTGGCCGCCGCCGCGATCAGGTCCTCGAGCATCTCCCGGTCCTCTCCCGCGACCGCCGCCTCGATCTGCACCCGCTTCACCTCGTGGCGGCCGTTCATGGTGATGCGGACCATGCCGCCGCCGGCCTCGCCGACCACCTCGAGGCTGGCGATCTCGGCCTGGGCCTTCTGCATATTGGCCTGCATCGCCTGAACCTGCTTCATCATGTTGTTGAAGTTGCCAGCCATAAGCAAAGCCCGTCAGGCGCCATGCGCCAGGTCAGAAGTCACGCTCATTTTACCGGTCGCACCGTATCCGGCAGTACCGTCGCGCCGAAGCGTTCGCGCAGACCCTGCACGCCCGGGTCCGCCTCGAAGGAGCGCCGCGCCGCGGTGAGCTCCTGCTGCGAGACGCGCTGCGCCAGGAGCGCCGGCGTCTCACCGCCCGCCGCCCCGCTCGATTGGAACTCGAGGCGCAGCGGTGCGCCGAAGTAGCGCGACAGCGCCTGCGTCAGCTTCTCTTCCTGCGCCGCGGTGCGCAGCTGCTGATTGTGCGGGTCGAGCGCGAGGCGCACGACGGCACCCTGGCGCGAGACGAACGCGCAGTGGCTGGCGAGCTGGCGGGCCGCTCCGGCGAGCTCGAGTGCGTTCACGATCGCGGGCCAGGACTCGGGCGTTGGGGCGAGCGCAGCTTCTCCCGGGGCCGAAGGCGGCGTGGCGGCGGTGCGTGCGCCCTCGGCCGGCCGCGTCCGCGGTGGTGCGCCGGTGACCTCGCCGCGCCCCGCGGCGGGCGCGCGGGGAACGCCGCTGCGCCCGACCTCAGGCGCACGGGGAACATCGCTGCGACCGAGCTCAGGCGCACGGGCCGGCCGGAAGGCGATCATGCGCAGCAGCGTCATCTCGAAGCCAGTGCGCGGGTCGGGAGCGAGCGGCAGATCGCGCTTGCCGGTGATCGCCGCCTGGTAGAAGAGCTGCACGTCCTCGGGCGTGAGCGCGCGCGCGAGCCGCTCGATCACCTCCGCAGCGAACACCTCGTCGCCCTCGTAGTCCTCGACGGCCTGGCGCAGCCCGACGCGCACCAGCAGGCCCGCGAGCTCATCGAGCAGCTGCGCGTAGTCGGGCGCGAACTGCTCGAGCGCCGCGACGCCCTTGAGCAGCTCGGCGGGCTCGAGGGTCGCCAGGAGCTCGGCGATGCGCACCACGTGGTCGCGCGCCACCGTACCGAGCATCGCCCGCGCCTCGCTCTCGCCGGCACGGCCACCGCCGAAGGCGATCAGCTGATCGAGCAGCGAGAGCGCGTCGCGCATGCTGCCGTCGGCGGCCTGCGCCACGAGCTTCAGTCCCGCCTCCTCGCAGGCGATGCCCTCCTCGCCGAGGATGTGGCGCAGGTGGGCGGTGATCTCCGCGACCGGCAGACGCTTCAGGTTGAATTGCAGGCAGCGCGACAGCACGGTCATCGGCAGCTTCTGCGGGTCGGTGGTGGCCAGCAGGAACTTGACGTGCGGCGGCGGCTCCTCGAGCGTCTTCAGCAGCGCATTGAAGGAATGCGCCGACAGCATGTGTACCTCGTCGACGAGATACACCTTGAAGCGGCCGCGCGCGGGCGTGTATTGCACGTTGTCGAGGAGCTCGCGGGTGTCGTCGACTTTGGTGCGCGAGGCGGCATCGACCTCGATCAGGTCGACGAAGCGCCCGGCGTCTATCTCGCGGCATGCAGCACACACGCCGCAGGGCTCGGCTGTTACACCGGTCTCGCAGTTGAGACACTTGGCGAGGATGCGCGCGATCGTGGTCTTGCCCACCCCGCGCGTACCCGTGAACAGGAACGCGTGATGGAGGCGTCCGGTGCCGAGCGCGTTGACGAGCGCACGGCGCACGTGCTCCTGTCCGATCAGCTCGGAGAACCTCTTCGGACGCCATTTGCGCGCCAGCGCGGTGTAGCTCATGTGTCATCCAAGGCCAGTGGAGGCGGCCCGCACCAGCTTAACCTCCGGCACCCGACATCGCCGCTGCCGCTGCTGCCTTCCGGCCCTGACGGGATTCACGACTGGTCGTCGCGGAGAAGCCAATGCGGGCCACCACATTCTCGCAACGGACGCGAGTCTGGCGGAGAGGGTGGGATTCGAACCCACGAACACCGGTGAAGATGTTACTGGAATTCCAGTCCAGCGCCTTCGACCGCTCGGCCACCTCTCCGATCAATGACCTACGACCGACTCCTCGAAAGGGCTCAAGTCGAGCCACGCCTCAAAAAAGGCGGCGAATGATAATGCATGACGGCGGGAGGCGCACCCCACCCCGCGGCCGCGCCGTGCGCGCCCCCTCAGGCCTGCGGCGCCTTCGGCACCTTATAGGGTGGCGGCTCGTCCAGGCAGGGCTCGTGCCCCTTGCGCGGCGGCGGCGGCGGCTCGTTGAGCGGGGGCAGGTGCAGCGCATTGGTCGCATCGGGCGGATCCATCCCCGGCGGAATCTTCAGCGGCGCGATGCTGGTCGCCTCCATGTAGGCCTGCTTCTTGTGGCAGGAATAGGTGTAGTTCTTGAACGGATTGCAGCCCGCCGCGGTCAGCAGCAAGGGCGCGAGCCACAGGAACGCTCTCGCCGCCCTCATTCAGAAAGTCTCATCGTCCGCATTCTCAACTCCATCAGCTCAGGTGAGCGCCCCGGCGGCGCGCAGCGCTGCCCGCACGGTCGCGTGATGCGCCTCCGACAGCGGCGTCAGCGGCAATCTTAGCGCACCCCCCATCAGTCCCATCTGCGCCAGTGCCCACTTCACCGGGATCGGATTCGACTCGACGAACAGCTCCCGGTGCAGGCCGGCGAGCGGCGCGTCGAGCTCGCGC
The DNA here is from genome assembly GCA_035542535.1 of Steroidobacteraceae bacterium. Taxonomy (GTDB): domain Bacteria; phylum Pseudomonadota; class Gammaproteobacteria; order Steroidobacterales; family Steroidobacteraceae; genus 13-2-20CM-66-19. Next base: position 35,606 of record DATKLG010000045.1, read on the forward strand.
GCCCTGGTCGCATCGGCGGCGAGCGCCGCGGCCACCATCTCTGACATCGCGCGCGGCGCCACGTTCGCCGTGACCGAGATCACCCCGCGCGCACCGCCCCCGATCGCCTCGCGCGCGGTCGCGTCGTCGCCGCTCAGGACGACGAAGCCCCGGGTCGCCGCATCGACCAGCTCACGCACCCGCCCGGTCTCGGGCAGCGCCTCCTTCACTCCGACGATGCGTGCGACCCGCGAGAGGCGCGCGACCGTCGCCGGCTTCATGTCGACCGCCGTGCGCGAGGGTACGTTGTAGAGCACGATCGGCTTGCGCGCGGCGGCCGCGGCCGCCGCGAAGTGCTGGTACAGACCCTCCTGGGTCGGACGGTTATAGGCCGGCGTGACCAGCAGCAGCCCGTCGATCGGCAGCTCCGACAGCCAGCGGACGCGCTCCACCGTCGCCGACGTGCTGCTGGTACCCGCCCCGACGATCACCGCGAGCCGTCCGCGCAGCCGCTCGCAGGCGCGCAGCGCCAGCTCGCGCAGCTCCAACTCGCGCAGTGTCGCCGACTCGCCGGTCGTGCCGCCGACCACGACACCGCTCGTGCCGTTCTCCGCATGGAAATCGAGCAGCCGTGCCCAGGCATCCAGGTCGACGGCGCCGTCGGGGCGCATGGGGGTGACGATGGCAACCAGGCTGCCGGAGAAGGACATGATGCTTTCAGCAGAAGACGAGAAAGCCGCGGATGGTACGAGCGGGACTCCCGCGGAGGCAAGCCTCACGGAGCCCGCGCGATGCCGGAGGTCGCAACGGACCGGCGCTCCCGGTACACTCGGGACCGCAGGCCGGCAAAAGCACACCGCCACGTACAGATGAAGCAGCACCTGGCCGTTTCGGCGATCGGAAGCGACCGAACGGGGATGGTCCACGAGCTGACCCGCGTCATCAGCGAGTCCGGCGGCAATATAAGCGAGAGCCGCATGGCGAACCTCGGCACCGAGTTCGCGATGCTGCTGCTGGTCTCGGGCAACTGGCACGCGCTCGCCAAGCTCGAAACCGAGCTGAAGCGCCTCGCCGAGACCAGCAACCTCAGCATCCATCTGCGCCGCACCGAGCCGCGCGCGCCGCGCACCGACATGCTGCCGTACTCGATCGACGTGGTGTGCCTCGACCAGTCGGGCATCGTGTCGGGGCTGGCGGGATTCTTCGCCACACGCGGCATCGACATCGCCGAGGTCTCGACGCGCAGCTATCCCGCCGCGCACACCGGTGCGCCCATGTTCGCGGTGCAGATGATCGTCAACGTGCCGAGCCGCATCCACGTCGCGCACCTGCGCGAGGAGTTCATGGAGTTCTGCGACTCGCTCAACCTCGACGCCATTCTCGAACCGGTCAAGTCCTGAAAGAGATGCGAGAGATCACGACGGGGAGCAAGGTGCCGGACTTTTCCCTGCCCGCGACGGGCGGCGGCACGTGGAGACTGAAGGACGCAGCGGGCAGGAAGCTGGTGATCTATTTCTATCCGCGCGACCTGACCCCGGGCTGCACGCGCGAGGCGCAGGATTTCCGCGACTCGTACCGGGCCTTCCGCAAGGCAGGTGTCGAGGTAGTCGGAGTGTCGCGCGATTCCGTCGCCTCGCACGACAAGTTCGCGAGCAAAGAATCGCTCCCCTTCCCGCTGCTCGCCGACAGCGACGAGCGCGTATGCCGGCTGTTCGACGTCATCAAACCGAAAAGCCTTTACGGCAGAAAGTACCTCGGCGTCGAGCGCAGCACCTTCCTGCTGGATGGCACGGGGGTGTTGCGGCAGGTATGGCGCAAGGTGAAGGTGCCCGGTCACGCGGAGGTAGTGCTTGAAGCAGCGCGGAGTCTATGAACCCGGTCCCACGGCGGCCTCGGGCGAGGCGCGCGCAGTGAAAGGCAGGCCGCGCGGGGGGCGGCGCCTGTTCGTGCTCGACACCAACGTGCTCATGCACGACCCGACCGCAATCTTCCGCTTCGAAGAGCACGACGTGTACCTGCCGATGGTGGTGCTCGAGGAGCTCGACGCGCACAAAAAGGGCCTCTCGGAGGCCTCGCGCAACGTGCGCCAGGTGAGCCGCTTCCTCGACGACATGATGCGCGATGCCACCAAGGGGCAGATCGACCTCGGGCTCAAGCTCCCGAGCGGCTATTCCGGCAACCACGGCAAGCGCCCCTCCAGCGGGCGCCTCTTCTTCCAGACGCGTCAGCTCACCAGTGCGCTGCCCGAGAGCCTGCCCGGCCAGAACGGCGACAACGCCATCCTGGCGCAGACACTCGCGCTGCAGAACGAGCACCCCGAGGCGCGCGTGATCCTGGTGTCGAAAGACATCAACCTGCGCATCAAGGCCGCGGTCCTGGGCGTGCACGCCGAGGACTACTACAGCGACAAGACGCTCGAGGACAGCGATGTCCTCTACAGCGGCATGACGGCGCTGCCGGTCGACTTCTGGGAGCGGCACGGCAAGGACATGCGTTCGTGGAAAGAGGCCGACCGCACCTTCTACGAGATCACCGGCCCCGCGGTGCGCGAATGGCACCCGAACCAGGGCGTGTTCGAGGACACCCAGGCGGGCATCGAGGGCATCGCGCGCAAGATCAGCGGCGACACCGCTACCATCGAGCTCACCCGCGACTATCGCAACGAGCGCCACAACGTCTGGGGAGTCACCGCGCGCAACCGCGAGCAGAACTTCGCGCTGAACCTCCTCATGGACCCGGAGATCGACTTCGTGTCGGTGCTCGGGCCCGCCGGCACCGGCAAGACGCTGCTGGCGCTCGCCGCCGGTCTCATGCAGACGCTCGAGACCAACCGCTTCGTCGAGATCATCATGACGCGCGTGACCATCCCGCTCGGCGAGGACATCGGCTTCCTGCCGGGAACCGAGGAGGAGAAGATGGAGCCGTGGATGGGCGCGCTCATGGACAACCTCGAGGTCCTCACCCACAGCCAGGAAGGCGGCAGCTGGGGCCGGGCGGCGACCAACGACCTGCTGAGCAACCGCATCAAGATCCGCTCGCTCAACTTCATGCGCGGCCGCACGTTCCTCAACCGCTTTCTCATTCTCGATGAGGCCCAGAACCTCACACCGAAGCAGATGAAGGCCCTCGTCACCCGCGCCGGCCCCGGCACGAAGCTGATCTGCCTCGGCAACATCGCTCAGATCGACACGCCTTACCTGACCGAGACGACCTCCGGGCTCACCTACGTCGTGAACCGCTTCCGGGGCTGGCCGCATTCCGGGCACGTGACGCTGGTGCGCGGCGAGCGCTCACGCCTCGCCGACTTCGCCTCGGACAGCCTGTAGGCGCGGGCACGTGAACCTCTGCCGACTGCCG
>DATKLG010000046.1:0-40768 GCA_035542535.1 Steroidobacteraceae bacterium
TACCTCAAGATCGCCCCCGAGGCGCTCGCCGAAGGGCCGCTCTCGAAGATGATGAAACCGGGGGTCGGCGCCTACGACCGCTTCAAGGAGCTGTTCGACCGCTACTCCAGGGAGGCGGGCAAGGAGCAGTACCTGATCCCGTACTTCATCGCCGCGCATCCCGGCACTTCGGATCGGGACATGCTGGAGCTGGCGCTGTGGCTGAAGCGGAACGGCTTGCGCGCCGACCAGGTGCAGGCGTTCCTGCCCGGACCGATGGCGACCGCCACGGCCATGTATCACTCGGGCAGGAACCCGCTGAGGCGCATCACGCGCTCGAGCGAACAGGTGCTGATCCCGAAGGGACTCAAAGTGCGCCGCCTCCACAAGGCGTTCCTGCGCTATCACGATCCCGACAACTGGCCGCTGCTGCGCGAGGCGCTGCGGCGCATGGGCCGCGCCGACCTGATCGGCAACGGCCGCCAGCAGCTGATTCCGGCCTATCAGCCGGCGGGCACGGGCGCCGCACCACGCCCGCGGCAGCGCGGCGCCGCACGGCCCTTCCGCACCCAGCACACCGGGCTGCCGAAGACGCCCCGGCGCCGCCCCTAGCCGCGCACGGGGGCCGGACGCGAGGCGGGCATACTATACCCCCCCACCCCTATAGGCGGGCTCCATGGCGATGACCGGCTTCACGACCCTGCTCGCGCAGGGTAATTCCTGGCTGTTCGTGCCGAGCGCGGTGCTGCTCGGCGCCCTGCATGGTCTCGAGCCCGGGCACTCCAAGACCATGATGGCGGCCTTCATCGTCGCGATCCGCGGCACGCCCGCGCAGGCGACCCTGCTCGGTCTCTCGGCCACCGTCTCGCACACCGCGATCGTCTGGGCGATCGCGCTCACCGGGCTGTACTTCGGCCGCAGCTGGAACAGCGCGACTGCCGAGCCGTACTTTCAGGTCGTCTCGGCGCTGCTGATCATCTGCGTGGCGGCCTGGATGCTGTGGCGGACGCGGCGGGAGAGCAGGGCGCGGGCCGACTACGCGCCGCTGCACGCGCATCATCATGACCATGTCGACAGCGACGATCACGGACACCACCACGAGCATCCTCAGCACGGGCGCGAGGAGGCGCGCCGCATCGACACCGGTCAGGGGGTGGTGCGCCTCGCCATCTTCGAGGACGGCGTGCCGCCGCGCTTTCGCCTCCACGCCGAGAGTGGCTACTCCTGGCCTGCCGGCGAGGTGCAGCTCGAGACCGAGCGCGCGGACGGCAGCCGCGAGCTCTTCGGCTTCCGACGCCACGGCGGCTACCTCGAGTCGACGCAGACGATCCCCGCGCCGCACGAGTTCGTAGCGCGGCTGCGCCTCGGGTCTGCCGGGCACACTCGAGACTTCGACCTCGAGTTCGTCGAGGGCCGGCACCGCCACGCGATCCAAGGCTACCAGGCCCTCGATGTGGCGGCGCCCGGCTATCGGGATCCGCACGAGCTCGCGCATGCCAACGACATTCGCAAGCGCTTCGCCGACCGCCCCGTGACGACCGGTCAGATCGTGCTGTTCGGTCTGACGGGCGGGCTGATGCCCTGTCCGGCCTCGATCACGGTGCTGCTGCTGTGCCTGCAGCTGAAGAGGGTCGCGCTCGGCGCGACGCTGGTGCTGTGCTTCAGCATCGGCCTGGCGCTCACCATGGTGGCCACGGGCGCGGTCGCGGCGCTCGGCATGCAGCACGCCGCGCGCCGCTTCAGCGGCTTCGGCGAGCTCACCCGCAAGGCGCCGTATTTCTCCGGCGCCGTGATCATGCTGGTGGGATTTTATGTCGGCTACCAGGGGCTGAGCGCCCTCGCCGCGGCCCGGGTGTGAGCGTGGCGTGAGCAACCGGCACCCGTGCCGGATGCGAGATTGCGGATGCAGGCGGCGCCAGAGTAGGGTGTTGAGCATGTTTACGGTCCTTGAGCGCGTGCTCGGCACGCTCGTCCTCGGCGCAGTGCTGGCCGCAGCGCCCGCGGTCCGTGCCGAGAGCACCGCCGCGCCGGCCGCCGCGCCCGACACGAGCGTCCCGGCGGCGCAGCACGGCGAGCCTCCCGGCACGGCCACCGTGCTCGAGATCAACGGGCCGATCGGGCCTGCGACCTCGCGCTACGTCGTGCGCGGCATCGACTCGGCGCGCGAGCACGGCAGCCGCCTGGTGGTGCTCGAGATGGACACCCCGGGCGGGCTCGACAGCGCGATGCGCGACATCGTCCGCGCGATCCTCGCCTCCCCCGTGCCGGTCGCCAGCTACGTCACGCCCCCCGGCGCCCGCGCCGCGAGCGCCGGCACCTACATCCTCTACGCGAGCCACGTGGCCGCCATGGCGCCCGCGACCAATCTCGGCGCGGCCACGCCGGTGTCGATCGGCGGCGAGCCGGAGACGCCCTCGCCGCCGGTGCCGATGCCGCAGGCCAAGCCCGCGGACAAGGGCGGCGGGAGCGGGGAGGGCAGCGAGCCGCAGAGCGCGCCGGGAACGGCCATGGAGCGCAAGGTGGTGAACGATGCGGTCGCCTACATCCGCGGCCTCGCCGAGCTGCGCGGCCGCAACGCCGACTGGGCGGAGCAGGCGGTGCGCGGGGCGGCGAGCCTCACCGCCAACGCGGCCCTCCGGGAGAAAGTGATCGACGTCATTGCCCGCGACCTGCCGGACCTGCTCGGACGCATCGACGGCCGCGAAGTGCGCCTCGGCGAGAGTACCGTGAAGCTCGCGACGCAGGATCTGACCGTGGTGAAGGTCAAACCCGACTGGCGCACCGAGCTGCTCGCCGTCATCACCAACCCCACCGTGGCTTACGGCCTGATGCTGATCGGCATCTGGGGACTGCTGCTCGAGGGGTACAATCCGGGCGCGGTGCTGCCCGGCGTGGTCGGCTCGATCTGCCTGCTGATCGCGCTGTTCGCGTTTCAGATCCTGTCGGTGAACTACGCGGGGCTGGCGCTGCTGGTGCTCGGTACCGCCATGATCGTCGCCGAGTTCTTCTACCCGACCTACGGCTCGCTCGGCGCCGGCGGCCTGGTAGCGTTCATCGTCGGCTCGCTGATCCTCTTCGATACGGACGTGCCAGGCATGCACATCGCCCGCTCGCTGATCGCCGCGATCGCCACGCTCGGTGCGCTGGTGATCGCCGGTATCGTGTATCTTGCGACGCGCTCGCAGCGCCGTCCCGTGGCGACGGGTGCGCAGGGCATGGTGGGCGACGTGGCCGAGGTGGTGGCGGACTTCAGCGGCAAGGGCCGGGTGCGCTACGGCGGCGAGCTGTGGAATGCGCGCAGCGAGGCGCCGCTGCATGCCGGCGACCTGGCGCGCATCGTCAAAGTGGAAGGCCTAACATTGTGGATCGAGCCGCGCTGAGCGCGGCTCGCCCCTGACTGGAGACTCTCATGCCGTTCGGCGTCGCCCTCCTCATTCTCTTCATCGTGCTGCTGTTCAGCTCGCTCAAGGTGCTGAACGAGTACGAGCGCGGCGTGATGTTCACGCTCGGGCGGTTCACCGGGGTGAAGGGCCCCGGCATCATCTTCGTGTGGCCGGCCGTACAGCGCATGCGCAAGGTGGACCTGCGCGTCATCGTGCTGAGCGTGCCGAAGCAGGACGTGATCACGCGCGACAACGTCTCGGTCAAGGTGAACGCGGTCATCTACTTCCGCGTGGTCGATCCCGGCAAGGCCATCATCCAGGTGGCGAACGCCTTCGACGCCACCAGTCAGGTGGCGCAGACGACGCTGCGGTCGGTGGTCGGCCAGCACGAGATGGACGATCTGCTCGCGCAGCGCGACAAGCTCAACGTCGACCTGCAGCGCATCCTCGACCAGAACACCGAGGCCTGGGGGATCAAGGTGTCCACCGTCGAGATCAAGGACGTGGATCTCGATGAGACCATGATCCGCGCCATGGCGAAGCAGGCCGAGGCCGAGCGCACCCGCCGCGCCAAGATCATCAACGCCGAGGGCGAGCAGCAGGCCGCGCAACGGCTGGTCGACGCTGCCACGATGCTGGCGACGCAGCCGAGCGCGATGCAGCTCAGGTACCTGCAGACCCTCGCCGACATCGCGCACGAGCGCACCCAGCTGCTGGTCTTTCCGCTGCCGCTCGATCTCATCAGGCCGCTGCTCGGCCCGAAGGAATAGCCGGCCGCGGACTCGCGCGCCGCGCGGGCGAGGCGCCGCAGCGTCTCGCCGCTCATCCGAAGCCCAGGAGTGACCTCATGCTTCCCCGTGTCGGCATCGGCCTGATTGCAGCCTTGGGCGTGCTCGCCGGGTGGTACACGGCGGGTGCGTCCGCACACACGTCCGCGCAGATCGCGCCCTGGGGGCTCGACCTCACCGCCCGCGACACGGCCGTGAAGCCGGGCGATGACTTCTACCGCTACGCCGAGGGTCACTGGGACGACACCAACCAGATACCGCCCGACCGCACCCAATGGGGCTCGTTCGAGGAGCTCGAGGAGCTCTCCGAGCAGCGCGTGCGCACCATCGTCGAGGGACTGCCGGCGGACGCGCCCGCCGGGAGCGTCGCCCGGAAGATCGGCGACTACTACCGCGCCTACCTCGACAGCGCGGCGATCGAGCGCCTCGGCCTGGCGCCGGCGCGACCGGCCCTCGAGGCGATCGCCGCCGCGCGCACCCCCGCGGACGTGGCGCGGCTCATGGGTCGCCCCGACCTCGCGCTCCAGTCGCCGCTGCGGGTAGGCATGACGACCGACCAGAAGAACCCCGACCGTTACATCGTCAGCATCACGCAGAGCGGCCTCGGCATGCCGGAGCGCGATTACTACCTCAAGGACGAGGCGGTGTATGCAGGCCTGCGCGACCGGTACCGCGCGCACATCGAGCGCATGCTCCAGCTCGCCGGCGATGAGGACGCCGCCGCGCAGGCGCAGTCGGTCCTCGACCTCGAGGTCAGCATCGCGAAGCTCCACTGGCCGATCGCCAAGCGCCGCGACCGCGATCTCACCTACAACCTGCGCACGCGCGCCGAGCTCGATCGGCTCACGCCGGGCCTGCCGTGGGACGCCTGGCTCGGCGCCGACGGACTCGACGGCCAGAAAGAGTTCGTGGTGCGCGAGCTCGACGCCGTGCAGGCGCTCGGGTCGCTGCTCGCGAGCGTGCCGGTGGAGCGCTGGCGCTCCTATCTCAGGTACCACTACCTGGCGCTCACGGCCGACGTCCTGCCGAAGGCCTTCGACGACGAGGCCTTCGAGTTCTACGGGCGGGTGCTTCGCGGCCAGCAGCAGCAGCTCGACCGCTGGAAGAGGGCCGTGCGCGCGATCGACCGCGATCTCGGAGAAGCAGCCGGGGAGCTGTACGTGCAGCGCTATTTCCCGCCCGCTTCCAAGGAGAAGATGCTCGAGCTGGTCGAGAACCTGCGCGCCTCGTACGCCGACCGCATCTCCAAGCTCACCTGGATGACGCCTGCAACCAGGAAGGTGGCGCTGGAGAAGCTCGCCGCCTTTCATGCCAAGATCGGCTATCCGGACAAGTGGCGCGACTACTCCGCGCTCGAGATCGTCAAGGGCGATGCCTTCGGCAACGCCACGCGCGCTGCGGTCTTCGAGTGGCAGCGGCGCGTCAAGCGCATGGGTGAGCCGACGGATCGCGGCGAGTGGGGCATGACGCCGCAGACGATCAATGCCTATTACAACCCCACCTTCAACGAGGTGGTGTTCCCGGCGGCGATTCTGCAACCGCCGTTCTTCGACCCGAACGCCGACGACGCGGTGAACTACGGCGGCATCGGCGGCGTGATCGGCCACGAGATGGGCCACGGCTTCGACGACCAGGGCTCGAAGTCGGATGCCCGCGGCGTGCTGCACACCTGGTGGCTGCCCGAGGACACGCAGGCATTCAAGGGGCGTGTCGACCGGCTCGCGGCGCAGTACGACGGCTACGTCGTGCTGCCGGGGCTCAACATCAACGGACGCCTCACGCTCGGGGAGAACATCGGCGACCTCGGCGGGCTGTCGGTGGCCTACGAGGCCTATCACCGCGCGCTCCACGGCAGGCCTGCGCCGGTGCGCGACGGCCTGACCGGGGACCAGCGCTATTTCCTCGCCTGGGCGCAGGTGTGGCGCGGACTGATTCGCGAGGAGCAGCTGCGCACCCGGGTGCTGAGCAACCCGCACAGCCCGAACCATTACCGCGTGAACGGCGTGGTGCGTAACATCGATGCCTGGTATCAGGCCTTCGACGTCAAGCCCGGCGACAAGCTCTACCTGCCTCCCGAGGAGCGCGTCCACATCTGGTGAAGAGCGAGCCTGACAGCACCGCCTTGCCCGTCAGCGCGGCGCTGCCGGCGCTGCGGCAGGCGCTCGAGAAGCACGGCGCCGCCGTGCTCGAGGCACCGCCCGGCGCCGGCAAGAGCACGGTCGCTCCGCTCGCGTTGCTCGATGAGCGCTGGGCGCGGGGCAAGCGCCTCATCATGCTCGAGCCGCGGCGCCTCGCCGCGCGTGCCATCGCACGGCGCCTGGCGCAGTCGCTCGGCGAGGCCGTCGGGCAGACGGTCGGCTACCGCATGCGACTCGACACCCGCGTATCCAAGGCCACGCGCCTCGAGGTCGTCACCGAGGGCGTGCTGACGCGCATGCTCCAGGAGGACCCGGCGCTCGAGGGAGTGGCCGGGCTCCTCTTCGATGAGTTCCACGAGCGCAGCCTGCAGGCGGACCTCGGCCTCGCGCTCGCGCTCGATGCGCGCGCGCAGCTCTCGCCGGAGCTGCGGATCCTGGTGATGTCGGCGACGCTGGACGGCGCGGCGGTGGCGCGCCTCCTCGGGGCGGCGCCGGTCGTGAGCGTTGCCGGACGACTCTATCCGGTGGAGACGCATTTCGCGGGCCGGGGAGCGCCGGCGCTTCCCGGCGCGCCGGGCGGCGATTCGCCCGAGAAGATCGTCGCGCGCCTGACCTCGAGGGCGCTGCGCGAGCAGAGCGGCGACGTGCTGGTGTTCCTGCCCGGGGCGCGCGAAATCCGCCGCGTTCAGGAGCTCCTCGAGCCGGAGGCGGCCGCGGCCGGCGCACGCGTTCTTCCGCTGTACGGCGAGCTCGCGGGCGAGCAGCAGGATGCGGCGCTCGCGCCCGCTGCGCCCGGCACGCGCAAGGTCGTGCTCGCTACCAACATCGCCGAGACGAGTCTCACGATCCCGGGCGTGCGCGTGGTGATCGACTCGGGGCTCGTGCGCCGCTCGCTGTTCGATCCCGTCACCGGTATGAGCGCCCTCGTGACGCGGCGCATCTCGCGCGCCTCCGCCGAGCAACGCCGCGGGCGTGCCGGGCGGCTCGGTCCCGGGGTCTGCTACCGCGCCTGGAGCCAGGGCGCGCACGAGAGTCTCGCGCCGTACACGCCGCCCGAGATCATCGAGGCGGACCTCGCGCCGCTCGCTCTCGAGCTGGCGAGCTGGGGTGCGCGCGAGGCTCGCTCGCTCGCCTGGCTCGACTCACCTCCGGAGTCGATGCTGGCGGCGGCGCGCGCACTCCTCGAGCGCCTCGGTGCGCTGGACGGCGAAGGGCGCATGACGGCGCACGGGCGCCTGATGGCGCGTCTGCCGGTACATCCGCGGCTCGCGCATCTGCTGCTGCGCGCTCGTGAGCTCGGTCGCCTGCCCCTCGGCGCGCAGCTCGCGGCGCTCCTCGCCGAGCGCGACCTGCTGCGCGGCCCGGCTGGCAAGGATGCCGATATCCGCACACGCCTCGAGCTGCTGCGCGGCGGGGAGCCGCGAGCCGCGGTCGACAGCGCCGCGCTCGAGCGCGTACGCCATGCGGCGCGCGACCTGGAGCGGCAGCTGGCTGAGCCGGCCCGCCCACGGGGCGCGCGTGCGCACGGCGGCCATGGCGCGGACCGCGACGTGGGTCTGCTGCTGGCGCTCGCCTACCCTGACCGGATCGGGCGGCGGCGGGGCGAGCGTGGCCCGGCCTTCACGCTCGCCAACGGCCGGGGCGCGGCGTTCGCCGAGGGCGAGCCGCTCGCGCGGCGCGAATTCGTGGTCGCCGTCGATCTTGACGACCGCGAGCGAGACGCGCGCATCCTGCTCGCGGCGCCGCTCGAGCGCGCGGACCTCATGGAGCAGTTCGCCGCCAGCATCCGCCCGGTCGACTCGATCGCATGGAGCACGCGCGAGCAGGCGGTCGTGGCGCGGCGCACGCTCGTCCTGGATGCGCTCACGCTCGAGGAAAAGCCGCTCGCACAGCCTTCCGCCGACGAGCTGCGTGCGGCGATGCTCACCGGGGTGCGCGAGCTCGGCGTCGCGGCGCTGCCGTGGGAGCGCGAGGCGCGCGATCTGCAGGCGCGCATCGAATTCCTGCGCGCCCGCGAGCCTTCCTGGCCGGCGGTGTCGGACGCCGCGCTCGCGGCCTCGCTCGAGGGCTGGCTCGCGCCGTGGCTCGAGGGCGTGACGCGCCGCGAGCATCTGGCGCGCGTGCCGCTCGGTGAGGCGCTGCGCGCGCTCCTCAGCTTCGAGCAGCAGCGCGCGCTCGAGGAGCGGGCACCTGGCTTTCTGACCATGCCGAGCGGCTCGCGCATCCGCGTCGACTACCGGGGGGAGGACGCGCCGGCGGTGGCGGTGCGGCTGCAGGAGGTGTTCGGCCTCGCCGCGACTCCGCGCATCGACCGCGACCGCGTGCCGGTCACCCTGCGGCTGCTGTCGCCCGCACAACGCCCCGTGCAGGTGACGCGCGACTTGGCGAGCTTCTGGCGCGGTGCCTACCGCGAGGTGCGCAAGGACCTGCGCGGCCGCTATCCCCGACACCACTGGCCCGAGGATCCGCTGGCCGCGGAGCCGACCCGCGGCGTGCGGCGCCGGCGCTGAGAGCGGTGCGCGGCGGTTGGCTTTTCTGCGCGGCGCCCGGTACGGTGACGCCATGACACCCGCACTCACCGCGCTCGCCGCGCTGCGCGATGGCAACCGCCGCTTCGTCGCCGAGCTCGGCGAGGCGGGTCCGGCACGCGCGCGTCGGCGCGAGCTGCCGGCCGGACAGGAGCCGCTCGCCATCATCCTCGGCTGCTCGGATGCGCGCGTGCCCGCCGAGATCGTCTTCGACCAGGGGCTCGGCGATCTGTTCGTCATCCGCGTGGCCGGCAACATCGTGGCGCCCTCGCAGGTGGGTAGCGTCGAGTTCGCAGCCGCCGCCTTCGGCACCCGGCTGGTGGTGGTGCTGGGGCACTCAAACTGCGGCGCGATACACGCAACGGTCGACCAGCTCACCCGTCCGAGCAAGGATCAGTCGCCGAATCTGCGCTCGATCGTCAACCGCATCCGTCCCGCCGTCGAGGGACTCATCGAGCGCGGCGCTGGCGGCGATCGCGACGCCCTGGTGCGCCAGGCGGTGCGCGCCAACATCCGCATGTCGGCCGATCACCTGCGCCACGGCTCGGAGGTGCTCGAGCAGGCGATCGAGCGGGATGGCCTGCTGGTGGTGGGCGCGGAGTATTCGCTCGAGAGCGGCCGGGTGGAGTTCTTCGACGGCGTACCGCCGCCCGTTCCCGGGCAGAAATAGAGAACCCCGGTGCGGCACTGCCGCAGAGGCGGCCGCCACACCGGGGCTTGAGCCTGACAGCTTGCTTTACTTGCTCTTCGCCTTGGCGGCGTCGCAATCGGCCTTGGTCATCTCGAGGAAGCCCTTGCCCTTGCAGGAGTTCTGTCCCTTGCAGGAGTTGCTGGCGCTCTTACACGCCGACTGGCCCTTGCAGGAATTGACCCCCGTGCAATGGATTTTGCCTGCGTCGGCCTTGGGGGCATCCGCCGCCGAGGCAGTGCTGGCCAGAGCCGTGCCGAAGAGCATGGCTGCTGCGGTCGCGAGAGCGACGCCGGTGCTGTTCTTACGCATTTGGATTGACCTCAGGGTGAAGTGAATATTGACTACCGGGCTCGGGCCCCGGTCAGGTGAGCAGACCGGGGGGGCGCGTATTTTGTTACGAGTCGCCGCTTTATGCACCCGATTCCGCGACGGAACGGCTCCCGGGCAGGCTGAACCGCCGCTTGAGCCACTGATCGACCGAGATCGGACCCGGGCCCGCGATCGCGATCCACAGGAACAGCGCCAGGTACTCGAACTCATCGAACCCCAGCAGGGTCTCGAGGGAGTCGACGTCGGCCCATTTGGCGGAGCGGATCGCGACGATCATCGTGACTCCGAGGGCGCCGGCGGAGATGCGCGAGAAGAGTCCGACGAGCAGGAACAGCCCCCCGAAGAACTCGATACCCGAGACGAACGGCGCCAGGAGCTGCGGGAAGGGGATGCCCCAGCCGACGAAGTTCTGGGTGACCGTCGGCAGGTCGTTGAGCTTGCCCCAGCCGCTCCACAGGAACACCCAGCCGACGGTAATGCGCGCGAACAGCGGCGCGAGCCAGGTGAGATGTCTCGCGACGCTCTCGGGCCAGTCGATCAACCATCGCACGAGTTGTCTCACGGCGGGCTCTCCTTCAGGTGGCATCGGTGTTCGGACCTGTAGACCGGGCGGCTCGGCGTGATATTGCCACTGGTTGCGGACGGCCAACATATAATCGCGGCGGTTCAAGACAGGTGCGATCAGGCGCAATTCCCCGTTGCAATCCCCGGTCTCCTCCATTGGTGAGCGGCTGCGCGCAGCCGACGCGCGCGCCTCCCTCACGGCGCTCTTCGAGTCGCTGCGCCCGGATCTGCTGCGCTTCGCGCAATGGCTGGCGCGCGACCGGTCGATCGCCGAGGACATCGTGCAGGAGGCGTTGCTGCGTGCCTGGCGGTCGCGCGACGCGCTCAAGGAGCCGGCCGCCGCCCGCGCCTGGCTGCTGACGATCGTCAGGCGCGAGCATGCGCGGCTCTATGAACGCAAGCGCCTGGAGCTCGTGTGCCTCGATGAAGCGGCTGACATACCCGACCACGCCGCCGCCACGGCGGCCGACAGCAGCCTCCTCACCCTGCGCGTGGGGATCATGAAGCTGCCGCTCGAATACCGCGAGCCGCTGGTGATGCAGGTGCTCGGCGGGTTCTCCACCGAGGAGATTGCGCGCGAGCTCGGGCTGACCAGCACCGCGGTACTGACGCGCCTGTTCCGCGCGCGCCACAAGCTGCGCGCCCTGTGCGGCGCGAGCGGGCAGACGGCATGATCTGCGAGGAGGCACGGCTCGCGATCGGGGCGGACCCGGAGGCGGCGGGAGGGGAGCTCGAGGAGCACCTGCGCGGCTGCGATGCCTGCCGCGCGTTCCAGGACGAGATGCGCAGCCTCGACGCCGACATCCGCCGCGCGCTCGCGGAGCCGCCGGACGTGCGCAGCGTGCCTGCGCGGCGCGTCACGCGTCCGTGGCGTGAGTACGCGCTGGCGGCGGGCGTCGTGCTGGCCGTGGCCGCGGCCACGCTGGTGTGGCTGCTGCGTCCGACGGACTCGCTGGCGCGCGACGTGGTGGCGCACGTCAGGGCGGAGCCCGACAGCTGGCTGAGCACGATCAACGTGAGCGCCGGCTCGATCGATCATGCGTTGAAGAGCTCGGGCGTCGGGCTCGATCTCGCTTCCGACAAGATCGTCTACGCGCAGAGCTGCTGGTTCCACGGGCACTACGTGCCCCACCTCGTGGTCCAGACCACCCAGGGCCCCGTCACGGTGCTGATCCTGCGTCACGAGCACGTCAAGGCGCGCGACGAATTCCGCGAGGGCGGCATGACCGGCGTCATCGTGCCGGCGGGGGACGGCAGCATCGCGGTGCTCGCGCGCGGCCGCGGCCCGGTCCCTGCGATCGCCGCGGAGCTGCGCCAGGAGGTGCACTGGCTGCCGGAGCCCGCGACTCACTGACCGCAAGCCATAAGGGCCATCTCATGACCGGAATCAGCCGTCGGGCATTACTCGCCGGCGCCGCGGGCGCGACGGCGGCGCTCCTGGCGCGCCGCAACGACGTCGCCGCGGCCGCCGCCACTGCGACCGCCGCCGCCGCGGCCGGACCCGCGATTCCGCCCGCGCCGGTGGCGCGCGTTGCGGTGGTCACGGACGAGTATTTCGGCGAGACGCTGCGCGATCCCTACCGCTGGATGGAGAACGACCAGGATCCGGACTGGCTGCCTTTCCTCAAGGGCCAGAACGCCCATACACGCGCCGTGCTCGCCGCCATTCCCGGCCGCGAGCCGCTGCTCGCGCGCATCCAGCAGCTCTCCGGAGACACGGCGCTCACCCGGCGCGTGCACCGCGCCGGCGGCCGGCTCTTCATCGAGCAGCGCCCGGCGGGTGCCGACAACTACCGGCTGTACGTCGAGGAGCGGGGCGTGCGGCGCGTGCTCATCGACCCCACGGCTTTGAGCAGCTCCACGAGCCACATGTCGCTCGACTGGTGGCACCCCTCGAACGACGGCGCGTACGTAGTGTACGGACTCTCGAAGGACGGCAGCGAGGACTCGGTCCTGCACATCCTGAAGACCGCCGACGGCAGCGACCTCCCGGAGCGCATCGCCAATACCGAAGGGGCCGACCCCGCGTGGCTCGACGACGGCAGCGGCTTCTTCTACAACCAGCTCACCGGCAAGGTCGACACGCCCGAGCGTTACCTCGACAGTCAGGCGCGCTTCCACCGCCTCGGGACCGACCCGCAGAGCGATCCCATTCTCATGAAGCGCGGGCTCGATCCGGGCGTGCAGTACGAGAAGATCCAGGTGCCCGCCATCGCGACCTTCCAGGGCTCGCGCTACGCGCTGCTCTTTCTCTCCGACGTGCGCCGCGAGTCGCGGCTGCTGATCGCCCCGGTCGCGGACGCCGCGGCGTACCGCGCCCGCTGGACGCCGGTCGCGGGGTTCGAGGATGAGGTGACCGACGCCGTGATCGACGGCGACACGCTCTATCTGCTCGCCAACCGGGAGCACCCGCGCGGCCGCGTGCTCAAGGCCTCCGTGAGCGCGCCCGCCGTAGCCGGCGCGGTCGAGGTGGTCCCGCAGGGGCCGGTGGTCATCGAGGACTTCGCGCGGGCGCGCGACGGTCTGTACCTGCGGATGATGGATGGCGGTATCGCGCGCCTGAAGCGCCTCGCCCGGGACGGCCAGGTCGCCGATATCGCACTGCCTTTCGACGGCACCCTGAGCGCGCTCGCCACCGACCCGACCGAAGACGGCGCGCTGTTCTCCTTCACCGGCTGGCTCGACCCGGCGGACATCTGGTCGGTGGACGCGCAGGGGAAGGTCGCCGCGACCGGCCTGACGCCACGCCCGGCGATCGACGTCGGCGGCTACGACACGGAGCGGCGCTTCGCCACCGCGCGCGACGGCACGCGTATTCCCTACTCACTGATCTTCAGGAAGGGCCTGAAGCACGACGGCTCGACGCCGGCCTGGATCTCCGCCTACGGCTCCTATGGCAGTCCCGGCTATACGCCGAGCTTCGCCGGCCGGACCCTCGCCCTGATCGACGCCGGTTTCATCGTCGGCTACGCCGCCGTGCGCGGCGGCGGCGAGTTCGGGCGCGAGTGGCACAAGGCCGGGCAGCTCATGAACAAGCCCAACACCTGGCGCGATCTCATCGACGTGTGCGAGGACCTGTGCCGGCTCAATTACACCGCGCCGGCGCGGCTTGCGATCGGCGGCCGCTCGGCCGGCGGCATCACCGTCGGGCGCGCGCTCACCGAGCGGCCCGACCTCTTCGCCGCGGTGATCGACGGCGTCGGCTGGTCGAATCCGCTGCGCTACGTGGCCGAGCAGAACGGCTACGGCGAGGAGCCCGAGTGGGGCGCGATCGCAGAGGAATCGGGTTACCGCGCGCTGAAGCTCATCGACAGCTATCAGGCGGTGAAGGACGGCGTGGCTTATCCGGCCGTGCTGCTCACCACCGGCGTGACCGATCCACGCGTCGCACCTTTCCACGTGGCCAAGATGGCGGCGCGGCTGCAGGCCGCGACGAGCTCCGGGAAGCCCATCCTCCTGCGGGTCGACTTCGACGCAGGCCACGGGATCGGCTCGACCCGTGCGCAGCAGGACCGCGAGGCGAGCGATACCTACGCGTTCCTCCTGTGGCGCACCGGGGTGAAGGGCTATCAGCCCAGGTAGCGGCCGGCTACTGCGGCGGCGGCACGTAGATCGCGATGCCCTGAGCGACCTTGCTGGTGAGGGCGAAGGAGCCGCCCGCGCCGGCGCTGGTCGAGGCGCCGGGGCCGTAGTTGGTGCCCCCCGCGCCGAGGCCGATCGAGCCGGACTGCGTGTCGTGCATGCCCTGCAGCAGGATACCGTTCGCGCCGAGTTTGGCCGCCTCTTCCTTCAGGCGCTGGATGGCGAGGTCGGTATTCTGCTGGCTGGTGACGGCGAAGGATCCCTGGCTCGAGGCGTTGACGGTCGCGATCTCCTCGTAATGCGGCGGCGGCTGCAGGTACACCTGCACGCTCTCCGGCGCGATCGGCGGCCGCGCCTTGCCGACGAGGACGTGCGAGGAGGTCTCGCAGCCGGCGGCGCACAGCAGGAGGGCGGCGAGCAGCCAGCGGACATCGGGCGCCATGGCACAACTCCTGGTGTGAAGCCGAACGGTAACCCTCAGGGATTATAAGTAAGCTATCGGTCATGACGCACCCGCGGCAAACCCTCTGGCGGAGCCTCAGCTTGGGCCTTGTGGCCTCGGCGCTGATCCCGGCCGCGGACTCAGGCAACCTGGATTTTCTGAAGAACACGCCGGCCTACTACTTCAAGCCCGAAGACACGGCGCTGATGAAGAAGAACGCCAGCCAGGTTCTCGATTCCGCCGATCCTGCCGCCCGGCAGGAGTGGAGCAATCCGCAGACGGGCGCCTCGGGGCTCGTCGAGGTCCGCGGGCAATTCACCACGGCCGACGGAACGCCGTGCAAACGGCTGCGGGTGGTGAACAAGGCGAAGGGCGTGGAGTCGGATGCGACCTACACGCTCTGCAAGTACCCCAAGCGCGGCTGGGTGGTGAACGTCGAGGCACAGCCGGCCCAGTGACGGCCGATGCGTAGTTCTACGGATGACAGCGACGGACGCGCTATGCGAAACGAAGGCGGCGGCCGCAGCGCCGACGCGGGTGCCTGAGGGCGGAACGCGGGCGGGAGCGCCACGTTCCTCTGGGGCGGTTACGACTATGCACCATTCCTACGTTCGACGGGGCCGGGGCCGGCGGCGCGCCGGCTGGTGCCTCGCCGCATGCGGCGCCGCGCTGATCGCGGGCAGCGCCGTCGCGCAGCAGAGTGCTGTTGCGGGTAACGAGCCGAAGCGCCCGCGCATCGCGCTCGCGCTCGCGGGCGGCGGGGCCAAGGGCGGAGCGCACATCGGCGTGCTCAAGGTGCTGGAAGAGCTGCACGTTCCGGTCGATTGCATCGCCGGCACCAGCATGGGCTCGCTCGTCGGCGGCGGCTACGCCTCGGGCATGACGGCCGCGGAGATCGAGGAGTTCGTCCGCGGCGTGAACTGGAAATCGGTCGTGGGCGGCGTCGGCAGCCGCCCGCTGCAGCCGGTCGAGCAGAAGCGCTACAACGACCAGAGCGGCATCGAGCTCGGGGTGAAGGGCGGGCGGATCCTCCCGCCACTCGGCCTCATCTCCTCCAGCCGCATCGAGGACGTGCTGCGCGCCTTCGTGGCGAAGTCGCGCTCGGTCTCGGACTTCGACAAGCTGCCGATTCCCTACCGCGCCGTGGCAACCGACATGCTGACCGGCGACGTGGTGGTCCTCAGCCACGGCGACATTGCCACCGCCATGCGCGCCAGCATGGCGATTCCGGGGGTGTTCGCCCCGGTCGTCATGGGCCCGTATGTGCTTTCGGATGGCTACGTCGTGCGCAACCTTCCCATCGACGTGGCGCGCGGGATGTGCGGCGACGTCGTGATCGCGGTCAACCTCGCCAAGAGCACGGTGACGGCCAAGGACCTGACCGGACCGGCGAGCCTCATCTCGCGCAGCAGCGACATCATGATGGAGGCGAACGAGCGCATCGAGCTGCAGACGCTCACCGCCCGGGACGTGCGCATCGACGTCAACACGCGCGACGTGGGCGGCAGCGACTTCGAGCGAACCCCGGAGACCATCGCGTTCGGCGAGGAGGCCGCGCGTGCCGCCGCCCCGCGGCTGGCAGCGTTGTCCGTCAGCCCCGCCGAGTATGCCGCCTGGCGCAGCCACCACACCGTGAACCAGGACATCAAGATCCGGGTCGCCGACGTTCAGTTCGAGGGGCTGCAGCGCGTCAATCCAGAGTATCTGCGCGGGCTCATGAAGATAAAGGCGGGCGACACGGTCGACGTCGACGCGATCAGCCGCGATGCCGCACAGCTGGCGGCCCTCGAGGATATCCAGGGCGTCGATTACAACCTCGCGGGCGATCCCGACAATCCGACCCTGGTGTGGCATCCGACGGAGAAACAGATCGGGCCGGATTACCTGCGGCCCGGCCTCGGGCTGTACGCCGGGGGCAAGGGCGACCTGCGCCTCGAGATCTCGGTGGAGTACGTGCGCCGCTGGCTGAACTCCTACGGAGCGCAATGGCGCAACGAGCTTCAGATCGGCAGCAGCACCTTCCTCGGAACGAGCCTCTACCAGCCGCTCAATGTCTCGCAGATCTTCTTCGTCGAGCCGGGGCTCGGGGCGGGGCGCTCGCTCGAGGACATCTACAGCGACTACAACCGGATCGCGCGCTACTTCTTCGACGACGCGGGCGGGCAGGTCGATGCCGGCGTCAATCTGGGGAACCGCAGCCAGCTGCGGGTGGGTTACTGGGCGGACCGGCGTCGGACCGAGGTCGACACCGGGTCTCCGCAGCTGCCAACCGGTGATTTCACGGACGCGGGTATCGCCTCGAGGATCTACTACGACAGCCGCGATGCGGCGACCTACGCCACCAGCGGCACCGCCGCCGAGATCGACTACCTGCGCTCCGACAGCTCGCTCGGCGCGAATCGCGACTGGGAGACGCTCGAGGCGGCCGTGAGGCAGGCGCTGAGTCTCGGCCGAGCTGCCGTGTGGCTCACCGCGGCGGCTGGATCCGATCTCGGCAGCGCGCTCCCGGCCGATCGCGCCTTCTCGCTCGGCGGCCCGCAGAGCTTCCCCGGATACTCTCCCGGCGAGGTGCGCGTCGGCCGCTACTGGACGCTGCAGAGCAGCGTGGTCTGGCGCGTGGCGGACATCCTGCCGATCGTCAATCAGACCCTCTATGGCGGGGTGGGACTGGAGGGCGGTCACGTGTGGAACCGCATCGACCCGGTGGCCGATGGCGATCTTTACGGCTTCTCGGTATACCTCGGCGGGCGAACGCCGCTCGGCACCGTTACCCTCGGCTTCGGCAAGGCGACCGGAGCCTGGGCGGGATGGCTGGTACTCGGAACTCCGGTGGGGAGGGGATCGATCCTCGACCATCCCCTGTTCCGCTGAGCGCCTCGCTGGACTCGCCCGGCATGTTGCAAGCTCGGGGTCGTGAGCCGACTCGAGGCGCGTCGTGACGACTCGTGCCGGCTCGTGTCGCAGCTTCGGGTCGCTCGCAGCCGCATTGACTGCGCTGCTCGCCGCCGGCGCCGGCGCTCAGAGTCCGCCGGTAGCGTCGTCCGACTCCTGGCGGTACTCGATGACGCTCTACGCCCTGCTGCCGACCATCGACGGCGCCGTGAGTTTTCCCGCCGGCGGCTCGACGACCTTCGGGCTCGACACTCAGGACATCCTCGATCACCTCAAGATGACCTTCATGGGAGCGTTCGGCGCCAACTACGGACGCTGGGGCTTCTTCGTGGATGCGCTCTACATGAACCTCGGCGAGAGCAAGTCCGGCTTTCGTGACTTCACGATCGGCAGCGGCAGGCTCACGGTGCCCGCGACCACCTCGGCGGACGTCACTCTCGGTCTGCGAAGCTGGATCGTGACGGCGGCGGCCGACTATCGCCTAGCGAGCACGCCCGGCCTGACGGTGGACGCCGTGCTCGGCACGCGCTACCTGTACGTGAGTCAGGAGGTGACTTGGAACATCAGCGGCTCCATCGGCGCGAATCCGCCGGCGGCGGCCAACGGCAGCGCCGAAGCCGGGCTCGACAACTGGGACGGGATCGTCGGGCTCAAGGGCGAGATCGGCCTCGGGGGCAAGGAGCGGTGGGCGCTGCCTTTCTACCTCGACGTCGGTGCGGGGGAGTCTCATCTCACCTGGCAGGCGATCGGCGGGGTCGCCTACCGCTTCAGCTGGGGTAACCTGGCCGCCGTCTATCGCTACCTGGACTATCACCTGGGCTCGGGCGGATTGCAGGATCTCACGGTCAGCGGCCCGATGATCGGCGCCGTGTTTCGCTGGTGAGGGAGGCGCGCACATGAGGGGACGAGCGTGAGACGGAGTGCCGCGGTCGCAGGCCTCGTGCTGCTCGGCGTCGTGATGCTCGTCCTGACCGCGTGGGGGGCGCTCGCGCTGCTTTACTGGGACCACGCGAATCCGACGCTGCGCGAGTGTCTGGCGGCGGCCTTCGGGGTCCTCGGCGTGGTGTTGCTGGTGGGATTCATGCTGCGGCGCTGG
The DNA here is from genome assembly GCA_035542535.1 of Steroidobacteraceae bacterium. Lineage (GTDB taxonomy): Bacteria > Pseudomonadota > Gammaproteobacteria > Steroidobacterales > Steroidobacteraceae > 13-2-20CM-66-19. Next base: position 18,414 of record DATKLG010000046.1, read on the forward strand.
CGCTGGCGCGCGTTCGGCGCGTTCGCGGTCTCGTTCGCGTTGCTGGTCGGCTGCTGGAGGGCACTCGAGCCCTCCAACGAGCGCGACTGGGTGCCCGAGAACGCGGTGCTCGCGTACGCCACCTTCGACGGCGACCGCGTCACGGTGCACAACATCCGCAACTTCGACTACCGCACCGAGACCGACTTCACGCCTGCCTACTACGACCGCACTTTCGACCTCACGCAGCTCGACGCCGTCGACCTGTACGCGGTCTACTGGATGGGCCCGGCGATTGCACACGTCTTCGTGAGCTTCGGATTCAGCGACGGGCCGCATCTTGCGGTCTCGATCGAGGCGCGCAAGGAGCGCGGCGAGGGCTACTCGTCGGTGCAGGGCTTCTTCCGCCAGTACGAGCTCTACTACGTCGTCGGCGACGAGCGCGACCTCGTGCGGCTGCGCACCAACTACCGCAAGGATCCGCCCGAGCAGGTGCACCTCTACCGGCTGCGCGGTTCGCCCGCTGCGAAGCGCGGCGTGTTCCTCGAGTACCTGCGCCAGATCAACGCACTGAAGGACCACGCCGAGTGGTACAACTCCGCGACCGACAACTGCACCAGCAACATCTGGCTGAATTCGCGGGTCAACCCCGGAAGCCTGCCCTATTCGTGGAAGGTCCTACTGAGCGGCTACGTCCCCGAATACCTCTACGAACACGGCCGAGTCGACACCAGCGTGCCGTTCGAGGAGCTGCAGCGGCGCTCGGAGATCAACGCGCTGGCGCAGGCGGCAGACCAGGCCGCGGACTTCTCACAGCGGATCCGCGCCGACCTGCCGCATTAGGCGCCGCGGTGGCGCGCGCGGCTGGGCTGCGGTATTGGTACTTGTACGGATGACGCCCGCAGATACGCTGTGCGAGACAATGCTCTTGCCTCGCCCCACCGCCTGGAGAAATACGCAATGAGAGTCACCAGAGTCGTCGTCGTCGCGCTCGCCGGCGCCGGACTTGTCTTCGCCGCACCGCTTCTCGCCCAGACGCAGAGCAGTCCGACAGTCACGCATATGGTGGGGACCGGTCCGGGGACGGCCGCAGGTGCGATGACGGTCGAGGGAACCGCAACGGTCACCGCCGTGGACGCTGCCAACCGGACGATCACGCTCAAGCGTGCCAACGGCAAGAGCGTCACCGTCGATGCCGGGGATCAGGTCAAGAACTTCGATCAGATCAAGGTCGGCGACATCGTGCGGGCCAAATATACGACGGCAGTCGCCCTCGAGCTGAAGAAGGACGTTCAGGGCCCCCAGCATCCGACCGAGGAGACGGCCACCGCCACGGCACCCGCCGGCTCGAAGCCCGGTGCAGCGGTGGGCCGCAGGGTGACCGTCATGACCGAGGTGACCGCGGTCGATGAGCAGAAGAAGGTCGTGACGCTGCGCGGTCCGGCCGGCAACGAGTGGGACCTCGACGTGCAGGACCCCGCCCAGCTGAAGAACATCAAGAAGGGCGACCATGTCCAGGCGACCTACGTGGAGGGTCTGGTGATCTCGGTCCACGAGAAACATCCGGCCGCCGCTGCGGGTTCCACTGACAAGAAGTGACTCCCGGCGACAGGGGTGCGGTCATGAAGCAGTCATTTCTTGCGCTCCTCATGTGCGCGGCGCTCCTGGCCGCGCAGGCCGTGAGCGCCCAGGGCACCGCCGGGAGCTTCGAGTTCACGCTCGGGCCGGTATACGCCCTCTCGAAGCATCTCGACTTCAAGGAGGGCTCGACCGTCGACCTGGACAGCAACACGGGGGGCAGGTTCGGGGTTGCCTTCTATCTGACCGATGAGTTCGCGCTCGGCGCCGATTTCGGCTACAGCCGGGCGAACTTCGACGCCACGGTCGTCGGCGATACCTCGAGCGGCCAACCGCCGAGCACCGTGTCCATCGAGAACGGCCGCACCGAGTTCAGCACCTTCAATTTCACGGCCACCTATCACCTGCTCGACGATTGGTTCCGGCCCTTCGGCCTCCTCGGCCTCGGCTACAACTGGGTGCACACCAACATCTCCCTGTTGCCCCCGCAGACCGGCTGCTGGTGGGATCCGTGGTACGGCTACATCTGCGGGACGTATCAGCCCAGCCACAACGCCGGCAGTCTCACCTACCAGGTCGGTGCCGGCGTGCAGTTCAATTTCGGCGACTCGTTCGGCGTAAACCTCGACTACCGCGAAACCTGGATCGAGCTGCAAAACGCCAACAAGACCCCGGGCTTCGGCAGCATCGAGGCCCTGTTCATCTTCCGGTTCGGCGGCAGCGAGTACTGACGGCGGCGCCTGCGGCCCTCGGCCGTTACTGCGGCGTGCCGCTCTTGCCGGCGAGACAGCGCGTCTTCTTGCGATCGTCGCAGGCGACCACGTAGGTGGTGCGCTTGTCGCAGCCTGATACTTTCATTTCATACACGGCCCGGTGCGGAAGCTCGGCCCATCCGGTGGTCTGAGGCTCCTCAAGCGTTGCTTTTCTGACCACATCGGCGCTCGTGTCGGCACACGCGAGCTCGGCCGCCCCGGCCTGCTGGGCCGCCTTCACGGCCTCCGGCTGCAGCTGATCGGCCAGCTGCGGCCGCGTCGACGCCGCCGGAGTCTCCGGCGGAACGCCCGCGACGCACTGGCTGCCGCCACCCCGGTTCTTTTTCTCGTCATCGCAGGTGACCAGATACCTGGTGCGCTTTCCACAGCCGGAGACATCGATGCCGTAGACGGCACGATGCGGCGGCGTGTACCAGCCGGTCCCCTGCGGCTCCTGGATCGTCTCCTGTCTGAGGACCGCGGCAGCGGCGGCCGGACAGGCGAGCTCGGCCGCACCCTGCTGCTCTGCGAGCTCGAGGGCCCCCGGGCGCAGCTTGTCGACCAGCTGCTGCAGCGCGGCGTGCGCCGGCGGCGGGCCGGCCACGCAGGCATTCCTCTCCCGGTCGTCGCAGGCGACGAAATACGTGGTCTGGTGCCCGCAACCCGCGACGCTCACCGTGTATTCGGCCCGATGCGGCTGCTCGTACCAGCCGGTGCCCTGCGGCTCCTGGATCGTCGTGCCCTTGACGATTTCGGCCGTGGTGGCCGGACAACCGAGCTCGGATGCCCCGCGTTGCTGAGCTGCGCTCACGGCTCGCCGCTGCAGGGCCTCCCTGGGCTGCGGTTCCGACGCGCAGGCGCCGAGCAGGACGCCCGACACCACACTCGCCGCGAGCCAAGTCCTGCGTGCGCACGGCCACATGGTGCCGCGAGGCTAGTCCCCGGGGCGGCGCACGCGCCATCGGTTCAAGTACCTATTCGCGGGACTGCGCGCTGTTGGAAGTGGGCCCGGTAGGATTCGAACCTACGACCCCTTTCGCTGCGCCAAACGAAGCCAAGGTTGGTGGAGTGGGCCCGGTAGGATTCGAACCTACGACCAAGGGATTCACTTTGCCCCGGAGTTTCCTCCGGGAGTGGACTATCTCTTCACCCGTGCACTAAGCCGTGCGTGTGGGTGCGGGATGCTCCCAGCCTGTCATCAAGGGCGCTCGAGCCCTCAGGTAGTCTCTGCACCTTCCGCCGGTGTACCGGCGGCTCGGCTCAGGATTGCCATGCGCGCTGCGACGCCGTGCCGCCTCACCGCGCGAAGGTTCCCCTGAATTCATCCCGTCCACTTCGCGCGTTTCCGCGCGAAGGCACCGTGTCGATGAGTCCCCTGCACTAACCGCTGTGCTACAGGCCCTTTCCAAGGCGATTGTAGCGGATTGCCGCCGGGGGACGCCCGCGTGATCAAATGCGACCTCGTTCCGAGAAACCACTTTGCCAGCGCGGCTCACCCCGTTAGCATGGCTCTCCCGCGGTCCGTGGCGAGCGGGCCGCCGCGCAGCACGAGGAGAGCGTAGCAGTGAAGCTTTACTACATGCCGAACGCCTGCTCCCTGGCGTCGAACATCGTGCTGCGCGAGGCCGCTCTCTCCTTTGAGTTGGTGAAGGTCGACCGCAAGACGCGCAGGGCGGCCGACGGTCTCGACTTCAACGAGGTCAATCCCAAGGGCTACGTGCCGGCGCTGACGCTCGACAATGGCGAGGTGCTCACCGAGAACGTCACGGTGCTGCAGTACATCGCCGATCGCAACCCGGCCGCGAAGCTCGCACCCGCCGCCGGCACGCTGGAGCGCTACCGTCTCATGGAGTGGCTCAGCTACATCAACTCGGAGATCCACAAGAATTTCTCGCCGCTGTTCCGCGCCGAGGCCCCCGAGGGGGCCAAAGAGTGGGCGCGCAGCTCGCTGCCGCGGCGGCTCGACTATGCGCAGAGCGCGCTCGGGTCGAAGAGCTACCTGACCGGCGAGCAATTCACCATTGCCGACGCCTACCTGTACGTAGTGTTAGGCTGGGGCAGTCTGGTCAATGTCGACATCGGCCGCTGGCCGCAGCTCAAGCGCCTGCACGAACGGGTGGGGGAGCGGCCGCATACGGTCGAGGCGCTCAAGTCCGAGGGTCTGCTGAAGTAGAGGAAGCAATGGCTACCAAACTCAACAAACAGCTCAAGCGTGAGATCGAGGTGGACGGCAAGCCTTACATGATCACGCTGTCACCCGAGGGCGTGAAGCTCACCGAAAAGGGCAAGCGCCTCGGGCGCGAGCACACCTGGAAGGAGCTGCTCGGCAGCGGCGGCGCGGGCGGATCCCCGGGCGGATCGTTCGGTCCGGCGGGATAGCGCCGCGGGAACACGATGCACGAGGGCAGACTGCGTGAGCTGCTGGCGCGGCTGCGCGAGCACCTGAGCTCGGGCGCGCCGGTCCGTGACAGCGAGCGCGAGCAGCTCGACAAGGCCATGAACAGCATCGGCGGCGGCCCGGAGGCGAGCTCTCCCGGCGCCCTGCTGCGCCTGGAGCGGCTCGCGGTGAGATTCGAGGTGAGCCATCCGGCGCTCGCCGAGACGCTGCGCGAGATCATCGATACTCTCGGCAAGGGCGGCATTTAGTCCGATTGGCCCAGCCAACGATCCTCTCAAGCGTGTCGCACTGAATGAAAAGGCCCGGTGCTGTCGCCAACACCGGGCCGTTATCTTCGGCGCTATCCGAGCGGATCAGTCGTCCATGAGGAAGCTGCGCAGCTGCTCGCTGCGGCTCGGGTGGCGCAGCTTGCGCAGCGCCTTGGCTTCGATCTGCCGGATGCGCTCGCGCGTGACGTCGAACTGCTTGCCGACCTCTTCCAGCGTGTGGTCGGTGTTCATGTCGATCCCGAAGCGCATACGCAGCACCTTGGCCTCGCGCGGCGTGAGCTGCGCCAGGACCGAGTGCGTCGTCTCGCGCAGCGACTCCATCGTCGCCTGGTCGATCGGCGAAGCCACCGAGGTGTCCTCGATGAAGTCCCCGAGGTGCGAGTCCTCGTCGTCGCCGATGGGCGTCTCCATGGAGATCGGCTCCTTGGCGATCTTGAGCACCTTGCGCACCTTGTCCTCGGGCATCTCCATGCGCACCGCCAGCTCCTCCGGCGTCGGCTCGCGGCCCATCTCCTGCAGCATTTGCCGCGAGATGCGGTTCAGCTTGTTGATGGTCTCGATCATGTGCACCGGGATGCGGATGGTGCGCGCCTGGTCGGCGATCGAGCGGGTGATCGCCTGGCGGATCCACCAGGTCGCGTAAGTGCTGAACTTGTAGCCGCGGCGATATTCGAACTTGTCGACGGCCTTCATCAGGCCGATGTTGCCCTCCTGGATCAGATCCAGGAACTGCAGTCCGCGGTTGGTGTACTTCTTGGCGATGGAGATCACCAGGCGCAGGTTGGCCTCGACCATCTCCTTCTTGGCGCGGCGCGCCTTGGCCTCGCCGATCGACACCTCGCGGTTGACTTCCTTGATGTCGTTGATCGAGAGGTGATAGACGGCCTCGAGCTGCTCGAGCTTCTTCTGGCGCCGCTCGATCTCGTCCTTGAAGCGTCCGAGAGCTGCGGAGTACTTCTTGCCGCCCTTGACGTGGCGCGCCAGCCAGCGCGGGCTGGTCTCGTTCTTGGGGAACGAGGCGATGAAGTCCTTGCGCGGCATGCCGGCGTCGCGCACGGCGATGATCATGATCTCCTTCTCCAGCTGGCGGACCTCCGCCACGTGGGTTCGCAGATTCAGGATCAACGCGTCGAACATGCGCGGCGAGAGCCGCAGCTCCATGAACTGATCGGCCAGTCGCTTGCGCTGGCGCAGGGTCTTCACGTCCTTGGCGCCGAGCTTGGCGATCGAGCCGAGCACCTGGTTGTAGAGCTTGGCGATGGCGGCGAAGCGCGCCGCGGCCTCGGCCGGATCCGGGCCGGTGTCGACGACCTCCTCCTCGCCGTCGCCGTCCTCTTCGCCTTCCTCGTCGTCGTCCGCCTTCTCCGCGGCCGCGACCAGCTCCACCTTGGTGGGGTTCTGCGGCTGAGCGATCACATCCGGCGCATTCGGGTCGATGAAGCCGACGATCACATCGACGAGGCGCGCCTGGCCGGCCTTCACCGGCTCGTAGGCGCGCAGCAGGAAATCATGAGTAGCCGGATACAGGGCGAGCGCACCGCGTACGGCATCCAGCCCTTCCTCGATGCGCTTGGCGATGCGGATCTCGCCCTCGCGCGTCAGCAGCTCGACCGTGCCCATCTCGCGCATGTACATGCGCACCGGATCGGTGGTGCGGCCGAGCTCGGCATCGAGCGCGGCGAGCGCAGCCGCCGCTTCCTCGATCGCCTCCTCGTCGGCAGGGGCGGAGGGCTCGCTCGCCAGCAGCGACTCGGTATCCGGTGCCTTCTCGTACACCGGGATGCCCATGTCGTTGATGGTGTTGACGATGTCCTCGATCTGCTCGGGATCGACGATCTCGGACGGCAGGTGATCGTTGACCTGCGCGTAGGTGAGGTAGCCCTGTTCCTTGCCGCGCGCGATCAGCAGCTTGAGCTGCGACTGCCGGTCCTCCGGCATGACGGGCACGCGCCGCTCGAGCGCCACGCCGCGCTTGTCGCCGGCGGTCCGTACGGCCACGGTCTTGCCCTCGGCGGGACGCGGGCTGTCGTTCAGCTTGCCGTGCGCGGCCGCGCGCACCGGGGCCGCGCCCTTACGCGCGGCCGGCAGCACAGCCTTGCTGCGCTCCTTCTCGCGCAGGCTCGCGACGGCAGCCACCGCCGCGTGCGCGGCAGCCGGCTTTGCGGGCTTGTGGGAATGTCCGGACGGGCGCTTCTTATGCGAGGTCTGAGGCTTGTGCTTGCGTGTCATGTGTCCCGGGGGCGCGGTGGGCTTCGATCCCCTATGTGCTGTCCAAACGGGCCAGCTCAAGGGGCTTCATAAGGCAAAGCGCGCAATCTTATTTGACAGCGGCCTAAACGCCAAATTCAAGCTAGCCGCGGCGGGCGTCTCGGGCGCCCGAGATCGATATAAGTCTTTGAAATTCCTTGAGTTCATCCTCAGTCAAGGCGGTGGTCCGGCTCTTGGCCTCCAGGGCCTCGAGACGCCGTTCGGCCGCCAGATGCGCCAGCTTCACGAGAGCCCCCCTGAGCTCACCGGCGGCGGCTGCGGCATCCGTGATGACCTCCTCGCGCTCGAGGAGCTTCTGCAGCGACTCGCCACCCTCGCGTCCGGCCCACCGCTGGATGACCTGCGCGGAGATCTGCGCCGGCTGCTCGCGCAGATTGTCGAGCAGCTCACGCAGCAGCTTGATGCCCGTCTCCTCCGAGGCGTCGAGACCGGAGCGCTCGGCCGAGCTCACTTCGGCAGCGATCGCCGGGAAGTGCACCAGCCGCACGATCGCCTGCCGCACCAGGCTCCCGCGGCCGGCGCCGGCGCGCGTGCGCTCGCGCGGGCGCTCCACCGGCGGCGGCGCGGCCGCGGTCGTGGCTCCCGGCGCCTTGCTCCACAGCTCCTCGAGCCGCTCCGGCGCGAGGCCGACGACCTGGGCGAGGCGACCGAGCAGCAGCTCGCGATAAACGCCGGACGGAACTTTCTGATACAGCGGGCGGGCGCTCTCGGCGAAGCGCGCCCGTCCGTCGGCGTGCGACAGATCGCTCTGAGCGGAGAGCTCGCGTACCAGGTACTCGGACAAGGGCAGGGCTTCGGTGAGACGCTGCTCGAAGGCCGCGTGCCCTTCGGCTGCGACCAGCGTGTCGGGATCATGGCCTTCGGGCAGGAACAGGAAGCGGATCTGGCGTCCTTCGCGCGCCTCCGGCAGGGCCTGCTGCAGCGCGCGCCACGCCGCGGCGAGCCCGGCGCGGTCGCCGTCGAAGGCAAACACCACCTCCGGCACCAGGCGGAAGATGCGGCGGAAGTGCTCGGAGGTGGTCGCCGTGCCGAGCGTCGCAACCGCGTAATCGATCCCTTCCTGGTGCAGCCGCACGGCGTCCATGTAGCCCTCGACCACGACCAGGCGCTTGAGTGTCGAGCGCGCGCGCCGCGTCTCGTAGAGGCCGTAGAGCTCCCGGCCCTTGTGGAACAGCACCGTCTCGGGCGAGTTGAGGTACTTCGGCTCGCCGCTGTCGATGATGCGGCCGCCGAAGGCGATGACCCGGCCGCGGGTATCGCGGATGGGGAACATGATGCGGTCGCGGAAGCGGTCGTAGTGGCGGTCGCTGAACTGTGCCTGGCCGCGCTCGCGCTCGATGATGAGCCCGGTCTCGGCGAGACGCCGGCGCTGCGCATCGTCGCCTCCGAAGCGCTGCAGCACCTCGTTCCAGGAATTCGGCGCGTAGCCGATCTGAAAGCGCTCGAGCGTCTCGGCGGTGAGGCCGCGGCGCGCGAGGTAGTCGCGTGCGCGCGGCTCGCGCGCCAGGCCGTCCGCGTAGAAACGCGCCACGCGCGCCATCAGCTCGTAGAGCGGCTCGTCGGCGCGCGTTGCCGCGCCCTCGGCGCCGCCTTCGCGCGGCACCTCGAGACCCAGGCGCGCGGCGAGATCCTCGACCGCTTCCGGAAAGGCGAGATGATCGTAGTCCATCAGGAAGCCGAGGACCGTGCCGTGCTTGCCGCAGCCGAAGCAGTGATAGAACTGCTTGTCGGGACTCACCCAGAACGAGGGCGTCTTCTCGTTGTGAAACGGGCAGCACGCCTTCCACTCGCGCCCCGCCTTCTTCAGCTGCACGCGCGAGCCGATCACCTCGACGATGTCGGCGCGGGCGATGAGCTCGTCGATGAAATGCTGGGGGATGCGTCCCAAGGGGCTTTGAGGCCGCGGCGGTGAGCGCCGCGCACCCTGCGGGAGACTATAAAGGAATCAGCCGAGCTTCTGCTTGATCCGCGCGCTCACCTGCCCCATGTCGGCGCGCCCCTGCGCCTTGGGTCTGACCAGCGCCATGACCTTGCCCATGTCCTTCACCGAGGTGGCGCCGCTCGCGGCGATCGACTGCGCGATGAGCGCATCGAGCTCCGCGTCGCTCATCTGCGCCGGCAGATAGCCCTGCAGCACGCCGATCTCGGCGGTCTCCTTGGCGACCAGGTCCGCGCGCCCGCCCGTCTGGAACTGGGTGATGGCCTCGCGGCGCTGCTTGATCATCTTCTCGAGCACCGCGAGCACCTGAGCGTCGTCGAGCGTGATGCGCTCATCCACCTCGCGCTGCTTGATGGCGGCGAGCGCGAGACGGATCGTGCCGAGGCGCTGCTTGTCCCCGGCCTTAAGCGCCGTCTTCATGTCGTCGGTGATGCGGTCCTTGAGCGCCATGGGTATGGGTCCGCCGTCACGTCGGTGTCGGGTGGGGAAGCCCTGGAGCGCGCGGCTGCCGCTTCAGCGGGAGCTGCGCATGCCGTCGCGGGAGACGCGCTTCATGTGGCGCTTGATCGCGGCCGCTTTCTTGCGCTTACGCTCCTGCGTGGGCTTTTCGTAGAACTCGCGGCGGCGCAGCTCGGTGAGAATGCCAGCCTTCTCGCAGGCGCGTTTGAAACGCCGCAGGGCGGCATCGAAGTACTCGTTCTCACGCACTCGCACGCTCGGCATCGAAACCTCAAGTCATTGAATCACAAGGATATACTCACCGCGCCCGCGGAGCTGCCCAAACGGCAAGCCGCACGGGGGCGGGGGATTCTACGAGAGCGACGCAGCAAAGGCAAAGCACGCCCCGCGAGTTACGTATTGAGACCGGCCGCCGCCGGGGCATGCGCCAAAGCGGCGGCCGACCAGGCGATGGTGAGGGTGCACGAGCCGATCCTCGCGGCGGAGTAAACCAGGGTCGCAACCCAGCAGGCTGGAGGCGTGAGTCGCGGCACGACGGCGTGGCTCGCGGCCCCTGCGCCGATCAGCGGGGAGAGCGTCGTGGCCGCGGCGCCGCGCGAATCGTCTAGAATTTCCTCATGCGCGTGCTCGCCATCGAGTCCTCCTGCGACGAGAGCGCCGCCGCGGTGCTCGACGCCGGGGCGGGACTCCTCGCGCACGAGCTCTACAGCCAGGTCGAGCTGCACCGCGTTTACGGCGGGGTGGTGCCCGAGCTCGCCTCGCGCGATCACGTGCGCCGGCTCCTGCCGCTGGTGAAAGCGGCGCTCGCGCGCGCCGCTACCACTCCCCGCGATCTCTCCGGCATCGCCTACACCGCGGGCCCCGGCCTGATCGGCGCGCTGCTCACGGGAGCCTCGCTCGCGGCGAGCCTCGCCTACGCCTGGAAGGTGCCCGCGATCGGCGTGCATCACCTCGAGGGGCACCTGCTCGCCCCGCTCCTCGAGAGCGATCCGCCGCCGTTTCCGCACGTGGCGCTGCTGGTCTCCGGCGGACACACACAGCTCATCGAGGTTGCCGCGATCGGCAGCTATCGCCTGCTCGGCGAGACCCGCGACGATGCCGCCGGCGAAGCCTTCGACAAGACGGCCAAGCTCCTCGGGCTGCCTTACCCCGGCGGCCCACAGCTCGCCGCGCTCGCCCGCAGCGGCACGGCCGGCGCCTACACCTTCCCGCGTCCCATGCTGGATCGGGCCGGTCTCGAGTTCAGTTTCTCGGGCCTGAAGACTGCGGTGCTGCACGCCGTGCGCGCCGCCCCGCTCACCGAGCAGCGCCGCGCCGACATCGCCCGCGCCGTGGAGGAGGCGATCGCGGCCACGCTCACCGCCAAGGCGCTGCGCGCGCTCGAGTACACGGGGCACACGGTGCTCGTGGTGTCGGGCGGGGTCGGCGCCAACCGCACTCTGCGCGCGCACTTGAGCGCCGCCGCGCGCGCCCACGGGGCGCGCGTGTACTATCCGCGCATCGAGTTCTGCACCGACAACGCCGCGATGATCGCCGTCGCCGGGCTGGCGCGCCTCGCGGCCGGCCAGCACGAGGGACTCTCGATCGCGGCGCGCGCGCAGTGGCCGCTTGCCTCGCTCCCGAGGCTCGCGGCCTGAAGAGCCGTCACCTGAGCTCATGTCCCAGCACTCCGGCGACCGGATCTTCCTGCACGGCCTCACGGCGGAGTGCATCATCGGCTTCATCGACTGGGAGCGGCGCGTCCGTCAGACCGTCGTGGTCGACCTCGAGATGCCGGTCGACTGTCGTCGCGCCTCGCTGACCGACGAGGTTGCCGAGACGCTCGACTACAAGAAGGTGGCCAAGCGCGCGCTCGAGTTCATCGGCGCTTCGCAGTTCAAGCTGGTCGAGACGCTGGCGCACCGGCTCGCGCTCGTCATCCTCGAGGAGTTCGGCGTCGAGTGGGTGCGCATCTCGCTCAACAAGCCGGGCGCGATCCGCAACTCGCGCGACGTCGGCGTGGTGATCGAGCGCACGCGCGCCGACCTGCCGCGCTGAGGGCCCCGATGCCCGAGGTGTACGTCGCGGCGGGCAGCAACGTCGAGCCCGAGCGCCACATGCAGCAGGCGGTGGCGGAGCTCGCGCGCGCCTTCCCCGGCGTGCGTTTCTCCTCCTGGTACCGCAATCGCGCCGTCGGCTTCGAGGGCGATGACTTCATCAACCTGGTGGCGGGCTTTGGCACCGCACTGCCCGTCGACCGGGTGCTCGAGCGGCTGCACGCGATCGAGAGCCGCTGCGGACGGGAGCGCGAGGCAGCGCGCTGGGCGCCGCGCTCCATGGATCTCGACGTACTGCTCTACGGCGATCTCGAGTGTGATGAGCCGGGCTTAAGGCTCCCGCGGCCGGATCTGCTGAAGCGCGCCTACATGCTCGGGCCGCTCGCCGAGCTCGCTCCCGAGGTGCGCCATCCGACCGCCGGGCTGACGATAGCCGAGCTGTGGCGTCGCTTCGATCAGGGCGCGCACCGTCTCGAGCGGCTGCCCGCGCCGCGCGCCGCCGCGGACTCTCGCTAAGGTGTCACCAGCCGATGCTGCGCCCGCCGTCGACCGCCAGGACCTGGCCGGTGATGTACGGCGCCTCGGCGGCGAAGAACAGACACGCCCGCGCCACGTCGGCCGCGGAGCCGGGCCGCTTGAGCGCGGTGCGCTGCAGGATCTTCGCCTCGAGCGCCCGATCGAGTCCGTCCTCGGGCCACATGACCGGCCCCGGCGCAATGGCGTTCACCCGCACGTGGGGGCCGAGCTCACGGGCGAGCGACAGGGTCAGCATGATGACGCCTGCCTTGGCGACGCTGTACACCGGGTAGCGGCGCAGGGGACGCATGCCGTGGATGTCGGCGAGATTGACGATGAGTCCGGCGCGCTCATGCAGTGCCGACGCCGCGGCCTGCGCCAGAAAGAGCGGCGCCTTGAGGTTGCTGCCGATGAGGTCGTCCCAGTCGGTCTCGCTGATTTCGCCGACCGGCGTCGGATAGAACGTGGAGGCATTGTTCACCAGGATGTCGAGCCCCCCGAAGGCCTCGAGCGCGCCGGCGACGAGCGCGGCATGCTGCCTCACGTCGAGCAGGTCGCCCTGCGCGAGGCGCACCGAGCCGGCGCGCACGTCGTTCAGCTCCGTGGCCAGCCGCCCGGCCTCCGCGCCGGAGCTGCGGTAATGCACGACCACGCTGGCGCCGGCGCCGTGCAGCGCGCGCACGATCGCCGCTCCCACCCGGCGCGCCGCGCCCGTGACGAGCGCGGTCTTGCCGGCGAGCGCCGCGCCCGCTGCCGGCGGCCCGGGATCTCCTGCGGATTTGCCTCGCGCCATGGGAGCCGATTATGACTCCGCCGGCCGCGCACTCAATGCTCCCCCCGCTCAGCCGCGACGAGCTGCTGCACAGCGAAGCGGTACGAGCGATGCTGTGCGCCGAGCTCGCCGGGGCCGGAGGCTGGCTCTCATTCGAGCGCTTCATGGACCTCGCGCTCTATGCGCCCGGGCTCGGCTACTACAGCGCCGGCAGCTGGAAGCTCGGCAGCGGCGGGGATTTCGTCACGGCTCCGGAGGTGTCGGAGCTCTTCGGCCGCTGCGTGGCCACGCAATGTGCCGAAGTGCTGCGCGTCACCGGCGGCGAGATCCTCGAGCTCGGCGCCGGCAGCGGCCGCATGGCTGCTGCGATTCTGGGCGCGCTCGAGGCGGCGGATGCGCTGCCCGAGCGTTATGCGATTCTCGAGGTGAGCGGCGATCTCGCCGCGCGCCAGCGCGCACGGCTGGATGCGCTGCCGCCGCGGCTGCGCCGGCGCGTTGCATGGCTCGAGCGGCTGCCGCAGGCGCCGCTGCGCGGCGTGATCCTCGCCAACGAAGTGGCGGATGCGCTGCCGGTGCGGCGCTTCATCCTGCGGGACGGTGCGGTCCGCGAGCTCGGCGTTGCATTCGGGCCCGGCGACACCCTGCAGGCGGCCGAGGGGCCGGCCGATGCCGCACTCGCCGCGGACTGCGAGGCGATGCTCGGTGCGCGGCTGCGTACGCTGCCGGAGGGCTATACCTCCGAGGTGAGCCTGCGGCTCGGGCCGTGGATCGCCTCGCTGGCGGGGAGTCTCGAGCGCGGCGTGCTGTTGCTCTTCGACTATGGCCTGCCGCGCGCGCACTACTACCACGCGCAGCGCAGCGCCGGGACTCTGCGCTGCCACTTCCGTCAGCGCGCTCACGACGACCCGTTCGTCAACCTGGGTCTGCAGGACATCACCGCCTGGGTCGATTTCACGCGCGTCGCCGAGGCAGCCGTGCGCGCCGGGCTCGAGGTCGGCGGCTTCGCGACCCAGGCGGCGGTACTGCTCGCGCTCGGGATCGAGCGGGAGGTCGCGGCGGCCGCCGATGCGGTCGGCCGCGCCCGGCTCGCCGGCGAAGCCCGCCGCCTCCTCATGCCCGAGGAGATGGGAGAGGCCTTCAAAGCCATGGCGCTGACGCGCGGCTGCGAGATGCCGCTCCGGGGCTTTTCGCTCCAGGACCTGCGGCGCCAGTTGTGAGGGGACGGTTAAGATGGACGCATGCACATGACACTGCTCAAAGTCATCGTGCTCGCCATCGTGCAGGGGCTTGCGGAGCTCCTGCCGGTGTCGAGCTCGGCGCACGTGGTCGTCGCCGAGAAGCTCATGGGCCTCGACCCCTCCTCGCCGCCGATGACGCTGCTGCTCGTCATGCTGCACACGGGCACGATGGTCGCCGTCATCGGGTATTTCTGGCGTGACTGGCGCGCCGTCTACTTTCGCAGCGCGGGCGCCACCAGGCGCTTCGTGTGGCTGCTCGCGGTGGCGACCTTGCTCACCGGCGTGATCGGCGAGGGAATCATCAAGGTGATCGAACGGACCGGGTTACGCGCCGTGCCGCATGCGCAGATCGAGGACCTGTTCAGCCACCTCGAATTCATCGCGCCGGCGCTCGGCGCCGCCGGCATCCTGATCATCGTCGCGGGCCTCTACGAGAGGCGCCGTGGCGCGCTGCCGCCGGCCGAGCTCACCGTGCGGCGCGCCGGCATCATCGGTGCCGTGCAGGGCCTGTGCCTGCCGTTCCGCGGCTTCTCGCGCTCGGGCGCCACCATCTCGACCGGCATGCTGCTCGGTGTCGCCAAGTCGCGCGCCGAGGCCTTCAGCTTCGCGCTCGCCGTGGTGCTCACGCCGCCGGTCGTGGCGCGCGAGGCGATGCGCCTGGTGCGGGCGGCGCAGCAGGGCGGGGGCGGCGAGCTCGCTCCGGTGGTGTGGCTCACCGTGGTCGGTGCGCTGGTGGCGCTGCTGTCCGGGCTGCTCGCGCTGCGCTGGCTCAGCCGCTGGCTCGAGGGCGGTCGCTGGTATTACTTCGGGATCTACTGCCTGGTGGCGTCGGCAGTCGTGAACGTGCTGTATCACGCCGGCTACTGAGGCGGCGCCGCCGCCTTCACGGCGCTCACCGCGGCGAGCCGGCGCTGCCGGATCTGCGCGCCGATGGCCGCGCCCTCGAGGCCGCGCCGCTCCGCCTCCGGGAGGGTGACGGCAGCCGCCGCGGCCAGTGCCGCGCCGAGATATGCCGCCTGCGGGTAGGGCGCCGCCTCGAAGCCGGTGCGGCCGCGGGCATCGGCCGTGCAGGCTGCGAGCAACTCGGCGAAACGCTCCGGGCGCCGGAAGGCATCGCATTCCTCGAGCAGCCTGAGCACCGTCTCGGGCCGCAGCTCGAGCGCGCGGTGCACGCGCGTGTGCTCGCGCGCGGCGAGGATGGCCAGCTCGCGGTATGTGCCCGGGACCCGCAGCCGGTCGGCCAGGCCCTCGATCAGCGGCACGCCGGCCTCCTCGTGTCCGTGATGCTTCGGCCAGAGCTCGCGCGGTGTGCGGGCCTTGCCGAGATCGTGCATGAGTACCGCGAAGCGTACCGCGGTGGACGCGGCACTGCGCGCCGCGCAGGCGAGGGCCAGCATGACGTGCACGCCGGTGTCGATCTCGGGGTGCCACCTGGGCGGCTGCGGCACGCCGTAGAGCGCATCCAGCTCGGGGTAGATCACCGCGAGCGCACCACAGGCGCGCAACGTGGCGAAGAACGCCTCCGGGTGGTCGGTCGCCAGCGCGCGCTCGGTCTCCTGCCAGACACGCTCGGGAGTGAGCGCGCTCAGCTCGCCCGAGACGGTCATGCGGCGCATGAGCTCGAGCGTCTCTGCGGCGATGCTGAAGCCGCGGCCGGCAAAGCGCGCCGCGAAGCGCGCCGCCCGCAGCACCCGCACCGGGTCCTCGACGAAGCTCTCCGACACGTGGCGCAGCAGGCGTGCGGCCAGGTCCGCCTGGCCGCCGTACGGATCGATGAGCTCGCCGCCCTCGCTCTCGGCCATGGCGTTGATGGTGAGGTCGCGGCGCCGCAAGTCCTCCTCGAGCGTCACCTCGGGCGAGAACTGCGTGGTGAAGCCGCGGTAGCCGGGCGCGACCTTGCGCTCGAGACGTGCCAGCGCGTATTCCTCGCGGGTCGTCGGGTGCAGGAACACCGGGAACTCGCGTCCCACCGGCAGGTAGCCTGCAGCCCTGAGCTCCTCGGGAGTGGCGCCGACCACCACCCAGTCGCGCTCGCGCACCGGGAGCCCCAGCAGGCGGTCCCGGACTGCGCCACCGACCAAGTAGACTCGCATGGTGCGCATGTTAACCGAGGCCTCGGGGACTGGCGCAGCGCGGGTCGCGCGCCCACTCGGCGCTGCCGCGGTGTGCGCCGCGCTCGGCGGCTGTTATCTCATGCAGGCGGCGAGCGGACAGTATGACGTGCTGCACGCGCGCGTGCCGATCGACACGGTGATACACGATCCGGGCACCGGACCTGAGCTGCGCGCACGCCTCACCGAGGTGCACGCGGCACGCGAGTTCGCCTCGCGCGAGCTCGGACTTCCCGATAACGACAGCTACCGCAGCTACGCCGACATCGGCCGACCGTTCGTGGTGTGGAACGTGGTGGCGGCGCCGGAGTTCTCCCTGCAACCCGAGCGCTGGTGCTTCCCCGTGGCCGGCTGCGTCGCCTATCGCGGCTACTTCCACGAGCGCGAGGCGCGCGACCTGGCGCTCGAGCTCGAGGCGCGCGGCTTCGACGTGGTGGTCGAGGGCGTGCCGGCGTATTCGACGCTCGGGAAGTTCGCCGATCCGGTCCTCTCGAGCATGCTGCGCTACGACGACGACGAGCTCGCCGCGACCATCTTCCACGAGCTCGCCCATCAGCTGATCTACGTCAGAAACGACTCGGAGTTCAACGAGGCGTTCGCCACCACGGTGGAGGAGGAGGGGCTCGCGCGCTGGCTTGGGCACCGGGGCGAAACGCAGCGCAGCGGACGCCTGCGCACCGAGCGGGAGCACGAGGCGGCGCTGCTGGCGCTGCTGAAGCCCGCCCGCGCCCGGCTCGCCGAGCTCTACGGCTCGGGCGCGGCGGTCGAGGAGATGCGCGCGCGCAAGCGCGAGATCCTGGCGGCGCTCGCCGCCGAGATCCGCGCGCTCGAGGCCCGCCAGGGCGTGCACTACCCGGTGTACGACCAGTGGATGTCCGCCGGTCTCAACAACGCGCAGCTGGCGGCGATCGCCACCTATTACGAGTGCGTGCCGGGATTCGAGCGGCTGCTCGCCGCCGCGGACGACGACCTGCCGCGCTTCTATGCCGCCGTGCGCGCGCTGGCGGACGCATCGCGCGCCGAACGCCACGCAAGCCTGTGCGCGGCGGCGGCACCCTGAGGGCCGCGCGCTGCGCGCCTAGCGGTCTGCGGTGCGGCGCAGCAGCGCGAGCTGTGTCTCCGGGTCGTCGCCGCCGAGATAGGTGGGCAGCACCGCGAGCATGTGCTGCGGAATTATCCCGAGACGCGCGCAGCCGTCCTGGCGGCACACGCTGTCGACGGTCAGCGAGCGGAAGTTGTCGAGCGAGAAGGGCTTGCCCGGCAGCACGCCCATCACCAGCCCCTGGAGGCGCGCCAGCAGGTCCGGGAGTGGCACGATGTGGCAGGGGAGCCGGGCGATGCGCGCGGTGAGGCGCACCGTCTGTGCGAGGGTCAGCACCTCGGGCCCGCACAGCTCGTAGGTCTCACCGAAGCTCGCGCGCGCGCCGAGCGCGCGCCGGAACGCCTCGACCACATCGAGCACGTGAATGGGCGCAAAGCGCGCCGTGGCGCGCGCCAGCGGCAGCACGCCGGCCGTGAGCCGCAGCAGCCTCGCGAAGCGGTTGGTGAGCGAGTCGCCGGCGCCGAATATTACCGATGGGCGGAAGATGGTCACGGCCGGCTGCGCCTGTACCGCATTGGGCGGCGCGGCGCGCAGCTGCGCTTCGCCCGCTCCCTTGCTGCGCAGGTACTGGCTCGGGCCGCGCTCGTCCGCGCCGAGCGCGCTCATGTGCAGTACCTGGCGGACGCCGGCGGCGCGGGCCGCGGCCATGATCTTGGCCGGCAGCTCGGCGTGCACGGCATTGAAACCGGCGCCGCGGTGCGCGTTGAGGATGCCGACGAGATTGATCACGGCGTCGCAGTCGGCGAACAGCTGGCCGAGCGTCGGCGGAGCGTGCACGTCGGCGACGCGCAGCTCGACCGTATCGAGCACCCGCAGCCGCTCCGCGCGCGCGAGGTTGCGGGTCGGCACCCGGACCCAGTGCCCGTCGAGCGCCAGGCGCGTGACGAGCTCCGTGCCGACGAAGCCGGTTCCGCCGAGCACACAGATGTTCACGACCCCTCCCTTCAGCGTCCCGCGGCGGCCGCGATCACCGCGGTCAGGCGCATTGGCTTGCCGTCGCGTACCAGCTCGATGTCGGCGTGGTCGCCGACCTGCAGCAGCCCGATGGCGTTGCGCAGCTCGCCGTTGGATTTTACCGCCTGGCCGTTCACCGCGGTGATGACGTCGCCGACGCGCAGCCCGGCCATGGCGGCCGGCGAGCCCTCGACCACCTGCGAGACGAGCGCACCGACGGCGCTCGCGAGCCCGAGCGAGTGGGCGATGTCGGGGGTGACGGTGAACATGGAGACGCCGAGCTGCCCGCGGCGCACCGCGCCGTACTCGATGAGCTGCGCGACGACGCTGCGCACCATGTTGACGGGGATGGCGAAGCCGATGCCGACGTTGCCGCCGGTGCTCGAGAGGATCTCGGTGTTGATACCGATCAGCTCACCGCGCAGGTCGACCAGTGCGCCGCCGGAGTTGCCGGGATTGATCGAGGCGTCGGTCTGGATGAAATCCTCGTAGCCGTCGGGATTGATGCCGGTGCGGGACAGCCCGCTGACGATCCCCGAGGTGACGGTGTGCTGCAGACCGAAGGGATTGCCGATCGCCAGCACGAAGTCTCCGACCTCGAGGCGCGAGGAATCGCCGAGCGGCATCTGTGACAGCCCCCCGGCGCCCACCTTGAGCACTGCGACGTCCGAGGGCTGGTCGCTTCCGACCACCTGCGCCTTCAGGTCGCGACCGTCCTGGAGCGTCACGGTGATCTCGCTGGCGTTCTCGACCACGTGCGCGTTGGTGACGATATAGCCGCGGCCCGCATCGAAGATGACGCCCGAGCCCGCACTGCGGAACGGGTGCTCGCGCGGCTCCGTGCCGGGCGTCTGCTCGAAGAAGCGGCGGAAGTAGGGGTCCTTGAGCAGTGGGTTCTGCGGGCCCGTGTCGCGCACGGTGCCGCGCGTGGCGACGTTGACTACCGCCGGGGAGGCCTTGCGGACGATCGGCGCCAGCGAGGGGAGCGGGGTGTCGCCGACCGCCGGCGGAACGCCGGCCGGCGCCGCGGCGGCGAGCGCCAGCAGGCTCAAACCGCAGGCGAGTGCTACGGCTCTCATGGGGGAATTCTACCGGCACCGCGCCAGGCCGGCGGGGCCGTGAAGCGGACTGCGGCCGGCGGCGCCCCTGCGGGCGCCGCCGGATCAGCCTGGCTGGCTCTACTCAGGCAGCCTGGACGTTGATGCGCCGCGGCTGCGCCTGCGGGCGCTTCGGGATGCTCAGCTCCAGCACGCCATTCACGTGCGTCGCCTTGATCGCCTCGGCGTCGGCGCTCTCGGGGAGGGTGAAGCGGCGCACGAACGAGCCGCTCGCGCGCTCGACGCGCTCGTAGCCCTCGTCGGCCGTCTTCTTCTCCGAGCGGCGCTCGCCGCGGATCGTGAGCACGCCCTTGTCGGCCGTGATCTCGATGTCCTTGCCCTCGACGCCCGGCAGATCGGCCGCGACCACGAAGCGCTCGGTCTCCTCGCGGACGTCGACGTGCGGGATCCAGCTGACGCTCGCGCTGTCAGTATCGCCGAAGGCCTGCTCGAGCTGGCGGTGCAGCCGCCCGACGAGTGTCCACGGCTCGTAACGAACGATAGTCATTGAAAGGTCTCCTCTTGAAAGCTGAAGTAGAAAAAACCGCTGCGCAATCGCGCTTGCACTCGATGTGCGGATGGGCTTTGGGTCTTTCAAGTGCGGCGCCGGCGTCTTCGCGGCGGCGGTGACGCGACTTCCCGGCTGCAGGCGTGCGCCATGGCGCCTCGGCTCACGAGCCGCGATGAGCGGCCTCGAGCAAGGATCCCTCGACGGCGGGCGGGATGAGGAATGGAGGGTTCGGTTTGCGGGAAATGCCCCCCACATCAAAGGTCCTGTGGGCAAGTCTGTGCAAAACCTGTGCTCGTCCTGGGCACAATATATTGGGGTTGGGGGTTGACTTCCGCAGGGCCGGGGTGCCCAAAAAATTATCGTGCACTTTACTGCGGAGAATGCTGTAAGTATATGAAAAAACTATATAAAAGTGACACGACAAAATATGGTTTTGAATCTTGACGCACCCGGCGACCGTCATTAGGCTTTTGACCCCGACACAAGATCTTGTGTTCGCGAGAGCGACGAGGGTCACGCAGTCGGGGGGAGGTTTCAGGGCCCTGAACTGTTCCGACTCAAAAGGACAGTCAGGTACCGGTCGGGCTTGCGGTTCCTTGAGCGCCGCCTTTGGCTGGTTTTCCCCTGTAATCCGTTGGACTAGGCGTCAATAAGATTTCCGGAGCGCCGCGGATTTCCATGAACACCGTAGTGAAGATCGACCCGAAGGACATCGATGCGATTCCGTTCCAGGAAGCATCGCTCGACATCTGGGACAAGAAGTATCGCCTCTCGGCCAAGGACGGCACGCCGATCGACAAGACGATGGACGACACCTACAAGCGTGTCGCGCGTGCACTCGCCGACGTCGAGAGTCTCGAGGTGCGCGAGCACTGGTACGAGCGTTTCCTCTGGGCGCTGCGCCGCGGGGCGATTCCGGCCGGGCGCGTGACCTCCAATGCCGGCGCGCTGGAGCACAAGCCCGCCACCTCCACCATCAACTGCACCGTGTCGGGAACGATCCACGACTCGATGGACGACATCCTCAGGAAGGTGCACGAGGCGGGGCTCACGCTGAAGGCCGGATGTGGCATCGGCTACGAGCACTCGACGCTCCGTCCGCGCGGCGCGT
This sequence comes from Steroidobacteraceae bacterium, assembly GCA_035542535.1. Taxonomy (GTDB): domain Bacteria; phylum Pseudomonadota; class Gammaproteobacteria; order Steroidobacterales; family Steroidobacteraceae; genus 13-2-20CM-66-19. Next base: position 39,504 of record DATKLG010000046.1, read on the forward strand.
ACGTCTCGGGCGCCGGCGCCTACACCTCGGGGCCGCTGTCCTTCATGGATATCTTCGACAAGATGTGCTTCACCGTCTCCTCCGCCGGCGGTCGCCGCGGGGCGCAGATGGGCACCTTCGATGTTGGCCACCCGGATGTCATGGAATTCATCCGCGCCAAGCGCGAGAGCGGGCGCCTGCGCCAGTTCAATCTGTCGCTCCTCGTCACCGACGAGTTCATGCAGGCCGTGCGCGCGGACGCCACCTGGAAGCTCGCGTTTCCGGTGAGCCGCAAGGAAGTCGAGCAGGACCAGCCCGATCTCAACGATGCGACGAAGTACGTGTGGCGCGAATGGCCGTCGCACGACGGCTACATCGTCAACGAGCAAGGGCTCGTTGCCTGCAAGATCTACAAGACGCTGCCCGCGCGGCGCATGTGGGACGTCATCATGACGTCGACCTACGACTTCGCGGAGCCGGGTTTCGTCCTCGTCGACCGCGTCAACGAGATGAACAACAACTGGTTCTGCGAGAACGTCCGCGCGACCAATCCCTGCGGCGAGCAGCCGCTGCCGCCGTACGGCTCGTGCCTTCTCGGCTCGGTCAACCTGACCTCGTTCGTGCTCGATCCGTTCGGCAAGAACGCCCGCTTCGACTGGGAAACCTACCGCGAGGTGGTGCGCGTGTTCACGCGCATGCTCGACAACGTCGTCGAGATCAACGGGCTGCCCCTCGAGCGCCAGCGCGAGGAGATCCTGCGCAAGCGCCGCCACGGCATGGGCTTCCTCGGTCTCGGGTCGACCATCGCGCTGCTCGGGCTGCGCTACGGCTCGAAGGAGTCGGTCGCCTTCACCGAGGAGGTGACGCGCGAGATGGCGATCGCCGGCTGGCAGTCCGCGCTCGATCTCGCGCGCGAGAAGGGGCCGGCGCCGATCATGAACGAGGAGTTCACGGTCACGGCGGAGATGCTGCGCAAGCGCCCCGAGATGGCCCAGGACGGCTGGCAGGCCGGCGACCGCATCCCGGGCCGCATCCTCCACGTCCGCTACAGCCGCTACATGCAGCGGCTGGCGACCGCCGCCCCCGAGCTGGTCAAGTCGCTGGAACTCATCGGTCCCCGCTTCACGCACCACAGTTCCATCGCGCCCACCGGCACGATCTCGCTGTCGCTCGCAAACAACGCCAGCAACGGCATCGAGCCGAGCTTCGAGCACCACTATTTCCGCAACGTCATCCGCGAGGGCCGCAAGACCAAGGAGAAGGTGGACGTCTTCTCCTTCGAGCTG
>DATKLG010000047.1:0-9607 GCA_035542535.1 Steroidobacteraceae bacterium
GCGGTATCAAGGACTTCTCGGAGGTCGCCCGCTTCACGCCGGGAGTGAATTTCGATACCTCCGGCACGAACAACATTTCGATCCGCGGCATCTCGGGCACGGGCGGCGCCGGTACCACCGGCATCTACCTCGACGACACGCCGATCCAGATGCGCGCGCTCGCCTTCAACCCCGACGAGGCGCTGCCGAAGTCCTTCGACATCGCGCGCGTCGAAGTACTGCGCGGGCCGCAGGGAACGCTGTTCGGCGCCGGCTCCGAGGGCGGGACCGTGCGGTACATCACCGAGCAGCCGAGCCTCACCCGGAACAGCATCTACGGCCGCGCGGAGCTCGCCACGACCGAGGGCGGTGCACCGAGCTACGAGGCGGGCGTCGCAGTCGGCGGCCCGCTGGTCGAGGGGAGCGTAGGGGCGCGCCTCACCCTCTGGTACCGGCACGACGGCGGCTGGATCGAGGACATCAACCCGGTGACGCTGGCACCCGTGGAGCAGAACGCCAACTACGTCGACAACTACCTGGCGCGGCTCGCCTTCCTGTGGGCGCCCAATGCGAACTGGCAGATCACGCCGGCGATCTACTACCAGAATTCGAAGCGCAACGACATCAACAACTACTGGCCACTCTATTCGAACCCGTCGAGCAACGACTTCGTCAATGCCAACCCGTCGCAACGCCACGTGCCGGACAAGTTCTACCTCACCTCGCTCAAGATCACCGGCGACCTGGGGTCCGCGCAGCTGATCTCCAACACCTCCTACTACGACCGCATCAACCAGGACGGCTACGAGGGCACGATCTACAACCTCGGCTTCTACCAGCTGTACGCCTACCTGCCGCCGTATCCGACCGGGGCGCAGTACCCCCTGATCGACGGCAACGGCATACACCTGCCGACCGGCGCCCTCGATTATGTGTCGCCCTCGACGATCGACAACCACCAGATCAACATCACTGAGGAGATCCGCCTGCAGTCGAGCGATCCGAACGCGCGGCTGGTATGGACGACCGGCCTGTTCCTCAGCGAGAACCGCCAGAGCTACCTCGAGCAGATCCACGACCCGCTGCTCTCGGAGCTGCAGAACGCCCTCATCGGCGATCCGAACATCGTCGACGTCTTCGGCGTCGGCTACGACCCGGCCTATCCCAGCGACTCGTACTTCCTGCAGACCCACGCCAAGGACGAGCAGTACGCGCTGTTCGGCGAGCTGACCTACGGCCTCACCGAGCAGCTCAAACTGACCGCCGGGGCCCGTTTCTCCAAGAACAAGTATTCGTTCGATACCTTTACCGGCGGTCCGCAGCTGTTCGGGCCGTCGACCACCGGCTCGGGCGACAACTCGGAGAACTCGTTCACGCCCAAGCTGAGCCTGCAGTACCAGATCGATCCCAACAACATGCTCTATACGACCTACGCCAAGGGCTACCGCCCGGGCGGCGCCAACAATCCGCTGCCGTTTGCGGCCTGCCAGCAGGATTTCATGAATTTCGGCATCCCGAACGCGCCGACCACCTACAAGTCCGATACCGTCGACAGCTTCGAGGTCGGCACCAAGAACAACATCAACAACCGCGTGCGGATCGCGGGCAGCATCTACTACATCAAATGGAACGACATCCAGCAGGTGGTGATACCGCCGATCTGCCAGATCTCCTTCATCGCCAATCTCGGCGCGGCGGTTTCCAAGGGCATCGATCTGCAGGTGGACGCATCCCTCACCGACGCACTCACCCTGGAAGTCGCGGCGGGCTACACCGATGCTCGCTACAGCCAGGACTCGCGCCTGAGCCCGACCGAGGTCAACCCGGTCGTCGCCGACGGCAATGCGATCGTCGGGCAGAGCAGCGAGACCGGCGCAGGGCAGCCGACTGCTCCAGTGACCGTAGCCGCGGGACTCGAGTACCGCTTCAGCCTCATGCAGCACGACAGCTTCGTGCGCGTCGACTACCAGTACGAGGGCCGCTCCAAGTGGGCGAGTGCTGCCCAGGATCCGAACACGCTGCAGTACGATCCGAATAACTACGTGCTGCCGGGGACCAGCTTCGCGAGCGTGCGCGCCGGGATGCAGTTCGGTCCGTGGTCGGTGGCTGCGTTCTGCGACAACCTGGCGAACACGCACGCCCTCACCGACTACAACTGGTCGATCAATCCGAACGACGGCAGCAGCCGCCTGGAGCGTCAGTACACCGTCCGGCCGCGCACCATCGGGGTCACGCTCATCTTCCGCCAGTAGCGCGGCGGGCGCGCAAGCCGCTCCGGGGTGCGGGTCAGTACTCCGCGGGCGGCGCCGGACCGCTGGCGGCGAGCGAGCGCACCACCTCGCGGCGCCGCTCCCGGACGTCCGCGAGCGGCGCGCGGCGCAGCTCGCTCACCTCTGCCGCGGTGAACGGCGCACCGACCGTGGGCAGACGCTCCGCAGGCGGGAAGCGCTCCGCCAGCCAGTTGAGCACCGCGGCGAGCTGCGCATCGCCGAGCGCGGAGCTGGCGGCGCCCGGGACCCGCAGCACGTAGTTGCGCCCCTCGGGGCTGCGCATGAAGAGTGCGACGGAGCCGGCGAGCGGCGGGACTTTCCCCGCAACTCCCTGCGCCTCGCTGCCGTGGCAGCCCATGCAGTAGAGGATGTAGTCCTGCTGCGGATTGGCGTGCGCTGCGCGCGCCAGCGCGGCTGCGGCCACGAGCGCGGCGGCCGGTAGCAGCAGCCTCCGGCGCACGCTCAGGGCTCCTCGGGTGCTACCGTCTTGCGGTGCTCACGCACCGCCGCACCATCGAGCGGATGCGCGCGCTCGGCGGCGATCTCCGTGGGTGCGAGTGGCGCAATGGCCGGCGCCGCGTGCCCGAGATCGAACACCACGAAGTTGAGCAACGCTGCGAGCGTCGCGTCGTCGAGCTGGCCGAAGTCCGGCATGCGGAAGGCATAGTGCTTGCCTTCCACGGCGACGTCGCCGTACATGCCGTAGAGGACCGTCAGCGCGAGCTGCCGTCGTCCCTCGGCGCTCCCCGCGTAGCGAGCCGGATAAGAGAGGAGGGGTGGCGCAAGCGAAGGCAGCCCGCCGCCGGCCGGGCCGTGACAGACGGCGCAGTTCGCCTGGAAGCTCGCGGCGCCCTGCGCGTAGGCGGGCGTGGGGGCATCCGCGGCGGCTACGGCGGGCGGCACTGCGGCCGCGAGCAGCAGCGCACCGAGCGCGCCGGGCCTCATTTTTCGGCGACCCCCATGATCACCGACACCGTGCAGTGATAGTTGGAGTCGGCGTTCGCCATGCACCAGTTGAGATCGTTATTGCGCGACGGCCGGTACATCGGCTTCTCACGCTCGGCGCGGGTGCAGTCGCAGGTGCCGCAAGTCGTTTTCCCGCAGCAGTCGTTGTACGACACCATGTAGTCGCGCCCGTCGGCGGGATTCTGACAGGTGCCGACCCAGCTGATCGGCGACGGCGCGGTACCCGGTGGGCAGGCGGTCGAGCTCCCACCGCAGCACGCGCACAGGAAGCCGTCGATGGCGCAGTACTTCCAGTACTGGCAGCTCTCAGTGCCGGTCGCAGCCGCCTTCCGGTCACCGGCGTATGCACGGTCGAGCGGCAGCAGCGGCAGCAGCGCGCTGCCGGTGAGGAGCTGCCCGAGCGCCGCGATCAGGCTGCGGCGCGAGGTACGGCTGGCGAGGGAGCGCGAGCCGTCTTCGAACAACTGGTCGAGCGAGCGCATCAGGTGCCTCGTGCCGGTTTCACGGATTCAGGAGCAGCCACGGCGTCTGGCCGAGGCGTTTCTCTATGTGGCGGATGTGCCCGCTCAGGGCATCGATCACGGCGAGGTCCGCCGCGTCGGTGGCCGCAAAGAGCAGGGGTGCGGCGTCCTGGGATACCTGCACCGCGACGACCTTCGACAGGCCCTTGCTCTGCATCGGCCAGCGCGCCAGGCGCCGGTGAGTCGCCGTATCGAAGACCCAGATCTCCGTGCCGCCGTCCTTATGGGTACCTTCGCCGCCCCGGTGCATCGGCACGTACAGTCGTCCGAGGCCGCGATGCCACGCGGCGACCTGCGTGGCGCCCGGGCGCCACACGCCTCGCTCCGCGGCGCTGAGCAGCGACCAGGGGGCGAGGATCCGCGGCGCGCCGCCGGTGAAGTCGATCTCGTGCACCTCGCCGAGGAAGGAGAGGAATGCGTAGCCACTCGCGGTCGGCACGCCCTGTACGAAGACCGGATCGCGGTCCGGATCGAAGAACGGCTCGGACAGGGCCCGCGACGCCTCGTGTCCGGCGCCATCGAGTGTCACGGTGAGCAGTCGCCCGCTCTCGCAGAGCGACGACACCCGGTCCGGGCCGGATGGAATGACCAGCACGCAGCCGGCGGTGTCGATCTCTCCCAACACCGTCCTCTTGAGCGGATCCAGCACCCCGAAGCTCGCGGCCGGCGTCACATAGGAGACGTAGAGGAATCGGCCGTCGCTGCCGTAGGCGACGTTGAAAATCGTCGGCACCGTCTGCGCCCGCTTGGGCGGCAGCACGATCTCGCCGGTCACGGCGAGGGTGCGGTTGTCGGTGAATTCCACCAGGTCGGTGCGCGCGCCGCGGCTGCCGCGCGCAAAGTAGGTCGTCGCGACCACGGTCGTCGCACCGTCGGGCGACAGATTGAAGGTCGAGTAATACCCGGCGTCGATCTGTCCCAGGCGGCGGAAGCTGTCGCCGTCGAACAGGTGCACGCGCATGTCGATCTCGTTCTCGAAAGCCTCGTCGAAAACGTACACCCAGTGCGGCGTGCTGGGTGGCAGCGACTGTACGGTGAGCCGCTCGGGCGGCAGCGGTGCGGGTGTCGCGGCGGCGACGGCGCCCGGCAGCAGGGGCAGCACGAGGCGGAGCACGGCGAACCAACGCGCTGTTGAGACCATCGGCGACCCCCCCGAGAGCCGGCGCCCCGCCTGGGCCGCCGCAGTGTCGCACATCGACGCGCGCCGCGGAAGCACACGGGCGCGACTCGCGGCCGCTGCGGCGCTGCGCGGTTTGACCGTCGCCGCGCAGCTGTCTTAGAGTCCGCACCGCCCGACAGCTCGCCATCGATTATCGATAGAAAAATGGCAATGCCCGCCGCGTCGCCGCAGTCGCTGTGGGCGGCGACCGCGCCCGCCGGTCCCGCGCTCGCGCCGCTCGCGGGCGCGCGCCACGCGGATGTGGCGGTCATCGGCGCGGGCTACACCGGGTTGTCCGCGGCGCTGCATCTGGCGCAGGCGGGCCGCAGTGTCGTAGTGCTCGAGGCCCGGGCGCTCGGCGAGCGCGCCTCGGGCTTGAACGGCGGACAGGTCATACCGGGACTCAAGGCCGACCCGGATGCGCTCGAGGCGCTCTTCGGGCCCGAGCGCGGCGCGCGCCTGGTGGCGAGCGTCGGCTCGGCACCCGATCTGGTATTCGAGCTCATCGCCAGGCACGCAATCGCCTGCGATGCGGTCCGCACCGGTTGGATTCAGCCGGCGACCTCGGCCAGCGCCCTGGCGCAGCTGGCCGTGCGGGTCGAGCAGTGGCAGCGCCGCGGCGCCGCGGTCGAGCTGTTGGCAGCGCGCGCGGTCGCGGCGCTCACGGGATCGGAGCGCTATGGCGGCGCGCTGCTCGATCGTCGTGGCGGCACCGTGCAACCGCTCGCGTACCTGCGCGGGCTGGCGCGCGCGGTGCTGCAGGCGGGCGCCAGCATCTTTGTGCAATGCCCGGCGCTGCGTCTGCGGCGCACCGGGCGCGAGTGGCACGTCGACACGCCGCGCGGCTCGCTCACGGCCCCCGCGGTGATCGCTGCAACCAACGCCTACAGCGGCGGACTCATCGGGGCGCTGCGCCGCAGCGTCATCACCGTGCCGTCCTTCCAGGTGGCGACCGTGCCGCTCGCACCGTCCCAGCGCGCCGCCATCCTGCCCGGTGGCCAGGCCGCTTCCGACACCTGGCACCTGCTGCGCTACTTCCGTCTGGATGCGACGGGGCGGCTGCTGCTCGGCGCGCGCGGCACTTTCGGCGCGGCGCCGGGGCCTGAGAGCTGCCGCCACCACTACCGCGCCGTGCGCGAGATCTACCCGCAGCTCGCGGGCGTCAAATTCGAATACCACTGGGGCGGACTGGTTGCCATGACCCGCGACCACCTGCCGCACCTGCACGAGCTCGCGCCGGGTCTGCTCGCCGGTCTCGGCTACAACGGCCGCGGCGTGGCGCTGGCGACCCTGATGGGGCGGCTGCTCGCGCAGCGCACCCTCGGCATGTCGGACGCCGAGCTTGCCTTTCCGGTCACTCCCGTGCGTCCCATGCCGTTCCACGGCGCGTCGAGCTTCGCGGCGCGGGCGGCGATCCAGTATCTTCGCGTCATGGACCTGATCGCGCGCTCGCGCGAGCGACTGCGGGGGAGATCGTCGTGGACCTGACCGGAGTCGTGGTAGCGGCACTCATCCTGGTGAACGTTGCCTTCGTCCTCGGCTGGCTGTGGGCGGTGCGGCGCCACGGACTGCGCGGCCGTCCACAGCTGGCGGACGTTGCGATCGGCTCCCTCACCACCTTCCTCGATACGCTCGGCATCGGCTCGTTTGCGCCGACGACCGCTTTGCTCAAGTTTCGTGGCAAGGTCGCCGACGAGCTGATTCCCGGAACGCTCAACGTCGGCCTGAACGCCGCGGCCCTCATCGAGACGCTGCTCTTCATCAAGATCGTCAGTGTCCAGCCGGCGCTGCTCGCCTGCATGGTGGCGGGTGCGGCGGCGGGGGCGTGGCTCGGGGCGGGAATCGTGAGCCGCATGCCGCGGCGCTCCATTCAGGTGTTCATGGGTGTCGCGTTGCTGCTCGCGGCGGGCTTTTTCGCCATGAAGAACCTGGGCGCTTTCCCCGAAGGGGGCGCGGCGATGGCGCTCACCGGCTGGAAGTTTCCGCTTGCGGTCGTGGTCAGCTTCGTGTTGGGAGCGCTGATGTGCGTCGGCATCGGCAACTACGCGCCGCTCATGATCCTGCTGTCGCTGCTCGGCATGGCGCCGCTGGCCGCATACCCGATCATGATGGCGAGTGACGGGATGCTGCAGCCGGTTGCGAGCCTCGGGTTCTTCCGCTCCGGCCGCTTTGCGCACGTCGCGTCAGTCGGCCTGACCGTAGGGAGCTTCATCGGCGTGCCGCTGGCGTTTCTCCTCGTGACCTACCTCGTGAGGGAGTTGCCGGTGAAGCAGATACGCTGGGGGGTGATCGCCGTGGTCATCTACTCGGCGATCGTGATGCTGCGCTCGGCATGGCGTGAGCGCGCGCCACTGCGCGCTGCGGCGGCCCAGACCAGCCCCCCTTAGGGAGAACGGCACGGAATCCGTTGCGCACCGGATCCCGGCCGACGGGCGCGTTAGGGGGACGCCCGGTTTTCAACCTGCCCAGCCCATGCGTACGGCCGCGAGATAGTGGCCCGCGACGGGCTGATGCGCGGCGCCGGGCGCATGGTGGGTACAGACGAGTGCGGTGCCGGGGGCCGGGCGGGCGGCGTGCACTGCGCCGGCAACGACCAGCCCGAAGGCCACATTGATGAGCAGGGATCCCAAGATCGCCCAGCTCGCGAGCCTCATGTCGACCTCCCCCCAAAAGCAGCGTGACTGCCCTCGGTATGAGACACCCGGGGCCCTTTGGGTTTGAAGCCGAGCGGTACGGATTCGTCCTGGCCGTCAACGGATTCGTCCCTGCCGAGTGTTACGATTGCGTGGCGGGAGCGGGTAACTCACGGGCCGGGAACGAAAATGTCCAAGCTGCACGAAGTCGAGATCCACCGCCTGCGCCCCACGCAGATCACGGTCGGGCTGATCGAGGTGAACGACAAGCGCGCGAAGCTCGAGTCGCTGAAGAAGCACGAGCAGAGAGACCTGCTGCTCGATCACCCGATCCCCGCGGTCTGGGGCCCGGACGGCAAGCTCTACATCACCGATCACCATCACCTGGCGCGCGCGGCCGAAGAAGCCGGCATCGACACCGGCTTCTTCTCCGTCGAGGAGGATTTTTCCAAGCTGCCCATCGCCGAGTTCTGGCCGCAGATGAGCAGCGCGCACTGGGCGCATCCCATCGATCAGTACGGCAAGCGGTGCGGGTTCGAGCGCATTCCCGACCACCTCGAGAAGCTCATCGACGACCCGTACCGCTCGCTCGCCGCTTACGTGCGCGATGCCGGTGGATATGAGAAGTGCCCGACGGCCTTCTACGAGTTCCTGTGGGCCGACTTCTTCCGGCCGCGGGTGACGATCGGGCCGACACGCGCCGACTTCGAGAACGCCGTCGCCGTGGGACTCAAGCTGGCAGCTTCACCGGAGGCAGCGAAGCTGCCGGGCTACAAGGGGCCGCCGAAGGCCGCGGGCACGGTCACAGGCGCAGCACGACCCCCAAGCTGATCTCGCCCTGGGCGATCGCCGAGGAGCTGATGGCCACGGTGCACCCACCGCTGCAGGCGAGCGAGCTCCCGCCGCCGCCGCCAAACGTGAGGATGGCCCGCACGTCGGCCCGCAGTCCGACGTGCTTGCTCGGCATCCACGTGAACCCGCCTCCGACTCCCAGACTCGCTCGGGCGATGTTGCCGCCCGCGATATCGAAGCGGGTGGCCCCGACCGTAGCTGCCGCGAACCACGAGAGTGCCGGGTCGTCGCTGGGGAGTGTCTGGAGGAGACCGAGGTGCATCACCGACACCGTCACATCGCCCGGGGGCGCAGCCAGGTTTCCCCCGCCGTTGAGACTCGTGGGCTGCCGGCTGTAGTAGAGCTCGAGCGCGCTCGGTCCCGAGATCGGCACATCGACCACACCCCCGTAGCTCAGAGCGCCGTTCAGGGCGAGCGATGACGGCGGCGCCTGCGGGTTCACCGCGAGCGACGTCGTATCGAGGGAGCCGCCGAATCGAAAGCCGGCAAACGGCACCAGGTCCACAGCCTGCGCGGGGCAGGCGGCGCAGAGAGTCGCGAGGCACGCCGCTGCGGCGTACGCCTGCTGGGAGGCCTTCTTGTTCACTGACACCCACCGTGCTCGAGGCGAACTTCAGGTGACGCGCTTCGAGAGGGATTGTCAAGCGCGAGGCAGAGCGGGCGCAGTGGCCTGATAGAATGAGCGCGAGCACTCGAGACGGTTGCAAACGGAGAGGTGGCAGAGCGGTTGATTGCACCGGTCTTGAAAACCGGAGGGTCCGCAAGGGCCTCGTGGGTTCGAATCCCACCCTCTCCGCCAGCTACATCGTGTTGATCCAGTGAGCGCGACGTCCGCGGGGCGTCGTGCGCCTGCATTCGACGAAATATCCGACGAACGGTCGTTTGGCTGGAGCCACTGGCCGTCGCGGGCAGCGTGAGCGTGGTATGGTGCGCGCCGTTTTTTTGGGGGGTGAAGCGCCTCGGCGCCGCCCCCGCACGAGGAACCAGCATGCGCGCAGCGATCGTCGCCGTCGTCCTGAGTCTTGCCGCCGCGGGTTGTGGCTGGCAGGGGCCCGCGGAGCAAGCCGGGCTCACTGCGGCCGACGCCGCCTTCCAGAAGCAGCTGCAGGAGCAGTTTCTGGACGCCAGGCCCGGCACCGTGATCGAGATTCCGCCCGGCAGACACGCGCTCGACCGCGTTCTCACCTTGCGCGCGAACGGCGTGACGATCCGCGGCGCGGGCGCCGA
>DATKLG010000048.1:0-69613 GCA_035542535.1 Steroidobacteraceae bacterium
CTAACAGCCGTACTCGCTGCTGCCTCCACGACACCGGTTCCCGCGGAGACGATCGCTCTGAAGCGCGAGCAAGGGACCTTCGTGGTGCCCGTCGTGCTCAACGGCTCACTGACTCTAAATTTCACGATCGATAGCTGGACCGCAGAGGTTTCCATTCCTTCCGATGTCGTATTGAAGCATCTTCAAGTTATTGCTTCCCTCCTTCCAACTCCCTAATTAATCCTGGGTGTAATTGGGTTGCCGCAGTCTGAGCTCGAGCTCGTTGGTGACTTTGGCTCACGGCGGTGGCATCCGCGTGAAGGAGGTGCGCTTCGTCGCGGGAGCGCCCGTAGTCGCTCCGCGAACTCCTGTCACCCTCGAATTTCGCGCCGACGAATATCTGTACGGTGGGCCGCAATACGCCTACTTCGCCTTGGGGGTGGTTCCCGAGGCGAGATCATTGCGGCCCACTCATGCAGCGCTCGACGCTTGGGACCTCTATGGGATTACCTGCGTGCAACCCGGCTTGCATCCCGACCTAGCGGCGGCAGCCGCCCCTTTTTCCTTCGGGTTCTACGCGCCCGAGATTCCCGGGAAATACAAGGCCGTGATAGGGATGGTCCCCCTTTTTCGCGGCACCCCTCTTAAGACTGCAAAGGGCTACTGACGCTGCCCCATTTCATGGATTCAGGCGCTGCAGCCGGATGCTCAGATGTCACGCGGACCAACATCTGAAACGTGTGAGAACTCAAGAGTCACCCAGCGGAGAGACTCTTCCGGCGCGCACTGGCCGGCAGGACCAACCTAACGCGGTCCGCGATACACGGTAGCGGGTCTGGTTTTGTAAGTTATTGATTTTGAAATGGTAGCGGGGGCAGGATTTGAACCTGCGACCTTCGGGTTATGAGCCCGACGAGCTGCCAGACTGCTCCACCCCGCACCAGGAGGGCGCGCATTCTACAAGCGCACCCCCGGGGCAGCAATAGCCCCGCAACGGGGGCGGTAGCCGTGGGAGCCTTCGTCGACTTTCAGGGTTCCGGCGCCGGCTCAGGATCGTGCATGTGCTCGAAGAGATCGCCACGCACCGGAGCCTTCTCCAGCGCACAGCCCCCGGCAAACGGGATCACCAGGAACAGCACGACCGCACACTCGTCACTGAGATGCATCACGGTCTCGAGCCCGGGCAAGGGCTCGACCCGATGCGTGCGCGCGTAGTCCCAGTGGAACTCGGGGCGTTTCGCGCGAACGGCGAACGTCGGGGTCGGCTTCGGGGCGAGCGCCCGCGCCTGACGGGCGCGCCGCTCGCCGGCCTCGACCTCCCGGGCGGCGGAGCCTTCCGCTTGCGCGGCCCAATCGATCGCCGTGCCTGGCACGGCCGGTGGCGCCGGCGCCGGCACTTCGACCGCTCTGGCTGCGGGTGGGCGCGAGCGCGGCCTGTCTGCACGCGCTGCGGCGCGGCCTGACGCCTCAGCTGCCGCGGGCCGCTCGGGCGATGGTAGCAGCAGGACCAGGAGCGGCGGCGCCTGCGCAGTGCCGTGGACGAGGCGCGAGCGGGTCTCGGCGATCAACAGCGCCAGCGCACCGGCGTGTACGGCGACGACGGCGGCGAGGACCGGGGCGCGTGGCAGCGCGGCGCGTGAGCTCACCGGCGCTTGGAGCGCCCGGTGGCCCGGAAAGTTTCCCGGGTCCGGCGCTCAGCCGATCGCCGCGGCGATCCGCGCGGCGAGCTCGGCTCCCGCCTTGTGATCGAATGCGCTCATGGGCCAGCCGACGCCGAGTCCCTCGCGTGCGTTCGGCTTCGGGATGATGTGGAAGTGCACGTGCGCGATCGCCTGGTGCGCGCCCGTACCGTTGTTCTCGAGCACGTTGTACTCGCGCACCCCGGTGGCCGCGATTACCGCGCGGCACAGGCGCGGCAGCACGCGCCCGAGCGCCGCGGCCGACTCATCCGAGAGGGCATCCATGGTCTCGGCGGGTTCCTTGGGGATGACGAGCGTGTGCCCGGTGCTGAGCGGATTGATGTCGAGGAAGGCGAGTACCTGCTCGTTCTCGTAGATCCTGTGGCAGGGAATCTCGCCGCGGACGATCTTGCCGAATATCGTGTCTGCCATGGGGTGCCTCGCGCTGCGACCGTTCCAGGGCGCCATTGTCGCTCCGCGAGGTCGCTTCCTGACAAGTCAATGGCCTTCGGACGTCAGGCGCGTACACTCACACGCTCGCTGCGCGCCACCGGAGACGGGGAACTGGCATGAAGACCAAGGCTGCGATTGCGTACGCTGCCGGCAAGCCGCTGGAAGTCGTCACGGTCGAGCTCGCAGGTCCGAAGGCCGGCGAGGTACTGGTCGAGATCCGCGCGAGCGGCGTCTGCCACACGGATGAGTTCACGCGCTCGGGAGCCGATCCCGAGGGGTTGTTTCCCGTCATCTTCGGCCACGAGGGCGCGGGCGTCGTGGTCGACGTGGGCCCGGGGGTGACTTCGGTCAGGAAGGGCGACCACGTCATTCCTCTCTATACACCCGAGTGCCGGCAGTGCAAATCGTGCCTGTCGCGCAAGACCAACTTGTGCACGGCGATCCGGGCGACCCAGGGCAAGGGTGTCATGCCCGACGGCACCAGCCGTTTCTCGCTCGGCGACCAGATGGTCCATCACTACATGGGCTGCTCCACGTTCTCCAACTACACCGTGCTGCCGGAGATCGCGCTGGCGAAAATCCGCGAGGACGCGCCCTTCGAGAAGGTCTGTTACATCGGCTGCGGTGTCACGACCGGTATCGGTGCCGTCATCAATACCGCCAGGGTCGAGGCGGGCGCGAACGCGGTGGTGTTCGGCCTCGGCGGCATCGGCCTCAACGTCATCCAGGGACTGCGCCTGGTGGGCGCCAACCGGATCATCGGCGTGGACCTCAACCCGCGCCGCAAGGCGCTCGCCGAGCGCTTCGGCATGACCCACTTCGTCAATCCGAAGGAAGTGGGCGGGGACCTGGTGCAGCACCTCGTCGGCCTCACCGATGGTGGCGCCGACTATAGCTTCGAATGCGTCGGCAACGTCGACCTCATGCGCCAGGCGCTCGAGTGCTGTCACCGCGGCTGGGGCGTGTCGGTGATCATCGGCGTCGCCGGCGCCGGCCAGGAGATCAAGACGCGGCCCTTCCAGCTGGTCACGGGCCGCGTGTGGAAGGGGACCGCATTCGGTGGCGCGCGCGGTCGCACCGATGTGCCGAGGATCGTCGACTGGTACATGGACAAGAGGATCAACATCGACGACCTGATAACCCATGTGATGCCGCTCGAGAAGATCAACGACGCCTTCGACCTCATGCATCGGGGCGAGTCGATCCGCTCGGTGGTCACGTTCTGACGGCGCCTTAGGCAGCGCGACGCCGCTCACCGCTACTCTCCCCACAATCGCGAACCCAGGAGACGCTCATGGCTATCAAGATTCATCCGGCCGTCGATGGTGGCGTCAAGGCCGGTAAGACCGATTTCGCCGGCGGAACGCTCACCTGCCTGTGCAGCTCCGCACCGGTAACCGTCACGCTGAAGGGCAACACCGCCTTCAACCACGTCTGCGGCTGCAGCAAGTGCTGGAAGCCGAAGGGCGCGCTGTTCGCCATGGTGGCGGTGATCGGGCGCGACAAACTCGCCGTCACCGCCAACGGCAACAAGCTCAAGATCGTCGACGAGAAGGCGCCCATCCAGCGCCACGCCTGCAGCGGCTGCGGCGCGCACCTGTACGGTCGCATCGAGAACAAGGGTCATCCGTTCTACGGCTTCGACTTCGTGCACACTGAGCTCTCGAAGGACAGCGGCTGGTCGGCCCCGGAATTCGCCGCCTTCGTCTCCTCGATCATCGAGTCGGGCTTCCCGCCGGCCAGGATGGGCGAGGTCCGCGCACGGCTGAAGGAGCTGAACCTCGAGCCGTACGACTGCCTGTCGCCCGGTCTCATGGACCTGATCGCGACGCACGCGGCCAAGCAGAAGGGCACGCTGGCGGCGTGAGGGCGCTGGCCCCCGGCGGGCCATCGGGCGCAAGCGCGGTTTCTCCTTCCAAAGGGAGAGCCGCCTCGAGGGAGCGCGAGCATGAAAATGGTATCCGGCTGGGCGACCCTCCTCGCGACGGTCTTGCTGGCGGCGCAAAGCGCGGCTGCGGCTTACCCGGCGTCCGAGGGTGATTACGTCGCTCGCGACTTCAAGTTCGCCTCCGGCGAGTCGCTGCCGCAGCTGCGCATCCACTACCGTACCTTCGGCACTCCGCGCGCCGACGCCCACGGCGTGGTGCGCAACGCCGTGCTCATCATGCACGGCACGGGCGGCAGCGGCGCGCAGTTCATACAGCCGATCTTCGCCGGTGAGCTGTTCGGAGCGGGGCAGCCGCTCGATGCGCAGCGCTACTACATCGTGCTGCCGGACGGCATCGGCCACGGCCGCTCGAGCAAGCCCAGCGATGGCCTGCATGCGCGCTTTCCGCACTACGGCTACAACGACATGGTGCAGGCGGACTACCTGCTCCTGACCCAGGGGCTCAAGGTGAATCACGCCCGGCTCGTCATGGGAACCTCCATGGGAGGCATGCATAGCTGGGTCTGGGGCGAGCAGCACCCGGACTTCATGGATGCGCTCATGCCGCTCGCGAGCCTGCCGACGCAGATCTCGGGGCGCAACCGCGTGTGGCGCCGGACCGTGATCGATGCGATTCGCCACGATCCCGCATGGCAGGGCGGTGAGTACGCGAGCGAGCCGCCGTCGCTCCGGACCGCGCTGGAGATGCTGTGGCTGATGGGCAGCAACCCCGTGCTGCGGCAGGCAGAGGCGCCGACGCTCGCCCGCGCGGACCAGGTAATCGATGCTTACGTCGAGGAGAACCTCAAGACCCACGATGCCAATGACGTGCTGTACGCGGTGGAGGCCTCGCACGACTACGATCCGGGGCCGGGGCTCGAGAAGATCGCGGCGCCGCTGCTCGCCATCAACTCAGCCGACGACCTGATCAACCCGCCCGAGCTCGGCATCCTCGAGCGCGAGATCAAGCGCGTGCCACACGGCCGCGCCATCGTGATCCCCTTCAGCGACCGCACCCGCGGCCACGGCTCCCACACGGTTGCGGCGCTGTGGAAGGACCAGTTGGTGGAGCTTCTCAAGTCACCCGAACGCTGAGCGCGCCCGGGGAGCGGCGCTGGGCGTCAGGCCCGGCGGACGTGTTGCGCGCCGAGCTCGCTCACCGCGTTGCAACCGAGCATGCCGAGCACCCGGTCGGTCTCGGTGCAGAGCATCTCGAGTGCCCGCGCGACTCCGGCCTCACCCCCGGCGGCGAGCCCATAGAGCGGCGCGCGCCCGAGCATCACGGCCTCGGCACCGAGCGCGAGCGCCTTGATGACATCGCTGCCGCGCCGGAAGCCGCCGTCGACGATCAGCGACATCCGCCGGCCGACCGCCGCGGCGATCTCGGGCAGCGCGTCGATCCCCGCCACACAGTAGTCGAGCTGCCGACCACCGTGGTTGCTGAGCACGATGCCGTCGCAGCCGAGGGCGCGGGCGCGCTCGGCATCGCCCGCGGTGAGCACCCCCTTGAGGAGCAGCTTGCCGCGCCAGAACTGGCGGATCCAGGCGATGTCCTCCCAGGTGATGCTCGCCTCGAACAGGCCCGGAAGCACGGTGCTGCCGCCCACGGCGCTCGCCTTGCCGGGCGGCAGGAAGGCCTCCACGTTGCGGAAGCGTGGAATGCCGTGACGCACGAGCATGTCATACAACCAGCGCGGGTGACGCAGCGTGTCGAGCGCCGCCCGCGGCGTCGGCCGGCCTGGCGCGCTGAAGTTGCGCTGGTCCCACTCGCGGCTGCCGAAGACGTTGGCATCCGTAGTGAATACCAGCGCCTCGTAGCCGGCGGCTGCGGCGCGCTGCATGATGTCGCGCGCGATGGCGCGCTCCTTGAACACGTACAGCTGCATCCACAGCCGGCCACCGGCGCCCGTGGCGATCTCCTCCAGGCGAGTCGTCGACAGCGTGCTCAGCGTGAAGGGGATGCCGCGCCGGGCGGCGCAGCGCGCCAGCACCAGGTCGCCCTGCGGATGCAGCATGTTATTGAGGCCGGTGGGCGCGATGACGAGCGGCGCCTCGGCCGACGCGCCGAGGATCGCGGTGCGCAGCTGCCGGCGGGACGTGTCGATGAGCGTCTGCGGCACGAGCTGCAGCCGCTCGAGGGCGGCACGATTGCCGCGCAGGGCGCTCTCGTCCTCCGCGCCCCCCTCGACGTACTCGAACGCCAGGCCGGGCACGCGGCAGCGCGCGAGCCCACGCAGGTCCGCGATGTTGCGTGCGCGCTCGAGCGTCGTGCGGGCGTTGGGGCGCCGTTTCCAGGGCATCTGGGCACCGCTTGCCGGGCGGCTACTCCTGGAGGTTTACGGCAACCTCGGTGGCGGTGAAGGTGTTGGTCGGGGTGTCATATTGCCCGACGCACACCAGGCGGTAAACGAGGTTGGTGCCGTTGAGCGCGCTCGCGAGCTTGGTGGCAAAGGCGCTGGCGCCGTTGTAGACGTAGATCGCGGTGGTGTTGCCGAGGGCGAGCTTGAGCAGCGGCGCACCGGTCGCGAACAGGACGGTCGGACTCGCCGGCAGCGTGGTGAGATCGGTCTTGACCGGCCCGGTCGCGATGTAGCGGATCGTGCCGCTCAGATTGGCGTTCGTCAGATCGACCACCAGCCCCGAGCTGCTGAGGCTCGAGAATGGGCTGGCGGCACCGCCGTTCTCCCACTCCACGACCAGGACCTGCGCCGTCGAGGTGCCGGGCGTGACGGAGCTCGCGGTGAAGTCGGGCGGGGCTGAGCCGAACGGCGTCACGAAGCCGACGGTCGCGAGCAGCGTGCCGGGGGCCGTGCCGCTCGCATCGATCGCCCCGGTGTTGACGGCGTAGCTCGTGGGTACGGCATCGTTGGCGGCGTCGGTCCCGGTGCCGGCGAAGTTGAATACGCTCGGCTCGTAATCGTTCATAGTGAGCATGTTGAGCGACAGGCTCCCGGGGACCGCCGAGTTGAGCGTGCCCCACAGGCGCGTGGGCTGCAGCCGCACCAGACCCTGGGTGGCATCGAGCGTGAGGCTCACTGTGCCGGTGCAATAGGGCTGGGTGCTCGCCTGACCGCCGACGGTGATCAGCTGGCCTACCGAGATCGAGTTGGTGGAGAGCCCGGTCGCCGCCGCCACGCCATCCTGGTTCACGAGCGTGCTGGAACTCACCGTGACTGGCACGCTGGCGACATAGGCGGGTGTCCCGGCGCGCGACAGGCAGCTGCCGCCGGTGACCGTGAGCGTATCGCCGTTCACCGCACTGACCGTGCCGGTGAGGAAATCCGCGAGCGGAGTCTCGAGGCTGCTGCCGGCGTACACCTCGGTCGCGTTGAAAGTCGGAGTGATGGTCGCGAAGCTTCCCAGGGTGCCGTAGGCCGCGATCGGCGTACTGATCTGCAGCTTCTGCATGGCGGTGAGTCCCGCCGCCCCGGTGTAGCTGGCGCCGTTGATGCTGAAGTAGGTGGAGCTCGTGGTGTTGACGGTCAATGCGCCGAGTGCGCTCGACAGGTCGATGAACGGGCGGATATTGAAGACGAAGTCGCTGCTCGCGGGCTGCGAAATCACGAAGATGCCACGGGCCCGCATCACCGTCTGATCGAGCGGCGCCACGGTGGCGGTCATGAAGGGCTGGACCGTGACGGTGACCGGCGAGGCGCTGAAGTTGATGGTATTGGAGGCCGCCAGATTGATGTCGATGGCGAGCCGCGTACTCACGCCGGGGTTGATGACCAGCTGATTATTTGGATCGAAGGTCACCGTGAGGGTGGAGATGCTCATCACGTTGCCCGAGGTGTCGTAGGCCGGGACGGCCGTCGGTACGCCGTTGATGTTCACCGTGATGTCCGCGATGCTGTAGTCGAGCGTCAGGCTGAGCGTCGTGTAGGTGCCGACCGGGATGGCCGGCGCCTCGACCAGCTCGTTGAGGTCGTGGAGCTTCACCAGGTCGACCACCTGGGGGGTCGCGAGAGGCTCGACGATCGCGCCGTCGCTGCGCGTCAGGGTAATCGAGTCGACGTCCACGATGTAGCTGGCGAAGTCGCCATTCACATCGCTCATGGTCACGACCGCGGTGCCGTACGAGATGTTGGTGTTGCTGCTGCAGCCTGAAAGGAGCACGGCGCCCCCCAGGACGAGGGCGCACGAGGCCCCGAGGAGCCGCCCCATGAGGCGGGCACGAACAGCTGTCATCAGGCTTATCCCCTTCGCGAATCTTTGGCGGCGCCGCGCCGGCGCACCCGTCCTTAGAGGCGTGGAGCGCGGTTGCGTTCCGTGATTACAGTGACTTACGTGGGTCCCGAGGACCCCCAAAACCCGCTAGTTTACCGATTTCGCGCCGCGCAAGGTGCGTTCAGTGCCGCACGGGTCTCCCTGCGGAGGCGCTCAGTCGATCGTCAGCTGGGCGCTTGCCGAGAGCGCGCTGCGCAGGTCGATGGCGCCCGGATACCACTGGCGCGTCAGGGTTCCGGCGGGGTCGCTCGAGTTCCAGGCGCGCACCGTGAGGTAGTAGAGGCTGCCCGAGGTGCCGCCCGGTATGCCGGCGAGCTGCACGGCGCCGCCGCCTGAGGCGAGCGCGGCATCGAGCGGCGCGCTGGCGATCAGTTGTCCATTCTGGCTCAGCATGAGCTCGCCGTGGTCGTACTTGCCGGCGGTCGCCGGCAGCACGACCGCGGCAACGGAAGCCGTCGAGCTGCCCGATGCGAGCGCGAGCGGCGCGAGCGTGACGGGGGGCGCAGCCGTAACGCCGGCCGCGGTCGGCGCCGACACGGTGAGGCCGAGCGAACCGTCGGCGTAGAGCGGTGCGCTGGCGGCGACCTGGTAGGTGCCGGCGCCTTCGGCGGGCGCCGCACTCACCACCGTGATCGTGGCGCCGGAGGACACGTAGGTCCCGGAGTCCACCGTGCCGCTCGAGAGCGGCTGCGCGGGGAGCAGCACCTGGTTGAAGGGGTCGATCGGCGCCGCCTCGATGACGTAGGGGACTTCGCCGGAGGAAGGCAGCGTCTGGCAGAAGTCGACCTCCGCGCCGGCGGGTAGCGGCGCGCCGGCCGCGGTGGCGATATTGGCGGTGTAGGTGCTCGCGGCGCGCGGTGTCAGGCTTCCGATCGAGACCAGGTTCGCGGGCGTGATGGGCGAGGTGTCAGGATTCGCCGCGGTCCCCGTGGTACTCGTGCCGGTGGTACTGACCCCGTGGCCGGTGGGTGGGATGAGTACGCTCCTGATGATCATCGTCGCGATGCCCGGCCCATGGATTACGACGTCGTAGCTCGTGTTGTTCGAGGAATCGGCGCCGAGCGGATAGAGCGTGAAGCTGCCGTCGGAAGCCACCGGTGCGCGCGCCACCACGAAATGGCGCGTGCCGTCGGCGCTCAGCGACTGCGCACTCACCTCGAGACCGAGGGTCCCGTTGGGGCTCGTCAGCCCCGTCAGACCGGTGAGCGTGAGCTGACCCTGGATGCCGCCGGAGCCCGACAGATCATTGGCGCTCACGTGGGAGCTGAACAGTACGCCATAGGCTGCGCCATACGTGAACGCGGCGAGATCGCGCAAGGCGTCGAAGGTCACGCCGAATTCGGCGGTAGTGGTCTGACTGCCGGTGAGGCTGGTCGTCGTCGCCAACGTGCCCGTGCCGGTCGTCGGCGTGGAGCTGCTGCCCTGAGAGCTGACGGCGACGACCGCCGGGCTGATGCTGCCGATCGGAACTCTAAGGGAGCCCTGGATCCCGAGCCCCTTGTCCGGGTTGAGGAGCTCGAGGGGCAGCTGGTGGGTGATGCCGCTGCTGTCGACGTAGTCGGCCTCCATGTTGTACGTGGCGCCGAGCGTCTGTGCCGAGGCGGTGAGCGGTGTCGAGGCATCGACCGGGATCAGGCGCACCTGGGAGTAGGTGCCTGGCCCGAGGCGCAGGTCCGTCGCCAGGTTGGCGAAATTCCCGCCCGAGTAGGCCACCAGGTCCACCGTCACGGGCGTCGAGAGCGGGAACTGCCTCCACCCCGAGTCGTCCGGCCCGGCGGAGGCGCTGCTGTTGAACCACACGGCCTGCACGGTGACGTAGACGTGTGTATAGAGGGAGGAGGTGTTCGCGGTCGCCGCCACGTTGGTACGGGTGGAGCAGCCGCCGAGGGCCGTGGCGAGCGCCGCGAGCGTAACGGTCAGCGAGGTGGCTGGAGAGCGCGCCATCGAGGTCCCTTAGCGTGTGCTCCGTGAGAGGCGCCGATCATGTCGCAAGTTCCGGGACGGCGCAACGCGCGGGCGGTGACAAGTGTATGAAATTGTGAGGTTCTGGATGCGGCGGATTATGACCGCGGCTTCGTTCCCCGCATGATGGCGCGGCGCACGTCCGCGAGCGGCGCGCGATCGTTCAGAGTCACGACCGCACCATCTCCTTCGACGCCGAGCTCGCGCCACAGCGCGACGAGGTCAGGCGAGTAGGGGGCATCCTTCATGCGGGCGTAGAGATCCTCGAGGCTCTTCGTGCCGACCGCGGCATCGCCGGTCGCCAGCACGCGCCCGATCGGCCAGTCGGCCTTGAGTCCACCGCTCGCGTGCGCGATCGCGCGTACGGCATCCTCGAGTCCGCGCGCGTTGTGCGTGCGCCGGCGGATGTCGACGTCGGCCAGGAGGCAGAACATCGCTCCGCCCCAGTAAGTGCGCCCCCACGTGTGGGTATGGTCGAGGCCCTGATCGCCGGGCTGCGGCAGCCCGCGCGGCATCTGCCGCAGCTCCTCGGCCCAGACATCCTCCTCGGTGCGATTGCCGGCCTGCACGCGCTCGACGCCCTCGAGGTAAGTGGCGAGCCCTTCGGAGAGCCAGGCGTGCTGTTCACCGACGTCGGGGAGCGCCAGGTGCGTCATCTCATGCACCATGACCCAGTCCGAGAGCAGCTGCGCTTCGCTCACCTCGCGTCCGACGCGCACGCGGATCAGCGCGTCGGGGTTCGCGTAGGTGCTTCCGCCCTGGACGCCCACTCCAGGCATCGCCCGCAGCTCTACCGTGGCGCGCGGCGTCGGGAAGCTGCCGTAGAAAGCGCTGACGATGTCGCCGGAGCGGCGCACCCAGGCGATGAGCACCTCATTGCCGGCCTGGTAGTCCCCGGAGCCGAGATCGACCTGCAGCCGTGCGCCGCCGACGCTCAACTCGCGGACCTCGGAGGCGGTGGCCGAAGCAGCCGCGGGCGCCGTGCCCGGCGCCTGTGTGCAGGCGAGCGCGCACGCGCTGGCCGCCGCGGCCATGAGCTGCATGCGGCGCGCAGCCGCGCGGAATCTCGAGAGCGTCAGTTGTCGCATGAGAGGAAGGCATCATGCCCCAGCGCTGCGCGCCGCGCAGAGGGTGAAGACTGGCGTGCGGCGAGGTGCCCGGAAGGCGCGGCGAAGCCCCCTCAGCCGCCGTCCTCGGCGCTCGAGCGGCCGTCGATCCAGGTCTCGAGGACCCGCAGCTCGTCGTCGGCCGCCACCAGATTGGCGCGATAGCCGGGTGCGATGCGGCCGAGCTCGCCGCCGAGGCCGAGAAACTCCGCAGGCCACTGGCTCGCCATGCGCGCCGCCTGCGGCAGCGGCACGTTCAGCATGTGGATCGCGTTGCGCACGCAGCTCGCCATGTCGATGTTGGAGCCGGCGAGGCGCCCCTCCTCGTCGATGCAGACGGTGCCGGATACGAGGATGCGCCGTCCCTGCAGCTCGAAGGACGTCGCCTTGGTGCCGACGCTCGGCATCGCGTCCGTGACCAGCATGAAGCGCTCGCGGGGCTTGCAGCGCAGCGCGAGGCGCAGCACCACCGGATTGGTATGCAGACCGTCGACGATGATGCCGCACCAGCTCGAGGGGTCCTCGAGAGCTGCGCCGACCGTGCCCGGCTCGCGTCCGGTGAGCGGCGACATGGCGTTGAAGAGATGGGTGAAGCCGGTGAGCCCGTGGCGCAGTGCGGTGACGATCTGCTCGTAGGTCGCATTGGTGTGGCCCGCCGACACCACGACCCCCGAGGCTGCCAGCCCCGCGATGATCTCCGGGGTGGTCATTTCCGGCGCGAGCGTGACCAGCGTCTTGCCGGCGCCGAGCGAGGTGAGCAGCCCGGCCGCGGTGCGGTCGAGCTCGCGCAGCTTCGCCGGGTCGTGCACGCCCTTGCGCTCGACGTTGAGGAACGGGCCCTCGATGTGGATGCCGAGAACGCCGGGAACCCGGCTCTCGATCGCGCTGCGCACGGCGGCGATGGCGCGGCCGACCACCTCCAGGTCGTCGCTGATCAGCGTCGGCAGGAAGCCGGTGGTGCCGAAGCGGCGGTGCGCGCGGCCGATGGCGGCGATCGCCTCGACGCTCGGCGAGTCGTTGAAGAGTACGCCGCCGCCCCCGTTCACCTGCGAGTCGATGAAGCCCGGCAGCAGCAGCGCGCCCGCGAGGTCGTGGCGCCGCATCTTGCGCAGCCGGCGGTCCGAGTCGGCCGCGATCTCGCTGATCCGGCCCGCTTCGATCAGCACGGCGCGGCCCTCGGTGAGCCCGACGTCGGCGTGGCCGTCGCCGAGCAGCATCCGCCCGTTGACCAGTGCGACGCTCATCACAGGGTCTCGGTCACTTTCGAGAGGTACGGGGGCCGATCGGGGTCGCGGCCGCGTGCCAGCGCGAGCGCATTCGCCATGCGGTAGAAGCTTTGCACGAACAGCAGCGGCTCGATGACCGGATGCGTCGCCACGGTCGGCAGCACGGTCGTCTGCGGCAGCGCGGCGCCGGCGAGCAGCACCGCGGCGCCGCGCGCGGCGAGCTCGCCGGCGAGCTGTATCACGCCGGCACGAGTCTCGTCGTCCTGCGTGAAGATGAGCAGCGGAAAATGTGCCCGCACCAGCGCCATCGGCCCGTGGCGCAGCTCCGCGGCCGAGAGTGCCTCGGCGTGCAGTCCGCAGGTCTCCTTGAGTTTGAGCGCCGCCTCCTGCGCCACCCCGAGGCCGGGGCCGCGCCCGATCACGTAGAGGTTGTTGACGCCCGCGAGGCGCGTGACTGCCTCACTCCAGTCGAGCTCGAAGGCGCGCTCGAGCTGCCGTGGCGCTTCCGCCAGGGCTGCTGCGAGCACCGCATCACCCGTCCAGCTCGCGAGCAGCTGGACGATGGCGGCGAGCGAGGCGATATAGGACTTGGTAGCGGCGACGCTCAGCTCCGCGCCGGCGCGCAGCGGGATCAGGTCGTCGGCCAGCTGCGCTAGCGGCGAGCTTTCGGCATTCACCAGCGCGATGATGCGTGCGCCGTTGGTGCGCGCGCGGCTCACCGCGGCGAGCAGGTCCGGGCTCGCGCCCGACTGCGAGATCGCGATCATCACGGCGCCGACCATGTCGGGTGCGACCTCGTACACCGAGCTCACCGACGGTGCGGCCGAGGCGGTCAGCAGACCCAAGCGCGTCTCGATCAGGTAGCGCGCGAAGGTGGCGGCGTGATCGGAGCTGCCGCGCGCACAGGTGACCACGGCACGCGGCGGAGCACCCCGCAGCCGCTCCGCGAGGCGCGCCACGCGCTCGGCGTTGGCGGCGAGCTGCGCGCGCACGACGGCCGGCGACTCGGCCGCCTCGCCGTACATGCGGGTGCTCGCGGCGCTGTTACTCACGTGGCGATGCTGAGCTCTGCGACGAAGTCGTAGATGTCGCCACGATAAAAGGACTGGGTGAACTCTACCGCGCGGCCGTCCTGGAGGAAGCCGAGACGCTCGACCAGCAGGCCCGCGTCGCTCTCCTTGGCCTGCAACAGCTCGGCCTGCTCGGCCGTGAACAGCACCGCACGCAGCCGCTGCAGCGCGCGTACCGGACGATTGCCGGCGCGCTCGAGCGCCGTGTAGAGCGAGGACTCGACCGCCTCGAGCGACGGCAGGCAGGAGGCGAGGATGGTGGCGTACTCGAGCGACATCGGTGCGTCGTCGGCGAAGCGTATGCGGTGAAAGCGGTACACCGGCGTGCCGGGACTCGCGCGCAGCGTCAATGCTTCCTCCGGGGTCACGGTGCCGGCGGCCTTGCGCAGCCACACGCTGCGCGGATTGCGCCCGCGCGCGCGCATGTCTTCGGAGAAGGAGGTCAGCTTGGAGAAATTTTTCTCCACGCGCGCGAGCACGAAAGTCCCCGAGCCCTGGCGTCGCACCAGCAGGCCCTCGCCGACCAGCCCCTCGATCGCCTTGCGCACCGTGATGCGCGAGACGCCGAATTCTTCGGCCAGATCGCGCTCGGGCGGCAGTGCATCGTCCGGACCTAACACGCGCGTCTCGATCGCCTGCCGCAGCGCTCGCTGCAGTTGTTGGTAGAGCGGCAGGCTGCTCTGGTCATCGAGTCTGCCGACCGTCTGTGACAGCAGCGTCAAGTTGCTTCTCCGGACGAGACCGCTGGAGAGACTAGGCTACCACTATAGTACCAGTCTGTTGCGAGAAGAATACATATGCGATCACAAGACCCTGTTTTTTCTTGTAAATATGTTGTCGGTTGCATTTGGTATGCAAGGGTATAGCGTTTCTTGCAGAGTGGTACTATATTGGAATGTAACTGGTCCGCTTATGCGGACCACTCATGAGGCGCTCGGCACGCGCGCTTCAGAGGTCTCGTGGGGGATGCGGCATTTTCGCCACGTGCACAGGCTAACGACAAACATCGGGGTGGGTAAATCATGAGAATCGCACGGTCGACCTTGATCGGAACGGCAGTCGCAGTGGCCTTGTTCGGGCGCCACGAGGGGGTGCAGGCACAGCAGGCTACCGCAGCGCCGGCATCGGGCGAGCAGCTCCAGGAAGTGGTGGTTACCGGAATTCGCGCCTCGGTCGAGGAATCGCTGACTCTCAAGAGGAAGGCGACGGCGGGCGTCGAAGTGGTGACCTCCGAAGACATCGCCAAGATGCCGGACAAGAACGTGGCCGACTCGCTCAAGCGCGTCCCCGGAGTGACCGTGAGCTCCGCCGGCGCCACCGAGGGTGGGTTCGACGAGAACGACCGCGTGAGTCTCCGCGGCACCGGTCCCAGCCTGACACAGACGCTGGTCGACGGGCACTACGTGGCCTCCGGCGACTGGTTCGTACTCGACCAGACCGGCACCGTCGGCCGCAGCGTCAGCTATACGCTGCTGCCCTCCGAGCTGGTCAACCAGGTCGTGGTGCAGAAGACCTCCGAGGCCTCGCTCGTCGAAGGCGGCGTCGCGGGCTCGGTCAACATCGTGACGCGCAAGCCGATCGAGGACTTCAGCAAGCCCTTCACGGCGCAGGTCTCCGCCGGTGCCGTGTATGCGGACCTGCCCAGCAAGACCGACCCGCAGTTCAGCGCGCTCGTCAACTGGCGCAACGCGGACTCGACCTTCGGAGTCATGGCGCAGGGCTTCTACGAGGATCGCCACCTGCGGCGCGACGGCACCGAGATCCTCGGCTACGACCAGATCGCACCCGGCAGCGCGATCGCGACCGCCGACCCCGACCTGAGCAACGTGTGGTACCCGCACCTGATCGGATCGGCGTTCTTCGAACAGGAGCGCAAGCGCACCGGCGGCCTGCTGAACGTGGAGCTCAAGCCGAGCGATACGATGAGCTTCGACCTGTCGGGCTTCTACGCCAAGCTCGAGGCGCCGAACTACAACCGCAATTACCTGATGTGGGCGACGCACTTCATCAACTTCGGCGCCGGGCAGGCGCCGAATCCCGGCTATACCGTGGCCAACGGCACGCTGACCAGCGCCACGTTTGCCGCGACCCCTGGGACTCTCTACGGCATCTACGACCAGATCGATCGTCCGGATGCGGTGGCCGATACGGCGTTCGTCAACCTCGATGGTCATTTCAAGGTCGCCGCCAACGTAATGCTCGACGGCCAGATCGGCTGGTCGCAGGGCCACGGCAAGAGCCCGACCCAGAACGTCTCCGAGACCGCGCCCGGCCCGGGAGCCGGCGCGGCCTACACGCTGAACGGGACGTCACGGCCGCCGGACTGGCAGCTCGGCGTGCCGACTCCGATCAACTACTCGCAGCCCTTCCCGCCGGGCAACCCCGGGGCGCTGCCCTTCGGCTGGATCTTCGGCGGCCAGGATATCGACACCGTCGATAAAGAGACCTGGGCGAAGCTCGATGCCACCTGGGACATGAGCGGCGGCGGGGCATGGCAGGATCTGAGGTTCGGAATCCGCTACTCGAAGCACGACCGCACCTCGGTCGGCTCGATTGCGCAGGGCCCGACCTTCGGCTGCAACCCGGTGACTCCGACCTGTCCGCCGGGAGGCGGCACCGATCCGCTGGCGTACCCGACGACGTACTCGAACTACCCGTCGAACTACACCACCTTCGGCAGCAGCATTCCGACCAACATCTGGTTCTGGACGCCGGCGCAGCTGGCCGCCTACAACGGCCCAGGCCTCGTGCAGCGCGATCCGGTCATGCGGGCTTATCCGCCGCAGTGGTTCGAGTTGAGCGAGCCGGACACCTCACTCTATGTGCAGGCGGACTTCAAAGGTGACCAGTGGAGCTCGAACTTCGGGGTGCGGCTCGTGCACACCGTCGAGGACACGATCACCTGGATCCCGCTCGGGTGCTCGGCGACGATCCCGGCGTCGGCGAATCCTTGCCCCGCCAACACACCGAACCTCGTGGTCGGCTCGCTGTTCGGAGCCTTCTCGGGAGTCGAGGTGGACAAGTCCTATGACAACGTTCTGCCGAGCTGGAACCTCCGCTACGACTTCAGCCCGGATCTGGTCGGGCGCCTGGCGGCGGCGCAGACGATGACGCGTCCCGACTATTCGGCACTCTCGAGCACCACGAGTCTCACGCCTCCGGCCAATTACCTGTGCCCGGGAGGCGTGCAGTGCACCGGCAGCGGCTCGGGCAGCAACCCGTACCTCAAGCCGATCGAGTCCAGCAACTTCGACATGGGACTCGAGTGGTACTTTGCGCCGCGGTCGCTGCTCTCCGGAACGGTGTTCTTCATGGACCTGGAGAACTACGTCGGCTACGGCACGGAGACCATCAACTATCCGACCTCGGGATCGGCTGCCTCGGGCTTCCCGCCGGGCGTCGTGCCGGTACCCTACGTCCTCACGGTTCCGATCAACACGACCGGCAAGGCGTCGGGCATCGAGCTCGCCTACCAGCAGGCTTTCGGCAACTTCGGCATCGATCTGAACTACACCTACACCGATGCCAAGCAGACCTCGGACGTCCCGACTACCGGCCCCTCGGCCAACGATGATCGCCTGGTGGGTGCCTCCAAGAACGTGTACAACGTGAGCGGCTACTACGAGAACGCGCACTTCAGTGCGCGCGTGTCGTACAACTACCGCTCGGCGTTCTACAGCGGCCTGGATCGCAGCACCGCGTTCACGCAGGACGACACCGGCACGCTCGCGGCCAGCCTCGGCCTGCTCTTCAACGACAACTGGAGCCTGACGCTCGATGGTCAGAACCTCAACAACCCGACGCTGAAGTACTACGCGCTCAACACGGACCAGCCGCGCGCGTTCTACAGGAACGGCAGGCAGTACTACCTGACGCTGCGCGCGAAGTTCTGACCGCGCGTGGGGAATAGCCCGGGGCGGGCCTGCGATGGCCCGCCCCGGCGCGCTCGGCGCCTGTGGCGTAGCCGGCGCGCCGAGGTGCATGATCTGCGCACGACGCGCCTGCAATGACGACCGCCACACTCTTCAATCAGTCCTACAGCCCGCCCGACCCTGCCCCGGACCGGCCGGCGCCCGCGGGCCTGCGCCGCATCGTCATCGTCGGGGGCGGGACGGCAGGCTGGATGACGGCTCTCATCCTGGCGCGCTCCTTCGGCAGCCGCGGCGTGGCCATCACGCTCCTCGAGTCGCCGACCGTCGGCATCGTCGGCGTCGGCGAGGGCTCCACCCCCTGGCTGCGGGGCTTCTTCGACAGCCTGGGGATCGAGGAGTCGGAGTGGATGCCGGCCTGTCACGCCACCTACAAGTGCGGCATCACCTTCGACGGCTGGTCGACGCGGCCTGGGTTCACGCGCTACTTCCATCCCTTCGCCTCGATGCTCGATAACCTGACGATGAGCCAGTTCGTGCACAACGTGGAGGCGCGCATCCAGGGTGCCGATCTGCCCGCGCACCCGGACCGGTTCTTCATCGCCACGCGCCTGGCGCGCGAGCATCGCGCGCCGAAGGCGCCCGAGAGCTTTCCGTTCGATGTCTGGCATGGCTATCACTTCGACGCCGTGCTGCTCGGGCAGTACCTGCACCGGAAGGCACTCGAGCGCGGGGTGCGCTATCAGAGCTGCCACGTGACGCAGGCGAATCTCGCTCCCGACGGCTCGATCGCCTCGGTGAGCACCCGCGAGGGCGAGACGATCGCGGCGGACATATTCGTCGACTGCTCGGGCTTCGCGGGGCTCCTGATCGAGAAGGCACTGCACACGCCCTGGGTCAGCTTCGCGGACAACCTGTTCAACGATGCGGCCGTAGCCCTGCCGACGCCGATCGACGCCTCCATTCCCTGCGAGACGGTGTCGACGGCGCTCAAGCACGGCTGGGCCTGGAAGATCCCGCTCACCAGCCGCTACGGCAATGGCTACGTGTACAGCAGCCGCTTCTGTGACGCGGAAGGCGCCGAGCGCGAGCTGCGCGAGCATCTCGGGCTCCTGGATGCCGACGTGCCGGCGCGCCACCTGAAGATGCGCATCGGACGAGTGACCGAGCACTGGAACCGCAACTGCCTCGCCGTCGGTCTCAGCCAGGGCTTCATCGAGCCGCTCGAGGCGACGGCGCTCCTCTTCATCCAGCAGACCGCTACGACCTTCGCCGAGTTTCTCGACAAGGAGGACCTGAGCGATGCGGCCCACGGGCGCTTCAACGCGCTCGTCAACGCGCACTTCGAAGGCATCCGCGACTACATCGTGACGCACTACAAGACCAATACCCGCACGGACACCGAGTACTGGCGGGCCAACGCGGCGAACCTCAATCTCTCCGACGACCTGAAGAAGCTCTACTCGCTGTGGATGAACGGCAAGAGCATCGTGCCCGCCCTGCGCCAGCAGCTGATCGGTCGTGGCTACCCGGTGTTCTCCTGGTACGCGCTCATGGCCGGCATGGGGGTATTTCCGGACGCGCCGCAGCTGCGCGCGCCGAGCGCAGCCGAGGCCCGCTACAGCCTGGACGAGATCGAGAATCTCATCCGGCGCAGCGCCGTGAACTATCCGGACCACACGAGCACGCTCACGCGCATCCCGCCGCGGCGGCGCGAGCCGGCGCTGCAGGCTTATTTCTGGTAGGGCGCCCGGCAGGCGCGGCGGCCCTCAGGATGCAGCCCCCCGCGGCAATCCGCGAGCTCGAGAGGCGTGACGCCGAGCGCATCCGGCGCGAGGTGCTCGAGGCCGGCGAGCCCGTGGTGCTGCGCGGTCTCGCGAGCGACTGGCCGGCGGTCGCCGCTGCGCGCACCTCACCCGCGGCGCTGCTCGAGTACCTGCGGCGCTTCGAGAGCGGCGCGCCGGTCGATGCGGTGATGACCCCGCCGGAGTTCGCCGGCCGCATCTATTATCGCGAGGGCCTCAACGGCTTCAATTTCGTGCGCAACCGTCTGCCGCTCAGCGCCGTGGCGGAACAGGCGCTGCGCTACGCCGGCCACGCGAACGCGCCCGCGGTCGCAGCGCAGAGCGCTCCAATTCAGGAGAGCCTGCCCGGCTTCACGGCAGCGAATCCGTTGCCGCTCGCCGAGGCTTCCGCGCAGCCGCGCATCTGGCTCGGCAACGCCATCACTACTCCCACCCACCTCGATGAGTGGTTCAACCTCGGCTGCGTCGTCGGCGGACGGCGGCGCTTCATGCTGTTTCCGCCCGAGCAGATTGCGAACCTGTACATCGGACCGCTCGACTACGCGCCAACCGGTGCGCCGATGAGCCTGGTGCAACTGCATGCGCCGGACTTCGCACGCTTTCCGCGCTTCCGCACGGCGCTCGCCGCCGCGCGCAGCGCCGAGCTCGAGCCGGGCGATGCGCTGTTCATTCCGCCGCTGTGGTGGCACAACGTCGAGTCGCTGGACCCCTTCAACGTCTGGGTGAATTACTGGTGGCACGCGAACGGCGCGCCGCTCGGCAGCGATTCCGGCTTCGACAGCCTGCGCCACGCCATCCTCAACATCCGCACGCTCCCGGCACCGGCGCGCGCAGCCTGGCGGGCGCTGTTCGAGCACTACGTCTTCGGCGATCCGCATGATGCGACCGCTCACATCCCGCCGCAGCGGCACGGACTGCTCGGCAAACTGACCCCGGCGGATAGCGAGCGGCTGCGCGAGCAGATCGCCCAGCACCTGAAGACCGGCAAGTGATGCGGGCGCGTCTCAAGCCTGGGTCGGTCGCCGTGCTGGCCGGGCTGTGCGCTGCGGCGGCGCACGCGGACGTGCAGCCGCCGCCCGACCTCATCCCGCTGCCCGCCGAAGTGGCGTCCCAGCCCGGCGCCTTTGCGCTGCGCGCGAGCGTCGAGGTAAGAAGTGCGGGCGACGCGCGGGTGAGGAGTACCGCCGCCTACTTCATCGAGCTGCTGGACTCGAGCCACGGGCTCTCGCTCAGGCTGCGCCCGACGGGCGTCACGCCGATCGCGGACGGCGCGATCACCTTCAGGCTCGACCCCGAAGCCTCGGGGACGAGCCCCGAGAGCTATCAGCTCGAGGTGTCACCCGAGCGCGTAGTGGTGAGCGCGCGCGAGCCGCGCGGCCTGTTCTACGGGGCGGTGACGCTCTGGCAGCTGTGCAGCGCCCGGCGGCTGCGCGATGGTGCGCTGGCGCTGCCCGCGGTGCGCATCGACGACACGCCGCGCTTTCGCTGGCGCGGCCTGATGCTGGATTCGGCGCGCCATTTCCAGAAGCCCGAATTCATCCTGCGCTATCTCGACTGGATGGCGCTGCACAAGCTCAACGTGCTCGGCTGGCACCTGACCGACGATCAGGCCTGGCGGCTCGAGGTGAAGCGCTTCCCGCGCCTCACCGAGGTGGGCGCCTGGCGCGTGCCCGCGGGCGCGGCTGCGCTGCGCGACATCGACCCGGCCACCCATCGGCCGCGCCTCTACGGCGGCTACTACACGCAGGAGGACGTGCGGCGCATCGTGGCCCACGCCGCCGAGCGCAACGTGACGATCGTCCCCGAGATCGAGATGCCGGGGCATGCGACCGCGGCCATCGTGGCGTACCCGAGTCTCGGGGTCCTCGCGACTGCGCCCGCCGCGGTGCCGGCGGATTGGGGCATCTATCCCAATCTCTTCAATGTCGAGGAGTCGACCTTCGACTTCATCGAGCACGTGCTCGATGAGCTCATGGCGCTCTTCCCGGGTGAGTATGTTCATACCGGGGGCGACGAGGCGGTCAAGGACCAATGGCGTGCCTCGGTGCGCATCCAGGCGCGCATGCGCGAGCTGGGTGTGACGGGCGAGGAGGCGTTGCAGGGCTACTTCACGGCACGCATCGGCAAGTACCTGGCCGCTCACGGTCGACGCCAGATCGGCTGGGACGAGATCCTCGAAGGCGGTGTGCCGCCCGATGCGGCCGTGATGTCGTGGCGCGGCGTCGAAGGTGCAATCGTGGCCGCCGCGCGTGGGCACGATACGGTGCTGTCGCCCGCTCCGACGCTCTACCTCGACAACCGCCAGGGCCCGACCCCGGCCGAGCCGCCGGGCCGCGGCAAGGTGATCTCGCTCGAGGACGTCTACCGCTTCGACCCGCTGCCCGGGCCGTTGGCCCGGGACCGCAGCCACGTCCTCGGAATTCAGGCCAACCTCTGGACCGAGCACGTTCGCAGCGAGGCCGATGCGGCCTACATGACCTGGCCGCGGGCGGCGGCGCTTGCCGAGGTGGCCTGGTCGCCTGCCGCGCTCATCAACTGGGAGAGCTTCGAGGCGCGTCTCGCCGCCGAGTTCGTCCGCTATCGCACCCTGGGTCTGCGCTACTCGGACGACGTGTTCGCAGCGCCTCGAAGCGTTGGCACTTACGAACGCCACTTCAGCCAGGACCTCAAGACCTGCTCGGACAAGCTCGTGCTGAATCTCGAGGACGATGCGCCGCTCACAGGCCCCCGTGCCGTGTTTCTCGTGGACATCATGGACCCCTGCTGGATATTTCCGCAGGGTGACCTGACGCATGCGGCCTCGATCACGGCCGCGGTGGGCCAGGTGCCCTTCAACTTCCAGATCGGCAAGGACATCGAGGCCATCCACCTGGATGCCCCACGCACGCCCGCCGGGGAGCTCGAAGTACGCCTCGACCGCTGCGATGGCGCACCGAGCGCAACTTTGCCGCTCGCGCCTGCCGCCGGCAGCGATGCCGTGAGCGTGCTGCCGCCCGCAGCGCTTCCCCGGCAGAGCGGCACGCACTCCCTGTGCTTGCGCTTCACCCAGCGCACGCTCGACCCGCTGTGGACCATCGACTGGGTGCAGCTCTCGCAATGAGCGCGGCGACGACAGCCCCCGGGCAGGGCTCGATCGCACTGTCGGCGCCGCTCGCGGGCTGGAGCGCGCCGCTCGATGAGGCGCCGGACGCGGTGTTCGCGGGAAGGATGCTGGGCGATGGCGTCGCCATCGATCCGACCGCGGGGGTGCTCCACGCCCCGTGCGACGGCGAGCTGGTGCTGCTGGCGCCGTCGCGACACGCGGTGACGCTGCGCACCGCGGGCGGCTGCCAGATCCTCATGCACGTCGGAATCGACACGGTGAATCTCGGCGGCGCCGGCTTCACCGCCGTCGCCGCGCAGGGCGCGCGCGTGCGCACCGGCGAGGTGCTGCTCAATTTCGATCTCGATCTCCTCGCGCGCCGCGCTCGGAGCCTGCTGACGCCGATCATCGTCACGACCGACAGCGGCTTTCGCATCGTGCGGCGCGTCGAGGGGCGCGCAGTCGCAGTCGGCGATCCGCTCATGGAGCTCGTCCCCGGACGAGCTGCCGCGGCCGT
This sequence comes from Steroidobacteraceae bacterium, assembly GCA_035542535.1. Classification (GTDB taxonomy): domain Bacteria; phylum Pseudomonadota; class Gammaproteobacteria; order Steroidobacterales; family Steroidobacteraceae; genus 13-2-20CM-66-19. The sequence continues at coordinate 22,903 of DATKLG010000048.1, forward strand.
TCCAGCCGCGGCTGCGCCTGCCGCGGTGCTCGAGCGCGCCCGCGTGGCCTTCGAGCACGGCATCCATGCACGCCCCGCGGCGCTGCTCGCGGCTGCGCTCAAGAATCTCGCCGCCGACGTACGCCTCGCGGCGCGCGGACGCGAGGCCAACGGGCGCAGCGCCGTCGCGCTCATGGCGCTCGGCGCGCAGTGCGGCGATGAGATCGAAATTCGTGCCACCGGGCCCGATGCGGCGCTGGCGGTGAGGGCGCTCGTCGCGGCTCTTGCGGCCGCGGCGCCCCATGGAGGCTCGTCCGCGGCGCCACGCCCCGCGTCGGCTGCTCCGGCGCCGCTCGCCCGGGCGGATCGAGCCGCCGCTGCCGGCGGTACTTCGGCCGCTCCGGCGGCTGGCGCGGAGATTCCCGGAGTCGTTGCGAGCCGGGGCCTCGCGGTCGGGCGGGCTGTGCAGCTGCGCCGGCCGGAGATCGCGGTCTGCGACTCAGGCGCCGGGCCGGCGGAGGAAACCATCGCTCTCGAGCGCGCCCGCGCGGCGGTCCGCGCCCGCCTCGAGCGGCGCGCCGCGGAGCCCGGTGGGGGCGCGGGTGCACGGGCGGCGGGCGAGATCGCCGTGGCGCACCTCGAGCTGCTCGACGATCCGGAGCTCCTCGCCGCGGCGCGTGTGCGCATCGGGGAGGGCCGCAGCGCCGGCCTGGCATGGCGCGAGACGCTGCGTGCGGCCGCCGCTCAGCTCGCCGCTCTGGCCGATCCGCTCCTGCGCGAGCGCGCCGATGACCTCCTCGACCTGGAGACTCAGGTACTGCTGGCACTCACGGGCGCGGCTACGGCAGGCGCGATCGAGCTCCCGGAGAACTCGGTGGTGATCGCACGTGAGCTCCTGCCGTCGCAGCTCGTGGCGCTCGATGCGAGCCGCGTCGTCGGCCTCGCGACCGCGGGAGGAGGGGCGACCTCGCACGTCTCGATCATCGCCGCGGCGATGGAGATTCCGGCGCTGGTGGCGCTCGGCTCATCGGTCCTCGCGCTGCGCGATGGAACGGAGCTCATCGTGGATGCGGAGCGTGGCGTGCTCGAGGTCGAGCCGCCGCCGGCGCGCCTCGCGGCAGCGCGCGCCACGCTCGGCCTGCGGCGCGAGCGCTCGGCCGCGGAGCGCGCCGCCGCGCAACGCGAATGCCGCACGGCCGACGGCGTGCGCATCGAGGTGTTCGCGAACGTGGGGTCCGCGGCGGAAGCGCACGCCGCGGTGCGCAATGGCGCCGAGGGCTGTGGGCTCCTGCGCACCGAGTTCCTGTTCCTCGAGCGCAGCGCACCGCCCGACGAGGCCGAGCAGACGGCGGCCTACCAGAGCATCGCGGACGCGCTCGGGGGACGCCCGCTCACCATACGTACGCTCGATGCGGGCGGCGACAAGCCGATCGCTTACCTGCCTCAGCCTCGGGAGGACAATCCCGCACTCGGGCTGCGCGGTGTGCGCACGAGCCTCGCTCACCCGGCGCTGCTGCGCACGCAGCTGCGCGCCGTACTCGGCGTGCGTCCGCTCGCGAGCTGCCGGATTCTACTGCCCATGATCACCGAGGTGGATGAAGTCACGTCGGTACGCCGGTTGCTCGAGGAGATTTGTGCAGAGCTCGGCCTCGGGCGCGCTCCCGCACTGGGCGTGATGATCGAGACACCGGCGTCCGCGTTACTCGCCGAGCGGCTGGTGGCGGAGGCGGAGTTTCTCTCGATCGGCACCAACGATCTGACCCAGTACACGCTCGCCATGGACCGCGGCCACCCGCAGCTCGCTGCGAGGCTCGACGCGCTGCACCCGGCGGTGCTGCGGCTGATTGCGACGGCCGCGCAGGCGGCGGCAGGCAGCGGGCGCATGGTCGCGGTGTGCGGCGGGCTCGCCTCCGAGCCGCTCGCGGCGCCGCTTCTCGTCGGGCTCGGCGTGCACGAGCTGTCGGCGGTCGGTGCGCTCATCCCGCAGCTCAAAGCGCGCCTGAGCCGCGTGACGGTCGCCGAGTGCCGTGCACTCGCACGCAGCGCCCTGGAGCAGAGCGACGCCGGGGCGGTGCGGGCGCTGGTGCGGCGCACGCTCGGCGTGGATGGGGAGGCGCAGCGGTGAAGGCGTTGCTGGCGAGCCTGCAGCGCGTCGGCGGCGCGCTGATGCTGCCGATCGCCGTACTGCCGATCGCGGGACTGCTGCTGCGGCTCGGTCAGCCGGACCTGCACCTGCCCGGAGCCCTGGCCATGGCCACCGCGGGCGGTGCAATTTTCGCCAACCTGGGACTCCTGTTCGCGATCGGTATCGCGGTGGGACTGGCGCGCGAAAATCATGGCGCGGCCGGGCTCGCGGCCGTCGTGGCATACCTGGTCGCCACCGAAGGCGCCAAGGTATTGATCGCCGTGCCGCCGGAGGTGGTCACGGGGCTCGCCGGTCGCGCACGCGATCTGGCACTTGCCGACTACAAGGCCCACGAGATCGGCAAGCTGAGCGTTCCGGTCGGCATCCTCTGCGGCCTCATCTCAGGGGCGCTCTACAACCGCTTTTACAACATCCAGCTGCCGAGCTATCTCGCTTTCTTCGGCGGGCGGCGCTTCGTGCCGATCGTCAGCGGCCTCGCCGGGCTCATGCTGGCGTTCGCCTTCGGTACCCAGTGGCAGCGTCTCGAGCACGGCATGGACGCGCTCAGCGAGGCGGTGGTGCACGCCGGTGGTGTCGGGCTGTTCGCTTATGGGGTCCTGAATCGCATCCTGATCGTCACCGGGCTGCACCACATCATCAACAACATCGCCTGGCAGCTGCTCGGCGATTTCCACGGGATCACCGGCGACCAGAGGCGCTTCTTCGCAGGCGACCCGAGCGCTGGCGCCTTCATGTCGGGATTCTTCCCGGTGATGATGTTCGGGCTCCCGGCGGCTTGCCTCGCCATGTATCACACGGCACTCCCCGAGCGCCGCCGGGTGGTGGGCGGACTTCTGGGATCGATCGCGCTCACCTCGCTCCTCACGGGCGTCACCGAGCCGGTCGAATTCACCTTCATCTTTCTCGCTCCCCTGTTGTTCGCCGTGCACGCGTTCCTCACCGGCGTCGCCTTCGTCATCATGAAGACGCTCGATGTGCACCTCGGCTTCAGCTTCTCAGCGGGACTCTTTGACTACGTTCTGAATTTCAAGTACGCCACACACCCGCTGCTGCTGCTGCCGGTGGGGGCGCTGTACTTCGCGCTCTACTACTTCCTGTTCCGCCTCGTCATCGTGCGGTTCGATCTGCGCACGCCCGGGCGCGATCCCGGCGAGAGCACGGTCGGCGGGCCCGCCTTGCAGCCCGCGCAGCGCGCACGGGATTACGTCGCCGCTCTCGGGGGGGCCGCCAACATCGTCTCGCTCGATGCCTGCGCCACGCGGCTGCGCCTGCGGGTGGCCGACCAGTCGGCGGTCGATGCGGCGGCGCTCAAGCGCCTCGGGGCGGCAGGGCTGGTGCGCCCCGGGCCCGACGCGCTCCAGGTCGTGGTAGGCCCGGTGGCGGATCAGCTCGCCGGCGAGATGCGCGCCGTGCTGCGCGCAGGAGGCGCCGCCGTCGCAGCTGTCGACGGTGCGACGCCGGGCACGCCCGTGCCGTCCGCGCCCGCGACAGCCCCGGCCGGAACTCGAGTCGACGCGGCGGGATTGCTGGCCGCGCTCGGCGGCCGCGCCAACGTGCGCGCGGTGGAAGCGGCCGCCGGGCGTATCCGCGTGACCGTGGGCGACCGACGGATCGACCCGGACGCCATCCGCGCGCTCGGCCTGCGCGGGCTGGCACTGCCGGCACCGGGGGTGGCGCATGTCATCACCGGGCCGGGAGCCGACGCAGTGGCAGCCGCTGTCGAGCGGCTGCTTAAGTGAAGCCGCCGCCCACGCTCGCGGAGGAGCGAAAACCCATGGCGGGAAAGTTCAACCGCGAGCGGTATTGCGACGCGGCAAAATTTTTCTTCTGTGGCATTTCCGCGTACCCTTCCGCGATGCGCTCGGAGGGCCTCTGGCTCGGGTTCAACGTCGCACTCGCAGAACTATAATTTTTTGGGGGTCAATAGATGCTGATTCTCACGCGACGAGTCGGCGAGACGGTCATGATCGGCGACGACGTGACCATCACGGTTCTCGGGGTGAAGGGCAACCAGGTGCGCGTCGGCATCAATGCGCCGAAGCATGTCGCCGTACACCGTGAAGAGATCTACGAGCGCATCAAGCGCGAGCAGCAGGCAGGCGGGTCCGAGGGCGGCGGCGGCGCCGATGACCCGGACCAGTCACCGGAGAAAAGCGCGCAGTACGCCTGAGGATCAGCGAAAGCTCGGCAACAGCGAACGAGCGAGCGACTGCACCTCCGGCAGCCGCACGACCCGCAGAGCCTCCTCGATGTCGAGCGCCAGCAGGCGGTCGGTCTTGGCGAACGGGACCTTGAGCCGCAGCGCCCCCTGAGCGGAGCTGAGGCGCGGCGAGGTCTTGAGCGGCGCGCGGAAGTCGACGCCCTGGGCGGCCGCGAGAAACTCGATCGCCGCCACGGTGAGCGTGTTGCGCGTCATGGCGAGGACGCGCCGGGCGCCGTGGGTCGCCATGCTGACGTGATCCTCCTGGTTGGCCGAGGTCGGGATGCTGTCGACGCTCGCCGGATGGCACAGCATGCGGTTCTCGGCGGTGAGTGCCGCGGCCGTTACCTGCGCGAGCATGAACCCGGAATTGACGCCGCTGTCGGCCGCCAGGAACGGCGGCAGCCCGCTCATCTTGGGATCGACCAGCAGCGCCACGCGCCGCTCGGCGATGGAAGCGATCTCGGTGGCCGCGAGCGCCAGGATGTCGGCGGCAAAGGCGACCGGCTCGGCATGGAAGTTGCCGCCCGACAGCACCTCGCCCGACTCGGCAAAGATGAGCGGATTGTCGGTGACGGCATTGGCCTCGGTGGCGAGCGTCGCGGCCTGCTGCGCCATGACATCGAGGCACGCACCCATCACCTGGGGCTGGCAGCGCAGCGAATAGGGATCCTGCACGCGCGGGCAGTCGCGGTGTGACTCGCGGATCTCGCTGCCGGTGAGCAGCTCCCGATACACCTGCGCGACGCGCGCCTGCCCGCTGTGGCCGCGCACGCTGTGTATGCGCGGATCGAAGGGCACATCGCTCCCGGCGAGCGCGTCGACCGACAGCGCGCCGCTCACCACCGCGGCCGCGAACGCGGTCTCGAGCTCAAACAGGCCCGCGAGCGCGAGCGCCGTCGAGACCTGCGTGCCGTTGAGCAGCGCGAGCCCCTCCTTTGGCCCCAGGGTGAGGGGCGCGAGACCCTCCTGCGCCAGGGCTTCCGCGGCGGGCAGCACCTCTCCGTGACGGCGGATCTCGCCGAGGCCGAGCACGCTGAGCGACAGGTGGGCGAGCGGGGCCAGGTCTCCCGAGGCGCCGACCGAGCCCTGCGACGGCACGCAGGGTGTGAGCCCGGCATTGATCAGGCGCTCGAGGAAGCGCACCAGCTCCGTGCTGACACCCGAGAATCCTTGTAGCAGGCTCGCGAGCTTCAGCACCATCGTGAGCCGCACCACCGCCTCATCGAGCAGCGGTCCCACGCCGCAGCTGTGGGAGAGGATGATGTTCCGCTGCAGGAGCGCCCGCTGCGCCGTCGGGATGCGGGTCTGGGCCAGCAGTCCGAAGCCGGTGTTTATGCCGTAGGCCGGGGCCTCGGCCGCGGCGAGCCGCATGGTCGCCGTGTGCGCCGCGGTGACCGCGCCCAGGGCGGCGGTGTCGATCTGCACCGTGAGCGGATGCTCGTACACGCGGCGCAGCTCCGCGAGCTTCAGCGGGCGGGCACCGAGTTTCAGGGGGTCGTGTTCGGCCATCTGAGGACCTCTCCGGCCCGGACCACGGTCCGGCGCGGGTTGAAACCAATCCAGTAGCTGAGCTCCTCCACGGAGCGCACGCTCCACACCACGAAGTCGGCCGCCTTGCCGGCGCTCAGCGTGCCGCGCTCGGCCGCGAGGCCGAGCGCCCGTGCGGCGTGGCGCGTCACCGCGAGCAGGGCCTCCTCCGCGGTGAGCCCGAAGAGCCGCGTCCCCATGCTCATCGCGAGCAGCAGCGAGGTGCCGGGCGCCGAGCCCGGGTTGCAGTCGCTCGCGAGCGCGACCGACGTGCCCGCCGCGCGCAGCTCCGCGAGCGGCGGCTTGCGTGCCTCGGCGAGACAGTAGAACGCCACCGGCAGGAGCACCGCGACGCTGCCGGACCTGGCGAGCGCCGCGGCCTCGGCGGCCCCGGCGTATTCCAGGTGATCGCAGGAGAGCGCGCCGCAACCTGCGGCCATGAGAGTGCCGCCCAGGTTGCTCAGCTGCTCGGCGTGCATCTTGACCGGGATGCCGAGCGCGCGCGCCGCCTCGAACAGGCGCTGCGCCTGCGGGACGCTGAAGGCGATCGATTCACAGAACACGTCCACGGCATCGACCAGTCCCTGCGCCGCGAGCTCCGGCAGCCATCCGTGCGCGATGGTGTCGATGTAGGCGTCGGCCCGGCCGCGGTACTCCGGCGGCAGGGTGTGCGCGGCGAGCAGCGTCGTGCGGACCGTCACCGGAAAGGCGCGCCCGAGGTGGCGCGCCACGCGCAGCATCTTCGCCTCGTCCGCCAGCGTCAGTCCGTAGCCGGACTTGATCTCGAGCGCGGTCACACCCTCGTTGAGGAGGGCCGCGAGGCGCGGTGCGCTCTCATCGAGCAGCTGCTGCTCGCTCGCGGCGCGCACCGCGCGCACGGTGGCGAGGATGCCGCCGCCCGCGCGCGCGATCTCCGCGTAGCTCCTGCCGCGCAAGCGCTCGGCGTATTCGCCGGCGCGGTTGCCGGCGAATACCAGGTGCGTATGGCAGTCGATGAGTCCCGGTGTCACCCAGGCGCCGCCAAGATCGTGGACTTCGGACGCGCCGAGCGCCGCGGGCAGCGCCGCCTCCTCGCCCACCCACTCGAGGCGTGCGCCGCGCGTCACGAGCGCGCCTTGGGTGATGACGCCGAGCGCGGCATCGCAGGTTGCGAGCCGGGCGTTGCGCCAGAGCTTGCAGGCTTCGGCCACCGGGATCCTCAGCGCCCTGTGCCGAGGAACGGAAGATTGAGCCCCCGCTCGCGCGCACAGGCGATCGCCTCCTCGTAACCGGCATCGGCGTGACGCATCACGCCCGTCGCCGGGTCGTTCCACAGAGTGCGCTCGATGCGGCGCGCCGCGGCGGGCGTGCCGTCGCACACGATCACCACGCCGGCATGCTGCGAGTAGCCCATGCCGACGCCGCCGCCGTGATGGATCGACACCCAGGTCGCGCCGCTCGCCGTGTTGAGGAGCGCATTCAGCAGCGGCCAGTCGGCCACGGCGTCTGAGCCGTCGCGCATCGCCTCGGTCTCGCGGTTGGGGCTCGCGACCGAGCCCGAGTCGAGGTGATCGCGGCCGATGACCACGGGCGCCTTGAGCTCGCCGCGCGCCACCATCTCATTGAAGGCGAGACCGAGCCGGTGCCGGTCGCCGAGGCCCACCCAGCAGATGCGCGCCGGCAGTCCCTGGAACTGGATGCGCTCGCGCGCCATGTCGAGCCAGTGATGCAGGTGTCGGTCGTCCGGCAGGAGCTCGCGCACCCGCTGGTCGGTGCGGTAGATGTCTTGCGGGTCGCCCGACAGCGCCGCCCAGCGAAACGGGCCCATGCCGCGGCAGAACAGTGGCCGGATGTACGCCGGGACGAAGCCCGGGAAGTCGAAGGCGTTCTTCAGGCCCTCATCGAAGGCGACCTGACGGATGTTGTTGCCGTAGTCGAAGACCGGGATGCCCTGCTGCTGGAAGGCGAGCATCGCCTCGACGTGCCGCCGCATCGAGGGGCGCGACTCGCGCGTCACCTGTGCGGGGTCCGTAGCGCGCAGGCGATCCCACTTCTCGACCGTCCAGCCCTGCGGGAGATAGCCGTTGACCGGGTCATGGGCCGAGGTCTGGTCCGTTACCGCATCGGGGCGCACCCCGCGGCGCAGGAGCTCGGGCAGCACCTCGCAGGCGTTGCCGAGCAGGCCGACCGAGACGGGTTGGCCCGATTTGCGCGAGCGCTCGAGGAGCTCGAGCGCCTCCCCGAGGCTCTTCGCCTGGACGTCGAGGTAGCGCGTCTCGAGACGCTTGGCGATGCGCTCGGGGCGGCACTCGAGCGCGAGCATCGAGGCGCCGGCCATGGTGGCGGCGAGCGGCTGGGCGCCGCCCATGCCGCCCAGGCCCGCGGTGAGGATCCATTTGCCGGCGAGATTGCCAGCGAAGTGCTGACGCCCCATCTCGACGAAGGTCTCGTAGGTGCCCTGGACGATCCCCTGGCTGCCGATGTAGATCCAGGAGCCCGCGGTCATCTGGCCGAACATCATCAGGCCCTTCTTGTCGAGGGCGTTGAAGTGCTCCCAGTCGGCCCAATGTGCCACCAGGTTCGAATTGGCGATGAGGACGCGCGGCGCGTCCGCGTGCGTGCGGAAAACGCCGACCGGCTTGCCCGACTGGATGAGCAGCGTCTCCTCCTCACCCAGTGCGCGCAGCGCCGTCACGATCTGCTCGAAGCACTGCCAGTTGCGTGCCGCCTTGCCGATCCCGCCGTACACGACGAGCTCCGCGGGGCGCTCGGCGACCTCGGGGTCGAGGTTGTTCATGAGCATGCGCAGCGGCGCTTCGGTGAGCCAGCTGCGGCAGCTCAGGGTGGTGCCGCGCGGCGCGCGCAGCGTCGGCCGGTCGGTGTGGTCGTTCATGGTGGATCCTCGCGACGGCATGCGCTCTTGAAACAGCCGATGGCGCAACCATTCATGATAAAGGTCTGACCGCGGAGCCTGGGAGCCCCCTGCGGCCGGCGATGCGCCGAGAGTTCCCCCGGCCGGCGGGTTCGGGTAGAATGCGCGGCCCTCGCGGGCCTGACGGGAGCCGCGGGGACGGGTGGCTGGTGTCGTCGGGTCGGGCTTAGGTCCGAAGCGGGGCACCCCCGAGGAAAGACGAACGGAAAGCCCCCCAGCGGGGCTTTTTTGTTGTCCGGCTCTCGAGTTTGGGGCGCGGATTTGGCGGGATGGGCCTTGGGGCCCATTTTTGTTTTGGCGAGGGCGAATGGCAGGCACATTGCGCGAGCGGCTCATCGAGCTGATCGAGCCGCTGGTCGGGCGGCTCGGCTATGAGCTGGTCGAGCTCGAGTATGGCGCCGGGCGCGGGCACGGGCAGTTGCGCGTGTTCATCGACGCCGCCGCCGGTGTCGGGGTCGATGACTGCGAGCGAGTGAGCCGGGAGATCTCGGCGCTGCTCGACGTCGAGGACCCGATCCCGGGCGCCTATACGCTCGAGGTGTCCTCGCCCGGCTTCGACCGGGTGCTGCGTACACGCGAGCACTTCGGGCGCTTCGTCGGCTCGCGCGTGTTCGTCGAGCTGAAGGAGCCGCGTGCCGGCCGGCGCCGCTATACCGGGCAGCTGCTCGCGGTCGACGACGACGGCATCGCGCTGGCGGTCGACCAGGAGCGGGTGGCGGTGCCGTTCGCAGAGATTGGCAAGGCGCGGCTGGCGTCGTGAGGTAGACCAGAGTGAACAAGGAAATCCTGATGGTGGTCGATGCCGTCTCCAACGAGAAGGGCGTCGACAAGGAAGTGATCTTCGAGGCGCTCGAAGCCGCGCTCGCGTCCGCGACCCGTAAGAAACACGGCGAGGAGTGGGACGTGCGCGTCGCCATCGACCGCAAGAGCGGCGACTACGACACGTTCCGGCGCTGGAAGGTGTTCGCCGACGACTCCAAGGAGCTCGAGGTGCCCGAGCGCGAGCTGCGCCTCGAGGACGCGGTCGACGTCGATCCCAGCGCCCAGGTGGGCGGCTTCGTCGAGCAGCCCATGGAGTCGGTGGGATTCGGGCGCATCGGCGCGCAGCAGGCCAAGCAGGTGATCGTGCAGAAGGTGCGCGAGGCCGAGCGTGCCCAGGTGGTCGAGGCCTATCGCGACCGCGTCGGTACGCTGGTGAGCGGTGTGGTGAAGCGCGTCGATCGCAACGGCATATACGTCGATCTGGGAAGCAACGCCGAGGGCTTCGTGCCGCGCACCGACATGATTCCGCGCGAGCAGGCCAAGCCCCAGGACCGCATCAAGGCGTTCCTCAAGGAAGTGCGCTCGGAGCCGCGCGGCCCGCAGCTGTTCCTGACCCGCACGGCGCCGGAATTTCTGGTCGAGCTCTTCAAGCTCGAGGTGCCGGAGGTCGGACAGGGCCTGATCAACATTCTGGGCGCGGCGCGCGATCCGGGCGTGCGCGCCAAGATCGCGGTGAAGAGCAACGACCCGCGCATCGACCCCGTGGGCGCCTGCGTCGGCATGCGCGGCTCGCGCGTGCAGGCGGTCTCCAACGAGATCGCCGGCGAGCGCGTCGACATCATTCCGCACGACGACAATCCGGCGCAGTTCGTCATCAACGCCATGTCGCCCGCCGAGGTCATGTCGATCGTGGTCGACGAGGACTCGCACAGCATGGATATCGCCGTCTCCGAGGAGAAGCTCTCGCAGGCCATCGGCCGCGGCGGGCAGAACATCCGCCTGGCGAGCCAGCTGACCGGCTGGGACCTCAATGTCATGACCGAGTCGGACGCCGAGGCCAAGAGCGAGACCGAGGCCAAGGAGCTGGTGGCGAATTTCATGAAGCAGCTGGACGTGGACGCCGACGTGGCCACGATCCTCGCCCAGGAGGGCTTCTCGACCATCGAGGAGATCGCCTACGTGCCGCAGGCCGAGCTCGCGGCCATCGAGGAGTTCGACGAGGACATCGTGAAGGAGCTGCGCAACCGCGCGCGCGACGTGCTGCTGACGCAGGCGATCGCCAGTGAGGAGACGCTCGACCAGTCGATGCCGGCCGACGACCTGCTGCTGCTCGAGGGCATGAGCCCGGACCTTGCCCTGGCGCTCGCGCGGCGCGGGGTGCGCACGCGCGAGGAGCTCGCCGAGCAGTCGGTGGACGAGCTCGCGGACATCGAGGGGCTGGCGGCGGACAAGGCGGCGGCGCTGATCATGACGGCGCGCGCCCCGTGGTTCGCAAGCGAGGCTTGAGTCTATGGCGGAAGTGACGGTTTCCCAGTTCGCGGAAGTCCTCAAGGTGCCGGTCGACCGGCTGCTGGTGCAGCTCGACCAGGCCGGCATCAAGGTCTCCGGCCCCGAGGCGCGCATCAGCGACGACGCCAAGCTCGAGCTGCTCACGCACCTGCGCCGCAGCCACGGGAGTGAGGCGGACAGCGACGGCGCGCCGCGCAAGATCACGCTCAAGCGCAAGACGCAGAGCGAGCTCAAGCTCGCGAGCATCCAGGGACGCGCCCGCACGGTGAACGTCGAGGTGCGCCGCACCCGTAACTACATCAAGCGCGACGTGCTCGAGGAGCGGGCCCGCGCCCAGCAGGACGAGCTGGATCACCGGCGCCACGAGGCCGAGGAGGCCGCGCGCCGCGAGAGCGAGCGGCAGGAGGCCGAGCGGCGCGAGCGCGAGCGGCTCGAGGCCGAGAACCGCCGCCGCATCGAGGAGGAAGAGACGCGGCGGCGCGCCCAGGAAGATGCGCGTCGCGTGGCCGAGCAGCGCACGCGCGATGACGAGGCACGGCGTACCCGCGAGCGCGAGGAGCACGAGCGGCGCGGGACCGCCGAGCGCGAACGGCCGCAGGCGGCGCCGGCGACCCCCGTGGTACGCGAGCGGCCCCCGGCAGCCCCGGCGCCCGTGGCTGACGACAAGCAGCACACCCGCTACGGGAGACAGGAGCTGCACGTCACCGGGGACGTCAGCTCACGCTACAAGAAGAAGCGGCGCGCCAAGGCCCGGCCGCTGCCGGCGGCGGCCGAGGGCCGTCACGGCTTCGAGATGCCGACCGCACCGGTGGTGCGCGAGGTGGGCATCGGCGAGACCATCACGGTGGCGGAGCTCGCCCAGAAGATGGCCGTGAAAGCCAACGAGGTGATCAAGATCCTGATGAACATGGGGGTGATGGTCACCATCAACCAGCCCATCGACCAGGACACGGCGGTACTGGTGGTCGAGGAGATGGGCCACACGCCGAAGGTGCTCAAGGAGAACCAGATCGAGGCCGAGCTGCAGGGGGGCCAGGCCGAGGCGGACGCCGAGCCGCGCCCGCCGGTGGTCACGGTGATGGGACACGTCGACCATGGCAAGACCTCGCTCCTCGACTACATCCGCCGCACCAAGGTGGCGGCGGGCGAGGCCGGTGGCATCACGCAGCACATCGGCGCCTACCACGTCGAGACACCGAAGGGCGTCATCACCTTCCTCGATACGCCGGGGCATGCGGCCTTCACCGCCATGCGCGCCCGCGGCGCCAGGGCCACGGACGTCGTGGTGCTGGTGGTGGCGGCCGATGACGGCGTGATGCCGCAGACGATCGAGGCGATCCAGCACGCGCGCGCCGCCAACGTTCCGATCGTGGTCGCGGTCAACAAGATCGACAAGAGCGACGCGGATATCGACCGCGTGCGCACCGAGCTCTCCAAGCACGAAGTGATCTCGGAGGAATGGGGCGGCCAGAACATGTTCGTCAATGTCTCGGCGCGCACCGGCGCGGGTATCGATCAGCTGCTCGAGGCGATTCTGCTGCAGGCCGAGGTGCTCGAGCTGCGCGCACCGCGCACCGGGCTCGCCTCGGGCGTGGTCATCGAGTCGAGCATCGAGAAGGGCCGCGGCGCGGTCGCGACCGTCCTGGTGAAGAAGGGCACGCTGCACGTCGGCGATCCGATCATCGCCGGCTCCGAGTTCGGGCGCGTCCGCGCCATGTTCGACGAGAACGGCCAGGCGGTCGAGGAGGCTCCGCCCTCGATGCCGGTCGTGGTGCTCGGCCTCTCGAGTCCGCCCAACGCCGGGGACGAGATCCTCGCGGCCGAGAGCGAGCGCAAGGCGCGCGAGGTCGCGCTGTACCGCCAGGGCAAATTCCGCGACGTCAAGCTGGCCCGCCAGACGACCCGCAGCGAGGACGTGTTCTCGCAGATGGGAGAGCCCAAGGCGGGCGTGGTGTCGGTGCTGATCAAGTCCGACGTGCAGGGCAGCGCCGAGGCGCTCAACGAGGCGCTCGCCAAGCTCTCGACCGAGGAAGTGCAGGTGAAGGTGATCGCCTCCGGACTCGGGGCCATCACGGTGTCGGACGTGCAGCTGGCCGCCGCCTCGCACGCGCACATCATCGGCTTCAACGTGCGCGCCGACGCGAGCGCACGCGATGCGATGAAGGAGACCGGGGTCGAAGTGCGCTACTACAGCATCATCTACGAAGCGATCGACGACGTGAAGCAGATGATGACCGGCATGCTGCAGCCGGAGATCAAGGAGCAGATCGTGGGCGTTGCCCAGGTACGCGAGGTGTTCCGCTCGAGCAAGTTCGGCGTAGTGGCCGGCTGCCTCGTGACCGAGGGCTTCGTGCGCCGCAACAACCCGATCCGCGTGCTGCGCGACAACGTGGTCATCTTCGAGGGGGCGCTCGAGTCGCTGCGGCGCTTCAAGGACGACGTGGGCGAGGTGCGTGCGGGCACCGAGTGCGGCATCGGCGTGAAGAACTACCAGGACGTGCGCGTCAACGATCAGATCGAGTGCTTCGCGCGCGTCGAGGTGGCACGGACCCTTTCATGAGGGCCGCACCATGAGCGAGGCCCGCAGCCGCCGCATCGAGTCGGAGATCCAGCGGGTGCTCGCGGCGCTGATCGCGCGCGAGGTCAAGGACCCGCGCGTCGGTAACGTGACGATTACCGCGGTGCATGTGGCCCCCGATAAGGGGACGGCCCGTGTTTACTTCACACCCTTTGCCGCGCGCGAGCCGCCCGAGACGGTGCGGCTCGGCCTCACGCACGCCGCGCGCTTCCTGCGCGGCGAGCTCGGCCGCAGGCTCTCGCTGCGTCACGCGCCGCGCCTCGAGTTCGTGTTCGACGACAGCGTCGAGGGCGCGGCCCGCCTCACCGGCCTCATCGACCGGGCGGTCGCCGCCGATCGCGCCGCGCACGGCGACGACACCCCGGCTGAAAGCGACGGCGGCTCGGACGGCGACCCGCGCTGAAAGCCTGAGCGCCATGCCGAGCGGAATCCTGCTGCTCGACAAGCCGCTCGGACTGTCGTCCAACGCCGCCCTGCAGCGAGTGCGGCGGCTCCTCGGTGCGGCGAAGGCCGGCCATGCCGGCAGTCTCGACCCGCTCGCTACGGGCATGCTGCCGATCTGTCTCGATGAGGCCACCAAGATCGCCGGGGACATCGTGGCCGGCGCCAAGCGTTATCGCTTCACCGTCTCTCTCGGCGAGCGCACCGCGACCGGCGACGCCGAGGGTGAGGTCGTGGCGACGGCTCCCGTGCCGGAATTGACGCGCTCCGCGGTCGAGGCGGTACTCAGGACTTTTCTCGGCACCCGCAGCCAGGTGCCGCCGATGTACTCGGCGCTCAAACAGGGCGGGGAGCCGCTCTACCGCCTGGCGCGCGCCGGGGTCACGGTCGAGCGCGCGGCACGCACCATCGAGCTCTACGAGCTCAGGCTCCTCGCCCTCGGCTCCCGTTCCCTCGAGCTCGAGACCCGCTGCTCGAAAGGAACGTATGTGCGGGTGCTGGCAGAGGAGATTGCCGAGGCGCTCGGCACCGTGGGGTTCGTGAGCGCGCTGCGCCGACTCTCGGTCGAGCCCTTCGACGATGAGCCGATGCAGACCCTCGGGTCGCTCACCGGGATCTGCGCCGCCGGCGGCACGGTGCCCCTCTTGCCCATTGACTACCCACTCGGGCACCTGACGGCGGTGCACCTCGGGGCGGCGGATGCCGCGCGGGTTCTCAAGGGGCAGGCCGTTGCGGCGCAGGTGCCGGCCGCGACCGATCTCGGCGAGGACGGAACGCTCCGGGTGCGCCTCTATGACGAGGCGGGCAGATTCCTGGGCGTCGGAATGGCGGATCCCACCGGCACGGTGCGGCCGCGCCGGCTCCTCAACCTCCAGGGCTCACCCGGCCGCTAGTCGCCGCCCGAGCGGGGCCGCCAAGTCTTCAGTGCGATCCCGTACGCGTAACGGAGGGATCGAGCATCGGCAGCGCACGCGACAGATCCTGTTGCCCGGTGTTGTCGACGTCCTGCTTGCTATGCGTGCTGCCGAAACCGGAGCAGAAGTTGCTGTCCTTCACCGGAATACGGCTCGCCGTCTCCGGGACGCAGGCCGGCTTGGCCGCCGCCGTGGTGGTCTGGTTCGGAGTGGAGGGCGGGGTGGCGCACGCGGCGAGCGACAGCGCGAGTGCGCTCAAAACGAGTGACTTCAGCATGGCAATCACCTCGATTGGAGAGCCTATGCCCGTGCCTGATGCACTGCAAGGCTAAGGAACGCGCCACGCGCCCCCCGGGTTGACACACCCGAGCACTGCCTCGCGGACGGGCCGTCGCGCGCCGCACAGCGCGGTCGGCATGCGCGACGAACCCGTCAGGTGGAGGGGGCATGGACGCTCCGAAAGCTTGTCCCCTTGGCATCGGGGCAGGTAGAATGCGCGGCTTACCAAAAGGGCTCTTGGGACAAGTAGTTAGGACTCGAGCGTAATGGCTTTAACCAGCGAGAAAAAGGGCGGGATCCTCGCGCAGTTCCGCCGCGGGCCGGCCGACACGGGCTCACCCGAAGTACAGGTGGCGCTGCTTTCCGAACGGATCAACGACCTCGGCGAGCACTTCACCGCGCACAAGCGCGACCACGCCTCGCGGCGCGGCCTGGTGAAGCTGGTCAACCAGCGCCGCAAGCTCCTCGATTACCTCAGAGCCACCCAACCGCAGAAGTACCAGGAGCTCGTAGAGCGACTGGGACTGCGCCGCTGAGAAATGCGTAAGGGCCGCCGTCATCGACGCGCGGCCCTCGTCGTTTTCGGCCGAACCTTCCACTTCCGAGGAATGAAGCTTTGAGCGTCGTCAGCAAGTCGTTTCCTTATGGTCCGCACACGGTCACCATCGAGACGGGCGAGGTCGCCCGCCAGGCCGAAGGTGCGGTTCGCGTCTCCATGGGCGATACCGTGGTCCTGGTCACCGCCTGCGCGCAGCAGACCCCGGCTCCCGGACGGGATTTCTTCCCGCTCACGGTCAACTATGTAGAGAAGACCTACGCCGCGGGCCGCATCCCCGGCGGCTTCTTCAAGCGCGAAGGCCGGCCTACCGAGAAGGAAACGCTGACCTCGCGCCTCATCGATCGTCCGATCCGCCCGCTGTTCCCGGACGGCTTCTACAACGACGTCCAGGTCGTGGCGACGGTGCTGTCGATGGACCCGGAGATCGACGCCGATATCCCGGGCCTGCTGGGGGCCTCGGCCGCGCTCGCGCTCTCGGGCATTCCTTTTAATGGGCCCATCGGCGCAGCCCGGGTCGGCTACCGGGACGGGAAGTATCTCCTCAACCCGACCGCCAAGGACCTCGGCGAGTCGCAGCTGCACCTGGTAGTCGCCGGCACCGAGCATGCGGTGCTCATGGTCGAGTCGGAGGCCAAGGGCCTGTCGGAGGACGTGATGCTCGGCGCGGTCGTCTACGGCCACGAGCAGATGCAGACCGCGATCAGCGCCATCAAGGCGCTCGCCCGCGAGGCAGGCAAGCCGCGCTGGGACTGGCAACCTTCCGCGGAGAGCGCCGAGCTGACCCAGGCGGTCACCATGCAGGCCCAGGCGGCGCTCGGTCAGGCGTACAGCATCACCGAGAAGCAGCAGCGCCACGCGCGCCTCAGCGAGATCAAGAACCAGGTACTCGCCGCGCTCACCGCCGGTGAGGCCGCCAGGCACAGCAAGGAAGGCGTCGAGAGCGTGCTCTTCAAGCTCGAGAGCAACATCGTGCGCCAGCGGATCCTGAACGGCGAGCCGCGCATCGACGGCCGCGATACGCGCACGGTGCGCCCGATCAGTGTCCGCGTCGGGGTACTGCCCCGAACACACGGTTCCGCGCTCTTCACCCGCGGCGAGACTCAGGCGCTGGTCGTAACGACGCTCGGCACCACGCGCGACGCACAGATCATCGACGGCCTGGAGGGCGAGCGCCGCGAGCCCTTCATGCTGCACTACAACTTCCCGCCGTTCTCGGTGGGCGAGACCGGCATGATGGGATCGCCGAAGCGCCGCGAGATCGGCCACGGCAATCTCGCGCGCCGCGGCGTCAATGCCGTGATGCCCGACATGACGACCTTCCCGTATGTGATCCGCGTGGTCTCGGAGATCCTCGAGTCGAACGGCTCGAGCTCGATGGCGAGCGTGTGCGGCACGTCGCTGTCGCTGATGGACGCGGGCGTCCCCATCAAGGCGCCGGTGGCCGGCGTCGCCATGGGCCTGGTGCTCGAGGGCGGCCGCTACAAGGTTCTCACCGACATCCTGGGCGACGAGGATCACCTCGGCGACATGGACTTCAAGGTCGCCGGCACGAAGGACGGCGTCACGGCGCTGCAGATGGACATCAAGGTGGAGGGCGTCACGCCCGAGATCATGAAGGTGGCGCTCGAGCAGGCGCGCGAGGGACGGCTGCACATCCTCACCGAGATGAACCGCGTCATCCACCAGTCGCGCGAGAAGATGTCCGAGTGGGCGCCGTCGATCATCACGCTCAAGATCGATCCGGAGAAGATCCGCGACGTGATCGGCAAGGGTGGCGCAGTCATCCGCCAGATCACCGAAGAGACCGGCACCACCATCGACATCGAGAGCGACGGCACCGTGAAGATCGCCTCGGTCGCCGGCACCGCGGGGCGCGAGGCGCAGCGGCGCATCGAGCTGATCACCGCCGACGTCGAGGTGGGGCAAATCTACGAAGGCAAGGTGGCGCGCCTCATGGACTTCGGCGCGTTCGTCACCATCCTGCCGGGCCGCGATGGCCTGGTGCACATCTCGCAGATCTCGAACGAAAGGGTCGAGCGCGTCAGCGACAAGCTGCGCGAGGGCGATGTGATCCGCGTGAAGGTGCTCGAGGTCGACCGGCAGGGGCGCATCCGCCTCTCCATGCGCGACGTCGACGCCCCGCATTAGGTCATTGGCGGGAAACGCCTGCGGCGTTTCCCGCAAGCCAGACCCAACAGCGGGTTCCCGCCCGCGGGCCAAGAGCGCGGTCTTGGCCCGCTAAACTAAGTGCCAGTCAAAGCGTCTGAAGTAACGCTTTTGCCGGCCGCTGCTGCGCCTCTAGCCCTGCGGGAGGCGGGCGGCGGCCTGGGTGGCAAACTGCCGCAGGCTCTGCTCGAGGTAGCTGCCCACCATGCCGCGTGTCGCCACGCCGTAGGAGCGGATCACCTGCGAGAGGAAGTCGCGGCTCATGAGCGGCTCGTTGCCGTGCTCCTGCTCGGCGATCACCTGCAGCAGGATCGAGCGCGTGATGTCGCCCTGAGTCTTCTTGTCGATGACGACGAAGTCGATACGTTCGATCACCAGCCGGCGGATGTCCGCGAGGGTGATGTAGCGGCTCTCGACCGTGTCGTACAACCGCCTGTTGGGATACTTTTTTATGGTGCGCGGCTCGCTCATCGCACTCCCTCACTCTAGGTTATGCACCTTCCTTAGTGCAGGGCGTTGGACGCTACCTTAGTACAACTGCGTGGCGAACCCAACTCCCAACATCGATTTGTCGCTTCCGTTCTATTGGCCGAGGCGCACCTCTCTCACGCCGCAGAACCGCTCCACACTCCAGTGGGCGGTCGCCCAGGCGAGAATCGCGCCCGGGGGCTCGAGCTTGAGCTCAGGCGGAGGCGCCTGATTGAGTAGCATAAGCGATTGATATAACTGAATTCCCGGCGCGGCCGGATCGAGTGCCAGCGACCGCCGGGACTTGCTGAGCTTGCCTCCTTGCGGCTCGACCACGAGCGGCAGGTGGGTATAGCGGGGGGTCGGCAGGGAGAGGGCGCGCTGGAGCGCGATCTGCCAGGGAGTGTTGTCGAGGAGGTCCGAGCCCCGCACGACGTCGGTCACGCCCTGGCGCGCGTCATCGATCACCACGGCGAGTTGATAGGCGTATACCCCGTCGCGGCGTCTCACGACGACGTCGCCGCGCTCGCGCAGACTGAAGGTGCAGCTTCCCTGCGCACCATCGAGGAAGGCGAGCGTACCGTCATCGACCCGGAAACGTGTGGCTGTCGGGCCGCCGCGCCGCGGGCCGCCGCGGCACGTGCCGGGGTAGCCGCCCTCGGTACGCTCGCGGCGCGAGCAGCTGCACTCGAAAGTCAGCCCCTGCGCGGTGAGCCGGGCGAGTGCCTCGGCGTAATGGCCGGTGCGCGCGCTCTGGTACTCGACCGCGCCGTCCCAGGCGAGTCCGTGCGCCGCCAGAGTCCGCAGCAGCGCATCCGCCGCGCCCTCGATCACGCGCTCGCGATCGAGGTCCTCGATGCGCACGAGCCAGCGCCCGCCGTGATGGCGCGCGTCGAGGAAACTGCCGACCGCGGCTACCAGCGAGCCGAGGTGCAGCGGCCCGGTGGGCGAGGGCGCGAAGCGCCCGAGGTAGGGCGTCTCAGCGATAGCGGTCGTCGCGATCGCCGTACTGGCGCTCGCGCCGTTCGCGCCGCTCCTGCGCCTCGATGCTGAGCGTGGCGACGGGGCGCGCCTCGAGGCGCTTGATGCCGATTTCCTCGCCGGTCTCGAGACAGTAGCCGTAGGTGCCGTCGTCGATGCGCTTCAGGGCATCGTCGATCTTGCGGATGAGCTTGCGCTCGCGATCACGCGTACGCAGCTCGAGGCTGAACTCCTCTTCCTGGGTCGCCCGGTCGTTTGGATCGGGGAAGTTCGCCGCCTCGTCTTTCATGTGGGAGACGGTGCGGTCCACCTCGACCATCAGGTCGCGCTTCCAGCTGTTGAGGATGTTGCGGAAATGGTCGGCCTGCTCCTTGCTCATGTACTGCTCGCCGCGCTTGACGATGTAGGGCTGTACATTGCGCGGACCGGCCAGCAGGCTCCCTGGCTCAACGGCGTCGGCCTCGTCACCCTCGCCGGGCACTGCGGTCGCGGCGGCCCGCGGCGCGACGGCGGCGGGGGTCGCCGGACGCACCGGCGCCGGCGGGGCGGCCGGACGTGCCGGCCTGCGTGCCTCGATGGCCGGCTCACCGGCGGGCGCGCCCGTGTGGGCGACGGCTTTCTTCGCCGGGGCGGCAGCCTTCCTCGCGTGGGCCGACGCGCGGCCGCGCGCGGCCTCGCTCTTGCGAGCGGCGGCGGGCTTACGGGCGGCAGGCCGGCCGGTCGCCTTTCTGCCCTTGGCGGACTTAGGCGCAGTTCTCTTGACCGGCATCAATCGCTCCTCGACGGGTGGTCTGGGTCCTGAAGAACGCGCGATTATACCGGCCGACCTTGACGTGTACAGATGCCGCTGAGATGGCCCTTTTCAGGGCCGTGACCGGGCGGCCGGACCGCCTGAACCTTACGGCAGCGTGACCTGCGGCGCCGGTTGCCAGCCGGGCTGTCTGCGCTCGGCGACAACGGTGGTATGGATCCCGCCGCGCACGTTGAACTGCGCCGTGAGGCGCAGGAAGCGCGGCTCCACCGCGGCGTGCACGTGGTCGGCGATCTCGTTGGTTACGGCCTCGTGAAAGGCGCCGCGGTCGCGGAACGACCAGACGTAGAGCTTGAGCGATTTGAGCTCGACGCAACGCCGGTCCGGCACGTACTCGAGATCGAGCGTCGCGAAGTCCGGCTGACCGGTGCGCGGGCACAGGCAGGTGAACTCGGGGATGCGCATGCGGATCGTGTAGTCGCGCTCGACCTGCGGGTTCGCGAAAGTCTCGAGCTGCGTAGTGGGCGTCGCGGGCATATTCATCTACACTACACCATCCCTGGTGGCGGGGATGCGGAGGGGTAGAAAGCACAGATGCGGCTGACCAAGATCAAGCTCGCCGGCTTCAAATCCTTCGTCGATCCCACCACCATCAGCTTCCCCAGCAATCTCACCGGTGTCGTTGGCCCAAACGGCTGCGGCAAGTCGAACGTCATCGACGCCGTGCGCTGGGTCATGGGCGAGCTGTCCGCCAGGCATCTGCGCGGCGACAACATGGCGGACGTCGTGTTCAACGGCTCGAGCGCGCGCAAGCCCGTCGGCACCGCGGCGGTCGAGCTGGTATTCGACAATTCCGACGGCAAGATCGGCGGGCCGTACGCGAGCTACGGCGAGATCGCGCTCAAGCGCCAGGTATCGCGCGACGGCCAGTCCACCTACCTGATCAACGGGGTGCGCTGCCGCCGCAAGGACATCACCAACCTGTTCCTCGGCACCGGGCTCGGCTCGCGCAGCTACGCCATCATCGAGCAGGGCATGATCAGCCGCGTCATCGACGCCAGGGCCGAGGACATGCGCGCCTTCGTCGAGGAGGCGGCGGGCATCTCCCGCTACAAGGAGCGGCGCAAGGAGACCGAGGTGCGCGTCGCCGAGACGCGTGAGAATCTCGAGCGGCTGCAGGATCTGCGCGACGAGGTCGAGAAGCAGATCCGTCACCTGCAGCGTCAGGCCACCACCGCGCGCCGCTATCAGGTGCTCAAGGAGACCGAGCGGCGCCTGATCGCCGAGCTGATCGCGCTCAGGCTCCGCGACCTCGACAGCGGCGCCGAGGTTCACGACGCGCAGCTGCGCGGCCGCGAGCTCGCGCTGCAGTCGCAGATCGCCGCACAGCGCGCCGCCGAGGCGGCGCTCGAGCGGCAGCGCGCCGCGCAGGTGCTGCACGGCGAGCAGCTGTCCGCGGTGCAGGCGCGCTACTACGAGGCCGGAGCTGAGATCTCGCGTCTCGAGCAGACGATCGAGCACACGCGCGAGCTGCGCGAGCGGCAGCGCGACGATCTCGCTCAGGCGGGCGCGACGCTCGCCGAGCTGGCTACCCACATCAGCCGCGACGAGCAGCAGCTTGCGGCGGTGCGTACCGAGCTCGCGCGGCTGGCGCCGCAGCTCGCCGGCGCGCAGGCGCTGGAGCAGAGCGCCGGCGCGGCGCTCGAGGCGGGCGAGCAGGCCCTGCAGGAGGCGCAGCAACGCTGGGAGCGGCACACTCTGGCCGCCGGCGCGGCCGAGCAGACCGCCGAGGTCGAGCGCACGCGCCTCGCGCAGCTCGAGAAGGAGCTGCAGCGCCTCACGAGCCAGGCGCAGCGCCTGGCCGAGGAGCGCGCGGCGGTCACCGTTCCCAACGGCGGCGGCCAGCTGCTCGCGCTCGAGCGCGACGAAGCGCAGGCGCGTGCGGCGACCGACGAGCGCAACCAGACGCTGGCCCGCGTGCAGGAGAGCATCCAGACGCTGCGCGCCGCGCAGCTCGCCGCCGAGTCCGCGCTCGAGCAGGCGCGTGCGGCTGCTGAGGGGGCGCGGGCCGAGCTCACCTCGCTCGAGGCGCTGCAGAGTGCGGCGCTGGCGGATCGGGCCGGGGAGCCGGTGTGGCGGGCCGGTGCGGGACTCGCCGGCCGGCCGCGACTGGCGGCCTCCGTCGAGGTCGAGTCCGGCTGGGAGCGCGCGGTCGAGACTGCGCTCGGGGACTATCTCGAGGCGGTGTGCGTGCCGCGGCTCGAGGAGGTCGAGGCGGCGGTGGCCGACCTCACCGCCGGACGTATCACCGTGGTCGAGGGCGGCACGGCCGCGCGCGGCAGGGCGCGCACGCTCGCCGCACGGGTGTCGGGCCCCGCCGCGGTGTTGGCGCAGCTCGCGAGCGTGCGTACCGCCGAATCGCTCGCCGAGGCGCTGCGAGAGCGCAGCGCGCTCGCGGACGGCGAATCCTTCATGACCCGCGAGGGCGAATGGGTCGGGCGCGGGTGGCTGCGCATCGGCCGCGGCCCCGATCCGCGCGCAGGTGTCATCGCGCGTGAGCACCGGCTCGGGCAGCTACGCGCGGCGGCCGCCGCCGCCGGCCACGAGGCAGCCTCCGCCGAGGGCAGACTGGCCGAGGCACGGGCCGCGCTCGCGGCCGCCGAGGCCGAGCGCGATCGCCTTCAGGGGACGATCCAGGCGGGTCAGGAGCGCTACGCGCAGCTCAAAGCGGCGCTCGAGGCGGGCCGTGCCCGCGCCGAGGAGACGAATTCGCGGGTCGCGCGGCTCGAGCACGCGGCGGCGGAGCTCGAGCGCGAGCAGGCCGCGCTTGCCGCAGCGCTGTCGAGCGCCCGGGAGGAGCTGGCACGCGCGCGCGCCGCGGCCGCTACCCTCGCCGCCGAGCGCTCCGAAATCGACGCTGCGCGCGAGCTGCGCCGTGGCGCGCTGGCGCAGGCGCGCCTGGCGGCGCAGGCCGCGCAGCTCGCCGCCCGCGACCTGCACGTGCAGGTCGAGACGCGCCGCTCCACCGAAGGCACGGTCGCCGTGGCCTTGAGCCGCATGCTCGAGCAGCGCGAGCAGCTCACGCGGCGCCGCGCCACGCTGGAGGAGGAGCTGGCATCGGGGGACCAGCCGATCATCCAGGCGCAGGGGCGCCTCGGCGCCGCGCTCGAGCGGCGCCTCGAGGTGGAGACGCAGCTCAGCGCGGCGCGTACGGTGCTCGAGGAGGCGGACGCCGCGCTGCGGGCGCTCGACGAGCAGCGCCTCGGCGCCGAGCAGCGCGTCAGCGCCGCGCGCGAGGCCATGGACGCCGCGCGACTCGCGGCCCAGGAGACACACGTGCGCCGTGCGGCGCTCGCCGAGCAGTTTGCGGAGACCCGCTGCGAGCTCGGCGCGGTGCTGGCGAGTCTCGCGCCGGAGGCGGGCGTTGCGGAGTGGGAGCTGTCGCTCGCCGAGACGAGGGCCGACGTCGAGAAGCTCGGCCAGGTGAACCTCGCCGCGATCGAGGAGCTCAAGGACCAGACGCAGCGCAAGGAGTACCTGGATCGGCAGTTCGCGGACCTCACCTCGGCGCTCGAGACGCTCGCGGAAGCCATGCGGCGCATCGACCGCGAGACGCGCACGCGCTTCGAGGACACCTTCGAGCGCATCAACGCGGGGCTGCGCGACAAGTTCCCGCGCCTGTTCGGCGGCGGGCACGCCTACCTCGAGCTGGTCGGCGACGACCAGCTGACCGCCGGGGTGGCGGTCATGGCGCGGCCGCCCGGCAAGAAGAACAGCACCATCCACCAGCTGTCGGGCGGCGAGAAGGCGCTCACCGCGGTGGCGCTGGTGTTCGCGATCTTCGATCTCAACCCGGCGCCGTTCTGCCTGCTCGATGAGGTGGACGCGCCGCTCGACGAGCACAACGTCGGGCGCTTCTGCGACATCGTGCGCGACATGTCGGGCCGGGTGCAGTTCGTGTTCATTACGCACAACAAGGCCACCATGGAGCTCGCCTCGCAGCTCGTCGGCGTCACCATGCAGGAGCCCGGCGTGTCGCGCCTGGTGACGGTCGACGTGGACGAGGCGGTGCGGCTGGCGGCGGTCTGAAAGGTGCGGGCACTTGAGGGGTGCGCCTGATGTCTGAGCTGCGCTGGTGGCTGCTGATACTCGGTGTGCTGTTCTTCGCCGGGCTCACCCTGTTCGAGCTGCGACGGCCGCGCCAGGCGCGCCGGCAGGGTATGCCGCCGGAGTCCACCCGCCCGCGCGAGACCTCGCTGCAGCTGCCGGAGATGCATGCGCTCGAGCCGCTCGGCCGGGGCGCGCTGCCGCTCGTCGAGCTGCCGGAGGACACCGCGACCTATCCGGTGCTGGAGGCAGCGCTCCCCGAGGCGCAGCCAGCGGAAGCGGCGGAGGCGCTGCCAGCGGAAGCGGCGGAGGCGCTGCCAGCGGAAGCTCCCTTGCCGACGGACGGCGGGGCGGAGGGTGAGGAGCAGGCGCCTGCGTACGCGGGCGAGCCGTCTGTGTCGGCCGGGAACGGGCATCACGACGGCCTGCGGGTCGACTGGCCGCCGGATGAGCAGCGTCGGGTGGTGGCGCTGCGGCTCGTGGCGCCGCGCCCGGATCAATTCCCGGGACGCTCGCTGCGACAGGCGCTCGCCGCCGAGGGCTTCGTGCTCGGACGCTTCGACATCTTTCACAAGCCCGACGAGGCGCAGCGCGCGATCGTGAGCGCGGCGAGCCTCACGCAGCCGGGTACCTTCGACGCCGAGACCATGGACTCGCAGCACTTCGGCGGCCTGTCGCTGTTCGCAGTGCTGCCGGGTCCCATGACGCCTCCGCAGGCCTTCGAGGAGCTGGTGACCACGGCGCGCCACCTCAACGAGCGCTTGTGCGGCGTGCTGCAGGACGAGGCGGGTACGCCGCTCACCCCGGCGCGCATCGCGAGCCTGCGCGAGCGCCTGAGCAGCGGGACGCTCTCGTGACAGAGCGCCCGGCGGCGCGTGCCGCCGAGTTGCGTGCCCAGCTGGCCGAGCACGACCGGCGCTACTACGTGCTCGACGCCCCGACGATCCCCGACGCCGAGTACGACCGGCTGATGTCGGAGTTGCGCGCGCTCGAGGCCAGTCATCCGGAGCTCATCACCGCGGACTCCCCGACCCAGCGTGTCTCCGGGACCCCGAGCGCCGGCTTCGGCGAGGTGGTGCACCGCGTGCCGATGCTGTCGATCGACAACGCCTTCAGCGCCGAAGATGTCGAGGCTTTCGATCGGCGCGTGCACGAGCGGCTCGGGCGTACGGGTGAGCTCGACTACATGGCCGAGCCCAAGCTCGATGGCCTCGCCGTGAGCGTGCTGTACCGCGACGGACACTTTGTCCAGGCGGCCACCCGCGGCGATGGCGTCACCGGCGAGGACGTCACCGCCAACGTGCGCACCATCCGCGCGGTGCCGCAGAAGCTCACCGCGCCGGCAGCGCGCGTCATCGAGGTGCGCGGCGAGGTCTTCATGTCGTTGAAGGGTTTCGAGCGCATGAACGAGCGCGCACGCGAGCGCGGCGAGAAGGTGTTCGTCAATCCGCGCAACGCCGCCGCCGGGAGCCTGCGGCAGCTCGACCCGCGCATCACAGCGGCGCGTCCGCTGCGCGCCTTCTTCTATGGTCTCGGGGTCCTCGAGGGCGCGCCGCTCCCCTCCGGCCAGGCGCGGCTGCTCGAGTGGCTGCGGGCGCTCGGGCTGCCGGTGTCCCCGGAGGTGCGCGCGGTGCGCGGCGTCGCCGGCTGCCTCGCCTACTACCAGGACCTCGGCAAGCGGCGCAGCGCGTTGCCGTATCAGATCGACGGCGTCGTCTACAAGGTGGATTCACGGGCCGATCAGGAGCGCCTCGGTTTCGTGTCGCGCGCGCCGCGTTGGGCGATCGCGCACAAATTCCCGGCGGAGGAGGCGCTCACGCGTGTGCTGGGTATCGAGTTCAACGTCGGCCGCACCGGCGCGCTCACTCCGATCGCACGTCTCGAGCC
Organism: Steroidobacteraceae bacterium; assembly: GCA_035542535.1. Lineage (GTDB taxonomy): Bacteria > Pseudomonadota > Gammaproteobacteria > Steroidobacterales > Steroidobacteraceae > 13-2-20CM-66-19. The sequence continues at coordinate 49,071 of DATKLG010000048.1, forward strand.
CGTGTTCGTCGGCGGTGTGACCGTGAGCAACGTGACGCTGCACAACATCGACGAGGTCCATCGCAAGGACGTGCGCGTCGGCGACACGGTGATCGTGCGGCGCGCCGGGGACGTCATCCCCGAGCTCGTGAGCGTAGTGGCGGAGCGCCGCCCGGCCGCGACGGCGGTGGTGAAGCTCCCCGAGCGCTGCCCGGTGTGCAACTCGAGGGTGCTGCGCGTCGAGGGCGAGGCGGTGGCGCGCTGTACCGGCGGCTTCACCTGCCGTGCGCAGCGCCAGGAGGCGCTCAGGCACTTCGCCAGCCGCCGCGCGCTCGACATCGAGGGCCTGGGTGACAAAGCGGTCGAGCAGCTCATCGAGCGCGAGCTGGTGCGCTCGCCCGCCGATCTCTACCGGCTCGGCACCGCGGAGCTCGCCGCGCTCGAGCGCATGGGAGAGAAATCCGCCGCGAATCTCATCAAGGCGATCGACAAGAGCCGGGACACGACGCTGCCGCGCCTGCTCTACGCGCTCGGCATCCGCGAGGTGGGCGAGGCCACCGCTCTCGCGCTCGCGCGCCACTTCGGCACGCTCGAGGCGCTGATGCGCGCGAGCATCGAGGAGATACAGGCCGTCGAGGACGTGGGTCCGATCGTGGCGGCTCACGTTGCCGCCTTTTTTGCCTCGGAAGACCATATCAAGGTTATCAAGCAGTTGCGCAAGGAAGGCGTGAAGTGGCCTGAAGTCTCAGCAGCACCCCAGGGGGAGGAGGCGCCGCTCGCCGGGCGCACCTTCGTGCTCACCGGGACGCTCGGCTCGATGACCCGCGAAGAGGCGGAGCAGGCGCTCATCGCGCGCGGCGCACGCGTGGCGGGCAGCGTCTCGAAGAAGACCAGCTACGTGGTCGCGGGGGCCGATGCGGGATCGAAGCTCGCGCGGGCGCGCGAGCTCGGGATCCCGGTGCTCGATGAAGCGGAGCTGCGCGCGCTGCTGAAGGGCGGCTGAGCGAGCCGCGCCGCCCGCAGCGAGCGATCGCGTCAGTTTTTCGGCGCGGCCGCGGGTGCCGCGGGTGCCGCCGCCGCGGGAGTTCCCGCCGCCGGCGCTGCAGCGGCTCCGGGGGCGCCCTGGTCGAGCGTCTTGGTGACCTGCGCGGTGCGCATCAGCTCGTCCAGGTAGTCCTTGAATGTCTTGCGCTCGAGCTCCTGCTCGATGCGCGGCTTGCGCTGATCGAAACTCTGCGGGCTGAGCGGGCGCGTCTCGACGAGCTGGATGACGTGCCAGCCGAAGGGCGTCTGCACCGGCGTCTTGGTGTATTCGCCGGGCTTCAGGGACTCGAGCGCCTTCATGAACTCCGGCGGTACCGCCTCGGGACGCACCCAGCTCAGGTCGCCGCCGCTCGCCTTGGAGGGATCCATGGACTCGGCCTTGGCCAGGTCCTCGAACTTCTCACCGCGCTCGAGACGTTGCACCAGCTTCTCGGCGAACGGCTCGGTGGCCACGAGGATATGGCGGGCGTGGTACTCGTTCTTGGGCGCGGCGGCGACATAGGCCTCGTACTCGGCGTGCAGCTGCGCGTCGGTCGGCTTCTTGTCCTTCAGGTAGCGGTCGCCGAGCGCCTGGCCGAGCACGTTGAGGCGCGAGAGCTCGAGGATGTAGGCGGTGTCGCCGCTCTTGTCGAGGCCCTGCTTGACGGCCTCCTGCGCGATGACCTCGCCGCGCACCATGTTGTCGAGCAGCTTGCCGCGGATGTCGGGCGTGAGCTCCGCCGAGGTCTTGCCGGTGACGTTCTTTACATAGAACTCGTAGAAATCCCGCGTGATCGGGTGGCCGTTCACGGTGGCCACGGCCGGCGAGCTGTCGGCCGGGGTGGTGCTCGACTTAGGCTGGCAGGCGCCGAGCGCGCCGAGGGCTGCGGCCAGGAGGAGGAGACGCGAGAGGTTCATGGTCATGAGGAGTATCCCGGTAGGTTGCGAGGATCAATGGGTCTCGTCGACGGTGCGCGCCGTGATGTTGAGCGCGTGCACCGAGCTCTCGAGCAGGGGACTGAGCGCCTGGTACACCATGCGGTGGCGCTCGAGCGGCCGCCGGCCGCGAAAGGCATCCGACACCACGAGCACGCGGTAATGTCCGCGGCCGGCCTCGCGGTGGCCGGCGTGGCGCGCGCCGTCGTCGAGGATCTCGAGCCTGCTCGGCGCGAAGGCGCGCTCGAGCGCGGCGCGCATCTCGGCCATCACCTCAGTCGCGCCGTGCATCGCCGCCCTCCACGGCCGGCGGCACCGCGGGTGCGGCGCGCGCGGCGAGCCACAGCACCTGCGCCAGGAGAAACACCACCATGGCTACGAAGTCGACCAGCTTGAGCGCCACCCATGCACGCTCGCTCAGGTAACGCAGCACGATCACGTTGAGCGCGCCGAGCAGGGCGTAGAACACGGCCCACAGCAGGTTCAGCCGCCGCCACAGCGCCGCGCTGACGCGCAGCCGCTCGCCGTAGGCTTCCGCGAGCGTGCCGCCGAGCAGCCGCTCCGTGAGGGTACGCTCCCCGATCCAGAAGCTGCCGATGAACGCGAGGCTCACCAGCCAGAAGAACACCGTCGGCTTCCACTGAATGAAGGCCTTGTCGTGCAGCACGAGCGTCGCGCCGCCGAACACCAGCACCAGCACCGCCGACAGCGTGTGCATGGGCGGCAGGCGCTTCAGGCGCAGCCAGTCGAGCGCGAGCAGCGCCAGCATCGCGATCATCAGCACCGCGGTGGCCGTGTACAGACCGCGCAGGTAATACGCCGCGACGAACGCGACGAGCGGCGCGAACTCGGTCAGGGCCTGCATGGGAGAGTGGGCTGTCGGGCCAACGGTGTACCGGACAAAGGGCCGCGTATATTGTCACGGATGACCGAGTTCCTCCAACTGCATCCGATCGACCCGCAGCCGCGTCTCATCCGCCGCGCCGCCGAGGTGGTGCGCGCCGGCGGCCTCATCGCTTACCCGACCGACTCCTGCTACGCCTTCGGCTGGCACCTCGGCGACAAGCGCCCGCTCGAGCGCGTGCGCCGCATCCGCCAGGCCGACCGTCATCATCATTTCACCCTGGTGTGCGCGAGCCTCGCCCAGGTCGGGCGTTTCGCCCACATCGAGACCTGGCAGTTCCGGATCCTCAAGGCCTGCCTGCCCGGTCCCTACACCTTTCTCCTGCGCGCCACGCGCGCGACGCCGCGGCGGCTGCAGCACGAGCGCCGTCGCACCATCGGCGTGCGCATCCCCGACCACCCGGTGCCGCAGCTGCTGCTCAAGGAGCTGGGCGAGCCGCTCATGAGCTCGACGCTGATGCTCGCCGACGATCCGCAGCCGCTCACCGAGGCGCGCGTCATCGAGCAGCGCCTCGCCCACGAGGTCGACGCGATACTCGACGGCGGCGACTGCGGCGTCGTGCCGACCACGGTGGTGGACCTGTCGGTATCGCCGCCCACGATCGTGCGCGAGGGCAAGGGCGCGCTCGGCCCGATCATGGGGCGTGCGCTATAATTGCGCGCGTGAGCGACGGCCGCATTCCCGAGATACCCGCAGCCCCACTGCGGGGAGGCACGTGAGCTCGCCCGCGCCGCCCCGGCGTGTCCTTTCCGGCATGCGGCCCACGGGCCGGCTACACCTCGGCAACTACCACGGCGCGCTGCGCAACTGGGTGGAGCTGCAGTACCAGTACGAGTGCTTCTTCATGGTGGCCGACTGGCACATGCTCACCACCGGCTACGACGATACCTCGTCGCTTCAAGAGCACGTGCGCGAGGTGCTGATCGACTGGCTGGCGGCCGGACTCAATCCCGGAGTGGCGACGCTCTTCATCCAATCGCACGTACCCGAGCACGCGGAGCTGCACCTGCTGCTGTCGATGATCATGCCGCTCGGCTGGCTCGAGCGGGTGCCGAGCTACAAGGATCAACAGGAGCAGCTCAAGGAGAAGGACCTCGCGACCTACGGCTTCCTCGGCTACCCGCTGCTGCAGAGCGCCGACATCCTGGTGTACCGCGCGGCCTACGTGCCGGTCGGCGAGGACCAGGTGGCCCACGTCGAGCTGACGCGCGAGACCGCACGCCGCTTCAACCACATCTACGGCCGCGAGCCGGATTTCGAGGCCAAGGCCGAGAAGGCCGTCAAGAGTCTCGGCTCGCGCAACGCGACCACCTACCGGTCGCTGCGCCGCAAGTTCCAGGAGGGCGGCGACGCCGAGGCGCTGGAGCGTGCCCGCGCCCTGGTCCACAGCAACAACCGCATCACGGTCGCCGATCGCGAGCGCCTGCTCGGCTTCCTCGAGGGCACCGGCGTCACGATACTGCCCGAGCCGCAGGTGCTGCTCACCGCGTCTCCCAAGGTGCCGGGGCTCGACGGCCGCAAGATGTCCAAGTCCTACGGCAACACCATCGGCCTCAGGGAGGATCCGGAGGCGGTGGCGCAGAAACTGCGTGCCATGAAAACCGATCCGGCGCGCGCGCGGCGCACCGATCCCGGCGATCCGGACAAGTGTCCGGTGTGGGACCTGCACAAGATCTACTCCGACGAGGCCACCCGCAAGTGGGCCAGCGAAGGCTGCCGCAGCGCCGGCATCGGCTGCCTCGATTGCAAGCAGCCGGTCATCGACAAGATCGTCGAGGAGATCGGCGCCATGCGCCGGCGCGCGCAGGAGTTCGAGGATAGTCCCGAGACGCTGCGCAACATCGTGGCGGAGGGCGCCGAGAAGGCGCGCGCCGCCGCGCGCGAGACGCTCGATGAGGTCCGCCGTACCATGCATCTGCGCCCCGACTGACGGGGCGCGAGACTCAAGCCGATGAAACCCAACCTCACTATCGTGGTCTCGAACTCCCCGGCACCGCCACCCTCGCCGGAGAGCGCGCCGGAGCAGGTGGAGATGCCGTTCGCGATGGTGAACGGCGCGCCTTACTCGCAGCTGCCGCGCGACCTGTACATCCCGCCGCAGGCGCTCGAGGTATTCCTCGAGGCCTTCGAGGGGCCGCTCGATCTGCTGCTCTATCTCATCCGCCGCCAGAACCTCGACATCCTCGACATTCCGCTCGCCGAGATCACCCGCCAGTACATGCAGTACATCGAGCTGATGCAGGACCTGCAGCTCGAGCTCGCCGGGGAGTATCTGGTGATGGCCGCGACGCTCGCCGAGATCAAGTCGCGCATGCTGCTGCCGCGGCCGCCGAGCGTCGGCGAGGAGGGCGAGGATCCGCGCGCCGAGCTGGTGCGCCGCCTGCAGGAGTACGAGCGCTTCAAGCGCGCCGCGCAGGAGCTCGATGGCCTCACCCGGCTCGAGCGCGACGTGTGGGCCACCTCGGCCGAGCTCAGGGAACGGCACGTGGTGCGCGCCCTGCCGCAGGTGACGCTGCAGGAGATGCTGGTCGCCTTCAAGGAGGTGGTGGCGCGGGCGGAGATGTTCGCCCACCACCACATCGAGCGCGAGCGGCTCTCGGTCGGTGAGCGCATGAGCGACATCCTGGCGCAGCTCGCCGCGAGCGGCTTCGTCGAGTTCGCGCGGCTGTTCCGCCCCGAGGAGGGCCGCATGGGGGTGACGGTCACCTTCGTCGCGATTCTCGAGCTGATGCGCGAGGGCCTGATCGACATCGTGCAGGCCGAAGCCTTTGCGCCACTGCACGTGCGTGCGGCGAGCGCCGGGCGCACCCTGCACCTGGTGGCCGGCGACGACTCCGGGGAGGAGGAGCCTTCATGAACCCTGCCTACATCCGCAACATCATCGAGGCGGCGCTGCTTGCCGCGGGCCAGCCGCTGCCGGTGGCGGAGCTGGCGCGCCTGTTCGATGAGGCCGCGCGCCCGAGCACGCAGCAACTGCAGGCGGCGCTCGAGGCGCTGGCCGAGGAGTACGCCGGCCGCGGCATCGAGTTGAAGCACACGGCGGGCGGCTATCGTATCCAGGTGCGGCGCGAGCTGGCCGCGGAGATCTCGCGGCTGTGGCCCGAGCGCACCGTGCGCTACTCGCGGGCGCTCCTCGAGACGCTGGCGCTCATCGCCTATCGCCAGCCGATCACGCGCGCCGAGATCGAGGCGGTGCGCGGCGTCGCGGTCAATCCGAACATCATCCGCACCATAATCGAGCGCGGCTGGGCGCGGGTCGTCGGGCATCGCGACGTGCCCGGGCACCCGGAGCTGCTCGGTACGACGCGCGAGTTCCTCGACTACTTCGGCCTGAAGAGCCTCGATGAGCTGCCTCCGCTCGCGGAGCTGCGGGCGATTGGCGAGCTCAACCTGCAGCTCGCGCTGCCCGCTGAGGAGCCGGGCGCCGCCGCCGAGACGGGCGAGAGCGAGGGCGAGGAGGGCGCGCAGGACGAACGCTCCTCCGCCGGGAGCGGGGACTCGCACGAGCTGGTCGCCGCGCCCCGCGCACTGGACGACTGATGCGGCGCCGCCCTGCGGCTGCGCGGCCCCGGGCGCGCGCCGCGCCGGCTGCTGCGGGCGCGGCTCCCGAGCGGCTGCAGAAGCTGTTGGCGCACTCAGGTCTCGCCTCGCGGCGCGAGGTCGAGGCCTGGATACGTGCCGGCCGCCTCAGCGTGAACGGCGTGCTGGCGACGCTTGGCACCCGCGCGACGGCCGCCGATCAGGTGAAGCTCGACGGGCGGCTGGTGCGCACGCGCGCGGCGCCGACGGGCGATCACGTATTCCTGTGCCACCGCTCCCCGGGTGAGATGCTCGCGAACCTGACAGCACGGCTGCCGAGCCGCGCCGGCCGGCGCTTCATTGCGGTGAGCCCCATGCCGCGTGTCGATGGCGGTCTCGAGCTGGTGACCTCCGGGGGAGCGCTCGCGCTCAGGCTGCAGCGCCGCGTACACGCGCTCAGCAGCGAGTTCGGCGTGCGGGTGCGCGGCGAGCTCGGTGAGTCGCAGCTCGCGGGTGTCCTCGGCGGCGAGCTCGACAGCGGCGCGCACCTGGCGGTCGAGCGCTGCGAGCCTGCGGGTGGCGAGGGGGCGAACCGCTGGTACACCGTCGGCGTGCGCGGCGCGAGCGGCAAGGAAGTGCGGCAGCTCTTCGAGCGTCAGGGCGCGCTGGTGAGCCGCGTGCTGCGCACGCAGCTCGGGCCGGTCGCGCTCGGACGCGCGCTCGGGCGGGGTCAGGCGCGCGAGCTCGCGCCCGATGAGCTCGCGGGTCTGCTCGGTTGATTGGAGAAGATCGCCTGCGGCGATTTCTTCGGGTATCAGCCTGGTTGCCGGGCGCCAAAAGCGCGGTTCTGGCGCCCCGCGCTACTGCGCGTCGAATGCCTGCCCCGTGACGCCGCGGCTCGCGGGACCTAACAGCGCGAGGTAGGGACCGGTGAGCTTCTCCGGCTCCGGCACGGTCGCGAAGTCCTCGGCCGGATAGGCTTGGCGTCGCATCGCCGTGCGTGCACGGCCCGGATTGAGCGTATTGACGCGGATGGCGCTCGTGCCCTCGAGCTCCTCGGCGAGCACCTGCGCGAGCCCCTCGAGGGCGAACTTCGAGACCGCGTAGGCGCCCCAGTAGGCGCGGCCGCGCCGCCCGACGCTGCTCGAGGTGAAGACGATCGAGGCGTCGGCGGATTTCCTCATCACCGGCAGCAGCTCACGCGTCAGGGCAAAGGCGGCCGTGAGGTTGACGTGCAGCACCCGGCACCAGGTCGGCACGTCGTAGTGCTCGATGGGCGAGAGTGTCCCGAGGATTCCGGCATTGTGCAGCAGGCCGTCGAGCCGCCCGTAGCGCTCGGCGAGCGCCTGCGTCAGGGCATGGTAGTCGCCGGCGAGCGCCCGCTCGAGATCGAGCACGCCGATGCTGGCCTCGGGCGCGCCGCTGGCGGCGATCTCGGCATGCACGGCTTCGAGTCGCCCTTCGTCGCGGCCAATGAGGACCACGCCGGCGCCGTGCTGCGCGCACGCGAGCGCCACCGCGCGTCCGAGCCCGGCGCTCGCGCCGGTGATGGCGATCACGCGCCCGGCGAGCTCGTCGGGGCGTGCGCGGTGCGTACGTGGATCGAAGGTGTCGGTCATGCGATGGGTCTCACGAGAGTGCGAAGCGCCCGCCGGCTGCACGACGCGCCGCCCGCCAGGCGCGCCAGCCGTCGAGCAGGCCGCGATCGTCTCCCTCAGGCAGCGCGTTCGGCAAGCGCGCCGCGGCGCGGCGCGAGCCGGCGGCGCCGATGGCCGCCCATACCAGCAGCGCCCGCAGCGCGGGCTGGGTGGCCCGCGGCAGGGCCCGTACCGCGGCCGCGAGCTCCGTGCGCAGTGCCGCGTGCCGCTCGCGCACGAGCGTCGCGAGCGCCGCAGGCCACGGCGGCTGCGCCAGGCTTCCCGGGTCCGTGCCAGCGCGTGACAGCTCATCGAGCGGCAGCCGCAGACGTCCGGCGCGCGCATCCGCGACGAGGCGAGCGAGCAACTCCGCCTCGCGCAGCGCGGCGCCGAGCGCGCGGCCCGCGGCGGGGTCGAGCGCGGGCGCGCCGCAGCGCACGACCGGGACGATCATCGCCTCCGACCAGCGTCCGCAGTAGGCGGCGAGCTCGCGCCGGGTCTCGAAGGTAGCCGCGGCGAGATCCCACACCGCCGTGTCCACGAGGCCCGCGAGGCCCGCGAGCGGCGCCGGATCGAGGCCGTCGAAGGAGCGCAGGGCCGCCTGCGTCAGGGGATGAGTCGGCGTTCCCTCGGCGCAGCGGGCGCATTCGCCGCGCCACCACTCGAGCCGCACATGGGCCACCTGGTGATCGACCCCGGCTGTGAGACTCGTGCCGATCTCCTCCTCGATGCCGAGGAGCGCCGCGAGCAGCGGGCGCTGGGTCTGCGGTGCGTAGAGCCACGCGAGGGCGCGCGTCGCGGAAGGCGCCGGCCTCGTCGGCCTCATTCGGTTCCGGCCGGATCGGCGGGCGGCGGTGGCGCGAGCTTGCGCGGCAGCTGGGTAATCTGCTCGAGCTCAGGAAGTGGCACGCTCGAGGTGACGCCGAGCTCCGTGAAGCGGCGCGCCTGTGGATTCACATAGCGCTCGAGCGAACCCGCCGCGGCATTGTAGGCCTCCACGGCGGAGTTGAGGCGCTGCCCGATGCGGGAAAGGTGCCCCTCGAAGGTCGCCAGACGCTGGTAGAGCTCCTGGCCCAGGTCGCGGATGACCGTCGCGTTGTGTGTGACTTCCGATTGGCGCCAGCCGTACGCCACGGTCTTGAGCAGCGCGATGAGCGTCGAGGGAGTGCTGATGATGACCCTCTGGCTGAGGGCGCTCTCGAGGAGCTCCGGGCGCTCGCCGAGCGCGGCGGACAGGAACTGGTCGCCCGGCAGGAACAGCACCGCGAACTCGGGGCTGCGCTCGAACTGGCTCCAGTAGCTCTTGGAGGCGAGCTCGCGCACGCGCGCCTCGACCTGCTGCGCGTGGCGTTTGAGCGCGAGCGCACGCTCCTCCTCGCTCGCCGCTTCCAGCGCGGCGAGGTAGGCATCGAGCGGGGTCTTGGCGTCGATGACGAGATCGCGCTCCTCCGGCATGTGTACCACGAGGTCCGGCCGCAGCACGCCGTCCTGGCTGGCAACCCGCACCTGCTCGCTGAAATCGCAGTGTTCGGTGAGCCCGGCAAGCTCGACGATGCGCCGCAGGCTCAACTCGCCCCAACGGCCGCGCACCTCGGGGCGGCGCAAGGCCGTCGCGAGGTTGCGCGTCTCGCGCGAGAGCTGCGCCTGCCCGCCGCTCAGGGTCTCGATCTGGGTCCGCAGCGCCGCGAAGGCCTCGCGCCTCTCGCGCTCGAGCGAAAGCACCTGCGCCTCGGTGCGTTCGAGCGAGGCGCGCAGCGGCAACACCAGCTGGGCGATTGCCGCCTCGCGCTCTTTCAGCGCGCCCTGCGCCTCGGTCTGCTCGCGCCCGAACACCTCGCGCGCCAGCTGCAGGAACAGCTGGTTGTTGGCGTGCAGCGCCTCGCGTGCCATGGCATCGAAGCTGCCGCGCAAGCGCCTCTCCGATTGCTCGAGGAGCTGGGCGCGGCCCGCCTCATCGAACGCGCCCGCCTCCAGGCGCACCTGCGCCGCGGTCAGTTCGACGCGCAGGGCCTCGATGCGGCGGGCGGCGCGAATGTGCGTGACCAGTCCGCCCAGTACCGCGCCGGCTGCCAGCCCCGCGGCGGCGACCGAGAGCAGCGCGGCGAGCATGCTCACGCTGCGCCGTCGCGGCGCGCGAAGTGCGCGAGGTAGTTGACCGCCACGCTGTCCGAGAGCGCCGCGTGGCCCGTGAAGGGATTGAGCTCGATGCCGCGCAGGCCGAGCAGCGTAAGGCCGGCGGCGCGCGCCCAGCGCACGAGCTCGGAGGGACGGATGAGCCGCTCGTACTCGTGAGTGCCGCGCGGCAGGAGCCGCAGCAGGTACTCGCCGGCGACGATCGCCTGGAGGAACGAGCGCAGATTGCGGTTCAGCGTCGAGACGATGAGCGCCCCGCCCGGGCGTACGAGAGCGGCGAGGGTCGCGACCATGGCGGCCGGCTCGGGCACGTGCTCGAGCATTTCCATGCAGGTGACGACATCGAAGGCGCCGGGCGCGGCGGCGGCCAGCTCCTCGGCGCCGGCGACGCGGTAGTCGATGGCGAGCCCGGCTTCCGCGGCATGCAGACGCGCGACCTCGATCATTCCGGGCGCGAGATCGATGGCGGTGACGGCCGCGCCCGTGCGCGCCAGGGCCTCGGCGAGCAGTCCCCCGCCGCAGCCGACGTCGAGCACCCGGCAGGACGCGAGCGGGAAGCGCTCCGCGATGTAACGGGCGCGCACGGGGTTCAGCAGATGGAGCGGGCGGAACTCCCCGTGGGGGTCCCAGAAGCGCGCCGCGACGGCGTCGAATTTGCCAAGCTCGCCGGGGTCGGCATTGGCGGTGCTGGGGGCCTGTGTCATCTCGGGCCGCAGTATATCGGCGCGCCGCACGGTGCGCGCGCACCTCAAATCGGTGTCTGCGCGCGGATTCGCACGCGGTTTGTCAAGCGCCGCGGCAGGAGTCTTCCGGGGCTCCCCTGGTGAGGGCGCGCGCGGTGCTTCGTGCTAAAATTTCGCCTTTGTTTCATGGCCCGGATCGGGCTCCCTACTCGACAGTAAATGACTGAGATCGCGCGCGAAGTTCTGCCGGTCAGTCTCGAAAGCGAGATGCGGCAGTCCTACCTCGACTATGCCATGAGCGTGATCGTCGGGCGTGCGCTGCCCGACGTGCGCGATGGCCTGAAGCCCGTGCACCGGCGCGTGCTGCACGCCATGCGCGAGCTCGGCAACGACTACAACAAGGCCTACAAGAAGTCGGCGCGCGTGGTCGGCGACGTCATCGGCAAATACCACCCGCACGGTGAGAGCGCCGTGTACGACACCATCGTGCGCCTGGCGCAGCCGTTCTCGATGCGCTACCTGCTGGTCGACGGCCAGGGGAATTTCGGCTCGGTCGACGGCGATCCGCCGGCGGCCATGCGCTACACCGAAGTGCGCATGACCCGCATCGCGCACGAGCTGCTCGCCGACATCGACCGCGAGACGGTCGACTTCGTCGCCAACTACGACGAGAGCGAGACCGAGCCCTCGGTGCTGCCTACCCGCATCCCGAACCTGCTGGTGAACGGCCAGACCGGCATCGCGGTCGGCATGGCGACCAACATCCCGCCGCACAACCTCACCGAGATCGTCAACGCGTGCCTCGCGCTGCTCGACGATCCGGCGGTGCCGCTCGCGAGTCTCATGCAGCATGTGCCGGGACCCGACTTTCCGACCGGCGGCATCATCAACGGCGCGCAGGAGATCGCTACCGCCTACCGCACCGGCCGTGGGCGGCTGTCGGTGCGCGCCAGGGTGAGCATCGAGGAAGTCGGTCGCGGGGACCGCCAGGCGATCGTGATCACCGAGCTGCCGTTCCAGGTCAACAAGGCGCGCCTCATCGAGCGCATCGCCGAGCTGGTGCGCGAGAAGCTGATCGACGGCATCGCCTCCGACGGACTGCGCGACGAGTCCGACAAGGACGGTATGCGCGTCGTCATCGAACTGAGGCGCGGCGAAGTCACCGAAGTCGTGCTCAACAACCTGTACGCGCAGACGCCCATGGAGACGGTGTTCGGCATCAACATGGTGGCGCTGCAGGACGGGCAGCCGAAGCTGATGTCGCTCAAGGAGATGCTGGAGGCCTTCATCCGGCATCGCCGCGAGGTGGTCACCCGCCGCACCATCTACGACCTCGGCAAGGCGCGCGAGCGCGCCCACATCCTCGAAGGTCTCGCGGTGGCGCTCGCCAACATCGATGAGGTGATCGCGCTCATCAAGGCGGCGCCGGCCCCGGCAGAGGCGCGCGCCGCGCTGCTCACGCGTGCCTGGCCGCCGGGGCTGGTGACCGAGCTGCTGGAGCGCGCCGGCGCGATCTCGACCCGACCAGCGGGCCTCGGCGCCGATTTCGGCCTGAACGGCGGCGGCTACCGCCTCTCCGAGGCACAGGCGCAGGCGATCCTCGACATGCGGCTCCACCGGCTCACCGGCCTCGAGCGCGACAAGATCATCGGGGAGTACCGCGCGCTGCTCGACAGCATCCGCGACCTTTCCGACATCCTGGCGCGTCCCGAGCGGCTCAAAGAGGTCGTGCGCGCCGAGCTCATCGAGGTGCGCGATGCCTACGGCGATGCGCGCCGCACCGAGATCAGCCGCGATCACCTGAATCTCACCACCGAGGACCTGATCGAGCCGCAGGACGTGGTGGTGACGCTCAGCCACGCCGGCTATGCCAAGAGCCAGCCGCTCACCGAGTACCAGACGCAGCGGCGCGGCGGCCGCGGCAAGACCGCGACCGCGGTCAAGGACGAGGACTTCGTCGAGAAGCTGTTCGTCGCCCACACGCACGACACGGTGCTGTGCTTCTCCAACCGCGGCAAGGTGTACTGGCTCAAGGTCTACGAGCTGCCGCAGGCCGGCCGCGGTGCGCGCGGCAAGCCGATGGTGAACCTGCTGCCGCTCGGCGAGGGCGAGAAGATCAACGCGCTGCTGCCGGTGAAGCAGTACGACGAGCAGCACTTCGTGTTCATGGCGACGCGCGCCGGCACGGTGAAGAAGACGCCGCTCGCCTCGTTCTCGCGCCCGCGCTCGACCGGCATCATCGCGGTCGATCTGGCCGACAACGACCAGCTGGTCGGGGTCGCGATCACCGACGGCGAGCGCGAGATCATCCTGGTCTCGAGCGGCGGCAAGGCGATCCGCTTCCACGAGCAGGAAGTGCGCTACATGGGGCGCGAAGCCGCCGGCGTGCGCGGCATCCGCCTCGGCGCCGGACAGGACCTGATCGCGCTCATCGTCGTGGGGGAAGGCGAAGTGCTCACCGCCTCCGCGGCCGGCTACGGCAAGCGCACCCCGCTCGAGGACTTCCCGGCCCACGGCCGCGGCGGTCAGGGTGTGATCGCGTTGCAGACCGGTGGCCGCAACGGCGACACAGTGGCGGCGCTGCAGGTGCTGCCGGGCCAGGAAATCATGCTGATCAGCTCCACCGGCACGCTGGTGCGCACTACCGTGGACGAGATCTCCGTCCAGGGGCGCAACACCCAGGGAGTGCGCCTGATCCGGCTCGGCGAAGCGGGGGAGCGGCTGGTCGGCATCGAGCGCATCGAGAGCCTCGAGCCCGCCGACGACGAAGCGGAGGCTGCGGCCGCCGCGGATCCCGCACCCGGCGGGCCGGGCTAGCTCATAGGCCCAAAAGTTCTAACCGTGGCGGGAGTGGTTGGTAAGATCCCGACTTCCCTGGCGATAGAGACGACCCCGTAGGGCTACTCGTGCGCGCCTTCAATTTCGCTGCCGGACCGGCCACGCTGCCCGTGGAGGTCCTCGAACAAGCCCGCGAGGAGCTCACCGATTGGCACGGCCTCGGCGCCTCGGTGATGGAGATCAGCCATCGCGGCAAGCCCTTTCTCGCGATGGCGCGCGAGGCGGAGAACGACCTGAGGGAGCTGCTGGCGGTTCCCGCCGGTTACCGCGTGCTCTTCATGCAGGGCGGCGGGGCAGCGCAGTTCTCCCTGGTCCCGCTCAACCTCTCGGCGCCGGATGCGAGCGTCGACTATCTGGTCACCGGCCACTGGTCGAAGCGGGCGATCGCCGAGGCGCAGCGCCTCATCGCGCATGTGAACGTGGCGGCCGACGAGGGCGCCTCGAACTACACGACGGCGCCCAGGCAAGAGGCACTGAGGCTCAGCGCCGGTGCCGCCTACGTTCATTACTGCCCGAACGAGACCATCGGTGGAGTGGAGTTTCCCTACGTACCCGAGACCGGCGCCGTGCCGCTGGTTGCCGACATGTCCTCCACCATCCTGTCGCGTCCGCTCGAGGTGAGCCGATTCGGCCTGATCTATGCCGGCGCGCAGAAGAACATCGGACCGTCGGGGCTCGCGGTTGTGATCGTGCGCGAGGACCTCCTCGGGCGCGCCCGCAAGGACATCCCGGCGGTGTGGAGCTACCGCAACGTCGCGGACGAAGGCTCGATGTTCAACACGCCGCCGACCTTCGCCTGGTATCTCGCGGGCCTGGTCTTCAAGTGGCTCAAGGCGCAGGGAGGGCTCCCCGCCATGCGCGAGCGCAACCGCCTCAAGGCCGAGCGCCTGTATGCGGCGATCGACGGCTCCGGCTTCTATGGCAATCCCGTCGCACGTGAGTGCCGCTCGTGGATGAACGTGCCGTTTACCCTGGCCGATGCCGCGCTCGAGGGCGCCTTCGCCACCGAGGCGCGCGCCGCAGGCCTCATCAACCTCGAGGGTCATCGCTCAGTCGGCGGCATGCGCGCCAGCATCTACAACGCCATGCCGCTCGAGGGAGTCGAGGCGCTCATCGCCTTCATGCGCGACTTCGAGCGACGTCGCGGCTGAGTGCACGCCTCGTGACCTACCGCATCCTCACCCTGAACCAGATCAGCCCGCGCGGCCTCGAGCGGCTGCCGTCCGGGCTGTACGCGGTCGGGCCCGACGTTGCCGAGCCGGACGCGATCCTGCTGCGCTCGGCCGAGCTCACTGCCGCGGCGGTTCCGCCCAGCGTGCGCGCCATCGGCCGTGCCGGGGCGGGGGTCAACAACATCCCCGTGGACGAGATGAGCCGGCGGGGCGTCCCGGTGTTCAACTCCCCGGGGGCCAACGCCAATGCGGTCAAGGAACTGGTACTGGCGGGCCTGCTGCTCGCCGCGCGCAATCTCGGTCCGGCCTGGCTGTTCACCCGGGCCCTCAGGGGGGACGACGAGGCGATCGAGCGGGAAGTCGAGCGGGGCAAGAAGCAGTTCGTCGGCTTGGAGCTCCCCGGGCGTACGCTCGGTGTCGTCGGCCTCGGGGCGATCGGCGTCGAGGTATGCAATTCCGCGCTCGCCCTCGGCATGAAGGTCCTCGGCTACGATCCGCAGATCACCGTGCAGCGCGCCTGGCAGCTGTCGGCAAGCGTCGAGCAGGCGCTGTCGCTCGAGGACCTGTTCGCGCGCGCCGAGGCGATCACGGTGCACGTGCCTCTCAACGAGGCTACCAGGGGGCTGGTGAACGCGAAGCGCCTGGCGCTCATGAAGCCGGGCGGGATGCTGCTCAACTTCGCGCGCGCCGGCATCGTCGACGATGCGGCGGTGATCGCCGCGCTCGACGCGGGGCAGTTGCGCGGCTATGTGTGCGACTTCCCCAACAACGCGCTCAAGGAGCACGCCAAGGTCATCACCCTGCCGCACCTCGGCGCCTCGACGGCCGAGGCGGAGGAGAACTGCGCCGTCATGGCGGCGGACCAGTTGCGCGAGTTCCTCGAAAACGGCAACGTGAGAAACAGCGTCAACTATCCGGAGGCGGTGCTGCCGCGGCTGCCGAACACGACGCGCCTCGCGATCGCCAACCGCAACGTGCCGAACATGGTGGGCCAGATCTCGACTGCGCTCGCGGTGCACCGTATCAACATCGCCGACCTCCTCAACAAGTCGCGCGGCGAGTACGCCTACACGCTGATCGACGCGGACGGCGCCCTGGGGGAGGAGCTCCTCGGGGAGCTGCGCAGCATCGACGGCGTGCTGTCGGCGCGCATCGTATGAGGAAGCCGCGCGCCAGGCGGGCCGCCCGGACGGCGCCGGCGCGCGCAGCAGCGCCGCCGCCGCGTCCCGATCTGGAGGAGATGCGCGGCCGGATCGATGCGGTCGACGTCGAGATCCAGCGCCTCATCAACGAGCGCGCCCGGCTCGCGCAGCAGGTCGGCATCTCCAAGAGCGGCGCCACGGGGCGCACCGTCGACTTCTACCGCCCGGAGCGCGAGGCGCAGGTGCTGCGCGCGGCGCGCGAGCGCAACGAGGGACCGCTGCGCGACGAGGAGGTGCTGCGCCTCTTTCGCGAGATCATGTCGGCCTGCCTCGCGCAGCAGGAGCCGCTCAAGGTGGCGTTCCTGGGTCCCGAGGGCACCTTCACCCAGCAGGCCGTGCTCAACCATTTCGGGCACTCGGTGCGCGCGCTCCCGCTGGCCTCGATCGATGAGGTGTTTCACGAGGTCGAGGCGGCGAACGCCGATTTCGGCGTGGTGCCGATCGAGAACTCGACCGAGGGCACGATCAACCATACGCTCGACCGCTTCCTGACCTCGCCGCTCAAGATCTGCGGCGAGGTGGAGCTGCGCATCCGCCATCACCTGATGGGCGCGATGAGCGAGCTCTCGCGCATCGTGCGGGTGTGCTCGCACCCGCAATCGCTGGCTCAGTGCCGCGTCTGGCTCGAGGAGCACCTGCCCGGGATCGAGCAGGTGCCGGTGTCGAGTAACGCCGAGGGAGCGCGGCGTGCGCGCGATGAGAAGGGGAGCGCGGCCATCGCCGGGGAGACCGCGGCCGAGGTGTACGGGCTCAGGATCCTGGCCGCCGAGATCGAGGACCGCGCCGACAACACCACGCGCTTCCTGGTCCTCGGGCGCAAGCTCTTCGCGCCGAGCGGCGCCGACCGCACCACGCTCCTCGTGTCCGTCGGGCACACCGATGCGCCGGGGGCGCTCTATCGGCTGCTCGAGCCGCTCGCCCGGCACCGGGTGAGCCTGACGCGCATCGAGTCGCGCCCCTCGCACCGGCGCAAGTGGGACTACGTCTTCTTCATCGACTTCGAGGGCCACGCGGACGAGCAGCACGTGAAGAAGGCGCTCACGGCGCTGAAGAAGCGTGCCTCGCTCTTTCGCGTGCTCGGCTCCTACCCGCGGGCGGTGCAGTGAGCGGTGACGCCGCTGCCGGCGCGCCGGCTCGTTATCGTGTGCTGCCCGGGGGCCGCATCGCCGGAGAGCTCACCGTACCCGGCGACAAGTCGATCTCGCACCGCGCCCTCATGCTCGGCGCGATCGCCGCAGGCGACACCCGCATCACGGGTTTCCTCGCCGGCGAGGATTGTCTGTCGACCGCGCGCGCCCTGGGTGAGCTCGGCGTCGGCATGGAGTGGCCGCGCGAGACCGAGGTGCTGGTGCACGGTGTCGGCCCGCGCGGGC
The DNA here is from genome assembly GCA_035542535.1 of Steroidobacteraceae bacterium. Lineage (GTDB taxonomy): Bacteria > Pseudomonadota > Gammaproteobacteria > Steroidobacterales > Steroidobacteraceae > 13-2-20CM-66-19. The sequence goes on from DATKLG010000048.1 coordinate 66,470, forward strand.
TCACGGCGCCGTCGGCGCCGCTCGACATGGGCAACGCCGGCACGGCGATGCGCCTCTTTACCGGGCTGCTCGCGCCGCAGAGGTTCAACTCGACGCTCGTCGGGGACGAGTCGCTGATGCGGCGGCCGATGCAGCGCGTGGTGGTGCCGCTCGCGATGATGGGAGCGCAGATCCGCACCCACGACGGACGCCCGCCGGTCGAGATCCGCGGCACACCACACCTGCGCGCCATTCACTACACCCTGCCGGTCGCGAGCGCGCAGGTGAAATCCGCGGTGCTGCTCGCCGGCCTTGCGGCGGCCGGACGCACCCACCTCACCGAGCCCGCCCCGTCGCGCGATCACACCGAGCGCATGCTCGCCGCCTTCGGCGTCGAGCTCGAGCGCGAGGGAAGGAGTATCGCTCTCACGGGAGGGCAGACCCTTAAGGCCACCGCAGTGGCCGTGCCCGCGGACTTTTCCTCGGCGGCGTTCCTGATCGTGGCCGCCTGCCTCGCCGGGAGCCCCGGCCTCGTCCTCACCAACATAGGCGTGAATCCGACCCGCATCGGGCTCCTCGAGCTGCTGCGCCGCATGGGGGCCGATATCCGCGTGCACCCCCGTGCCGCAGGCGGCGAGCCCGGCGCCGAGCCGGTCGCGGACCTCGAGATCCGCTCGAGTCAGCTGCACGGGATCACGGTACCCGAGGCCGAGGTGCCGCTCTCCATCGATGAGTTTCCGGCGTTCTTCGTGGCCGCGGCGTGCGCGACCGGCGAGACGCTGGTCCGCGGCGCGCTCGAGCTGCGCGTCAAGGAGAGCGACCGGCTGGCGGCCATGGCGGCCGGATTGACCGTGCTCGGCGTCGAGAATCAGCTGCTCCCCGACGGGCTCTGGATCCGCGGCGCCGAAGGGCTCACCGGAGGCACGATCGACAGCCGCGGCGATCACCGCATCGCGATGGCGTTCGCGGTCGCGGCGCTGCGCGCTTCGGCGCCGATCGAGATCCTCGACGTGGCGAACGTCGCCACCTCCTTCCCGGGCTTCGTGGATACGGCGCGCGCGGCGGGCTTGCGCATCGAGGGGCTCTGACCCCACGCTCCCCGAAGGATGTCCGCTTCCCCCACCTGTCCCGTCGTCACCATCGATGGCCCGAGCGGCTCGGGCAAAGGCACGATCAGCCGCGCGGTCGCGCGCTACGCCGGCTGGCATCTGCTCGACAGCGGTGCGCTCTACCGCCTGGTGGCGCTGGCCGGCGCGAGCGCCGGGCTTGCGCCCGATGATGCTGCGCGCCACGCCGAGGTGGCCCGGACCATGCAGGTCACGTTCGGCTCCGGGCCCGACGGGCAGGAGCGGCTCGAGCTCGACGGCCGCGACGTGAGCTGCATGATCCGGTCGGAGACCGCGGGCGCCGGGGCCTCGCGCGTCGCGGCCTGGCCGGCGGTCCGGGCGGCGCTCCTCGAGCGTCAAAGGGCCTTTGCGCAACCCCCCGGACTCGTGGCCGACGGCCGGGATATGGGCACGACGGTATTCCCCGGGGCGGTCCTCAAGATATTCCTCACGGCCACCGCCGAGGAGCGGGCCCTCCGGCGCTATAAGCAGTTGAAAGACAAGGGATCCGATGTTAGCCTTCCCGCCCTTTCGCGCGAGATAGCCGAGCGGGACTTGAGGGATCAGACCCGTCAGGTCGCCCCGTTGCGCCCGGCGCCCGATGCCTGCGTCATCGACTCGACCGGTCTCGACATAGAGGCGGTCGTCGCAAGGGTGCTGGAACTGGGGGCCGCTCGTCGCCTGTGGCCATAAGGGCCACCGGCCTTCGGGGTCAACCGCAGGAAGGTTATGTGAGGTTGGTGTCTGCAGGACGCGGACGCCTGTTACGTTTTCCTGGCCCTCGAGGATGGGGTCCAGAGTCGGCACGCATAGCGTGCAAAGTGAAGGTATGTCAGAAAGTTTTGCCCAGCTCTTCGAGCAAAGTCTAGCCAATCAACGCATCCGCCCCGGCATGCTCCTCACCGGGCTCGTGGTGGATGTCACCCCCGACGTAGTCATCGTCAACGTGGGCCTCAAGTCCGAGGCCGTCATCCCGCTCGAGCAGTTCAAGAACGAGCGCGGTGAGGTCGAGGTCAAGGCCGGCGACGAGGTGGAGGTGGCCCTCGACTCGGTCGAGGACGGAACCGGCGAGACCCGCCTGTCGCGGGAGAAGGCCAAGCGCGCCCGCACCTGGACGCGGCTCGAGGAGGCGTTCAACAAGTCCGAGATCGTGACCGGCGTCATCACCGGCCGCGTCAAGGGCGGCTTCACGGTCGAGATCGAGAACGTTCGCGCGTTTCTGCCCGGGTCGCTGGTCGACGTGCGCCCGGTGCGCGATACCTCGTACCTCGAGGGCAAGCCGCTCGAGTTCAAGGTCATCAAGCTCGACCAGAAGCGCAATAACGTGGTGGTGTCGCGCCGCGCGGTCGTCGAGCAGGAGTTCTCGGCGGAGCGCTCGGCGCTGCTCGACAACCTGCAGGAAGGCTCGGTGGTGCGCGGTACGGTCAAGAACCTGACCGACTACGGCGCGTTCGTCGACCTCGGCGGCATCGACGGCCTGCTGCACATCACCGACATGGCCTGGAAGCGCGTCAAGCATCCGTCCGAGGTCGTCAAGGTCGGCGACGAGATCGATGTGCGCATTCTCAAGTTCGATCGCGAGCGCTCGCGTGTCAGCCTGGGGCTCAAGCAGCTCGGGGCCGATCCGTGGGAGAACATTGCCCGCCGCTATCCGCCGCACACGCGCGTGTTCGGCAAGGTCACGAACATCGCCGACTACGGCGCGTTCGTCGAGATCGAGGACGGCGTCGAGGGACTGGTGCACGTCTCCGAGATGGACTGGACCAACAAGAACGTCAATCCCGCGAAGGTCGTGCACACCGGCCAGGAAGTCGAGGTCATGGTGCTCGACGTGGACGAGGAGCGCCGCCGCATCTCCCTGGGCCTCAAGCAATGCAAGGCCAACCCGTGGAAGGAGTTCGCGGAGAACTACAACCGCGGCGACAAGGTCTCCGGGCAGATCAAGTCGATCACCGACTTCGGCATCTTCATCGGCCTGCCGGGCAACATCGACGGGCTCGTGCACCTCTCGGACATCTCGTGGGACGTGCCTGGCGAGGAAGCCGTGCGCAATTACCAG